>JAFTWX010000101.1 GCA_017465095.1 Lachnospiraceae bacterium | reverse complement strand
CCGGCTTACAACTGATGGAAACCGGGGTCTTTTCCTGTCCCAGCAGACATTTCACCAAATAAGTCGTCGTACCGGCAATCCCGTACTGGGTTCTTCCTTTGCGGGCGATGATATCCGCCCCCATGTCGGTGACCGTCTTCTGCAGACGCTCTTTCACTTCCTCATTCCACGCAATGTGGTTCGCTGCGCAGTAGTCCTCCACCGGAGAGCCGTCCACCTTGACCGAATCCCACAACATATACTGTCCGGATCCGTGTTCTCCCACAGCCCATCCGGTGACTTTATTTTTATCTGCCTGCAGGTATTTGGCAAGTTCGCAAATCCATCTGGATGTGTCCAAAATACATCCGGTTCCGCAAAGCTTGTCCGCCGGAATAAATCCCTGCTCGTAGGCCACCTGCGTCAGCGCATCGACCGGATTGCTGATGATAATGACAAAACTGTCCTTGTAATACGGGCGGATCTGCTCCAAAATCCCGGTCATAATCTGCTTATTTCCTTCCAGCAGATCCCTTCTGGTCTCTCCCGGTTTTCGGTTGCGCCCCGCCGTAATAATGATAATATCACAGTCTGCACAGTCCGCATAATCTCCTGCGCGGACACTCGTATTCCGCATATAGCCAAGGCCCTGATCCATATCCAGAATTTCGCCCCGCATCCGGTCAACCGCCGGATCGATAAACACGATCTCTTCCGCTTCATCCGTAAGCATAATCGAATAACCGATGGCCGCTCCGACTCCGCCGCATCCTATGATGACTATTTTCTTTGACATTAATGTTCTCCCTTTGTGATTTATCTTTCTGCTCTTCAGTATATCATTATTCCTTTAAAAAACAATATTCTATATTGCTTTTTTCATTTGACCAACTTATAATACATCTATCTGAATTTTCTATATTCTGACCATTCGGTCAAAATTTCAAAACCCAAAATCACATACCATTCAAAATCTATTTTTCATTTCAAAGGAGGACTATCTATGTCACAATCTATTCATCCGATCTATGATCGCATATTCAAAAAAATCTTTACACTCTCATCTACCGCAGTTATTAACATGATTAACGGCCTATTCGAAACCGATTATCCAACTGACAGCACGGTCACCTACAACTGGACGGAAAATGTAAATGAAGGCCTTCACATGTGTCTTGCCGACACAATTCTGACTATTGCCGGAAAATACAGTTATCATCTAGAGGCACAAATATCCCACGACGAAAACATTGTATTGCGCGTATTCGAATATGGCTTCGGCCACGCACAAAAGCAAAAAAGTGTAGCGTTGCAAACCAATGATCCGCTCTCCCCACAAACCTTATATTTTCCGGAGCCCAAAGTTATACTTCTCTATGATCGTCCCGGAACCCCTGATGAATACATACTAAATTTAGATTTTGGATCACAAGGAACCTTCCCTTACAAAGTCTCTACTTTCAAGTATTTGGAAACCACACCGGAAGAACTGACAAAAAAGAAACTCATTATCCTTATTCCATTTGAACTTCTCAAACTACGTTCCGCCATTCAAAAAGAACGATCAAAAGAAAATCTTTCTGCATTGCAACACCTTATTTTTCATGATATAATCGGTGCAATCAATATGAACTTAGATGCCGGAAACATCACCATAGATGATGCCAGAAGACTCCGCCGTTTAACGCAGAAACTCTATGATCACATCTATGCCCATTATGATGAAATGGAGGACCTCAACATGATGACTGATGAATCTTTATTATTGGACATTGATATTATTGAAATGGAACACGAGAAGGAGATAGCCAAAATCATTGAAAAGAAGGACGCCGAAATCGCCGCTTTGAAGGCTGAGATTGAACTATTAAAAAATGACAAATAACACGAATTACAAACCCGGATATTTGAGCACTCAAATATCCGGGTTATGTTTTATCTTTCTGCTCTCATCGGGTTGTTTAAGAAGTCTTCGTAAGAAAGACGGATTCCGTCTTCCAGCTCTGTCTTGTAAGTCCAGCCAAGAGAAGCTGCCTTGGAAACATCAAGGAGCTTGCGCGGTGTTCCGTTCGGCTTGGAAGTATCCCAGCGGATTTCACCTTCGTAACCGATTACCTTGGCAACGAGCTCTGTGAGACCTTTGATCGTAATCTCTTTTCCGCTTCCCGCATTGACCGTCTCATCCCCACTGTAGTTGTTCATAAGAAATACACAGAGGTTTGCAAGGTCATCCACATATAAAAACTCGCGGAGCGGACTTCCGTCTCCCCAACAGGTTACGTATGGGAGGTTCTGCTCTTTTGCTTCGTGGAAATGACGAATCAGCGCCGGCAACACATGGCTGTGGGTCGGATGATAATTATCATTCGGACCGTACAGATTGGTCGGCATCAGACTGATGTAGTCGGTTCCGTACTGCTTATTCAAATACTCACAAAATTTGAGTCCTGATATCTTGGCAAGGGCATAAGCCTCGTTGGTCTTTTCCAACTCGGATGTCAGCAGACAGCTCTCCTTCATCGGCTGCGGAGCCATACGCGGATAAATGCAGGAAGATCCGAGGAATTCCAGCTTCTTACAACCATTCTTCCACGCTGCGTGAATCACATTCATCTCAAGCATCATATTGTCATACATAAAATCTGCCAGCGCCTCGGAGTTGGCCACAATGCCACCCACTTTGGCTGCTGCCAAAAATACATAGTCCGGCTTTTCCTCTTCAAAAAATTTCTCCACCTGATCCTGTCTGCAAAGATCAAGCTCTGCGTGCGTGCGGGTAATGATATTGGTATACCCCTGACGCTCCAGTTCTCTCACAATCGCAGAACCAACCATTCCGCGGTGTCCTGCCACATATATTTTTGCGTTTTTTTCCATCATAATCGTTTTCTCCTGTGAAATGTTTTTTCAGTTCTTTCATAGTATAACATTATTTGCGGAAAAAACAAACAAAATCGGTGTCGTAGTTCATTGTCGGGCTCCGGCTTCTTGTCGGGCTCCTTCTTCTTGCCGAACTCCGCATGGGCATATATGAAAAAAACACCGAAAAAGACCCATGAAACTCCGCATTTCAGCTCGATTCTTTGTAAAAATCAGCTTGTTTGGACCTATGTGAAATAACGTAGCTGTAGTGCCCGGGATTGGGTGAAATCTTTGGCATTTTCTTGCAGTTTATTGATATGTGCCCACTTTACTTTTTTATTGAATGATTCTCTGTCACTTTGCACTACTCTATCAAAAATCATCATCTTTACAGTCGTAAATTTGCCCTCAGCGTGGTAAACTTATCTAAAATAGGCATTGCAACCGAAGACAACAAGGCATTGGACATCGATTACCGGGTCCGGCTCTTCCAAGCAAGCACATAGGAAGAAATGGAAATAATCGCTGAGCGGAACAAATCCATCATGGAAGCTTCTAAATTTATATAATATTCTACACATATATCAATTGCAAACGCTCGAGGGGGACCACTATGAAAAAGAATCTATTTTCAAAGTTCATCACATTTATAAAAAAGGGCAACACCATCCAACTCCATTCTCCTTTATCCATTTGTATCTTAATTATATTCTATCTTTCAATTGTTGCATGCGCTATTTGTGGAATTAACTATATTAAATACTCGCATGATACGACCATCGCTATTTGGGGACTCTTCATCGGTATTATCGGTTTAATTCTCCCTTTCATTCCCAATCTCAAAATACGACATTCCAAAAAAGAAAAGGCAATTTATAGCTTTCATTTATTTACTGCAGTTATTCTCTGCCTGTTCATTTTATTTAATATTTTATTGTGCGCATTTCACCTTTATCCAAGATCCCGTGAACCTATGATCACAAATATCACGTTAACTCCGCACAACTCCGGCGTTTCCGCCTATAACGTCGAAGTGACAACAAATTTGACCGCATATCATATTAATATCTATATTAATGGCATTGCCTTGGAAGAACTGACACAATACCACGAAACGAATGACAAACATATATTTACTACGACTATTGAGCCAACCAAAGACCATTCCAACGCAAAGCTGACTGCCGAAATCGTTTTACCTGAAGGCAAAAAAATATCCTCCGGCTACTATGCAAACATTCCAGAAACAGAAACCCCGATTGTGAAAGCAGAGAATGTTTCTTCCATAGCTACGCCTACCGTTGTTGCCTCTTGCCGTCCGGTTGCTCAAGCAGGAACGGATTTGAACGCCATTATTACCGCCACCACAAATTTCCATGCTGTCAAAGTAGCACTTCAGGCTTCTACTCCAAACCAAACATATGATCCTATGAATATGCACAGCACGGATGGATACCAATGGATGTTCGGAGCAAATTTCTATGAGGAAGCCACCTTTACTATTGTTGTCACTGCATATGATGCGCAGGGAAATACGGCGCAGACTTCGTTAAATATTACGTATCCGTTTGAATAGAGCGCAAAGAGCCTCGAACATTGAAATTTTCCATTCTAAAAGAGCTGGCGATTTTTAACGCCAGCCCCATAAAGTTGGATGACCCGGATTTCGGTCCACCTCATTGTCAGTCAAAATCAATATCGTCAAAAACGACCGGTACCTTCTGCTTAAATACCTCCAGTAAAGCGCAGGCAACTTCTCGCATCTGCGGATGTGCTCTTTTTGAAGTACGCAAACGGAAGAAATGTCTCCATTCACGCAAATTCATCGTAACAACAATTTCAGTTTTAAGACTATTAGGCAAAATACTTCTTGCCTGTTGCGGTTCTGCCCCTAACTCAATCATTTGGTTATAAGACTTTTCTATCATTTGCATTGTTTCTAACCACAATTTATACTCTGCACTGTCTTCCTCCCAAAAAAGTGGTTTTATTACCGTTAATTCTTTCCCAAACTTTTCGTTATTGTAATTGCAATATCTTGTACTTTCTTGACTGTAACTTGCGATTCGATGCCTTACTATCTCGTGTGTAACGCCACGATCACATATAATACGTACAGATATTTTCTCATGTTCTATAACTGATTCATGCCCACTTTTCAATATATTCCTCACAAATTTTTCGGCTGAATCTTGTGTAATCTTATCCTCTGATTTATAGCATACTCGTCCTATTTTTTCGATTCTCTTAAGCATATCAGAACCATTAATGTCATCCAACACAATAATTTCCGGGTTAATTACTCTCATTTTCATCCTCCTTATACTCAATTACATCGGCAAGCTTGTTTAAGTAAATGTCACAGTTTTCTCCACCACCTGGACACTTTGTCACTTTTAACTTCGCCAAAGAAAAAAGTTTGAATTTTGCTTTTCCACGCAATTCTGCTATTTTATGATCTTGAGTTGAATCAAAAATTGTAACAACCTTAATATTCAACTTATCCTTATTATTTGATTTGTCCTTATTGTAAGTATCATAAATAACCTTTGCGAACTCTTTTATCGTATTGCCGGAATGAACTACATCAGTAATTACCGCAATATTGGTGTATTTCTTTTCATTACCAAATAACGCCATCTCATACTCGTTATACTCCTTTCTGTTTTCAGGAAAATATGTACACTGCTTTTCTTGAAACAGAAAACGTATATAAGATAGCAACAATGCTCCTTTAATTCCTAATCCAATGACACAGTCTACATCTTTTAATTCCTTTTCTTCAAAAAGTTTGTTTATTCCTCTTGCAATACAATACATCATCTCTCTATTTTGAAAAAAATAAGAGGTATCTATCCAATTAAGTCTGGCAGAATTTTTCCAATGATAATGTCCTGTCTTATACAATCCGTGTTCTCGCACACACTCTAGTATTTTTTCTCCATAATTTTCTGGTGGTTCACTCTCTTCCGATTGTTCATCTACACAATCCACTTGCGTTCCGAACACATCTCCTTCTGTGGTTCCTTGTTGTTCTTCTCCAAAGTCTTTGCCACTCCATTTGTACCAACATCTTTCCCCTTCATCAACTATGTACTTATATTGCTCTTCGCGAACAAGTCCTGTATCTGTGATTGTCCACACATTATACGAATTGTGATTTCCGTATAATGATACATAACACTGCAAGTCATCTAATCTGCTCATAAATTGTTTAGCCTTTTCAGCATCCAGATTTTCTCTTAATTCTATACTGAAATCTACACCAATACTACCAACGGTACTATAAGTTATGCCCCCTTCTGTTTTCTCACCGGACCAAATATGACCACTTTGCGAACCATGAACATGTCCTGTCCATATATATTGAATACCATATTTCTGAAGTGTTTGTTTAACCTCTTTCCAATTAGCAGAGTTACAAGTACCGTACACACCGATTTGATTACTATTATTTTCTGTAATTGTTTGCGAACCACTTTCATAAATTAATGGTCTGTGATGCAGCACGGCTATCTTAATATACTCTTCAAACTTGCCCTTTTGGTCAAACAAATTTTTAATGCTTTTTTCCAATTCCTTTACATTAACATATCCACATTGATCTTCTATCCCAATTCGATCAGTACTGTCTAAACCAAGCAAAATAACATTGGGGTCGTTTAAAATCAAATAAGAAACCATTCCGGAGTTATGACAAAAATTTATCTTATTGGCTTCAATAAATTCCCAATAATAACCGAGTTTCTCATCATAATTCTCCCAAAGCTTTTGGGTATTGACATCTTTTCTTTCACTATATGTTTTTAAGCGTGTTCGACTAACATCATGATTACCTGGAACAGATAAAATATTTTTAATCCCTGTTTCTTCTTTAATTTTCTTTATAAAATCGCCCGCACATTCAAATACTCTTTGGTTTCCACCGCAATCAACAATATCGCCACTAATTACAAGTGTGTCCAAATTTTCAAAACCTTTTATCGAATTAATAAAATCAGCAAAATATTTATCGTTTTGAAGTAAAGATTTCTTTCCCTCTAGTTCACAAAAATGCAAATCAGAAATATGTAAAATTTTACGCATTTTCATAATTAATTATCCCTCCTTTCGTTTACAACTGCTACATTTTACAGAGCATAGGTCCGTACAAATTGTATAGCTAAGTTCTTTTGCAGCATCTTCCGCCGTATATTCTAATGCAAAAATATTAACAGGATAGTCTTTCAGTAAATTAGATATATTCATTTTTAATATACCTACACACCCACTCACGGTCCCTCCCATGTACTCAACAATATTTTTTGCTCTTAAAAACTCATTTCCCTGACACATCATGTCGGCAACAATTATGAATTCTTTGGAGTGCGACTTTTCTTTATAAAAATCAATTTTGTTTAACTTATTATAAGGTCCCAGATGATCAACATACACTATGTTGCACCCTATCAATTGCGAGAGTATTCCTGATATGTATGTTCCGTTCATTGTATGACAAAAAAACAAACTCTTCTTTTCTATCAACTCATTTTCCGTTGAAAAATACTCGTCCAAACCACAGGCAATAATGTAACACCAACGCAACATTTCTACCGAATCATTAATTATTTTTTTTAAGTCGACATAGACCCCTAGTCGAGTTCCTATCTGCGTCGTATATCCTTTTCCATCACAACAGTTCGCAACAATATATTTTTTTCCATATTCAGCAAATGCATTTTGATAATCAGTTTGCGATTCCTCAGGAATACTTTTATGTCTTAATTCAATATAATTGTCAAAATTTTCAAAATGAATTATTTTCCTCTTATCCAAACCTGATATCCACCCCAAGAAAACTCCATTCATATTTCTCTGTACATACTTTATATGCTGAAAATCGATAATATATTCATAACCACCATATTGTTTATTATCAGAAAAACGCTTCACTAAATAATCAACACAACTTTTAGTTAACGTATCTGTTTTAAAAAGTTTCTTTTCGTCCTTTAAATGATTAATCGAATTCATTTCTATATATATTTGTTCCAAATGCAAAGATATTATAATCTGCTTTTTTTCTTCATTAATAATTTCAAACATTTTTTTTCTCCTGTATAAATTCTATTTCAATATGTACCCCCGCCATTTCTATCGGATACGTTTTCAAAGATGTTTCGCTAGTATCTTTCCTATTCCATATACATTGCAAACAATTTAAAATGTCTTCTCTATTGTTACACCCTCCACACTGCTTGGAAGTAAAAACAATCTCTTTATTTCTTTGATGTATACGAAAATTAGCATTGGAAATTGCCAATGAATTTTTAAGCTTATATAAGTCTATTTCTCTGTCTTGTATCTGAGAATAATATAGCGCCTCCATAATTGACAAAAAATTTATCTCTTTTTCAATATCAATTCCCAAACTATGCGCATATCGATAAAACTGTTCTCTGGAACTTTGTGTATACAATATGCATTCTTCCTCTGGTTGCTTTTCGATTTTCTCACTCAAAGCCCCATAATACCCCTTCCCTACATCCGCAACAGATATAAGATATCCTTTTTTATTATCCTCAAACTTAATCCCCGACTGCATATAAAGATAACTTATAGAACCACTGTGCAATATGGCATTGTCAATAAGCTCTGCAACTGCTCCCAGTGTTGTTTCCCACATCTGATCCCCTTTTATTGGTGTTGTTTCCTTTTTAAAAAATGGGGTTGATTTTAACCAAAACAACATATTTTGTGCAAGATTATCTCTAAATTCTTTTTTTTCCTCAATCAATTTATCTTCAAAATATTTGCATGGCTGAAAAGAATATAGTTTATTATTCTTACTATACATATCTGTCTTTAAATCGGCCGTATAATCATATTCATATTCAACAATCCCTTTTGCTTGCAATTGTCTTAAAAAGTCAATTGACTCCAAAAATCCAAGAAATCTAGGATTATATGCAAACTCTAAATATACCGGATTCTGACTCTTATTTTGTAACAAATTCAGCATTCCCGCAAAAAGAGTCACCGCATTAGAGTTTATTTGCTCAGTTTGAACCAGGGAAACTGCTGTAGTATCTCCCTTTTTAATATGTTTATATTGTTCCGTCAACTCCGGCAAAACCTTATTGTATAAATCCCACTTACTGATTTTCTCTGGTAATTTGTAGATCATATTTTCACCATCTTTCTCTCTTCACATCTTCACGCTTCTTTTTTATATTTATTACTATTCACACATATCGATTATTCCCCCATTCTATTATTTTAAAGCACAAAAACCCCATCGGATGTTCGCGGCATCCAATGAGGTTTTCCATTTTTATAATTTTCACTTGTTTTTCCAAGCCCATCCATCCTCGTGACTAAACAGATGTAGCCTAAAAGGATTTTATCACTAATCAATTTTTTCTTCAATATCAATTGACAAATATTGACAATAATTCAAGTTTTTCCTATAATCTATCTTACCTATTTGTGAAAATTCATTCCGCAGTGTCTTCTGTACACCGCGCAATAGTTCTTGGCAGTTCGCCGCATTTTCACAGTTATTTTAATTTCATACGAAAGGAGTTTTGTATCTATGAAACAAAACAAGGTTACCACTAAGCTTGGCGGCGATTTTGCGTCCGCTACCGGAGCCATCGAGTACGGGTTTACCAACGACTACATGTTCCGCGCTGTGCTGCAGGAAAATAAAAAGGTGCTGAAAGCACTGATCTGCGCACTGCTTCATCTGCGTCCGGACGAAGTGTCTTCCGTGGTCGTCACCAACCCCATCGTGCTCGGCGAGCAGATTGATGCCAAGGAATTCGTTCTGGACATCAACATTTCGCTGAACAACCACTCCGTCATCAACCTGGAAATGCAGGTCGAAAATCAGCTCAACTGGCAGGACCGTTCCCTTTCTTATCTTTGCCGAAGCTATGACAATCTCTGCAAAGGCGATGATTATTCGAATGTCGCACCGGCCATACACATCGGTTTTCTTGACTTCACACCGTTTAAGGATGCACCGGAAGAATTCTATGCCACTTACAAGCTTTTAAATATCAAAAATCATCATCTTTACAGTAGTAAATTTGCTCTCAGCGTGGTAAACTTATCTAAAATCAATTTGGCAACCGAGGAAGACAAGGTCTGGGAAATCGACTACTGGGCACGACTCTTTAAAGCAACCACGTGGGAGGAAATAAAAATGATCGCCAAGCAGAATGAATCTATCATGGAAGCTTCCAAAACTTTATATAACATGCACTGCGAGGAGACAATCCGCGCCATGGCCCGCGCCCGCCAGGACGCCACCCGAAGAGAAAATATGTACAACAAAGTAATTGCGGATTTGAAAGTCGATAATGAGAAACTTTCCTCAGATAATACTAAGCTCTCTGATGATATCGCTAAGCTTGCAGCTGCTAACTCCGAAAAAGAGCAGGCACTCGCAAAGATAGAGCAGCTACTGGCTGAAAAAGAGGCCGAAATCGCAAGACTTAAAGCGCAGAGCGGACAAGACTAAAATATCCAGCACCATCAAGCAGATTCCACTTGGCATGCTCCGTGGGTATATACGAAAAAACCATCCAAAAAAGGCCCACGAAATGCCTCTAAATTTCTGATTATAAAATCTTTGGTTCTCAATATATAGTCATAATAAAGCGCCGGTTTAGATAATTCACATCTGAAAACATCTTGATTAATAATAACTCTCGGGTATACTGTATCTTCTGACTCCATGGAATATGCATCATTCATTGCCGGCCCAAAACATTTACGTTCATCATGAATAAGCAGTCCAACCGTCACTCCGCCGCGAACCGGTATTCCAATCCTAAGCAAATCTAAAAACGCAACATATCTTATTTGATAATTAATGTTATGCATCTGATTATCTCTCCTTGTATATGTTTGTATCAGTTTTGGGCACATACTTGATTTTGACTAAAACAACCTAATCCATAAACAGCCTCCTTCAATTAGACCCAAAAAAGTCCAAACCTAAATATACAAAATCATTGTCTCATGTTTTTTAGGGGATTTTAAGGCACTGTTTTATTAAGCGTTTACAACTTTAAATATATTAAAAAGTGCACATAGTTACAATGTGCACTTCTCACAAAAATCAATCCATGATTTCCGAAATTTAATTCTCCTCCACTCTTAGAGAGTCTTACATATATTTTGCAGTCTCTTCAATTATTTTATTTAACTTTTCCAAATATTTATTATGGTTCTCAATCCTTTCAGGCGTTTCAAGCTCGTCCAGGACAGTTTTTTCATTTTCTTCGGCCCTGACCGCTTTGATGATGCGCTTCTTTTGCTATATTAACATCACGCATGATAACCTCATCACCTATTTTCACCTTAGCAGAATCTTCATAACACTCCTCTGCTTCACGTGTTTGTTTTATACCTTTTTTGGCTCGATTCAATCGCGTCGCCATGTTTTTTTACCTCTCATCATACATTGTACCTTGCATAAACGCCATATTATAGTTTAATATACTAACATCTAGTTATTTCCAATACAATTAGAGTATTATGGATTTTCATAATAAAGGAGCATTTAAATATGAAAAAATTAAATCCAAAAAATAGAATTGAAAACAGCCAAGCAATCCCTTTTATTATCATGTTGCTTTTAGGCAGTTTATTTGTAATCGCATATTTGGCCGTCACTGGCAACAATCCTGAAACTTTCAAAGATATTGTAATCGAATACACTGCCTTAATCGGAAGCAACAAATCTGCCGAAAGAAATCTTTTCTATATACTCTCTATAGGAGGCTGTATTTTTTACGCCATTTACCACTTTTTATATTTATCAAAAGCAAACTCTGTTCCCACTGCTACATCAAATTCCTTTGAAAATTCATCCTTGTTTGTTTATCCGTTCGTTTGCTTTTTTATCTCCTACAGTCTGATATACGCTCAAAACAATTGGTTAATATCAACCGCCATACTTCTAATGATAATTCTTTTCTTCTCAAAATTACTTACTAAAAGAACCCCTATATCTTCCGGAATTATAGTGTTTTTTCTCTGCACTTATGCTCTCTGTGGAGTATTTAGGTTGTATGCGCTAATATATAACTCAAAAAACATCAATACTCTAATACTCTCTACAATTTCCATTATTTTAGTACTTTTCTGTCTTATTATAGACATTTTTATACCTGGAGTTCAAATATTCTGCAAGATTTCTTCTATCTTACAAATATTTATCCCTTTTACACTCTGCATATTTTTGTTTCCCAAATATCAATACAACTCCCAATTTATATCTATACCTACCCATCCTTCAATAGCTGTGGTTATTATAACGCTAATATTAATATTTTGTCATGAAAATTTCATTGCGATTAAAAAGAACTGGAACAGTTCATCTCCAAATAGCAAAAGTATCATTACACACGGAACGCTTATCTCTATAATATCATTTAACAGTTATATTGGCAGCGGCTCTATCATCAATGATCTTCACCATCCTTTTGAAAACACAATTGGATATTTTCAAATGTTCGAATTAGGTCAAACAGCTTTCCGCGAATACATTCCCGTATCAGGCATGTATTCTGTAATTCAAGGATTTTTTCTGTCATTTTTTGGAGATGGACAAGTCTCAAATTACTATGCAACACAAAATTTCTTCTATCTGCTTCTAACAATTTTTATTGTCATACTATTAAAAAAGCAATTGCCCGACGAGTTACTATTGTTTATATCCCTTTTTATAATAGTATTAGATTACAATCGTTTTGCCTTAATTCTTCCTATTACCTTACTTCTGTCATTACCAAAACTAGTTGCGCAAAAAAACTTATGGCTAAAGGTATGGTTTCTTTCAAGCTTTTTCCACGGACTATATTATCCTGTTTTCGGAGCTGCCACCTGCCTTGGTTTCTTGCCGCTCGGACTATACCAAATTAATTCTTATGTTCAATCAGGTCAGCTAAAAAAAGATATTTCAAAAGTTTCCTTTTGGAGTTGGTGGCTTCTATGCCTTTTTCCTGTTATTCTCGGAGTTCCATACTTGACTGGTACCTTAAAACACATGCTTGCCATGAGTAGTCAAACAATATATGCTGACGGTATTGCTAAGTTCGGACAAACCATTCCCGATTTTTTTCTTCCGTATACCGAAAACCTTCCTCTTCGGTTAATTTTATACTATTTGTTTTGCTTTATATTACCTGTAAGCATTATATGGTTATCTGTTATATTAGCGTTACAATTACGCAAAACAACTCACAAGAACAAAATACCTTCCTGCATTGCATTGTCAATCGGAATCATGTTGCTTATTTCTTTCAGCTACACTGTAGTCAGACTAGATATGAACACAATTTATTCAAGAAACATTGGTTTAGTAATAGTAGCATTTGTTATGTTCACAGTAATTGCAAATAATTACATTGTTAATTTCAATACAAAAATATTCACCCTTTGCTTCTGTAGCTTTTTGCTTGCAGTTTCTGCCCCAATAGATTTCTTTTCATCTACTGCTTCCGTAGGAATTTTGTCACTTGATTCTAATTCAAAATTAGAAAGTTGCCATACCGTTCCTGACGGATATGTTTATACCACTAATAATCAAATTGAAAAATTAGGTCCTTGTTTCATTGACGAGACCATGTATAATTCCATAACTCAGACTTTTGAAGACACCCGCAAACTTGACTCAAATAAATCTTATTTAGGAATCGTTCGCAGTTTTGATTTATATTATTTATGTAATTTGAAAGGAGATAGTGTTATGGTTACCGGTACTTTAAAAGGATATGATGCAGTCAAAGAAACTGTCGAACTTATGCGCAACAATAAAACAATTGTAGGAAACAACATTAATCCCCTCAATAATTATTATCTATATCATTGGTTAATAACATCCGGAGAATATGTATGGTCAGATACACATTGTCGTTTTGAACCAGCGAACAACCAACAGAAAAAACAAGAAATATTGCTCCATAACAAGAATAATCCGCTGGCACTAGATGGTGCTCACCTTGGCAGAATAGCCTCTTCTTGGGGTAATTCCATAAACACGCTACAAAAAATATTCACCAAACCTATTATTGACATAGAACTCCAGAGTCAAAATCTGTCAACTCAAATAAATCTAGCAACTCCAATTGATGGTGACTCAGCTGATTTTGTATATGTTGAATTTTCCAAGACAAATGACACTTATGCATACACATTGTTTGATTTACAACAATCACATATCCAAAACACTGATGATTATCCTTTATTAAAACATTTAATGAAAAAGGACTATAATGATGGAACTATAGTTTCAATAAGTTGGTTAGATGATATGGAAATCGAACACAGTATGAATGCACTTATGGGAAATGGGAAATTGTTAATCCCGCTAGGATGCGGAAAAGAATGGTTGTTAAATATTCATTCACATATTAATATTAGTATCATGACTCAAGACGGCACAAAAATCGCTGTACCTAATATTCAAAAGATAGAATTTTTAAAGCTACGTGAAATAGAGTAATGAAAGAAAACAAGCTCTGCCTAATTGGCAGAGCTTGTTTCTATAATGGACCAATAATTAGATTTTTAACAAAACACGTAAGAGGCACAATATAAAAAACGAGCAGAAAAGCTGAAACACCGACAATTACAATTTTATACACCACACCCTCGCACGCAATCGCATTCTTTTTATGCGATATAACAACACTTACCACTACGATTATTAAAAGCAAAAAGATACCAATCCCGAATCCAACTCCTTGTGGTACAAAAAATAACTTAACCTCCATTTCCGATGCAGTTATCGGTACTCCAACAAAACCACCCATTATCCTTGTAACAGAAGTTTTTTCTCCATTCACAAAACATTTCCAACCCGGATCATATAAGATTGGTAAAAACAAAACATTGTTTTTTTCTGCATTTTTTATTTTTATATCAATCTCACTGTCCCCAACCATATATGAAACATGGTTCTTTTTCTTAATTGAATCAATTCCCCTTTCTAGAATTTTGTAATCCATAAGCACAATGTGTACAGCTTCATCCATGTTTACATCCGTTCTAATCACATTTAGTTCTATACGCACCCTGCTATTTTCGAAAGTTCCCAAGTCAATAATTCCATTATTAAAAGCTGCCGGATATTCTATATTTTCTGAATCGGCTAAATTTTGTATTGCAACCTGCTCTCCATTTACTTTTATATCCAATAAGCAATTATCTGCGTAGAAATATATTTCTTTCTTCTCTCCTACTTCTATTTCAACAACTTCCTGCCCTTGAATAATCGGCACCTCATCAAACAACTCCTCATCAAAGCCGGTAACACATCTATACAAATTATTTTGAACTTCAAATGGATTATTACCTTTGTTCTCGAATTCTAAATTTGATACTTCAAACATTTGCGGAATTTTATATTTCATTTCATACCATTTTCGAGATTGAACAGAAGAACTCTGTACCCAAGAATCATTTTTTATGTCATTTTCAGAAAACGCATATTCATAACCCAGTAACAAGTCACTAAAAACTGTTCCTCCATTGTCGCAAAATCTGGTATACGTTGTTGAATACCCTAACAAATCCAATATTTCCCTTTGTTCTTCCCGCAAAACGTGCACCCAGTTAGCCAAGGAATTAACTCCCATAACAGCCGCATAATTACTCGCAAAATGACCGTTATAATCTTTTACACGGTCTAATTTATCAAAATCATATGACAATAATTCTTTTTTCAGTTTTGATGCATCGTAGACATACTTCATATCATTAGCATCTGCTCTGTCTGCCCATGCCGGAGATATCCATACAAAAATGTTGGCAAGAATCTCTACACAAACCAACAAAACCAGAAAACATCTTCTGCCACTTCTCCATATCCACATAAACAAATATGCTATTATCAAACCGCAAAACATAAGCAATACACCTTTATCTATTTCTGAAAAAAACTGATACCTCTTATATATTCCCAACATCCAAACAATTGCGAATATTGTTATTATCGCCAAAATAATATTATGTGATTTACAAGGCGCTTTCTCATTACTTGCTAACAAATTAATTGCAAAATCAATTAAACAAAACTGAAAAATGAAACAAAATCGCCATGTCCAGCCTGAATGTGATCCAAGATGCCAAAGAAGTTCTATCGCAGGAACAAAGACCGTAAGCAACATTAATCCCAATTGTATTCCTGATTGTAAAACTTCTTTACTTCGAAAGTTCTCTCTCCGAGCCATAGTAATAATGCACGCAACCCAAACAGACATATTCAGAAGAACCAAACTCATTTGTGGCGGTACCATCGTACTATTCAAAATATTAACATATTGTTGTACTATTCCCCCTTCAGTCCCACTTAATCTGGAAGAATTTGCAAAACTAAATAACACAGGCACCCAAATTATTGCACTAAAAGCCCCTCCTATAGCTGACGCCACGAAGAACAAATGCACTTTTTGCCTTATAGCGTTTGTATGATGAGTAACAATATAAGAAAAAGTTGTTACCAACACAAAAAAAATAACCATTATCCCCATATAGGTATTAATGCATAAAATCAATCCCAAAACAATACTATACCAAACACACTTCCTTTCCCTCATCATTCGATCGTATGCAACCATTAACAATGGAAGAAGAATAGCCACATCCAAAGTCATTACAATCGGATTTTGGACCAAAACAGACATCCCCGTCGAATATGTTATCGCTCCCATTACCCTATAGATACGTTTAATTTCATATTTGCACAAATAATAATACATAGATGAAGCCATAAAAGCTATCTTTAATAACAACAATACCCCTATAGCACCATACATGTGTTCTCTCTCGAACAATAACAAAAAGATGTTAAAAGGGCTCAAAAATCCCATCTGTGAAACAATACCAAAAGTTTCGATTCCCAAACCATATCGCCATGTAAAAAAGAATGCGTCGCTTCCGCACAAGACATCTCTCCAGTAGTAAAACAACGGCAGTGAATGTGTCATATCCGCCCATACCACAGTGTTTTTTCCAAAAGGCCATATTCCTTTCACAAAAAATATTACGATACCTGCCAATAACACAGATATAAAAAGAATAATTATCTCTTTATATATTTTTTTAAAATCGAATTCTTTCACCGTTCATATTCCTCATTTCTGTGGTTAAGATTCAAATATAATATTAGAACGACCAAATAATATTCAGTCGTTCTATTTCCAAACAAAACTATTCCGTTTTTAGCATATTTCCTTTGCTATCTTTTTTTACCTCATATACATTTACTTTATAAGATGCAACTTTTCCCTTTCCGACAAAATTGCACACATAATCATTATCTGATACAAATTGCATAAATTCTTCATTCTGATCTATCGCGTTACCTACGAATAGCAATATAACATCTTCCTCATCCTGCAACCAAGAATGTTCAAAATTATAACTGTCTCTCTTAACATTTGGAAAATAATAATCCAATACCGTCCAATTCAAATGGTTAATGTCTGTCATCAAAACAACTTCGTTCTCTGTCAATAAATAATCATTAACCATCTCAACTGTCTTTTCCGATGCCTTGTTTTGTTTATAATAAGTTTCAATCAACTCAATATCCCTTGGAATGTACACTATAAGCAAAACCACTAAAACAATCGGTAATACAAAACTCTTGAATTTATCAAAAACTTTAAGAATGCTCGCCGCTAAAACAAACCAAAAAACTGCAAGCACCGGGTACAAATATCTGATGATAAATACCGGCCTTATTAATTTTGCATATACACATTCAAATCCCCAAAAGATAGTTATTATAAAAAATGTTGCAATTCCAAACCAAGAAACAACTCCTAATTTCCCCAACTTTTCTGTTCCAATTTGTATCCGCAATCCCTTCACTGAATCACGCTCAATACACAAAAGGCCCAAATCAAGTATTATGCAAGTAATTACCGAAATCACATATATTCCCAACAATACATCACTTTGAAAAACATAGTCCCATAATTGTCTATAAGAAACAGTTCCTTCAATCCAAAAATTACCACTGACCATTGAAACACTGTCAACAAATACTTTCATCCACGGAGCATATGCCACCAATGAAACCACTAAAGAAATAATGCATTTCATAATATTTTTTCTATTAATAATCACTAGTCTGGCATAAGTCATGAAATAAATCAAAATAATTGCAGCAAAGGCAAAATAGTGTGAATATGCTGCACCAATGCCACCTACACAAAAAAGAATCCAGTTTGATACTTTTTTCCCTTCCGCGCTCACAAGCAAATATGCTCCCCAGAAACATAAAAACACAAAAAAAATAGACCATGAATACATCCTTACTTCAACCCAATACTCCAGAGCACTTGGCATAAATGTTAAAATGGTAAGAAAAATTGAAGCAATATCCTTGCCCACGATCTTTTTAACATGCATTAAAATAAATATTACAAACAAAATATACGGCAACGTCGATGCAAAATGATATACGAATGGATTCTCTCCCATTAAATTCATTAGTAATTTCAATATCATAAAATAAAACGGAGGATTGGCAACATCACATCTGGCTGCTTCAAGTATCCCCTCTGCATTTGCCACCTTTAAAATGGTATATGATTCATCGCCCCAAAAATTATTATCAACACACCTAAACACATTAATTAATATTCCTACAAATGATATCGCATAAATATATCCTCTGTTAAATATCACCCAAAACCTGTTTGTTTTCTTTTTTAAAACTTCCGTTCCTGACCATTTCACGAAAGTAATCTTATCAAATTTTATCTTTTTTATTAAATATATCTTTGATATAGGCACCATCGTACCAACAAACACCGATAATAATATGGCTTTAATCATTACAATCGGATACATTTTGCACAACTCAAAAATATTAACATTTCCTTTTAATATTTTAATCATGAGCAAAAAAACACACACATCTACAACGAAATAGCAAACAAACAAAAAAAATTTCTTTTCCCACAAAGAACTAGTATCTTTTTCTCTATATTCATCAATCAAAAAAGATAATAATGCCGGCAATAACAATATAATTATTTCTACCATAAACACCTCAACATATATCAAATACTTTATCTAATTTCGGCTCTCATCCATATTGATTCTTTCTTCCTCAATGACCAGCGGTCTGTTCATCAAGCGCTCATTAATACTCAGAATATACTCTCCCATAATCCCGAGGAAAATAAGAACTACTGCGCCCAGGAAAAACATACCGATAAGTACCGGCATTGTACCTGCCACAAAACGATCCCACAACATTAATTTCATCACAAAATAAACAATTGCCACAATCACGCTCATCATCGCTACGCCAAATCCCAAAAAAGTAGCTAACCGAAGTCCAATTTTTGTATAAGATGTAACGCTGAGCATAGCCGCATCGTAAAGGGTATAAAAATTATTATGTGTCTTTCCCTCTCTTCGCTTTGCCTGTGTATAAGGAATAATTTTAATTTTGTATCCCAGTTCCGCTACAATTCCACGCAAAAACGGTGTTGGGTCTTTTAACGAACGCAACACATCAATAAATGATTTGTCATATAATCCAAATCCCGTAAAGTGTTCAATCTGATCCACGTCAGAGAATTTGCGGATAAGCTTATAATAAATGGAGCGAAGAAAATACATAAATGGATTTTCCTTACTTGTCTTTTTTTGCATAACAACAAGCTTGTGACCATTTTCCCACTCTTTAATCATATCCGGAATCAATTCGATCGGATCTTGGAAATCACAACACAACAGAATAGTACAATCTCCTGTTGTCTGCATCAGACCATAGTACGGAGAATTGAACTGTCCGAAATTCCGCGCATTGAAAATGGCCTTTACATTACTGTTTTTACTACAGATTCCACGCAACAAATCTCTTGTTCCATCCGTCGAATCATTATCAATGAAAATAATCTCATATGCATAACTCGGCAATTCACCTGAAAAGAGTTTTACTAACTCTTCACTCATTGGCACAACATTCTCTTTTTCATTAAAACATGGAATCAAAACACTAATCTTTTTCATCCGTATTTTCTCCCCGTTATATATAGAATCCTCATTCCTTGAATGTCCAAAATTTATTTATCAAGAAATTTGTCGGTACGCTTATAATCAAATTAATCAGCGGCGCAATATATTTTGAGATACTTAGAAGTTCTATCCATACATAGGATAACACATTCGCCAACAATAATCCTGTAAAAGCATATGCCATAAATGTTTTCATAAGTTCTGCAAAAACTGCCCTAACACTTGTTTTACTAGAATGAAATACATATTTCCTATTCCAATAAAAAGACCAAATAACAGTAATCACAAACGCCACAATATTGGCTACATAAAAATCCCAACTAATCTCAAAAGATTCCAGCAATTTCAGCACACCAATATTAATCAGGTATGAAAGAAGTGTGTTGCTTAATCCCACAATCGAAAACTTAATAAATTGTTCCAAAGCCTGCCACGAATCTTCTGTATACTCCTTTTTTAATAATTTCAAAATTATTATATAAAAAAAACGTATTGGTCTAATAATAAGATTCCAAATCATGTTGATAAACAACCTCATCTCAAGATTATTTCGGATTTGTTTCTTGAATAGAGACAATCATCTTTGCAATGCCGTCTTCAAACGTCGTACTCGGACTCCATCCTAAAGCTTTTTGTATTTTACCGATATTGGGGGTCAAGTTGACCGGCCCCTTTGGTCCGTATGGTACACTCCCAAACTTAAGTTCACTATTACTCCCCATCACGTTTTTCATAGTAGTCACAAACTCATTTAATGGCTTGTACTGTCCGGATGCAATATTATATACTCCGTTTGGACAATTTTTATCAGCAAATAAAACCATAGCTTTTGCCAAATCTTCCACGTACAAATAATCCCATAATTGAGTCGCTGCAGTCATTTCTATCGGAAGATTATCTTTCATTTTCTCAAGTGCCGACATTACCAAAGTCTTTTCATAGTCGTATGTTCCATAAATGCTGAAAACACGAAGCCATATAAAATTCATATCTGCATCTTCTGCCATATCACGAAGCGTCATGCAAGCATGCAGTTTTTCTTTTCCATAGGCTGTATTCGGATTGCATTCATCCTCTTCTTTCATCGTTTTACTGTCTGCACTGTATTCTGCCTGTGATCCGGTTCCCAGGAAAAATTTGCACTGCATTTTTACAGCCGCTGACATCGCTTTAACAGCTCCGTCATAATTCTTTCGTTGAAGTACTTCATCGTCTCTGTAAGGCGCTCTTGCCCCTTCCCATGCCAAATGATAAAAGCAATCCGCTGCTCCTATCTGATCACTAAGGAGATGATACTCGTCCATTTTTTGCTCAACGATATGTATCCGCGAATCCTTCGGGATACGTTCCATATTATGGCTACCCGGTCTGACAACCGCATAAATGCTGACATCATGCCTTAGCCATTCCCGTATTAAATGTATACCTATAAAACTTGTAGCACCTGTAATTACAATCGTTTTCAATTTAGTTCTCCTGTCATTCAAATAAACTCATCATGGCACTTTCCAGCCCATCTGCATCCATTCCGTAATATTGATACAAATACGGCGCATGTGCCATCGCCACAAATTCATCTTTTACACCAATTATTTTAAACTTGGTTTTTATACCTTCTTCCGCAATAACAACAGCTGTCATACTTCCCAAACCGCCAATCACGTTATGATCCTGTGCCACAACGACTCTTCCCGTCTTCGCTGCTGAAATAACCGCTTGTCTATCCAACGGCTTCAAAGAATACATATCCACTACCCGAATACTCTTTCCTGTTTTCATCTCTATTCTGTTTGCCGCCTCAATTGCAAATTGCACCAATACACCGGCACACAGAATTACTCCATCAAAACCGGATTTTACCTCGATAGACCCACCGGCTTCTACCTCGATATCTTCTCTATAAATATTCATGGTAGGTTCAACACCACAGCGAACATACATCGGCATATCACTTTCCAAAGAATATTTCATTAAATTTCTGGCTTGATTTGCATCACTCACCTCAAAAACATGAATCCCCGGAATCGAAGTCATAATTCCACAATCTTCAATAGCCCAATGCGTAGCTCCTGATATTCCTCCGGACACTCCCGCATACGTACCAATCATACGTACTTTTCTATTCCCATATGCAACATCAGTACGACACTGTTCGCATGCACGCATAGTAAGAAATGGAGCCATAGAAAAAACATACGGAACAAATCCTTCCGCAGCCAGTCCCGCTCCGAATGACACCATATTTTGCTCTGCAATACCCACATTAAAAGATCTGTCCGGATATTGCTCCGTAAAATCTGTATTTCGACAAGTACCCGCCAAATCAGCGTTTACCAGCACCACTTTATCATTAAGTCGTCCCAGTTCTGTCATATATTCTCCTATAACATTTCTGAGAAAACTCTTACCATCCTTCATCCCTTAAACCTACTTTCAAACGCTTTCTCAAGAGTATTGATACACTCTTTTAGCTGTTCATCTGATATCTTTCCTGCATGCCAACGTTTCTCATTTTCCATAAAGGAAACCCCTTTTCCTTTTATGGTATGTGCAATGATAGCCGTAGGAATCTCCGAATCACTTGCCGGTAATTCATCAAAAGTTTTTTTGATTTCAGCAATATTGTTCCCGTCTATTTCTACCACATTCCAACCGAATGCACGATACTTATCCGCAATATTACCAAGCCCGGTAATCTCATCAATTTTTCCATCTGCTTCCAATCCATTGCAATCTACAATCGCCACAAGATTGCCCAGTTTATACCTCTTAGCATTTGCAACCGCTTCCCAAATAGAGCCTTCTGCCTGTTCTCCATCACCCATGACAGTATATACTCTACTCGTCACATTTCCTTTCATTCGCAATGCTGCTGCCATACCACACGCAACGGGCATCCCATGCCCCAAACTTCCCGTCGAAATTTCTACATAAGGGTTTACCAAATTGCAAGAATGCATGGAAAATCTTCCATGATCCGTTGCATATTCGTTTATCACATCCTCTGCGGAATAGCACCCTATCGCAGCCTGGTTAAAGCATGTAACCGCTGAGGCATGTCCCTTCGACAAAACAAACCTATCCCTGTTTTCATCTGTAATATTATCCGGATCATACTTCATCTGATATTGCCACAGAACTGTCATTACATCTGCCACAGACAAGTCCCCACCTATGTGTATTACCTCTTTATTACACAACCTCAAGAGATTAATACGTATGTCCATGGCCGCTTTTTCCAAATAAATCAGGTCATCTTTTTTCATTGGTTTTAAACCTCATTTTTAATTATTTACTTACAGCCTCAATAATCACCTGTGCCATATAATCAATCATTTCATCTGTCATTCCCGGATATACGCCAACCCAGAATGTATTATTCATAATAAATTCCGTCGTATCTAATCCGCCAACCACACGATAGGCATCGGTATCACGAATCTGATCAAAACATGGATGTTTAATTAAATTACCACTGAACAGAAGTCTCGTCTGCACATTGTGATCCTCGATATAACGTGTTACGTCATTTCGTTTTATCCCTGTTTCCGGCTTGATTGAAATTAAGAAGCCAAACCATGATGGTCTGCTGTTTTCCGCCGGCTCCGGAAGAATAATCTTATCCTGTACACATTCCAAGGCATTGCGAAGACGATCCCAATTATGTCTTCTTCTCTCAATAAAGGATGGGAATTTTTTAAGCTGTTCCACACCGACTGCTGCTTGAAGATCTGTTACCTTCAGATTATATCCAAAATGGCTGTATACATATTTGTGGTCATATCCCTGCGGCAACTGACCGAACTGTCCGTCATAACGATGCTTACAGAAATTATCCTGTCCGGAAGGACAAATACAATCGCGTCCCCAATCACGGTAAGATAAAATTAATCTGTGAAGTAATGGATCATTCGTATAAACACAGCCACCCTCACCCATGGTCATATGGTGCGGCGGATAAAAACTGGATGTTCCCACATCTCCCCATGTGCCGGAGAATTTAGTTTCACCATTTATCGTATACTGTGTACCAAGTGCATCACAGTTATCCTCCACAAGCCACAAATTGTGCTTGTCGCAGAACTCTTTGACTGCTTTCAAATCAAACGGATTTCCGAGTGTATGTGCAATCATAACTGCTTTCGTTTTCTCGCTCAATGCCTCTTCCAGTTTGGTTACATCGATATTGTACTGCGGAACCGTAACATCAACAAAAACCGGCACTGCACCATACTGTAAAATTGGTGTTACCGTTGTCGGGAATCCACAAGCCACCGTAATTACTTCATCTCCGCGCTTAATCTGTCTCTCACCAAGCTCCGGAGCTGTTAAAATAGTAAACGCAATAAGGTTTGCTGATGAACCACTGTTTACCAAGTGTGCATATTTCACACCAATCCACTGTGCAAATTCTTTTTCAAACTGATCGGAAAACCGACCGGTTGTAAGCCAAAAATCAAGGGTTGCATCCGTAAGACTCTGCATTTCCTTTTCATCGTATACACGGGATGCATAACTGATACGGTCACCCGGTTTGAAATTTTCTTTTGATTCCTTCGGTGCTTTAAATGCGTGGTAATATTCAGCCACCATTTCTTTAATCTGCTGGCGCGCCTGCGCTTCATCTGTCCAATTTGCCATGATTTAGTCCTCCATAAATATCTTAATTTCTTTATCCATCTCTTCCGGAATATCACCGCCCGCAAGCCAAACCTTGCTGAACCGGCATACCATTTCCATGCATTCTTCCATATGCCATCGCGGCTTCCACATAAATGTACTCTTTAATTTACTGCAATCCAGCTTCAGGAAATTTGCCTCATGGGGCGCATTCGCCTCGGCCTGATTCTCCCATATGGCTCCCTCTCCCCAATGCTTACAAAACAAATCCACCAAATCTCCTGTGGTCACGCAGTCACAATCATCCGGTCCCACATTATAGTAGCCTTGGTAACTACTGTCTTCATACTGTTTCTGCGCAATCATCAAATACACTGCCAAAGGCTCCAGTACATGTTGATACGGTCTTGTCGAATATGGATTTCGAACTGCAATTGTCTTACCTGCTTTCATAGCTCTGACACAGTCCGGAATAATTCGATCATTTGCGAAATCTCCGCCACCGATTACATTTCCGGCTCTTGCCGTTGATATTGCAACCTCTTTCTCTTCAAAAAAACTACTCTTATAGCTATGTGTCACAAGTTCGGAACAGGATTTTGAATTAGAGTACGGATCATAACCATCCAACATCTCATCTTCCCGATAACCCCAGCACCATTCGTTATTTTTGTACACCTTATCCGTCGTAACATTTAATACACTTTTCACACACGGAAAAGCCCTAACACATTCTAGCAAATTCACGGTTCCCATGACATTAGTCTCATACGTATATCTTGGATCCTTGTAAGAATCTCTTACAATCGGCTGTGCAGCTAAATGTAACACAATTTCCGGCTGTGCTTCCTTGAACACTTTTTTCATATGCTCGTAGTCGCGCACATCGCCAATAACACTATTCATTTTATCCTGCAATCCGGCTAACTCAAACAAATTCGGCTGTGTCGGAGCCTCCAGGCTATATCCTGTCACAATTGCACCGGCATTAACAAGTATCCGGCAAAGCCAGGTTCCTTTGAATCCGGTATGCCCGGTGACAAGAATTTTTTTATTTTTGTAAAAACTCAAATCCAAACTCATACCTTCAAATCACCCCTCCCATTTTATCCAAGGCGCTTTACCGCGTTCAATTAACTTCTCAAGCATCTCTTTTTCTCGAACATTATCCATACACTGCCAAAATCCTTTATGCATATATGACATAAGCTGTCCTTCTTGTGCCAGTCTCTCCAACGGTTCTTTTTCAAACACGGTATTATCTCCCTCAATATAATCAAAAATTTCCGGATTTAACACCATATAGCCCGCATTAATAGGGGCTCCGTCAGAAACCTTTTTTTCACGGAATGACTTAACTGCATTATCACCACCTATATCCAAAACACCTTTGGATTGATCTTGCATTACTGCGGTTAATGTTGCAATTTTCCCTTGCTCTTCATGATACTTTATAAGTTTACAGATATCAACATCGCAAACACCATCACCATAAGTCATTAAAAATGGTTCGTTACCAACATATGGCTGTACTCGTTTAATACGTCCTCCTGTCATGGTATTTAAACCGGTATCTACAACCGTCACTTTCCATGGCTCCATATTGGATGCATGCACTATCATTTCATTTTTTCCACTTGTATAATCGAATGTAATATCGCTATTGTGCAAAAAATAGTTTGCAAACCATTCTTTAATCACATGCTGCTTGTATCCTGCGCATATTATAAACTCATTGTGACCGTAATATGCATATTCTTTCATAATGTGCCAAAGAATAGGTTTACCACTAATTTCAACCATCGGTTTTGGTTTGAATTGAGACTCCTCTGAAATCCTGGTGCCTAATCCACCTGCTAAAAGAACTACTTTCATATTACTCCTTTCTTTTGTTATAAACAAATAATTAATATATCCCTTTATTAAGGCACATAAATTTTTCAAATCCTTCACTCATTATAAACGCTGCCTCTGATCCCGAATTTTCCGAGCACAAAAAAGAGGTACACTTTGACAACAAATATATTTCTGTAACATAATCCATTTCCCTCTTATATGCATTATCTTTCTTCATATTGAGCAATTGCGTTCCTTCCGGAAGCCCCTCATAGCTTGGGCGATCTTTCTCACAATACAAACATCTATCACCAAATTTATTTTTAAATTTTGTAATAGTATCCTGTGTTTGACAAGCCACAAAGACATAATCACATTCCCATTCTACCATATATTTCGACGTCAATTCTACCATTTCGTCTATGCCGGTCTGAATGGGATGTCCCACTATTTTGTTCGGCTCATTTTCACTGAGTTTTATATATCCTTCTCGAACAGAAACACCAAGAACTCTTTTCCCAAACAAAAGCTTGCTTCTTTTTTCTTCCAACAAACACAATACTTCTTTCTTGAAAGAAATATATTTACCGGCAATTTTTCTCCAATAATTAACTATATCCGCATCTTGGCAATGCATAATCGAAACAGGAGAAACAACAGATGCGATATTATTTATATATATATCTGCATCCTTTACATTCGGAATATCTCTCATAGAATATCCCAGAGGTTGTTTAAAAAAACATTCCCATGTATTGACATCTTTTTCTGCCGGAAAAAAAACATTTTTTATAGTCTGTCTGTCAACAACAGGTATATAGTTTTTTTCAACAGCATCCTCTATTGCTCTTAAAAAAACGATATAATCCGAAAAAACCCCAACCGCTTGATTATTTCTTCTTAATATCATAATCTTTTTATCTACTGGCTTTTCAGATAATCTACATTTTTCTACTCTTCCTTCTTTTTCTAATCCATGAAGGTATCTGCGATAATCTTTTTTTAATATATATTTCAAATACTGTTTCAACTTTGGATTCATGAGACGTTTCCTTTTTCCTTGCTTTTCATTTTAAACAATAATGTCAAAAACTTTTCTCTAAAGCACACGAGCATTATAAGATAAGATAACCCACCTATTATAACATGTAATGCAATCCCTTTAAAGGTTCCATACCATATTGACGTAGACACCTTCACTAAAATTGCCATAATCACACCTGCAATAAAGCATTTCCATGTTGACTCAAACAACAGTGAAAGTTCTATTTCTTTTCTGCTCATATATACTATTATACTGAAACTAACTAAGCTGGCCAGCACGGAAGCAATCGCCGCACCTATAGACTGCATATATTGTATCACAAAGTAATTCATGACCACATTAACTATTGCAGAAGCTACAATTGCTTTATTATATTCTCCCTGTCTTTGTCTTGCAATCAAACATTGCTGTCCTAAAAGATTCGTGGCCGCAATTACCAAAACATTAAAACATAATATTACTAATATGTCTGCACTTTTTTCATAGCCCTTGCCGAAAAAGAACGGAACAAATTCCTGTGCAATCGCAGCAACGCCAAAGGCACACGGCACCGCAATCAACAAGACTGCCCGAAAAGATACTACAACCAGTTGATTTGCCTTTTGCTTTGCATTTTCACCATTATGATACAAATATGAAGCTCTTGGCATTATAACATTTCCCAAAGCACTGATTGCACTCATACATATTTGAGAAATTTTTCCTGCCTCTTCATATACTCCAACTTCATAAGAATTCGTCATAATTCCCAACATTGTTTTATCTGTAGACGAGAAAATAGTTGTCACCAAGCCAGGGACAAAATATATGAACGATGCTTTGATATGTGGCAAAATCCGAATATCCCTTAACCTAATAGGTACGATATACTTCACTACCACAGGGTACAATGCCAAGTACGAAAAAAATGTGGCACCCTGCATTAAAATTGCATATAACAATAAGTCTTTCTCACTATTAATAAAAACATATATGGAAATCAGATTTACTAATCGTACCACAACACTTCGCACAGCTAATTTTTTGAATTCTTCCTGTCCGTTCAAAAACCATGTTACATCCAATCCATTTGCCAATATATTTATCAGCATGATGATGCACAGTTTTTTTTGTAAAATATCGTCTGTATGAAAAATCAAAATCACATATATACCGATACTGATTAATGACAGAATTATCTTTGCAAGCATTATTTCAAAAAATAACAAACTTGTCTTTTTTACATCATCACGATTTGCCGCAACTTTAATTTGCCCGTACAATGCAAATCCAAGGCACTCAAACAGCACGAAGTATGAACTGTTTGCCAATGCATAACTGTACTCACCTATCAATTCAGCATTAAAAACACGTGCAATATATGGTGCTGTAAGCAAAGGTACTATCAATGCCACAATCTGGCTTAACATATTATAAGCAATATTTTTTAAAATACTTTTTTCTTTTATTTTCTCTTTCGACATTATTATTTGCCTTCTAATATATATTTTGTCATACTCTCAACATACGCTTGAACAGAAAAGTGTTTATTGTACAAATCACCATTTAAGTATTCTTTTATGTTCCTCAGATATTGTGCATATTCTTTTTCATCTATAGCATATAAATACTTCATTAATTCGTCTTCCGTTTGAAAATCTCTTCGATCTATAAAAGTATTTTTAGGAATATATGTCGTTACATTTGGAGCTCCCCAGTATATAGGTACACAATTGGCAAAAAAACAATCAAATATTTTTTCCGTTATATATCCCGACGCACTACCTTGATTCTCATAGCAAAACGCAAATTTATAACCTGACAAAACTTCTAATTTCTTATCAATTCTTCCTTTATAGTTTTTTAAACTTTCTTTACCCCAACCAATACCGTACAAATCAAATTCATGCTTTGTTTTTTCAAAATAATCAATCACCTTTCGTCTTTGCGAATACAATTCATCCGGATGGTCGCTTGTTTTGTTACCGCAAATCATGGTAAACATCTTTTTCTCTTCCCATTTTTTACAATATTCTAAATCCGGCTTTGGTTGCGGATAAAAAATCTTATGGTAGATCTTTCCATCCACTAATTCATCATTCCATGTGAGAATTTTCCCAAAATATTTATGAAACAATTTTTCATAAGATCTATTCGCCACGACCGGCGGTTCCATTATTAATAAAATTCTATTTTCTTTCGGAACTCTTTTAACAACCTGTAACAGTGTATCTTTTCTTGCAGAAAATTTTAGTACATATTTCAATTTATCAATAAAATTTGTTAAAGTATACCACGATCTCGGAATTTCCTGAAAAACCACAACATCAACCTCGTTTGCCTTATATACATCGAGGGTATGATATTGATGCCCTTTCTCTTCCAATTTTTTTTTCAGCTCAATTCCCGGAAGCAAGAGATTCTCTCCAATGCTACACGCATTTAGATCAAACAAGCGATCATTTTTATATAAATTGCCATAAATGTCAGTTATCGCTATATTCATGTCATTCATTTGATTAGTCAATCCAAATAACCAATCATCCTTTCACTTTTTTACAAAAATTATATAACCATCTTGTTAACCCTAAATGTTTTTGCTCACTTATTACTATTTTATAAAAAATATGATCTATCAACGCAAATTCCATTACTTTCTCATATTTTTTTTGAGCATCTCTTGCGAGATCACAAGATACAAATCCTTTTGACATCATACATATTTCATTATGCATAAGCCACTTATAATATTTCTTCTGTCCATTTTTCTTTCCCTTTAATAAATTCCCCAAATATTTATCCTTGCGAAGCGCACGGAATAATTTTACAATCATTTCAACTCTATTTAATGAACTATCCTGTTCCCCATGTCTTCTATATTCCATTAATGATTGGTTTAAAATAGCAATTTTTCCTTTGCATTTTTCAATTTCAAAACACATATACACATCTGCCGATGGTCCAACTTCTTCTTTTAAGCAAAGATCATTTTCTCGCATAAAATCTGTCCGATACATGATTGCAGGAAACAATATAAACTGATGTTTACTCAAATAATCTCCAAAAAATGTTCCTTCGCCAAATACCTCTAGCCTTTCATCTCCCTTGTACTCCATAGTACACTTTCCATCTGCATCAATGATATCCGCTTTACAACTGACTATTGCCAATTCCGAATTTGCTTCCAAGATGTTAATCTGTTGTTCCAGCATTGTATTTTTCATTACATCATCATCATGAAATATCATAAAATACTTACTTGATGCTGACGCAATAGCATAATTTATATTACCAATTCCACCGATGTTTTCTTTATGCCGCACATATTTAATCCGGCCATCACAAAATTGACTTACTATCTTTTCTGTATGATCTGTAGAACAATTATCTAAAATAATAAGCTCAAACTCAGAATATGTTTGCTTTAAAATAGATGCAATACTCTCTTTTAAGTAATCTGCACGGTTATATGTCACCAAAAAAACTTGTAATTTCTCTTGCATACGCATTTTATTCCTTAAATATCCTGTTCAAAATTTTTCCAGCAATATATTAATCCCATCATACAATATTGCGCTTGAAGTAACGGGTAAAAATCCATGATTGTCAAAAACAAATAACTGGCCAATGTAGCTAACAAAATATTTGCTCTTGATCTCAAAATTGCAAATTTGTCCCTGTATGGCCATGTCAAAAACCAAACATACGAAATCAATCCAACAAATCCACTTCTCAGAAGAATCTCAAAAATAATGTTGTGAGCATGTCCAACTCCATATAAGACATAATTTGAAATCTGTTTTTGTGACAAAGCACCCCATCCAAATACCGGCCGCTGCATAATCAAATCTAGTGCCATGTCCCATATAATAGTCCGAGAATTAAGGGTGATTCCTTTTTCTCCTTTATTAAACGCAACGCTCAAAAAATATGCGAAATGCTCTTGGACATGGAACACAACAATGCCTATCAGAAATAACCCAATAAGAATAATAATTCTTTTTGTCGTCAAAAACTTCATTAATTCCTTTCTGATACTTGTAAAAATCACCAAACATGTCTCAACAAAAAATGCCAACATAGCCGTCGCACTATTTGTATAAAAAAAACAAAATGTCAACGCAAAACATAATATATAAGCATTCAATCTTTGTCTGTAGCACACGCCATATAAAATCACATCTGTATATAAGACAACTCCCAACATCGGAAGAAGCGTAAATGCCGAATAATTATCTCTTCCGAACAAATACGTATTACCACCTTCTATTACCTCAAAAACAGGATGCCCTATTGCCGCCAAAACCACGCTAAAAATATGCAACCATATATCAATCGAAAAAACTATATTGACAGCTTTAAGAAAATGAAGTTTATATTGGCTACATGAGAGTACATAGACTAACCACAGTAAAACAACATTCGTGACAGAGTTGTTTAAAATATCCCCCACTGGATTAGACGCTACTACTGTATTTATAACATAAATAATCTCAAATATTATTAGCCCCAGTAAACCTACATAAGATTTACTGCGTGAAATATTCAATTTGCTGACATATGATATTACTATCACACTACAACAAAGCGATACCAGCTTCCACATTTGAAAAATCTTGTTAATCAACGGATAATAAGCTATTCCGACAGGTTTAAAAAAAGGAACTATGAGTAGTGCAAAAAGGATATGATATTTACTTATTTTTACATTGCCCATTTAATTTCCTCACCTTACTTTATATATACTTTACCATTTTTATCAATCATTTCTATCAACTGTTGTCTTAATGGCAAATATTCTGCATCTGAATTATGAATTGTTTTAGACGCATCTATTATTTCTTCAATTATGTCGTTTTCTGTTCTTCTCACATAATCCTGCACCGTACAGATTTTTTGTGCCGGAACACCTGCCCAGACTTCATCTGCCGGAACATCTTTACACACTAGGGATCCCGCTCCGATTATCGAGTTATCTCCTAATTTAACCCCTGGTAAAATTGTCACTCTTGCCCCGACAAAAACGTTATTACCAATTTCTACTTTTGCCAACTTAGTAACATTAAGCCTCCTATGCAAAGAAGCATCGTGTGTAATAATATCAACATCATGCGATAGCGTAACATTATCTCCTATCTTTATCAACCACGGAAAAGACCAATCAAACTTACATCCATTACCACACCAAAAATTTTCACCGACAGCCATCCCACATTCAATCAATTCTTCTATCGGCGTAATTCCTCTTATCTTATTTTTTATTGTTTGCATTAATCTCATTACAATCTCCTGTTATAGGCATATGTTCTTATGATGATTATTTATAAATATCATATAGCAAATCACACATATGTTTTATATCAAAATTACATTTTACATACTCCGATGCCACTTGTGCTTTTTTTATCTGCGTATCATAGGATAATATTACCCTTTCAATAGCTCGAGCTAAATCTATATAATCTTCACTCTTAAAAAGAATACCTCTTTCTTCATCTCCAACAATTTCCCTCGGCCCATTTATGTCACTAGAAATACATGGTATCTCCATTGCCATAGCTTCTATCAATGAAATGCCAAATCCTTCCCTTCTGGATGGCAAAACAAAGACATCTATCTTTTTCAAAAATTGCGGAATATCAGTCACATTCCCCTCAAAAACAATTTGGTCTTCCAAATTATTCTCTCTCACTAATCCACGCAACTGTTCATAATCTCCTATATGCTTTTGATCAGCTGCCCCAGCAAAATAACATTTCACTTTATATTTTTTATTTAATTCTGCAACAGCACGTATTAACAAATCCTGTCCTTTATTTTCTAGGTCTATTCTTGCAACGTTCCCTAAGATAATCACATCATCTTCTTTTGGTTTGCAAATATTGTTCTTAAATTTTTCCAACGAAATTGCATTATAGACAACTTTAACTTTTTTTCTATTTGCTCCACTAAAGATAATCTCTTTTTCCACTGTCTTTGAGATAGCTACTATTGTATGACACAACCAATTTCTATACTTTACTCTCCAATTATTTAATTTATTATATTGATCGAGTCCATGAATGGTATAAACAACTTTTAGTCTTCGATTGACCAATTTGGCAAGCAGCATTATTTCAGGTGTATTAAAAGAATTACAATGAACAACCTCTATTCCTTTAACTTTTATATATTTTGCCAAATCTATCATAGCCTTAATTTTTCCTTTACCATTAACAGGCCTTCGATATAACTCAACAATAACACCCTGATCTAATGTACGAAGCAACTGCTCATCATACAAGTCATTTACAACATACAAATGTACTTCATCGCCTCTTTCAACAAATTCATTACATATATCTGTGACTAATTTTTCGGTTCCACCAACCGTATAAGAAAATAACAGATATAATATTTTCACAAAATCTCCTCCGTAATACTATCAGAAAATTATTACTGTGCAACTATTTTTTGATAAAATGTTTTTTCGAGTTTTAATTGTTCGTCACTCCACTTATAACTCAATTTATGAAATGGCGTCATATTTCTGATAGCTTCCCATTTTTCTTCATCATATCTCTCAAAAAAATTCAACTGTAAAATGTGAGGAAGCGAGTTGCAAACAGGTATGACTTCTTTCCATTCCTCCGGAAACGCTTCAATGGCCAACTGAAAGAAATCATGTATCAAAAAATAATCAATCAGTGAATTCGCATGTCTCCAATAATTATATAGTAACTCTCTGACAAGTCTTATAATTTTGCTATCGCTAGATGCCGTAATAAACCAACTGGAAATAGCCGTCGAGCAGCCATCTAATCCCGGTTTCAAAATTTGGAACAAAAACAAGTCCGACTCTAACATATATTTCGGAATATCTCCGCCACTACAAAAAACAGTTGCATCTATCCATGTGCCTCCATATTCTGATAACAACTCAATTCTGAGCAAATCAGAAAAATGCGTTTTCGTAATAAGACCTTTTTGGTATTTTTCAACAATATATTCCGGAAACACAACATAATCAGCATAGTTCTTATCTGTTATAACTGTAATTTCATAATCACCAAATTGTTTCACTATCGATTGATAACACCTTTTTACAATATATGGGGCTTGCTCTATTCCTTGAAACCAAGCAATCCATATCCTCTTTTCGTGCTTTTTTTCTAACACTTCACTGGATAACTTGTCTACACAATCCGCAATAAACTTTTTATTTTTCTTTCTGAGTTTCTGCAGAATTTTATTTCTAACAGACAACCGTACAATTTCCAAGGATTTTTTAGACACTCCTACAACAGCAGTTTGAACTAAAGCATGCAACAAAACATGTGCTTTTGCATATTGTTTTAATTGCTGCATCCCATTAACTTTTTTAAATATTTTACTAAATTCGCTCATTCTCTTTTTAATCCGCTACCTTCTCTCCGTGAATCTCTATAATCTTAAAATGTGTTTTTCTCTTATCCTCCGGCGGAAGCTCCATATAATTTCCATAAGTATGTTTTAAATATTCATCATACATCGCTAATCCTCTAAGTTGTATATCTTCAAATTGATAAAACTTCCCCTTACCGTAAAACTCTTTCGGAACTATTTCTCTTGTTCGATACGCCCCCATAATGTTTCCTATATATTTTGATCGTTTTACATCTTGCTTCCTCATTAATCTATCTATTTTACATTTCTGTTTGTAAGGTGTTGTAAATTTTTCAACAGGAATATGCTCCATAATCCACAAAAAAGCTTTTTCGATTAATCCTCTTTTTCTTTTTCTATCGATAGAGTCTTTATAGCATAAAGACATCAACGCTCGATGTGATAAGACCCTAAAAAAATATATTTTTCTGAAAAGAACATTATTTGGAGTTCCATCAATCGGAAAAATATCAATAGATGCATGTGTATATTTGCTATCATTACCAATACGTTCTTCAATTACTTTTGTATTTGTATCCAAGACCCTCGTAATATAATACTGGTATTTAGGATCTGTCCGATAATTTACTATTTTTAAATAGTCTGGCAACTCTTTAGATGCTATTTTTAAAAACTCTTCATAATCTTCTCTAGGCATTCCCAAATCAACATCATCATCCCACGGAATAAATCCTTTATGTCTAATCGCTCCAAGCATCGTTCCGCCAATCATGTAATAAAGAAGATTATGCTTATCACAAATTTTTACAACTTCTTTTACTATTTCGATATCGATTTGATGCAATCTTTCAATATTTTCCATACCATCCTCACATAATGTTATTTATTCAATTCTTCTTTAATTTGCGTTGTACTAATCTCGGGAGTACGCGGAAGATATACAACATCTACCCCCTCGTCTTTCAAAAAATCAAATTTCCCTTCCCAATCATTTCCCATAACAAATGTATCAATGTGATATTCATGTACATCTGTCTTTTTTTGTTCCCAGCACGTCTCAGGAATGACTAAATCTACATATCGAATTGCCTCTAACAACGTTTTTCTTTGTTCATAAGAAAAATAGCATTTTTTTTGTTTTTCATTCCAGTTAAATTCATCCGTCGAAAGCACAACTATCAAATAATCTCCTAATGCCTTTGCTCTCTGTAATAAATTTATATGACCATAGTGCAACAAATCAAACGTTCCGTACGTAATAACTCTTTTCATATTTTTTCCTCTTATATTTTTCTATTTAAAAATAATTTTTCATACTCAGAAGCAATATAATCCCATGAATAACATTGCATTACTCGTTCATATGCTTTCTTTCCTAATTGCATTCTTTCTTCACTCGACATATTTTCCACATTTGAGATAAGACGAGCTAATCCGCCATGCTCTTTTCCAAAGTAAACTGCTCCATCCTCAGCAACCTCTTGATTAAATCCAACATCCAACAACAGATTAAGCTCGGTACTACTCAATGCTTCTATCAAACTGGGATTTGTCCCTCCAACCTCATGTCCGTGAATATATGCAAATGCTTTTTCTCGTATTTTTTTCAGCAATTCTTGGTCATAGACTGTTCCGACAAACTTAATTCTTGAATCAGCTTCAAATCCGGTAGATTTAGACAAATAATTATAAAACTTATTTTTTGTCACATTTGTAATAATTACCAAATCCTTCTTTGTGTCTGACGTCATAAATTCTCGAATCATTGTTTCGTAATTATTTTCCGGAACAAATCTTCCAACCACAAGATAATATTTTTTTTCTTTTAAACCATTCTTTTCATACCATTGTTGCAACTTCTCATCATTATCTGCCAAAACAGAACGGCTCATATCTGCACCATAAGCAATATACGTTGTTTGAGGATTATATTTGTTATACTCCTGACAAATATACTTCTCAATATTTTTGCTATCGCACACTAACAAATCCGCATGCTTAACCATTAGACGCTCAGAATACTTCCAATACTTGCGCACAAGAACCGGCCATTTTGTCCTCTTCCATTCATGACCATCCGGATTTACATATACCTTCCCTCCTAAATCATGAATTTTTTTCTCAAAAAAAGCAGCAAAAGGTCCAATGCGGCAAGCAAGAATATATACAATTGCACCGCTAATACTATTTTTGCGGATATACTCGCAACAATAATTCAAAGCCAAAATATCATAATATATTGCCTGCGCCGGTCCAATTTGAGGTACTTCTAACTTAAAACAGTGTGCGTTTTTATACTCAAATTGCTTATCATCAAGCTTTGTAACTTCAGGCAGTCCCTTTTCATTCATCGAACCATCACCATTCGCCTTACAAGCTATATGATATTTTATTTTTTTATTATACTGATGGTATTCGGTTAATTTATTTACAAAAGTCTCGTAACCACCATATGCACCCAATGATTTTGCTCCAACAATAAAAACATGTTGCATATTATTATCCTACCTTATTTGAATTAGTACACTACAACACTACCTACGAGATTAACTCCTTGATGCAAACAAATCTCAATTTCTCGCTGGATTTCCTTATATAATGATTTTTCCGCCTTTTCCACAAGTACTACACTTCCCAATTCTACAAGCTTTTCAAGCGCTTCCGCATCATATAAAATAGAATTCCCAAACACAATCTCTATGCCATCTTTTTTTAATCGGCTTGCAATTTGTTCTGCAACATTTTTTTCATCATCCCCGCACACAGCCCCCGTAACCATAACTTTACAAGCATTCGCTTTCTGCATAGCGATACGGATATTGGCTGCTATCATGTCAAGAGCTTCTTCTTTTTCAAAATATCTTTTATTAAAGTGACGCAATTTCTCAAAAACGAAATCTATAAACCAAAACCATTTTCTTTTCGTTTTCTTCTCCATCGGTACATTACCTAATAATTTGCTTTCAAAAACCAACTCATAGTCATCTTCTAAGCGCAATTTACTACTGAATATATATAATAACGCCCATAAACCAAACATTAACACTGCGCCGCCAACAAAACCTATTAATACAAGTTTTATACTAACAATTGGTGACTCTTTAATACTTGTAGCTTCTTGCACTGCCGAACCGTTTTCTTTGCCATTATTTTTTAGATATAGATCTTTATACTGAAATTGTTGTGTTGAAAACTTTGACTCAAAGCTAGTCATATAATTGGCGCTAGTCTGCATTCTGTCAACATTTCTTTTTTGGTAATCCAGCAAATCTTCATCCGCCACAAACTCACACACATCTTGTAACAATACCAAGTCATGTTTTCCGAATTGAGAGCCTGCTTCCTTTTGGTAAGCATTTATGCTCTCTTTAACAAGTTCTTTTAATGCATAACACGTCTCTTCATCGTTTGCATACACAGATATCGTTAAAACACCTTCCGCTTCATTGGTTTCAATGGTCGTCGTATCTCCATAAGCATTCATAAAATCAATCATTTCTGTTACATATTGATTTTCAATCAACTGCTCACCTAAAACCTCTTTTGCTTCATCAAGAAATCCCTGAGAATTCAAAGCGGCTTTGTAAGTATTAACCAGTGCAACAATATCATTATTTGTATCAACAAGAGGATATTCAACCTTAAAATTATTATCTATATAATAGCTTACTTCCCCTTTATAAAACGCATTGGCATCTAATTGCATAATCGGAGCTGTTTCATTGTATTTTTTTTGACTCTCATATGCATCCATATATTCAAAATATACTTCTAATGACTTTTTACTTTCATAATCTAACGCTTTCTCCATATCTTCGAGAGATATTTCTTTATTTTCCGCCTCCAGAGACTGCGCGTTTCTAACATAACTAAGTCCACCCGCCAGCATTGCCAAAATAACAGCGCACACAAGGATACTTCTCCATTTTAAGCAAACAGCCCACAACATATCCCACAGATTAATTTCTCTTTGTTCTAATCCTTTTCCCATTCTGTATTCTCCTTACTTCGCTCCTCTTCCAAACAAAACTACCCACACTGTCTGGAACATGATTTTCATATCAAGTGATAATGACCAGTGATCGATATAATCCAGATCCATCTTTACCACATCTTCAAACTCGGTTACTTTGCCGCGGCCTTTTACCTGCCACATACCGGTCAGTCCCGGCGTGATGCTCATTCGTCTCCGGTAGTGGTTGCTGTACTGCTCGAACTCATCCACGGTCGGCGGTCTGGTACCTACCAGACTCATATCGCCCCGCAAAATATTAAAGAACTGTGGGAACTCGTCGATGCTCGTCTTACGGATAAATTTACCCACCTTGGTGATGCGGGGATCGTTTTCCATCTTGAACATCAAGCCGTCTGCCATTTCATTTTGCTCGGCCAGCTCTTTTTTGCGTTCCTCCGCATCCATGTACATGGAGCGGAATTTGTATATTTTAAAGCGTCTGCCGTTTTTGCCGATTCGTGTCTGGGCAAAAAAGACAGGGCCTCTCGACTCAATTTTGATGGCCAGTGCCACAAACGGTGTCAGCACGATGGTGATAATGCTTCCCACCAGTCCGCCGAGAATATCCACAAAACGTTTGACAATCATACGGCGGTAGTCAAAATACTGCATGGAGAATGTCATAACCGCATATCCCGCGAAGTCACCTGCTGTCTTGCCCGCCAGATTCAGCTCTTTCATCTCCACATTGTAGTGACAGATCACGCCCATGGACTGGAAGTCCAAAATGTAAGCGCGCACTTCTTTCGCCGGCATCCCCGGAAGGTACATAAACACCTGATCCAGCGGCATCTGTCTCGACACATCAAACAGGTCGTGCTTTCCGGCAACTACCGGAATGCCCATAATCTCTTCTCCTTCAAAATCCGAATCGAGAATCGCCAGCGCCGTCACTTCATAGTCCCAGGAGCCGGAGGCCTTGATGCGTTTCAAAATATCCTCTGCATAGTCTGCTTCCGTCACAATCATGACTTTGTCACTGCTGCTGCTCTTGCGGTAGTACTTGAGCATAAAAGCTTTAAATGCACAATGCGCCGCCATCGTATAAAGCAGATTAGCCACTGCAAAAAAACCGAAGGTCAATCTGGAATAATCTCCCGCCACATGCGTCACGTACATAATGCATGCAATCGCTGCCATCATGACCACATCGTATTTAACGATTGCAATAAACTCTACGAAATAACCACGTTTAAAAAAGCCGCGGTTCCAGTCTGCCATCACATTGTACAGAACGGAAAACAGCATCATGTAAATACCGACCGTGTAATGTACCGGCATGGAAAGCGCTTTTTGCACATCCCCGAAACGAAGAACCAGCGCCGTCGCAAGGGCTGCAATCACACAAAGCAGATCAATCAATATTAAGCTGTACGTTTCAAGCAGTCTGCTTTTTCGGTTAATAGCCTGCATATCTTACCTCTTGTTCTATATCCGTCTTAGACGGTACGAAGTTTCTTTCTCTGAGCAGCCTCGCTCTCAGACATGTATTTTTCTCCGGTGCCGAGGGCATCAAAAACATTCTGTACGCGCTTATTGAGCATGTCCATAGCGTGCACTTCCAGGCTGGCTTTGTGGTCACTTCCCCACATGCTGTGGGAGAGTGTCACATGACGCTCGATCACACATGCACCGAGTACTGCAGCAGCAATGGAAGGCTCCAGATTTTCTTCATGTCCGCTGTAACCAACCAGACAGTCGAAGCGCTTGCGAAGTGTCTCAATCATGCGCAGGTTAAGATCTTTCACCGGCGCCGGATAAGCGCTGTTGGTGTGGAGGAGAATATAATCTCCGTGACCGTTTTTCTCCAGCACTTCCACTGCATGGTCCACTTCCTCCATGGTCGTCATTCCGGTGGAGAGGATAACCGGTTTGCCGGACTTGGCCGCCTCTGCAATCATCTCGTCTCTTCCGTTGGAAGCACTTGCCACTTTGATGTACGGAATGTCGTACTGAAGCAAAAATTCAAGACTCGGCATATCCCACGGAGATGCACTCCATGTCATACCTTTATCTTTGCAATAAGCATCAATAATGTCGTACTGTTCCTTTTCAAACTCAACTCTGTATTTGTATTCGAGATAGGTCATTTCGCCCCAAGGTGTGGAACGCGGTACGCTCTTCTGCGCTTCCGGAACCGCAAGCTCCGGGGTACGCTTCTGAAATTTGACATTGTGCCAGCCGGTTGCATTGGCTGCATCCATAAGCTTTTTCGCAATGTCAATATCACCGTTGTGATTGATTCCGATCTCCGCAATCATGTACGGACGACTTGTCTCATTTACAATATAATCACCGATTTTAATTTCTTTATTAGCCATTCTTTTTCTCCTTTTCATTTCAGAGCAATATCTAGATTATTTTACACCCAAAACGGTATATTTGTAAAGTAATCCGCAAAACAAAAGCACCGGGCTGCGTAGTCGTCCCACAGTCCGGTGCATAAAATCGATTTTATTTCCCTTTAATCGTCATTTTTATCAGGATCATCCATGAAATGAAGCTGAACTTCATCTGCAAGTCTTGCAATGTATTCGCTGTTGGTCGGGCGTCCCTTCCCCTGATCCGCAGAAAATACAAATATTCTTTCAATGGCATCCACGCTTCCGCGAAGCCATGATACTTCGATAGCGTTTCGGATGGCCCGTTCCACCTTTTGGGCGGAGGTCTGATACTCGCGGGCAACGTCCGGATATAACAGCTTTGTGATGCTGGTTACCAGTTCCATATCCTCTGCAGTCATAAGCACCGCAGTCCTTATGTAATGATAGCCTTTCAGGTGCGCCGGAACCCCTAATTCCAGCATTAATTTTGTTACGTAATTCCTTTTCCTAATCAAATCTCTGTTCATTTTTTTACCTCTTCTTGTCAAAAGTTGGATTTTTACACGACTAGAAACACAATATACCCTTTTTTCGACTATGTCTAATATTTTTTGTCGACATTTTTTGACATTTCGAGTTTTTTACCAAAAACGAATCTTATAAATAATTGTCTTTTCCTTCTGTTTCGAGAATACCGACGATGTTTTTTACATCCTGTGCTCTTTTGGCATCACAGATGAGAACCACGTCCTTCTCCTGGACAACAATCAAATCTTTCACACCTATGGTCGCAATCAGCTTATCTGTTCCGTACAAAATGCAATTTTCCGTATCGAGGTTGATCTGCTGTCCGTAAAGTACGTTTCCTTTTTCGTCCGCCGCCTTGGCAATGCCAAGCATATCCAAGCTTCCGATATCATTCCATCCAAAGTCGCCCTCCAGCATGAGCACATCCGGGCTCCGCTCCATAATTCCGTAATCGATGGAAATTTTAGGAATTTGCGGATACACTCTCTGAATGACTTCCGCTTCTTCCGGTGTCCCCATAGCATCGCCGATCTCCACAAGACACGCATAAATATCCGGCAGAAGTGTCTCAAATTTTTTCAGGATTGTGCTTGCTTTCCAGATGAACATTCCGCTGTTCCAGGCATAGTTACCGCTCGCAACATATCCTTCGGCTGTTTCCAAGTCCGGTTTTTCCACAAACTCTTTTACCTTCCGGTAAGTTTTTCCGGTCTGTCCGATCGGTGTCGCTGCTGCCCCGTCCGCTTCCGACTCCGTGGCAATGTAGCCGTATCCTGTCGCCGGGAACGTCGGACGGATTCCGATCGTCACAAGCATATCGGTCTGCTGCGCCGCCTCAATGGCCGCGTCCATCACCTTTGTAAATTCACCTGTATTTTTTACAAACTGGTCGGAAGGCAGGATGCACATCACGCCGTCCTCATATTTTTTTACAATTTCCATGGCCGCATATCCGATACAAGCAGCTGTGTTCCGCGCCGCCGGCTCCGCCAGAATCCGCGCCTCATCCACACGTCCTGCCGTCTCTGTTTTCATCAGCTTCGCCTGTGTCTCATTGGTCACGATAAACACGTTTTCTTTCCCGACGGAAGCTGCAATGCGGTCAATCGTCTCATTGACCATAATGTCGTTTCCGCTGAGATTTAAAAGCTGTTTCGGTCTCTCTCTTCTGCTGAGCGGCCAGAATCTCGTTCCTCCGCCGCCGGCCATAATCACGCCGTATTTTTTCATATGTGGCACCTCTCTGTTTTTTAGAAATTACTATAATTTGTATTTTTTAATACTATAGCATAGTTTTTAATTTTAATTAACCCATCATTGTAGTTTTCTTCAAAATAGGGTATACTGTGTATGGTTGAAACAAAACAAACTAAAGAGGGTTACACATGAATTATTTGGAACAGCTTTTGCAGAATCACATCCTGATAAATGCTATTATCGGTTGGTTCTGTGCACAGGTATTAAAAACCATTACACATTTGATTGTCTATAAGAAACTGGTTTGGGAGCGTTTGATCGGTGACGGCGGAATGCCGAGTGCTCACTCAGCAACTGTATGCGCACTTGCCACGACCACCTTTATCAACATCGGTCCATCCAGTCCGGAGTTTGCGATTGCTTTAATTCTTGCGATTATTGTCATGCACGACGCGTGCGGTGTCCGCCTTGAGACAGGCAAGCAGGCTCTGATCATAAAAGAAATGATGGAAATTATCGAAGACATGAGCAACACTTCCCTCTCTGCCGAGGACAAGCTCAAGACTTTCGTCGGCCACACCAAATTGCAGGTAGCCATGGGAGCTCTGCTCGGTGTTGTCGTGGCAGTGCTGATTGGGTAGGTTGCTTGTGATTTCACTTGACGGGGTCCGTGGGTATATACGAAAAAATCAGCCGAAAATGCCCAGAAAACCAGGTGCTTTAGCTTAATCACATGTGCAAATCAGCTTGTTTGGACATACATGAAATAATGTTGTTGTAGTGCCCAAGATTCGGCAGAATCTTGGGTATTTTCTTGCCATTTTTCGATATATGCCCAAAGGGCGACAGGCGAGAAAAATCCATGTCACCTGCAAGCTTTTGTATGTCTAACAAAAAACGCCACTCAAAGTGGCGTTTTTTCTATAACTCAATCTTTATTCTTTCTCTGACTTCTGAATCTCATCGATCAAGTACGGCGGACGATTGCGGGAAGCATCCAGGGCTCTCCACACATACTCGCCGAGAATTCCCAGCATGAGCATCATCAGTCCGAAAGAGAAGAGAACAACACACATCAGCGAAGCCCAACCGAGAATCGGTGTTCCCACCGTAAACTTCTCAATAAGAACGTAAATCATCATCAGCACGGCGCCGACGAAAAAGGTCACTCCCACGCCGGACATAAACCGGATCGGGAAGTAGGAGAAGCTCATCATGGAATCCAGAACAAGCTTAATTTTCTTTGCCAGCGTCCATCTGGATTTGCCGATTTCACGATCACGTCTGTGGAAATAAATTTCATCTGTCTTAAAGCCGGCCCACAATACCTGAAGTGTCAGGGATGAATTCTTTTCGTCCAGACGCTCCAACACTTCGATGACCTGGCGATCAACGAGATAGCAGTCACAACCGCCCACCGGCATTCTTTTTTCTACAAATTTATGAATCAGCACATAATATAAATGTGCAAACATCTTCTTGATAATGTTTTCATCGCGTTCTTTACGGACAGCAAGAACGACCTTATTTCCTTTTTTCCAGCTCTCATACATTTCAAGGATAATCTCGGAATCTTCCTGAAGATCCGCCTGCTTCGTCACAGCGCAGTCCCCGGTGCAGACAGAAAGACCTGCCAGAAGCGCTGCGTGCTCTCCGAAATTGCGGGACAACTTGACGCACTGGACATTAGCATCCATGTCTTTGATCTGATTCATGATTTCCCAGGAATTGTCCCCGGAGCCGTCATCCACGAAAACCAGCTCATAGTCGCCCAATTTCCCTAAAATCTTTTCCTTCATATCTTCGTATAAAAGCATCAATGTATCGGAGTTGTAATACACCGGTACAACAATCGAAATTTTACTCATCTGTAAATCCTACTTTCCTGCCTTGATCTCTTGCAAAAAATCATCATAATTGCGGATGTATTCGCTGCCGTCATAATGCTCACTTGCAAGACACAGGAGCACGCTGTCGGCGGAGAAGTCATACATATCCTTCCACATCATGGTCGGAATATAAAGTCCCATTCTCGGTTTGTTGAGCTCGATGATGTCCGTCTCAAAACCGTTGTCCACCTTTACCTTGCTGGTACCGCTGACATTGATGAGAACGAACTCCGTCTTGCGGTTGGCATGTTGCCCGCGGACAACCGTAGCGTCCGAGCCATACATATAGAAGACACGCTTGATATCAAAAGGAATGTCTTTTCCGCAGCCTTCCGCCACAACAAGATTTCCCCTCTCATCTCCATATTCACCAAAATCCAAAATTTTATACTGCTCTTTTATGCTCATTTTATTCTCCCTTAAAATGCATTCAGTGCATCGATGACGTACGTCTGCTCTTCCTCTGTCATACCGTTGTACATCGGTATGGAAAGTACTTCATCCGCAAAACGCTCAGCCACCGGATAATCTCCCTTGGCAAATCCCAGATATGCATAAGCCTCGGCAAGATGCGGCGGAATCGGGTAGTGAATGATCGTTCCGATTCCTTTTTCATCCAAATAACGGATCAGTTCATCGCGGCGACTGCTGCGAATCACATATTGGTGGAACACATGATTTGCATTTGCTCTCCGTTTCGGAAGTTCAAAGGCTGGATTCACCAGTTCTTTGTCATAGCGCGCTGCAATATCGATCTTCTCCTGTGTAAGCTCTTTCATGTGAGAAAGACGAACACGGAGCAGTCCCGCCTGAAGCTCATCTAAGCGCGAATTGGTTCCGACTACCATATTGTAATACCGTTTTTCACTTCCGTAATTACGGTATATTTTCATCTTTTGTGCAATTTCAGGATCGTTGGTTGTGATGGCTCCGCCGTCTCCGAATCCGCCGAGATTTTTGGACGGGTAGAAAGAAAAGCAGCCGATATCACCGAAGGTTCCCGTCATCTGTCCGCCGTAGCAACCGCCGTGTGACTGGGCACAATCCTCCACAAGGTAGAGCCCGTGTTTCTTTGCCACGCTGCAAATCTTATCCATCTCGCAGGCCTGTCCGTACAGATGCACAACCAGAATGGCCTTTGTCTTATCTGTAATCTTAGCTTCCAGCGCATCCGCATCGATTCCGTAATACGCATCCGGTTCCACAAACACCGGCGTTGCGCCGTTGATGGTAATTCCCATGACGCTGGCGATATACGTATTGGACTGGACGAGCACCTCGTCGCCCTCACCCACGCCGAGAATGCGGAACGCAAGCCAGAGCGCATCCAGACCGCTGGCCAGACCGACACAGTACTTTGAACCCACGTAAGCGGCAAATTCTTCTTCGAACTGTTTCACTTCATTGCCGAGAACGTACCACCCGCTGCGGAGCACCTCAAGTGCCTTCTGTTCAAATTCTTCCTGATATTGATAAAAGCCCCGGTCAAGCCGGTTCGGCATAATCTTCATAAAGCTCACCTTTTCGCAAATATTTTTGCACATAATCTATTATATTTTACCTTACAACCGGATTGATTGCAACGAAAATAATCTTTTTGCCTTTCCATGGGTATAATGTTATACTAGAAGCTATGAAAAATGAAATGAACAAAAACAAACAATTATTTATAAATATGACTGCAAGCCTGCTGTCCTGCGTTGTCAGCCTCGGCATCAGTTTCTTTATCACGCCGACGGTCATTGACAAGCTGGGAGCGGAAGCACAGGGATTTATCACCATGGCCAACAACTTTGTCAACTATGCGGCGATTATGGCTATGGCCCTAAACTCCATGGCGGGACGTTTTATTACGGTAAAGATTCATCAAAACGACACCGACGGGGCAAACCGTTACTTTAACTCTGTCATGTACGCCAACCTGGCGATTGTGGCAGCGCTCCTTGTTCCGTGCAGCGCCGTTGTCTTTTATTTGGAAAAACTGGTCAACATCTCACCGGAACTGATTTCCGATGTAAAGCTTTTATTCGCAACCATGTTCCTTAATTTTATGGTGACGATTATCGCTACCACGTTTTCCACTGCCACCTTCGCAGCAAACCGTCTGGATCTGTCTGCCCTGCGTACCATCGAATCGCAGCTTTTAAAAGCCGGTCTTCTTGTTGTTGCGTTCGCGCTGCTTCCGATCCGGGTCAGCTACATCGGTATTGCTACATTACTGGCAAACATTTATCTGTTTTTCACATACATCCATTATACGAAAAAACTGTTGCCGCAGATTGAGGTAAGCAAAAAGCATTTCCGCCTGAAGACCGTTCTGGAAATTTTGTCCGCCGGCATTTGGAACACCATTATGCGTGCGGGACAGGCTCTGACCAATCAGCTTGACATTCTCATTACCAACCTGTGGGTCGGAAAAACGGAAAGCGGATATGTGGGCACGGCAACTGTCATCGTCACAAGTGTCAATATGCTTTACGAAACTATCGCCGCCGTGTTTACACCGTCGCTTACCATCAGTTTTGCCAAAGATGACCAGGAGGAACTGATCAGCGGGCTGAAATCAGCCATGAAACTGACCGGCTTTTTCGCCAACATCCCTCTCTGCTATATTTTAGGCTTCGGACTTTCCTTTTATTACATGTGGCTTCCGAGCGAGCGCGACATTATTCACGTATATTATTATCTGACCGTGCTTATTATGCTCGGCGCGCTGGTGGGCGGTGCAATCAGTCCGCTGTTTAATGTTTACACGATTGTCAACAAGTTGAAATGGAATTCTCTGGTCACTCTGATTATGGGGCTGATGAACGCCGGAATCGTCTTCCTGCTTCTCGCCGTTCCGGCTCTGCGCCCGTACGGCATTTATTTCATCGCCGGAGTTTCTTCCGTTCTCGGCATCATTAAAAATATGACATTTACACCGATGTATGCAGCCCATTGTCTGGATCTTCCGAAACGGACCTTCTATCCGACGATTCTGCGATATCTGGGTGTCACTGCTCTCATGAGTGTTGTTTTTGTTGCCCTCGGCAAACTGATTCCTACCGCAAGCTGGGGAATGGTCATTGTCGACATTCTGATTTGCGGTATCGTCGGAACAATCATCAATTTCCTTCTTTTGTTTGACCGGAAGGAAAAAGCGATTTTTATGGACACGTTAAAACGGGTAATACGCAGATAACCGATTGCTGCGATTTCATATACTATACAAAGGAGTTTGACTATGCGCAAAAAAATACTCGGCATTGTCAGCACGAGCTATCATCTGATGGTACTTCTGTTCCTGAAAGATGCCTTTTGGGCAGATGCGGATGTGGATCTTGTCCTGACGGACAAATCGCCGTTTTTTTATGATTTGTATCAATCCGGGCGACCGGGCAAATATTTCAGACGGGTCTTTTTTGCCAATGCAAAAAAAATCAAGAACCCTTACAAGTCTGCACCGGTTGTGCTCTGGGAAAGCTTTGTCCACAACCCGACCACAAAAGCCATGCTCGCGGATATCCCAAGCGAAGGCTGTTTCTCCTACGCAGACTTTGACAACTACGACGATATCTTTTTTGCTTCCCCGGGAATGCCCGATGAAATCGTAAAAGAGATTTCCCGGACAGCAATCAAACGAAACCGCGATGTCAATTTCCACCGGTTTGAAGACGGCTTTGCCAGCTACACCAAGCCACCGGTTCCCGCAGTTTCCTCGCCCCTCGGCAGAAAGCTGTACCGGTTGTTTTTCGGATATGACATCAAAGAACACGAAAAAGAATTATATCTGTTCGAACCGGCTTTGGCCGAAAAAAATGTGGCAGATACTACTGCCACAGGTTTTTCTCTGATTCAGATACCGAAGACAAAGGAGCGCATCCGACTTGTCACCGAGCAGATTCAGGATATTCTGCAGTTTGAAAGCCGCTCCTTTGCGGAAAACTATATGTTCCTCGGACAGGGTACTGCCAACTGTACGCAGAATCCCCTGACCTACCGGGGACTGATTCTCGATATCGCCGAACACGTAGGGTTCGAAAACTTTGTCGTCAAGCCGCATCCGCGCGGTGATCACGACCGGTTTGAAGATCACATTCATATTTACACAGACAGCTGTCCGTTTGAACTGGCTGTGGCAGAGGGAACGATGGAAGACAAAACGCTCATCTCCTATTATTCCACTGCCTGCGTTTCCGGAAAGCTTCTGTTTGACTCCGATTGCCGGATTATTTTTCTCTATCCGATGGCCGAAGATTCGTTCAACGAAAAATGTGATTACGAAGATTATTTCCGCAAATTATGTGAGCTTTATGACAATATTTATATCGCTCACACAAAAGAAGAATTATGGAGTCTGCTGGATCAGTAGACTGTCAGGGCCTTTCTCGGAATCGGCCACAAATACACAGACATAGGTAGTACCGTTGTAGTCCAGTGTATCTCCGATTTCCAGAAGGCCTTTTTCTATCCACAAAATACAATCCGGAAGTTCCTCTCGATCCGTCTTTGTCACAATCATCTTTGTATCGTCCGCATGAATGTGGCGGAGCGTAGCATCCGGGACACGGTTTCTTAGCATCTTCCAAAGAGGATAATCGTATCCGTCACCGGAAATCGCAAGAGCCACGTCCTCAGCCCCAAGCTCCTTCACCTTTGCCACAAGCTGCTTGTAGGTCGGGTAGCGGTCATGATTTTCAAAATAAAGTTTTTCCCGTCCCTGACACCCTTTTGCCAGATATTTTCTCGCCGGCTTCATATTGTACTCCAGCGGTTTTAAACAGAGGGTAAAACTGAGCACCGCCAGCGGCAAAACTATCAGGCGCTGTTGTTTCATCCGGCTGCAGAAGGCGCCTAAAATATGCACGCCTGCAATAACGGTAATGGCAAGAGCCGGGTACATAAGGCGCGAGCCCCAAGGTTGCCAGCGCAGAAGCGCCATAATAAATCCAAAGCCAAGCCAGGCAGAAATCACAAATCCATAGCAGATAGGAAGTGCTTCTCTCTGCTTCCTCTCCCCTTTCTTTCCCGCTGCCGATTTTTTGCGCAGACAGCCGACCAGCAGCATGACCAGTGCAACGACGAGCAGAACTCCCGCCAAAAGGGCAAAGTACGCAGCAAAAGCACTCGGTGTCCGGTCATGGCTGTACATGTCATTTCCCATATTCAGATGGGTAATAAAATCAAATCCGTGGAACGAGATGGCAATGTTGTTAACCTCTACCTTCAAAAGGGCTCCCACGGAAATAGCAATGCGGTATACAAATCCGTTGATCCACGACCACAAATGCTGAGTAATCAGCAGAGAGTAATTTTTCAATATATTGACAATGATATAACTGACATTTTTGGTTGCAACCATAATATTTCCGCTGGTGGCATCGGAAATCAGACTACCGCAGGAAAGATAGGTGCGGATCAGGGTCTCGCTGACCGTCGCAAGGAAAACCCCGCCCGCCGTCAGACCGCACAAAAGCAGGTCTTTGATCTTGTCTTTTCTCCGGATACAGCAGATGACAAGCCACGGCATAAAAAAGATCATCGATGCACAGACACTGACCTTCATCAGGAATGCAAATCCCACGCAGGCCGAAACACAAACCAGCTTCTTTATAAGCTCTTTGCGCATTTCGCCCGAAAAGCTGAGCTTGTCTGCCTTGATAAACCACAGCAGATAGTACAAAAACAAAACATACCACATGGCGGCAGAAAGGTCATTCTGCGTGGTGATACTCTGGGAAATCGTCAGTGGCATCGTCACAAAGATAAATGCACCAAACAGGGAAAACAGACGGTTTGTCCCAATCATGCGCGCCACCTTATAAAAATAATATGCGGTAATGAGCATGCTCACATACTGCGGAAAATTAAGCCAGTAATCATTTCCGGACAGGAGCAGCAGATAGAGCATATTGTACTCGGAAAGCACCGGCGAATATAACTGACGGTCGATATTGGTCAGATAGTAATTGACACTTTCGTGGTCAATCCAGTAACCGATTCGTGCAAGATGGTACGTCATGGAATCAAAATTGTAAGGTACGGTAAACACGGCTCCGATAAGCAAAATGCAAAAAATGACAAATCCGGTCACCAAAAATGCCCGCTCCGTCCAGCACATCCCGCTGACATCCAATTTCGGAAGTTCCGGTTTAAAATATGCTTTTTTGTAACGGCGGATACCAAGCCCCGTAAACACTGCAAAAACCAGCAGCCAGGAGACAAACGCCGCCCCGCGGGACAAAGCATCAAATACACTGAGCGTGTTGGTAATCAAAAGCAAAAGCCCATGGAAAACGAGAAGCGCTGCGCCGAGGCTCTCCGCCGACTCTTTTCCGGACCGATAAAAATAATATAAGATCGCCGCAAACGCGGCAGGAAATATCAATACCATAACAACCTCCGATGTCTCACAAAACTAACTCAACTATAACAAAGAACCTTTTTTTACGCAATAATAGTTTGCATACCACGTCCCGGAAAGGTATACTAAGAGAGAACGAAAAAAACATAACTATGAGGCATATAAAAGAATGAAACAATATATCAAACAACACAAAAAACATATTTTTATCGCAGTGGCAGCCCTTCTTGTCTGGGCAGTCACCTTCTGGACTGACACAAAGTTGTTTTCCGCGGACGGTTTGAACATGAATTGCCTGCCGGTTGACACGGCCATGGTTCCCCTGATGCATTTTCTGACGAAAGCACTTTCTCTTCTGTGTCTGTTTTTGTTTTTTGAATTCCTCGTCTATGCGTGGAAGCGGCCGAAGCTCCTGGTTCCTTTACTCGCACTCATGTGCATTTACGGAATCGGGCTTCTGATCACATATCCGGGCTATTACATGAACGATGACCCTATCATTTTTTCCTATGCGACCCGGTATTATCCCGTATACTGGCACAACTACCTGACTTCCCTGTTTTACATGGTGGCCATGTCGCTGTTCCCTATGTCTGCGGCGCCGGTTCTTTTGTCCGATGTGATTTATGCCCTTGTATTTTCGTACCTTTACTACCGGGCCGACCGGTTTTATCAGTCAAAATGGTGCCTGCTTCTGCTTCTTGGCGGAGTTCTTCCGTTCACGCTTCTGGGCGCGCTCATGTGCTTCCGCCCGGCCATTTATTCCGGCTTCTTTTTGTTCTATTTTGTATATCTGTATTTTGAATGGAAAGAAAAAGCGCAGCTGACACCGGTCAAATTACTGTTGCTCTCTCTGCTCACCGGGGTTCTTGCCCTGTGGCGCAGTGAAAGTCTCGTGCTTTTGCCTCTCGGCTTTTTCCTGATCGGGGCAGCTTACGGAAGCTTTCGCAAAGCAGCCGTATTTACAGTGCTCGCGATTATTCTGTTTTTGATTGTCAAAATTCCTCAGTCTGTGGGCGAAGAAAAATATTACGGAAGCGACTATCTGATTATTTCGACAACGAGACCGCTGTCCGTCATTCTTCACCGGGATCAGACCTATCCCGGAAGCGAGGAGGACATTGCCAACATCAGTGCAGTTACGGATTTCGGTTATCTGCACAACGACGTGCTCTCCTGCAGCGCTTACAACCGCTACAACACAGACCACAACGAAGGCCGTTATACGCAGACCGGCGCCACGAGGCAGCAGCAGAGCGCCTATCTGAAAAGTGCCCTCCGTTTAATTATGCACAATCTCGACCTTTATTTCGGCGAAAGGCTTCAGTTATTCTGTGTGACAAACGGATTTTTCGGATATGACCCTGACATGGTACTCAATTTAAAAATGGTCGCATCCACAGATTTTCATCTGTACGAACACGACCGTCAGTACGGTATGGAAATGTTAGAGGCGTACAAGAGACTTCCGCTCAATTATCATGAGGGGTATGCACTGGCACTGTTTCACTGCGGCGGCGAAGCTTATATTCCGATGCTCCTGCTTCTTGCCCTTGCAACAGTGATTTCTCTCGTGAAACGCAAATGGTTCCTGTTGTTTGGTTTCCTTGCACTCATTGCAAGAGAGGCTGTCATTTTCCTGACAGCCCCTGCTTCTTTCATTCAATATTTTTATCCGATGATGTACGTGACCGCCGTATATGTCCTTCTCATGCTTGTGGAGAGGATTTGCCAAAGGAAAGCTTCACGTGTTTCTTCCCGAACAGAAGATACGAAATAACCGGAATCCGCTGTATAACAACAATCGTCACGGCCGTGAGCAGACTCATCAGCACAAAGGCTGCGACAATCCAGAAGAACGCTTCCGGGGAATAAAACTGCAATTCCTTTTCGGCGAGCCCCAGCATTCGGGCAAACCGGAAATGAAGCACATAAATCTCAAGTGTATAGATTCCTATAAAAGACAGAAAGCCCGGCTTCTCTGTCTTTTTTTGTCGCCGCTGCGCCAGACGGTACACGATCAAATACACGGAAACCGTCCCGAAAAACGAAGCTGCCATCTGCGTCGCCAAAGCTGTAAAACTGTCAAGAGGCGCTGCCAAATCCAGCCGGATAACCATAACCGCAAAAATGATCAAAAACACTGCAATAACCAAAATCTCCCCGCGTCGCCAAAGCTGTTGTCTCTCCGGCGTCACACCCGACCGGTTCCTCACCCGCACCACGTATCCGTTAACCACATATCCCATAAGGTAAAAAGGAAAATAGTGCAACATCAGCGACGGACTCAAAAATGTATTTCCGCTGCGGGACTGCACAAAAAACAGGCAGTAAAAGAAAAGGCTGACAACGCAGAAAATGATCGCTTTTTTCAAATCTGTCTGCGTCTCCCCTTTCTTATCTGTGTCCTTGTCCGTTTTGCCGGAAACCGCCTTATCCGCAACAAGCTGTGCAACCATCGCACACACGGTCGCAACAAACAGTGTCATCAAAAACCATAGGCCCCTGTCCGTCTGAAACAGCAGCTCTTTCAATTCTTTGCAAAACATTGCCCCGGAAAGGGTACCCGCTTTTATGTGGGTATACAAATGAACCAGCACAAACCAAGAAAAAAACGGCAGCAAATACGAAACACATCGCGCCGGCAATTTTTTAAATCCGGTTCCCCTGCCGTTTTTCTGCAGTCCGTAGGAGGAAAGCACTCCGCTGACCAGCATAAAAAGAGGCATCTGCACCGATTTAATGACATCATATATATAGGGATCCGTCGTATTGAGCCCGTTTAGCACAATGCAGTGTCCGATCATTACCAAAAGAATGGCAAAACCCTTCACTGCATCGATGGCCTTATCTCTTTGCATCAATCAGTTTCTCCTTTCCCCACGCCGTAAACGTCAATGCAACGGTCGTCACAAATATCGTAATCGCCGGGTGCAGTCCCGGAAGCACCGTCTCCAACATAGCAAAAACAAACAGATGATAGCAGAGCAAAAGCAGTGTATGCTCGCCGACAGTGCAAAGCCACCGCGGAATCCACCGCTCCGCTTTATAACACAAAAACATAACAACCGTCGATGAGACAAGGGCATTGTACAGCGCCATCATTGCAGATTTTCCGTAATCACCGATGGAATAGTTTGCAGAGCCGTTCACAGTGGCACACAGCAAAAACACACCGAAAAGCAGGCAGAGCACCCATTTGCGTCTGTCAAAGTATAACAGGAACTCTTTCCTTGCCATGAAGTAACCCCACATGAACATAATGAGGAAATACGCCACCGCATCCAGACTCCACGGCAAAAGTAACGGAAACAGGTAGTGGTAAAGGTTTGCCATGCACAACAAAATAACTGCACCGAGCAGCATTTTCCGCCCATCGCGTTTCGTCAATCTGAGAAGCGCCTCAAAAAATACGGTCGTCAAAAACAATGCCGGCAAAAACCATGTCGGCGAGTTCAAACATTCCAGCAAATAGACATTCGCCCCCAGTTTCGGAAAAAACAAGGTCTGCGTCTCCCAGGAAAAAATCTGGTTTCTCGCATAAAAAATGCCGACAAAATCAAGCCACATATGAGCCAGACTTCCGTCTCCAAAAAACACATCTTTAAAAGCAAAAAAAGCAAAAAGAATCCCGTTTGCCGTTATGTACGGGAGAAGAAGGCGCTTTGCCTCTCTCCCCAGAAACGACCGAAAAGATTCTTCCCTGCTGTGATATGTAAATCCGGAAAGCACGAAAAAAACGGGCACAAAAAACATACCACCCCAGAATTTCACTCCCGGGATGTCAATCTGACTGTGATTTAGCATCACAATCACAATTGCGATGCATTTCACAAAATCGATCCATTTTTTCCTGCGTACTTTGGACATAGACATCTCCATTATTCATTACAAAATTTCGCCGCAAAATCATTTGCCAGCTTCATTCCCGGTTTTTCCACGAACTTTTGAATCGGGACAGATATGAGCAGTGTCAGTGCAAACGACAACAGATAGTTGATCAGCGCAAGCACATGATAATTTACATGCTCGTAAAGTGCTACAAACAAACCACTGGAAAATGTACACAGCACCATAAAATGCACAAGATAAAAGCCATAGCTGTATGTATTCAGCCATGTAAGCCATTTCGCACCGAGCACCTTCTGCGGTCCTTTCAATTGAAGCACAGCAAAAATCACACAGGAGGCTCCGATGACATAGTAAAACATAATCTTAGGCGGTACCAGTCCGTAAATCGTTCCTTCCAGACGCTCCCCGATAGACGGGAAGGATCCCAGGAACACACCAAACAAAAGCAGTAACCGCATGAGCCACTTCTGCTCCATCATTTTTTTCAGCCACACCGGCGGGCGATACGCCAGGTCACACACCGCTGCTCCGCAGATAATCGCCAGAAAATCGGAACGGATAAAAAGAACACAAGCCACAACATAAACGATGTATCTGGCTTTGCTGTTTCCCACCAACGACAGGATTGCAGCCACTAAAAGTGTTCCGAAAAATTCATAGTAAATAAACCAAAGCGGCCCATTGTAATGGTTTTCTCCCGTAACAAAACAGCCCCATACAGCCTCTTTCACCGCACCCGCCAAATTCGGGGCAAATTGATTATAATTTCCCACAAAAATCTGACTGCCCGCCAAAGCCGCTGCCTCGGCATTTAAATACAGTCCCAGCTTCATGCACACATAAATCGCAATGTTCGCCGTCAGAATCGGGAACACAAGACGGAAATATTTTTTCACAACGCCGGAAGACAACGATGACTTGTCCCCGGTGGTAAAAAAGCGGTATCCGACAAAAAATCCGCTGACCGTCAAAAAGATACGGACTCCGAACTTTCCTGCAATCAACAGACAAAGCGGCGTTTTTCCGATCAATGCCTCCACCGCCGGCACATGATAATCCGCCGGAAGCAGGGAATACAATCCGCAGTAATAAAAATTAATAAAATGAAAATTGAAGATTGTCAGACAGGACAAAACTTTCAATCCGTTAATAAAATCCAGCTTCTGCGCCTGTTTCATTTAACAATTCTCCTTCTCTTTAAATCCGATGTAAAATCTTTTGCCGCCCATGACAAAACGCAGCATAACAACAATAAGGAACAGCATCACAAACGCCACATAACAAAGCGGAATAACACTTTCTCCTCTGAAATATGCCGAGTAGGCAATATAAGAAATCACAATATGAATCACTGCAACATAATACATATCCGTAAACTTCATCACAAAAACAAGTGCAAGCACGTCGGCCAACAAACCGCAACGCTCATCCATCTGCGGCATAATAAACGGAAATACCATAGACAACAAAAGAGAAAGAGAAACCCATTTTTCATCTTTGAGTTCTTCGCCCTTTTGCAACACAAGCACGACAACGACAAACATAAGAACCGCTGCAATGCTCTTTGCCACCAGACCATACTCTATGACAAACTTGTCCGGCCCGATAATCTGATAGAAATTCGGCCAATTGTAACTAATCAGGTTTTCCCCGCGCATAATCGAAAGAATACGTTCCGATTCAAAAATCGGAAAAGACAATTTCCCGTCTCCGATTACGATACCGTTCCGAAACCACGCTCCGCAAAGGGGTGCCAGGTAAGACACCAGCTTGGTTTTTTTCTGCATAAACGCAATGGCGAACACCGGAAGCAGGAAAAATGCATAGCGGCTCAAAAACAGCGCCACTCCATAGCAAATAACGGCACTGTTTCCTTTTCCTTTAACCAAGAGATACAATGAAAGTATCGCAAAAAACACAAAGATGGAATCGCCCATTCCCCACATGGCACTTCCCGCAGCAAGAACCGGGAGCAGAAGCGTAATCGCATAGGCCAAAAACGCTTTCAATTTGTGCTTTGTGAGTTCAAACACAAACAGTGCGGCCACAATGGCAAGCAGCACATCGAAGCACCCCGTCGCCACCTTAAGCCCGTCGTTGATAACAATAAACTCCTTCGTCTGGGGTAGCGCATAATAAGACTGCACACAAACTCGCATCATCACGCCGAACACCGGTGCAAAAATAAGAAGCAGCAAGTCAATCGGTGCCAGTTTCCATTTTCCTATCTTCAATTCCGTCACTATAAAATCGGTAATTTTTTTATCCATATTTTACTCCAAACTAACTTTGTTTCGATTCATCATCCGAACACACGCCACCGCATGATCAAACATAAGAAGCATAAAACAGACGGTGTACACATACATCGGAACAATATTGTTCTGGGCCAGATAAATCGTGTATCCGGCAAAAGAACAGAGGATGGTGAGAAGCGGAATATAAAACTTCTCCGGCTCCACAAACAAATAGAGAATTGCCATCACTTCCACAAGAATCGCATATCTCTCGTGCATATGAGGCAGGAAAAAAACCACCGTCATCGTCAAAAGCATTCCCATGCGCAGAAAAAGCTTTGTGTCAATCGTGTAGTTTTTGCGCGCAAACACATACAGGAAAACCATAAGCGCCCCGAGTGTTACCCAGATTCCCGCATCTGCATACTCAAACAGGAATACATCGGTTCCGATGAACTGGTATATATTCGGGAATTTGTGCGAAAGGGCATAAATATCCATCATACCGCCCGCCTGCATGAAATACACACTGATAAGCTCCCAAAAATCTCTTCCCGCAATGAGCGCCGGAATCATTCCGACCAGATACATGAGCGGAAGAAACAGAAAATGTTTTAATTTAATTTTGCCCTTCATCCAAAGAATCAGATAAAGCGGCGCCATAAACAGCGTCTGCAGTTTGAATGCAAACGCAATACCGTAAAACATCATTCCCATAGCCGGTCTGTCCTTCAGCAGGAAGTAAACCGACCACAAAATAAAGCTCGTAAAAATAATATCACACTGAGCCCACATCGCTCCGTTGGTCAAAACCGTCGGCACCAGCAAAAGTGTACCGTACCCTAAAATCGCTTTTGTGGAAGACTTTGTCTGATGGTACACAATGGCCATCACCGCAAAAGCAGCCACAAAATCAAAGAAAATCGAAACGATTTTCATCAAAAGCAGCGTGTTCAAAAACGGGCAGATACTGATAAAAGAAAGAATTGTCAAATACGGTGTCGTGTAATCCACATATTCAAACTCTGCTGCCAGTCCCTTGATACCGCCGCCCGCCTCACGCAGGGTTGCAACCCACGGCTCAAAGAACATTTTATAATCACCGGCCACCACATTGCGGAGTGCGTAGCGCGCCACAAGGGCAAACACGGTCAGAACCAAAAACAGTAAAATGTCCAGCGTAGTAAACGTAATGTTTTTCTTTTTTATACGAAAAGTATGGGTGAGCATCTCGCGAAATTTATCATCCATAAATGAAATCCTCGTTTCTATTTTTTGAGTTCTGCTGCCATGTACTCCGCAATCGCATCGTGCCAGTCTTTAAACATAAAGTCTGTGGTCAGCTTAAACATATAATTCTCAAGAATGGAATAAGCAGGTCTTGCCGCCGGCGTCGGATACTCTGCTGTGGTAATCACTTCCACCTCAGTCTTCATCCCTGCAAGACGGTAAAACTCTTTTGTAAAATCAGCCCAGCTGCAGCTTCCTTCACATGTAGCATGGAAGGTTCCGTAATTCTGCGTCGGCAAAAGATAGCAGATAGCCTTTGCTAACTCACTTGCACTGGTCGGTGAACCAAACTGGTCTCCCACCACTCGCACCTTGTCATTGGCCTGTCCGGCTCCGAGCATCGTGCGGACAAAATTCTTTCCTTCGCCGTAAAGCCATGCAGTTCGCAGTATAAAATAATCCTTCGCAAAATCTTTTACAAAGTTCTCACCGGCTAACTTAGTTGCACCGTAAACACTCTTCGGTCCTACCGCATCAAACTCTGTCAGCGGTCTGTTCTCATCGCCCGGGAACACATAGTCCGTGGACACCTGAACAAGCTTTGCGCCTGTCTCGGTAGCTGCAATACTCAGGTTGCGCGGTCCGATGGCATTGATCTTGTAAGCCAGATCCTGCTGGGATTCACAGGCGTTTACATTGGTGTGGGCCGCACAGTTGATAATAGCGTACGGTTTCACCTCACGGGCAAGCTTCATCACACTGTCGATATCGGTGATATCAAGCTCTGCCACGTCCGTATTGATACATTCATATTCGCTGTTTCCCGCCAGCTGATCGTTCATCGCTTTTCCAAGCTGTCCGTTACATCCTGTAATAATCAGTTTTTTCATGCTGTTTCCTCTTCTTTCAATATATTAACTTTTTCCGAATATTCCTCTTGCAAACTGTCCGAAAACACGGAATGTCCTAATGATACACGTCGTGGTAGGGTGTGGCATTCCGTTGACAATCAAGGCTCTGCGCGCCTCCAAAAACGATCTCACATAATTGTTAAAACCGCCGGTACTTGTAGAATTCTCGCCGTGATACTGGTGCACAAGAACCTTCGGTATGTACGCCAGCTTCGTCTCTCCGCTCTTTAACATTCGCACGATAAATTCATAATCCGCAGCAATCACATAACCAAGCTCATACAAGCCGTATTTTTCGTAAATCTCTCTCTTCAAAAACATGGTCGGGTGCGCAGGCATCCAGCCGCCGTTGATCGTTCCGATGCCCATACGCCATCTGCGCACGACTTTGCCGTTCTGCACAAAATCCACATCGCCGTGCACGCCGTCAGCCCCTTCTCTCTCTATGGCTTCCACCATCTCGGAAATAATATGATCATTTGTAAACTCATCACACATCAGTCCCACGATATCTCCCGTCGCCATACGGATTCCTTTGTTGAGTGCGTCGTAAAGACCTTTGTCCGGCTCCGACACGTAAGTGACTTTGTCTCCGTACTGCTCCTTTAAGGAAGCCAAAAATTCCACGCTTCCGTCGGTGGAACCACCGTCCACAATAATATATTCCAAATTAGGATAATCCTGTTTTAAAACCTTCGTTGCACATGCCTTTAAGTTTTCGCATTCGTTAAAGGTCATGGTAATGACTGAAACTTTCTGCATTATTTTTTCTCCATCTGAATTTTAGCGTAGGTATAGTATACAACAAAACTGTCATGAATGCAAAACAGGTGTTTTCTATAATACGCTTTCGTAAAGTGAAATGTATTGCATATATCTTTCATTTCTTCCGTATGCAAGTGCCTTTTGTCTGCAATCCTTTCTTGCAAAAGGCTTCTCTTCGCACACTTTGCGCACCGCCATCAGAAGCGCATCCACATCTCCCTTCGGCACGACGATACCGCATTTCTCATCCAGGGACTCCGGACTTCCTCCGGTTTTGAATGTAACTACCGGCGTTCCGCAGGCCAGAGCCTCCAGGTTGGTCGTCGGAAAATTGTCCTCCATGGTGGCATTGACGTAGACATCCGCTTCCCTGTAAAGCTGTGCCAGCTGCTGTACATTTTTTGTCCGCTTGATCGGCACAATCTTTCCGTCCGGGAATTTCTTTCGAAGCTGTTTTTCCTGTCGGTCATTGACGCCAACCAGCCGGATTACATATCCTTCCGGCATTTTTTCTGCCAGCTGTTCAAAATAAACGAGGCCTTTGCGCTCCTCCCAAATGTTGGCCACCCCGAGAATATTGTACTGCCCGCTTGCTTTTTCCCCGCCATGGACCGATTCTGTCTGGCTTGCCTCCACCGTCTCTTCCGGACAGAACACATCCAGGTTGATGCCGTTCGGTATGACCTCCACCGGGTAATCCTTTAAATAAGACTTCTTTACCATATCGGCCAGCCAGCGACTCGGCGTCACGACAGTCAGATTCGGAACACCCGTATAGGCCTCTTTCTTGGCCGCATAGTTCCATTTGGTATTGTCCTTAAATAACGCATACGGGTAGGCGCTCGCATGCACCTTACATTTTTCACAGCCTCGCTGCCATTTGTCACAACCGATATAATCGAAGTATGCGCAGTGTCCGGTGAATGTCCAGCAATCATGGAGGGTCCAAATCACCGCTGCGCCCGATTTCTTCAAATAATCAAACAACAGCTCCGTCTGGAGATAAAATCCGTGAATATTGTGAAGATGGATAACATCCGGCCTCACCGTCTCCAGCCATGCAATCAACTTTTTGGTCGTCTTTGCAGAGCCGAATCCCGCTTTTCCCTGAAAAAAGTTTTTCATCACATGCCATCCGAAATCCCACAGATTTCCGTTTTTAAACCCGCGGATATGCTCCGGCAATTTGCCTCTTCCGATGGCGATGTAAGGCTCATGTCCTTCCCGCTCCAGCACGTCGTAAAGATCCACACAAATTCTTCCGACACTTCCCACACCGCAAAAGGTATTTATCTGTACGATTTTCATAAAAATCTCCCACTTTTATCATTAATTTGCTATACTGTTAAAAGAGTGTTGCGTATGTCGCGCAAAATACAAAACGAAAGCAGGACACACTATGTTAATAATACAACCGATGGGTGGTTTGTGCAATAGAATACGTGCCATAAATTCCGCTCTGGTACTGGCCCGCAGACAGGGCAAAAAACTGAAAGTCATCTGGAACGTCAACCCGGAGCTGGGCTGTCCCTTTGAAGAACTGTTTGAAAAGACCGATGCCTTCTCCGTGATGAACATTCACACGAAATGGAATCCGGTCAAACTGTTTTATCAGTTTACCCGCCGCCGTCTCAAAAATGATGAGATACGCGCGAGCCGCGATGAAAACGGTCTGAAAGAAGATTTTGTCAAAACCTTAAACTGCCCGCTCTACATCGCAACGGAGGAACATTTCTTCCCGTGCCATGATTATTCCGCCTTTGTGCCGACCGAAGAAATCGCCGGACGCATTAAGGCTCTGACCTCTGCTTATGGTTCCCACAATGTGGGCGTTCATATTCGCAGAACCGACAACAAGCCGGCCATAGGAAAGAGTTCCACCCAGGCGTTTGTCGATTCCATGCAAAAGGAAATTGCCCAATTTCCGGATACTAAATTTTATCTTGCGACGGACGACCTTTCCGAGGAGGCAAATCTCCGCCGTCTCTTTCCGGACCGCATCATCTCCAACGAGACAAGAGATCTTTCCCGCGACAGTGTGAGCGGTATCAAAGATGCTCTCTTAGATTTGATGTGTCTCGCAAACACGGACAAAATTATCGGCAGCTACTTTTCTTCCTTCACGGACATCGCCGCCGACTGGAACGGTATTCCGAAACACGTGGCCGGAGAGGATGAATAAAGTTTTTTCGCGGAATGCTTATTTTCGGCGCTGTGGGTATATATCAAATAATCGCAAAAAATTGCCCAAGATTTTACCATATCTTGGGCTCTTTTTATACTTTTTTTCATATATGTCCAAACAAACCAAATCACAAACAAAATTCCGCCAAAATGCCTGATTTCATGGGCATTTTTGCATCATTTTTCTCTATATACCCACGGCACCGAAACCCCACAGCAACACAACGGCACTGAAACCCCACAGGCAAATCAAAAGCGCCGGAAAATTTTCCGGCGCCTGCAATCATTTTACTGTACAAGAGACTTATACTCTACTCCGTCGATAGTTACCGAACGGTCATTCTGAACAACGGCGATAAATGTCTTACCTACGTTGAACGGAATCTGAACAAGATCGTCATTGTAATATTTTGTCGGTGCATAATCCGATGTTTTTACCCATCTCATATGGATCGCTTTTCCGTTTGTGATGTAATATCCGTCCTGAGTATCGTCATGGCAACGGAAAGAAAGATATCCTTTCGCATCTCTCACTTCGTAATGTGTAAACTGGATTACAACGTTTTTGAATGTAAGCTGTTTTCCTGTTGTTCCGTCACACTGCGGTTTCTCATACAGGTCTTTTTTGTAAAGACCGGAGTCTTCGTCGTAAGTCAGAGAAGACTTTGTGTACGGGAACGCATCTGCAAGACTGATTTCCTTGGCATCAAAGCTGCCCTTTTCACTTGCAAGTGTGTTCTCCTTGTCCGTCGCATAAATAAAATGCTCCGCACGGAATTTGTCGAAATCATGTTTTAAACTGTAACCGAGCTCTTTACACTGCTCTTTCAGTTTTTCGCCGCTTGTGTACGCATTGTGAGGAACTACCTTGTCTGTGGTACGGTAAAATCCGTTGCACCCCGGCGCTGTGGATGTGGAGTTAACTGCACATCCGGTAATGTTATAAACATCCGGGCGGTTGGTCACTTCCGCAAGATAGTAAGGTCCTCCGAAATGAACGAGAATCGGATCCCATTCCAAAGCCCAATATACATAATAGTCACGGCAACTGCGCACGTTTCCGAGCACTTCGATTTTATGCCAATCTTCGATGACAGCCATCTGACGGGACATATCTCCCTCTTCCATACACTCGTACAAAACGCCGGCTTCGCCGATACCATACTGTGGCTGTGCTGCTTTGTCCGATGGAAGCATAATAGCTACCGGGCGACGTTTCCAAAGTTTCTTACTGATAATTTCACCGGTCAGGGAACTTCTCATTTTTCCTTCCGGAATCTCATCATCCGGAACAACTTCCGGCTGCTCTTCAATCGCAGGTTCCTCCGCAGTCGATTCTTCTTCTGTCACAATCTCCTCTACAACCGGCGCTTCTTCCGGCGTCTCCTCCGGCTTTCCGCATCCGGTCAGGATACAGGCGACAGACAACGCTGTCAATAATAATACACTAAGTTTCTTCATATGTTTTCACCTTCGTTTTTTCTCTACTCACAAAATCAGATGCAAAAATACATCCCGACTATTTTACCACAAAGGTTTCTTTTTGTCGACACTTAATATGTGATTGCATATACACGGTAGTTTTCACTTTCCGCAACCACCTCAAAATCATCATACAAAGCTTCGTATTCCCCGCTTACGTCACGTCCGGCAAACAAAAGTCCCTTCTCACCCAGGTAGGTGCTCTGAAGCTTCAGCCCGAAATGTCCGCCGTTTACACATTCAAAATCTCCGTAAGCCTCGGCGACAAACACATCCTGCTGGCTCCAGTCGGAGTTAATTTTTCCGTCCTCCGTCAGATTGTAATCCACGTATACGCGACATCCTTTATTGGCGTCATCTTCGGCCACCGTGCGCACAAGCTGCTGGAACTCATTCGATCCCTGGGACCGGATGATGCCGACAACGTCGTTTATATAATATAGTAAAATCACGGCAACTGCTGCTCCGAAAACCACCTTCATCGCCGTCAACAGATTTTCTGATTTCAAAATTCTTGCCGAAAAAACACCGGCCGCGAGCAGAACCGGAATCAGCACCGGATACATGTACCAAAGCAGTTTATTCTGCACCATCGAAAAACCGAGAAACGGAACCAAAATCCAAAGAGCCCACCCGATGTAGGCTTCCCGTTTTTCCCATGCAAAATGCTTGTTTGCCAGAAATACACCCAACAGACAAACAACAAACGCACACAGGTACGGTGTCACCTTTCCGGACGCTGCACCGAGGTAATAATCCAGATAATAGGTAAACGGCGCAATGTTATTTTGTAATGTTCCGTCGGTTCTTCCGAGCACGTCGGTCTCCCACATTTTTTGAAAAAACACCGTTCCGTCCACCATGGCTCTCGGAACTGCCCACAGCGAAATCGGAACAACAATGGAAACAAGAAACAGCAACCAGTTTTTCACACTGAGCTTTTTTATCTGCCCCGTCAAAACCAGATACAACCCACCGACGGCAGCAATCATTCCCGCATGGTAGCTCTTTGTCAAAAATGCAAGTGCAAAAAACAGTCCGCACAAATACAGATAATATTTCTTTTCCGGAATGCGCATCATACAAAGCATCGCCAAAGTAAACAAAAGCACGAACAGACTGTCCGCATCCCCCGCCCGGATCATATGTGCCTGAAACGCCGTGGTATTCACTGCAAGAAATGCCATACCCAAAAGGGATTCCAGCCTTCCGTATCTGCGCAGCCAAAGTCCGGCTGCAATCGCAAGAATCACATAGCAAAGAGCCGAATAAAAACGCAGGGCAAAAACGCCGTTTCCGAACACCGCCATTCCAAGCATAATGCACCACATGGAGAGCGGCGGTTTCAAGTTGTAATAATCCGCCTGTCTCAAATAGGTATTCTGAAACAAACTGCCTCCGTTTGCCATCTCATACGCATTGACGCCATGTCTGGCCTCATCCCACGGATCCACATATTTCACATCCAACTTATAAAAAGCCAAAAAAGCAATCACTGCAATGATCAGCACAAAACAAACCGGATATATATATTTCATTCTTTTTTCCATTTGTTACCTCCGGGTTACTTTTCATTTCCCTGCATTTCCCTTGCGATTATTTTCTGAAATATAATCGGACTGCCACATAAATCGCAAGATACATATGATGCTTCATAAAAAACAAATACAGTTTTTCCGCCCATGTCAAAAGCGGCATATGATACATCTTAAGCGCCTCACGGACATCCGGACGGGAAAGTACTTCCTTTAATTCCTTTCGAATTTCACTGTAAGGCACATTTTTTTGTTTATAGACAGCAGCCTTGGTGTGAAGCACCAGCAGGCCCATATAATCATTCCAAATCTGCGGTTTCAAATCAAAAACCTTCTTTTCATCGGAAATCCGGCAAAGGTTCTCTCTCATAATACGTATTTTGTCCGGATATTTTTTGTCATGTCTTCCGGTCATGGACGCAGTGTTTATATAATAATAGTACGGAAAATAGTCGCGGATAATCTCCACGCGCTCCGCATCCAGAAACATACAAAGAGAAAACTGATAATCCTCTCCGATACTGACCGCATCGCTGCACTGATTTAAGTTTTTCTTTACCAGACTGCTCCGGACAATTTTTGTCACGCGGTTCGGCTGCAAATGTCTTCCCATGAAGCTTCCGTCATTGATCAGCGACGGATACAATATCTCGCTGAGTTCACTTTTCTTCAGACTGTCCGTCGGAAACTCCATCTGCTCCGACCAGTTGCGCTCCGGATCACTTTCATACCAATGAATCAGTCCGCAGCAGACAATATCCGCATCGGTAGCTGCAGCTCTCTCATACATCCGCTCATACATGTCGGCATCTATGAAATCGTCGCTGTCCACGTATCCGATATACTCGCCCTTTGCTTCCTCCGAACCTTTTTTCCACGCAGAAGTAAGCCCGCCGTTTTCTTTGTGAATCACCCTGACACGGCCATCCTTCTTCGCATAATCATCACACAACGCAGGGGATGTATCCGTACTTCCGTCATCCACCAACAGAATCTCCACATCCTCGAGTGTCTGCGCCAGCACACTTTCCATGCACCGGTCCAAAAGCTTTTCCATATTATAAACCGGGATTACTATGCTAACCTTCGGCATTACTCTCTCCCCACTTTCGTCATCACGGAATATATTCCCGGCGCCGCAAGAAACAGATGATACCCCGTTCTTTTTACAAAACCGAGAAATCCTTTTTTCGGTTTTTCACCGCTCCGGTCCATCTCAAGCGCCGTTTTTACATATTTTTTCAGTCTCTTTTTCTCTTTCCGCTCGCCGGGACATTCCCTCACAAGCGGATAATAGTACCGTATCGCCGCATCCGCCCTGGCGCGCACCGCCGCCGTCAAAGCAGACATTTCTTCTTTTTCCTCAAAAAAGGTAATACGGTCATCCAGCGCGTCAAACCACTCCAGACGTTTCACAGAAAATCGTGCACGGGTAATGCTTTCCGGCGCACTGAAGTACGCGTACATCGGAAGCTTTACATACACACCTCTCTGCACTTTATCAAAAATCCGGTAGGTCGTCGCCTCATCCTCATGAATCTTCCCTTTCGGATAGCGGACCCCTTTCCAGAGAGATGCTTTGTAAAGTTTGTTCCATGCAACAATAAAGTACGTTGCATCGCCGCAAAGGGCATCGTACTGGTTTAAAAGCATCTGACCGCGGTCATAAACCGGGCAGTCCACTTCTCCATCTGCATACTGTTTTTTCCTTGCGGCAAAATCCGGCCCCTGTGAAGGTTCCATGGCGTCCGTCACTTCATAGGGACAGAGCGCAACCTGGGCATCGTTTTTAAGAAGCTCTTTGTAAAGCACCTCGATAAAAAACGGGGCGTAGTAATCGTCACTGTCGAGAAAGGCAATATAATCGCCGCCGGCCACGTCCAGTCCTGCATTTCGCGCATTGGAAAGTCCGCCGTTTTCCTTGTGAATCACACGCACTCTCGCCTCTTTCGCCGCATAGGCATCACAAATAGCCGGACACCCGTCCGGCGAACCGTCATCAACCAATATAATCTCCAGATTGGAGTACGTCTGTCTGAGCACCGAATCTACGGCTCTGCGCAGATAGGGCTCCACCCCGTACACCGGAATAATTACGGAAATGAGTGGTTTCATCCTCTTCTCCCTTTTCTCACAAGTTTTACAACAATCGTGCGAAGCCAAACCAGAAGCATCGTTATGGAAATGCTTTTTCTCTTTAAAAAGAAATATATGATCTTATAATCAAGCTTAGTCAAACGGATGATTCTCGGCTCGTCCCCGTGCAAAAATTCAGCGGTTGCATCGGCAAAGCTTTGAATCTCCTGCTTCCTTTCCCCTGTGCCTGCGTCCGAAAATCCGGTCATTTCCACCTCATCCAAAAAGGTCGTAATCACCTTGGTATCCAAAAACGCCAGTTTTTCGCCTTTTTCCACACCCAGACCCACAAAGAATTCCTTTGATTTCCGATACAGATAAAGGGCTGTCTCAATCTTGTCATTTCTCTTTTTCGTAGAAAGAGTCGTTCCCCGGTCATCCTGTATGTACATACACACACTGTCCGTTACCACGGAAAAGCCGGAGAGCTTTGAAATATACTCCATGTTAAACAGCAAATCCTCTCCCAGTGTGCGATCCGTCGGAAACTGCGCCGCAATCTTCTCCCGGCGAAACAGCTTGTTCCACGGCATATTCAAAAACCCTGCTTCGTAAAGACGACAGAGGACATCCTGTGTTTCCGCTTTTTCCATGGAAAAATATCCGCTGACCGGAGGAATTTTCGGAATTCTGCTTCCAAAATAAAGGTGATCATATCCTGCAATCACCATATCGCTTCCGTCCTGCTCCATCTGCTTCACCATCGGCGAGATGGAATGCTCACCGACGTAATCATCACTGTCAAGGAACCGGATATACTCGCCGCGTGCCTCTGTAATTCCGCGATTCCGCGCTTTGGACACCCCTTGGTTCACCTGGTTAATCACACGGATACGGCGATCTTTCTTTGCAAGCTCATCCGCCAGAATCCCGGAACCGTCCGGCGGCCCGTCCACAATCAATAATATTTCGATATCTTCATAATCCTGCGCAAGCAGACTGTCCACACAGCGTGTCAGCGTCTGCTCACTCTTATAAACCGGTACAATTACACTGACCATAACTATCCGCCTTATCTTAAATATTCATCTTCGTAATTACCATGCCATAAATCATGGCCATATTGAGCACCGTCATCACACCGAACACAATTCTGCTTCGGTCATGCTGTTCCAACCGGCTTTCCAATTTACTGTTCAGGAAACATACGGCAAACGGTAAAAACATCGGGATGAAATATCTTCCCTGCACACCGCGGATCTCATCCGCTCCCACAGTCGTATAGCTGACATACATGGATGTCCAGACAATCGCTGCAGTTCCGAAAATCATAAGGATATTCAGCAAAATAAATTTTATGCCGATTCCCCGTCTCTTCTCCCCTTTTGCCGCAAACAACACAAGCCAAAGGGCAACCAGCAGGACAAGATAGGTAGCGATCATCGGCGCCGCTCCCACATAACCATACTGGAAAAATCCGGTGCCGCCCAGCAGATATCTGCCCAGCATTTCTCCCATAGAACGGAGAAGCAACAATGTATATACCCCCGGATTGCCGAAGATATATTCTATCTGTCCCATGACACTGGTTCCGACGTTTCTCTTGTCCCCGGCGTAAGTGATATTGCTCACAAGGTGATAATCGCTTCCGGCCGTCGGCGTCGGGAAGAAAATATTGTAAATCATAAGTCCTGCCACCACAAGCACCGCAGCTTTAAATACCCACATCTGCGTGCGGTTTGCAAATTTTTCCTTTCCGAAGAAAAGCATAAGCAACGCCATCACCACGTAGATCGGTTTGGACTGACATCCTATGGCAAAAGAAAGCAAAATGAGCAATGTATTCTGCCACGTCAACTCCCGCTCCGGTTCCAGTATTTCATTGATGATGAGCACCATTCCGAGCAAAAGGAAACTGATCACAAGGGGATCGTAGGAAAGAGCTGCTGCCAAAAATACATTGTTCGGCAAAAGTCCGATCAGCGCCACGATATTTTTATATCTGACCGCAAGGCGGATGGCAAAAAATACAACCAAAATATAAAACAGAAGATTTCCGAACTTGGCAAGAGCTACCGTCTCGGCAAATCCCATCTGCAAATGTCTTCCAATCCAGAATCCCACTGCCATCGGGTAATACACCCTTGTCTCCGAGCGCACGAACCGGCTCTGGCTTCCGATATCCGCCCAGCTAAAGTCATTGTTTTTATTCTCGTACGCTTCTATCAGAGCACGTTCCTCCGGATTGTTAAACAGAGGAAGCAGATTCCCCGACATTTGAAGAGCAGACTCGGTAAATTCAAGAGTCGTACCGAAGGATAACTTGTACGCCGCCTTCGCATGCACATACTCATCGTAGCTGACCTGATTGGTTCCGATACCGCAGATTAAGAGGCTTCCCATCATAAAACAGGTCACTGCAAAAATCCACTCCTGCTTGTCATGCAGCGCCGTTTTTTCCAAAACAAGAATCGCCGCCATCAGCAAAAGCAGTATCATAAACGCAACTCGCATAGCATTCGGGCGGAAAGAATTCGAAACGGTAATCTCAATGTCTTCCGGCACAATTTCTTCCCTGGACAAAATCTCAATTTCCATGGCATCTGCGTATTCAGACACGTTGGCAATTCCCGCATCAATCTTTGCCTCTATCGTACAATAAATATCGGAATTGATTTCTTTTCCGTCCTTTAAAACAACCACGCTGTATCCTGCGCTTTCCTCTACCGGCGCACGCAGATCCAGTTTGTGAATGTAACACGGATTTCCCAAATCGACAGAAATCGTCGTTTTTTTCACTTTCCGGTACATGGTTCCGTTCTTTTCCACTAACGACTCATCCTCCGGCTCCACATACTCTTCCCCGTTATACTCTGCCAAAATCCGGTTGTTATCACGCTCTACCTCAATGCTGCGGATTTCTTCCGCCGTCAATTCGGCAAGCTCGTCCTCCACAAGAACCTGCACCATATCGTCGCTTCCGTCCGGATTCAGACGAATCGGATTCTGCTTATAGCGAAGAGCCGGAAACTGAAAAATCAAGCATTCCACAAGAAGGGCAATCGTCACTGCCACTATGAGCACAATAATATATTGAAAAACGTGTTTCCATTTCTGATTATTCTGCATGCTTTTCCTCCTTTCCGCTCCGCTGCGGATACACTACCGCCATGGAAGCTGCAAGAAATACAAAAGTCAGCAATCGACAATCATACAAAAACGGATACGTGTCATGGGTATAGATATGACTACATTTCAGCGCAACCTGCTTTTCTTCCTCACCCTCCGGGCGGTTTTCCGCAGTCGTTTTCCCATGTTCAATCTGCGCATGGTTTGCCATAAGCGCCGGATACGTCTCCGCATCCCCCGCTGTTTCCAGCAAAAATGTAATTTTTATATCACCGATGCACGCCTCGTAATTTTCAAACGGAAGATATACATACTGAATATCATCGCCGGCTGCAACACCGTACACGTTACGGCTGATGCACTCTTCTTCCTTGTAAACAGCGTATACCAGCGTGGTATTTTCCTGTGCATATCCTCTCTTGTTGATACCCACCTGAATTCCGCGCATCGGGAGCCCCTTCGTATTCAGTTCATATACTATCGGCTCCTGCAAAGAAAGAGGAAGCAGCACCTCCGTGTCATCTTCCTCTTCTTCCATATTGATCACAAATGTGTCAAGCACTGTATTCGGAAATATATAACTACCAATAAACCCTGCCAAAAAGAACAGGGTTAACATTGGTAAAATTATATACGGTTTCCATAATTTTTGTTTTAATCGTTTCATCACTTATCTCCAAGATCAGTCAGCACCGATGCCGAGTCTGTTCAGTGCAGAGAAAATCGCACGAACGGAAGCTCTCGTAATGTTACTGCTCACGCCGACACCGTAAGTAACTGTTCCGTCATCCGCATCGAGCAGATGGATATATGCAGCAGCCTGCGAGCTGGCACCACTCTGAAGCGCATGTTCTTCGTAATCCAGAACCTTGATACGCACTCCGGTCTGTTCCTGTACACCGCGCTGTACTGCATCGATCGGACCGTTTCCGACTGCCTCGAACGTCTTCTCGGTTCCGTGATCGGTATAAACAACCGTAACCTTTGTATCGAACGGTGAATCCGTAGCATCGCTCATGTCGTCCACGCGAAGTCTTCTGAAGTGGAGCGGTTCCTTTTGATCCAGATACTGCTGACGGAACTGTTCCATAATTTCTTCCGGAGAAACCTCTCCCTGCTTCTCGGAAATACCCTGAATAACTTTCGCAAACTCTTTGTGCATTCCTTTCGGAAGTTTGAATCCGAAATAAGTATCCATAACAAAGGCAACTCCGCCTTTTCCGGACTGGGAATTGATACGCACAATCGGCTCGTACTCTCTTCCGATGTCCGCCGGATCAATCGGAAGGTAAGGTACCCGCCAAATTTCACTTCCACGTTCTCTGAGTGCTGCAACACCTTTGTTAATTGCATCCTGATGAGATCCGGAAAATGCAGTAAACACGAGCTTTCCTGCATACGGATGACGCGGATGAATCGGTATTTTACAGCAGCGTTCATACAACTCAATACTCTCATTGATATGCTCGATGTTGAGCTGCGGGTCAATCCCCTGAGAGAACATATTGTAGGCAATGTTCAAAATGTCCACATTACCGGTACGCTCACCGTTTCCGAAAAGTGTACCCTCCACACGGTCTGCCCCGGCAAGAAGCGCAAGCTCTGCACTGGCAACACCGGTACCTCTGTCATTATGTGGATGAACAGACAAAATAATACTCTCTCTGTCCTCAAAATGTTTATTCATCCATTCAATCTGGTCCGCATACACATTCGGTGTATTCATTTCAACCGTGGACGGAAGATTGATAATAATCGGATTTTCTTTTGTAGCTCCCCACGTTTTCTGCACTGCGGTACAGATGCGAAGTGCGAAATCAAGCTCCGTACCGGTAAAGCTTTCCGGCGAATACTCTAAAATAATCTTGCCCGGGAACTTCTCTGCACGCTCTTTTACCATCTGCGTACCTTTTACGGCAATATCGATGATTTCATCCTGATCCATGTGGAATACCACATCTCTCTGAAGAGTGGATGTGGAATTGTAAATATGTACGACAGCCTGTTTGCAGCCCTCAATGGATTCAAACGTACGGTCAATCAGTTCCTCTCTGCACTGTGTCAGAACCTGTACCACCACATCATCCGGAATCAACTTACGGTCTACAAGCTGTCTCAGATAATCAAACTCAATCTGGCTGGCCGCCGGGAATCCGATCTCAATCTCCTTGAAACCGAGCTTAATCAAATGCTGGAACATTTCAATTTTCTCTTCCACTACCATCGGGTCAATCAGCGCCTGATTGCCGTCTCGCAGGTCTACACTGCACCAGATCGGTGCTTTCTCGATTTCTTTGTTCGGCCATTCTCTCTCCGGATAGTCGATAACCGGATTCTTGCGATATCTTTGATAATTTAACATTTCTCTGCCTTCCTTTTCCATTTAATTGAAAACAGCCCACCGTTAGATGGGCTGTCAAAATCATTCTCCCAGTCCGCTTTCGATGGCGGTGACAAGAGCCTTCAAAGCCTCTTCCTCATCCTCACCTTCGCAGACAAATTCTATTTCATCGCCACATTTAACACACGCGCCGAGAACGCTCAACACGCTCTTGGCATTTGCCGTATTATCTCTGAACGAAAACGTAATCAGAGATTTGAACTGCATTGCTTCCTTGCATAGGTTGCCAGCCGGTCTTAGATGTAGCCCTGTTGGATTTTTGATAGTAACTTTCTGGCTTACCATGAAATCATACCCTCCATTACACTTTTGTTAGTTTTACCCCAGTCATTAGTGTACCACACTTGCCCTTTTTTCACAAGGCATTACACGCATATATAACGCAGCATCAGAACATTACGTCCTGAATAAGATTCGCCAGTTTCTTCGCTTCTTCTTCAATCTGCACCTGATCTTTTCCCTCAATCATAACGCGCACAAGCGGCTCTGTTCCGCTCGGACGGATGAGCACTCGCCCTTCGCCCGCAAATTTTGCCGTAATCTCTTCAATCGCAGACGCAATCTCCGGATATTCCATATAGCGGTCCTTCTTGTGGTTTGCAACCTTAGCGTTAACGAGAGCCTGCGGAAGAACCTCCATGATAGATGCCAGCTCCGAAAGCGGTTTTCCGGTTTCCACCATAACCTCTAAAAGGTGCAGAGCACTGAGCAATCCGTCTCCTGTCGTATTTTCATCCAGGAAGATAATATGTCCGGACTGTTCGCCTCCCAGGTTCGATCCGATTTCACGCATGCGCTCCAACACATATCTGTCACCGACTTTTGTCTGCTCAATTTTCAGGCCGTTTTTCTCTCCCATCAGGAAGAAGCCTAAATTGCTCATAACAGTGGCAACTATCGTGTCATCGCTGAGTTTTCCTTTTGTTTTCATGTAATTGCCGACAATGGCCATAATCTGGTCACCGTCTACTGTCTTACCATTTTCGTCCACTGCAAGAAGACGATCCGCATCACCGTCAAAAGCAAGCCCGACCTGCGCCTTCTCCACAAGCACACGGCCCTTTAACTCCTCCATGTGTGTCGAACCGCAGTTGGCATTGATGTTACTTCCGTCCGGATTGTTATGGATTGCAATTACATTGGCTCCCAGTTCTTTAAGCGCTTCCACGGATGTATAGAACGCAGCACCTTCCGCACAATCCACCACAATCTTCATACCGGAAAGATCCATCGGAATCGACTGGATGGCATGATTGATATATTCCTCTCTTGCATCGGTGCGGTATTTTACTTTTCCGACCTGTCGCCCCGTCGGGAACTTAACGCCGTCCATACCACTCTTAATTACCGCTTCAATTTCATCTTCCATCTCATCCGGAAGCTTATAGCCGTTTGCATCAAAAAATTTAATACCGTTAAACTCTACCGGATTGTGGGACGCCGAAATAACAACTCCCGCATCCACTTTGTACTTTCTGGTCAAATATGCGACTGCCGGCGTCGGAAGAACCCCAACATAAACTGCATTGGCTCCTACCGAACAAACACCTGCCATCAGCGCATTTGCCAGCATATCACCCGAAATACGGGTGTCACAACCAACCATGATCGTCGGTTTGTGATCCATTTCTTTTGTTAAAACATAGGCTCCTGCCTGACCAAGCTGCATAGCAAGCATTGGAGTCAACTCCGCATTCGCAACACCGCGAACACCATCCGTACCGAACATTCTTCCCATCTTTTTTTCCTCGATTCTTTTTTAATCTATTTTATTCAGACGCACACTGAGGGAAACCTCTTTCTTAAGTGCAACACCTTCCGGCAAAACAATCGTTACCGGAACACGGTATGTCCCTTTTGTAAGCCCATCTGAATTTTGACTCTGCATATATGCATCCCAATTAATCTGCAGGGAAATATCAGCCACTTTCATCGCTGCAATCTTTTCCGATACGCCTTCCACTTCTATCGCGACCGTATCTGCATTTCCGATATACTCCGCTTCCAGTTCTCCCGGAAGTCCGACCATCTGGATGCTTGTTTTTTCTATTTCAATTTCCTTTGTAACAATCGCGTCAATCGGAACTTCTACCGCAACAATTTTCGTGTTATCCGGATCAACCAAAACGATTCCGTCCGGAAGATATCCGGTCAAATCGACATTCAGCTCCACATCTTTGTCCGCACCTTCCACGCTCACCGCAGCCGGGGACACATCAACGGATGTCATCTTCGCAAGAACTGCCTGTTTACCGGCCACCAGAACGGTATCCGCAGATGCAGTGAGATCACCGCTGATACTGTATCCATCCTTCGGAGATCCGCTTACCGTAAAGTTAAGAGGCAATTCCTTCGTAGCAAGAATCTGCGCTGACATGGCAACCGTAGAAATATTTTTTGTCAAATTATTATCTTTAATCTGGCGACCGTCCTGATCGTAAAGTTTTAGGTCAACCGATGTATTGACATCGCTGTTCAGACCGGATACCGACATCTCCGCGGTAACCTTCTTTATCGCCGAAACAACCGATTCCGCGCCGGATACACGGACTATATTTTCAGCCGTGCTGACTTCACCGACCACGTATCCTTCTTCCGGATCACCGCTGACAATCGGTACAATCATAAACTGCTTGCGCAGCATTTCTTCAATGTTTACGACAGCAAATTCTGTCTTTGATTTCATACTTTCAATCTGCCCGTTGTACTTGTTGGACTCCACCCGAATCGGGACCTGCCCTGTCGCCTCATCGTAGTCTTCCAGATCCACAACGGCCTTAAAATTGTCTTCACTTAAGTAATCCTGAACGGAACGTTTTGCACTGACAGAAATCGTAACCGTACTCTCACTTTCCAGTTCGTACACCTTTCCGTCCGTCGTCACACTCTCCGTATTGGTCACAATCACCGGAATTTCCGTGTAGGTTGTATTGATTACCGGATCCGACACATTAATCACTGCCAGCCAGAGAAGGATGGATATAAACACAGCCAGGATTTTCAAGCCGAAGTTTTCAAAGATCTTAGCTTTCTTCATTCTTACCCCTTCCCTTCCATGACAATTTCTTTTTCTTCTTTTCTTCTGTTGTCTTGCTCTGTAATGAGGTCAGTTTGGAACGCAACGTATCAGGCTCCACATTTCTGGTCAATTTCCCGTCATACGCCATGGAAACACGACCGGTCTCCTCCGACACAATAATCGTCAGAGAGTCCGTCACTTCTGAAATACCGACTCCCGCGCGATGACGTGTTCCGAGTTCCTTGGACAATTCCATATTATCAGACAACGGCAGATAACATGTCGCCCATGTCACCCTGTTTCCCCGTATAATCACTGCTCCGTCATGAAGCGGTGTGTTATGTTCAAAAATATTTATTAAAAGCTGACTGGTCACAAGACCGTCGACTTCTATTCCCGTCCGCTCATATTCAGCCAGGGAAGAATTGTGCTCAATCACAATCAAAGCACCTGTCTTTACTTTTCCCATCTCGTAGCATGCTTTTACAATTTCCTGCACGGTCCGGTCGGAAAAACGGCCTTCCTGCGTCTTGCTGATTTCAAAAGGAAACAGTGCGTTCATAAAACTTTTCTGTCCGATTTGTTCAAGCGCACGCCTAAGCTCCGGCTGCAAAATAATTACGATGGCAATAGCCGCAATTGAGAAGATTTCTCCTGCAATCCAAAGAATCGTTGACATATTAAACAGCGCCGCGATAAAGAGAAACGCAAGAATAACAAGCACACCACGCAAAAGAGCCCAGGTTCTTGTATTGCGAATCCAGGCTAATAATTGATATACCACAAATGAAATTATGATGATTTCTGCAATATCTGTCCACATCAGCGTTTTCGGAATGTGTAACGTGGAGAGATACTTGTCAATAAATGTACTGATTTGCTGCATTTGGAACACCTGACTTTATATTTTTTTGGTATCCATGTGCTTTGTTCCTAAAGGACACTCGTAATCTTCTTCACGGTGTGTCTTGATTTTGTCATCGTGTTTTTCGGAACAGCTTTTACATAATAATAGTATTCATCATCTTCGAACTGTACATACTCTGTTCTTGTATAATCCACATTAAATACAAAAAACTGGAATACTTTTGCCACAGCCAAAGCAACTATTGTTCCGAGCACCAATGACAAAACCGAAAATCCGGTCTCATACATCAGATTCCCCACCAAAAGAACTATCACATTGGTTACCGCACCGACAAACATAGCGATTGTCCATGCATGATCTATAGATAATCTACGAATGATGTACACAATAATTGTGGTTACACAGAAAGAAAAAATAACAATCACCATGGCCTTGTCATTTATAAGGCCGTCAATGACATAGCGGAACTTTGCAACAGAGCCGTCGACATCAAGCGACGTAATCACGGATGCATTTGCGCTGATATACTTAATCACATAATACACTACCACTCCGCAGGACACGGAAATCACAGACGCCGGTCCGCACAAAAGCCCCACCACAATCGGCATAAGAAGCGGTATCTTCATACCAAAACACAGCGGTAACAAAACGACAATCAACGTATCTTTCGGCGAAAAGCGGTAGTAAAGCAAAAACATCAGCAGGAAAACACCCACAATTACGATTGCACACTCCATAGACACCGCATAACAATGACCGACCACAAACACAGCTGATACAATCACCAACGTGTTCATCGGCAAAAACGAACACATAAGCGCAACAATCAATACTAAAATCGGGCTGTTAATCTTTGTCATATAACCCAGATTCATATTCAATACATTCAAAGTAAGCAACGCCAGCAAAAACTTAACAAACGGCAATAAATAGGCCTCATTTCTGCTGTAGAAATTCCTCAGTTTTTCCCTTAACTCCAATAAAGAAGACATAATAAAATCCTTTCTTCCGAACAAACGCAGGACTATTCCTGACGTTTATTTTTCTCTATGTCATATATGGCAGCAAGCTGCTTCAAATGACGGTAATATCTTTTCAGGCTCCGTTTTGCCCTGCTGTATCGGAACGAATACACAATGTATGTAATCAATGCATACGCCGCCACGAATATGACATAGTAAAACAAAACCTGTTTCCCCAAGAGCAGGAGATCTTTTTTGTAAATATCCTGCATCAGAGTTTCAAAATTGTAATAAATGTAAAATCCGCACACAAGCAGGAATCCTATCGACGCACTGATAATGGACCCCAAAACCTGCATCCCCATATAATCGCTGCGAAAATAACTTCCGATGGACATGTATTTTTTCCCTTCGTTTTCTTCGTACGCAGCCATTTTGGTCATAAGTTTAATTCTCTCCTGACTAAGCATCAGTATCTCCTTCTCGCTTATTTATCCAAAAAACGCATTCTGTTTTCTTTTGCTCTCCGCACTTCTACAGGCGACTCTACCTGCACGCCGTGTTTGCCCATGGCACTGTTGAGATTGCGCATCATGTTATTTTTGCAATCCGGGCAATACTTACCGCTTCCGATCATTTTACCGCAGGATTCACACGGAATACCGATTGGTGAATCATCCGCAAATTCAAGTCGCTCCTGACGAATCCATGTCTGAATCTGAGAAATTTCCACCTCACACTCTTCAGACACCTCATTGATTGTGGCACGTCCGTGCTGCTGTATGTATTTTTTTACAGTTTGGAACTTCTCTTCCTGCTTATCCCTACAGGACGGGCAAATAAACGGTCCTGCAATGTAATTAAATAATTTTCCGCACTTACGACAATTTCTTACGTCCATACGAAACCTCCCACTACCTCATCGACCGCCGGCCAAAGTAAGAAAGTAAATTTTCTTTACACCCGCACACCGTAACACCTCCGAAAGTGCATCCACCGTGCTTCCGGTCGTATAGATATCATCAATAATTATAATCGTATTTAATTTTACATCATTTCCATTGATTTTAAAAGCCTTTTTCAAATTATTTTGGCGCCGGGCACGCTCCAAAGTCTTCAGCGGAACCGTATTTTTTACTCTTTGTACCGACGCACTCAAAACAGGAATCCTCATCCGGTCTCCTATCTCTTTTGCAAGGAGCTGCGCCTGATTGTATCCCCGCTTCCGAAACCGCTTCCGGTGCAACGGCACCGGAACGAGTGCATCCGGGCCGATTTCTCTCACAAAATCGCCCAGCTCCGCCTCCATCAGACCGGCGTAACATTTCGCATATTCCTTGCGCCCCGCGTATTTAAACCGATAAACAGAGCCCTTCACCGGCCCTTCATACACAAACAACGAACGGCCCCTGTCATAGCCATGTGGATATTTTTCACAATCCGCACAGTATTCTGCTTCCGACCGCCCCAGTTTCTTACCGCACTTCATACAATACGGCTCTTTCACCACAGAAATCCGTCCTTTGCACTTTGCACAGACAAATTCTTCCTTCCGCAAAACAGGCTCATCGCAAAACGGACAACGCCGCGGAAAAATCAGTTGCAAAACCGCCGACCATACAAAGCAAAAAAAAGAAGCCAATTTATTCATCCGTCACCCTTGTGTTTTCACATATTTTTTCCCGCAGACCGGAATATCTGGTCTGCACATTTTCGTTTTTAATCATCTCAGCCACCAGTTCCTCACTGCCGATAATCGTGACACACCGCACCGCACGCGTCACCGCCGTGTAAAGAAGATTGCGATAGAGCAGAAGCCTCGGCACCCCGAGCACCGGAATAATCACTGCCGGATACTCACTTCCCTGGGATTTGTGAATGGTCATGGCGTAAGCAAGTTCCAATTCATCCATGGCGTCAAACGCATAGACAACCGTTTTTCCTTCCTCATACTCCACGCTCACCTGGCGCGCATACTCATTGATTGACGTAATTTTTCCGACATCTCCGTTGAAAACTCCGCATCCCTTTTCGATGGTAATATTGTATTTTCCGACAATCTCCCACTCCAGCTTGTAATTATTTTTAATCTGCATGACCTTATCGCCCTCTCGGAATATCCGTTCTCCGAAAGCATATTCCTTTTTTCTTCCGTCCTGCGGATTGATATATTCCTGCAGTATGTGGTTCAGCGCCGCTACTCCCAGAGGTCCCTTCTTCATCGGCGTCAGCACCTGTATATCATACGGCTGCGCATCAACATAGCGGGGCATTTTGTCCGTCACAAGCTGCACAATGTTGTTGTAAATACGGTTTGTATCATTGCGGGGCAAAAAGAAAAAATCCTTGCTCTGATTGTCCAGAGATATCTGTGTGCCCGATTTAATCTTATGCGCATTGTAGACGATATCACTCCCCTTTTCCTGCCGGAAAATCTTTTCCAACCGGATGCATGCAAAGGCACCGCTGTCCACAATATCTCCAAGCACCTGCCCCGGACCGACCGACGGCAACTGATGCGTATCTCCCACCAAAATCAGCCTTGCTCCCTCCGGAATCGCAGCAAGCAAAGCCTGAAACAGAAAAATATCCACCATGGACATCTCATCGATAATGATGACATCCTGTTCCAGCGGATAAAATTCATCCCGCTCAAAATAGCCGCCTCTGCCTTCCATATCGCCGCCGACTTCCAGAAGCCTATGAATGGTCTGCGCCTCATATCCGGTAGCCTCCGTCATCCGTTTTGCCGCACGTCCTGTCGGCGCCGCCAGCGCTACATGAAGCCCCTGCTGCAAAAAATATTTAATGATGACATTGATGGTCGTTGTCTTTCCGGTCCCCGGTCCTCCGGTCAGGACAAAAACACTGTTTTTTACAGATTGGCGCACCGCCTCTCTTTGGAGTTCATCCAAAGAGACCTGCTCTTCTTTCTCGATGGCGCTGATTCTTTTCTCCAGCATTTCTTCCGGCGCGTGCTGTCTGCATGCACTTAAACACACAAGCATCCCCGCCGTCTTCACCTCTGTATGATACGCCCGCGCGCTGTAAATATGCTCCTGCTTTATTACTACCTTTTTATCTATGGCCAAATTCATAATATGCGGCTCCATATGCTCCGCCTGCACTTCGAGCAGCTGCTGCGCCTGCGCAAGAAGCTCGCCCCTGGGCAGATACATATTGCCGTCCGCAAGGGCCTGGGACAGCACATACAAAAGTCCGCTCCGGATCCGGTAATCGGAATCTGTGTGAATCCCGATTTTTTCCGCAATCATATCCGCAGTTTTAAAACCGACTCCCTCTATGTCTTCCGACAGCTTGTAAGGGTTTTCGTTTAAAATACCGTACATTTTCAGCCCGTAGGTCTCATATATTTTCACTGCAAGCTTGTTTGTAATTCCGTATTTTTGCAAAAAAAGCATGGCAGACCGAAGGTCTCTTTTCTCCGAAAAAGAAACTGATATCTCCTGGGCCTTACGCATACTGATTCCCTTGATTTCCGCAAGGCGTTCCGGCTCTTCCTCCATAATGCGGAGGGTGTCCCTGCCAAACTTTTTTATAATACGTCCTGCAAGAGCCTCCCCGATTCCTTTCACCGCTCCGGACGAAAGATACCGCCGCACCGACTCCTCGTCGGAAGGTTCAATCACCTCATACTCCTGCACCTTAAACTGCTCACCGTAGCTCTGATGGTAATCCGTCTCCCCGGTGACACGCAGCATCTGTCCCTGCATATCCCCGTAAAAAGTTCCGACAACAATGATTTCCTCATCATCCAGGCGGGTCATAAGAACACAATATCCATTTTCCTCATTTTGAAATATCACACGCTCTACATACACTTCTATCGTCTGCATAAGATCCTCTCAGTAACAAAAGGACAAAAAAAGGCTGTCACAAGACAGCCCTTTTATCCTATTCATTTTTTGTCTCAATTTCTGTCGCTTTTTCGGTCGACAATTTCTTTTCTTCCGGGTTGGTTACCACAGTAGAATCCAATCCGTAATTGCGTCGCATCTGTTCATACAACGTCTGGGCAAGACCGAGGCTGTTTTGCTCTGTAGCAGTCTTGGCAAGATCCGTAATGGCATTGTCCTTGAAATAATTCACAAGGGACGAATTGCTACCGCTGCTCTCCTCACCCAAAAGGCTGGTGGTGCTTGTCATTTCTTTCATGATCATTTCCATGAAATAAGCCTCAAACTCCTTACAGACCTCCATCAGTTCTTCATCTGTCGCATTGGACAAATCTTTGTTGTCCAGGGACGAGATGGAACTTGCACTTTTGCCCGCCGTACCCGTCAGCGAGTTTGCATAATCCAAATATGTAGAACTAAGTCCGCCTATATCCATAAGTTACCTCACGCTTATCTTCTCAGGTTATTTGCCTGGCCCATCATTTCATCCGAAGCCTGGATGGCCTTGGAGTTCATTTCGTAAGCTCTCTGCGCCACGATAAGATTTACCATCTCATCTGCGACCTGCACATTGGAACCTTCCAAATATCCCTGTGCAACAGAACTCTTCACAAGCTCATCGTTGGTCGACTCATTCAGCGCCTGACCGCTTGCCTCTGTCACCTTGTACATACTTGCTTCCAGCTTTTCCAGTCCGGAAGGATTCTGAAACTGGAACAGCCCGATTTGAATACCGAGAGACTGCACATTGTTTTTCTCATCCGGATAACCGATGGTTCCGTCGGAAGTAATTACAATCTGCGAAGCCGAGTAATCGTTACTGAATGTAATTTTGTTTCCGTTGGAATCTAACACACAATGTCCGTCCGTGGTAGAAAGCGTAATATTCTCTCCGTCCATTGCCCACACAAAATTACCGTTTCTCGTATAACATGTCTCACCGTCTTCTCCCTGCACTGCGAAAAATCCCTGACCCTGAATCGCAAAGGAAGAAGTGGAGTTGCTCTCATACAAACTACCCTGTTTGAATATGGAGTTAATTGCCGAGTTGCGGACACCGAGTCCCACCTGTGCCCCGATCGGCTTATTCTCACCGTTGGCTGTCGTTGTCTTTGTCTGAAGATTCTGATAGAGGAGTGTCTTAAATTCTGCAACCTCTGTCTTATATCCTGTCGTGTTGACATTTGCAAGGTTATTTGCGATTGTATCTACATTTGTCTGCTGCGCGATCATTCCGCTGGCAGCTGTCCATAAACTTCTTACCATAACTTATCCTCCCTTACGATTAAATCTTACCAAGCTGATTCGCCGCGATCTCCAGCGTTCCGTCAATCGTCTGAATCATTTTCTGATTGGTCTCGTAATTACGGGAAACCGAAATCAACTCAACCATCTCATTGATTACCGTTACATTGGACTGTTCCAGATAGCCGGAGAACATTTTTGCCTCCGCCTCTTTCATCTGGGCCCCTTCCACAGGAAGATAATAACTTTCACCGTAGTGTTCTAAATAATTGTAGTCTTCAAAATCTGCGATCTGTATATAGCCCACAACCTCGCCGTTCTGCATGATGGCTCCGGACTGGTCAAAGCTGGTCGTTTTGTTCGGATCCAGCACGATGTGGTCTCCGTTTTCATCGAGAACAAAATCGCCGTCCTTTGTCACCAGCTCACCTTTCACATTCAGCGTAAAAGAACCGTCGCGGGTATACTTCACCGATGTCTCCCCGCTCTTATTGGTATACTCACAGGCGAAGAAACCTTCCCCGGACAACGCAAGGTCAAACGTATTGTCTGTCACCTTGAATGCTCCCTGGGAATAATCTGTATAATTTTCTCCGATCTTGACACCGAGAGACATTTTTCCTATCTTGCGTGCAAGATCCGGATCTGATGAATCTTTAATCTTGTATGCAAGTACATCATCAAATGCCTGGCTGGTAGCACCTTCTTTTTTAAATCCTACCGTAGCCGAGTTTGCAAGATTGTTCGTCAGCACATCCATCCGGTTCTGCTGATTTACCATTCCGGTCCACGCCGTATAGAGTCCTTTTACCATACTGTACCTCCCGCAAAGGCCGCTTATACCTCGTCTCTGTATCCTGCCAGGAATTCTACATACTTACCTGTTCCGATCGCCACACAAGTCATCGGATCTTCTGCCGTCATCGTATTGATGCCTGTCTTTGCATAAATCAGGTCTTCCAGACCGCGGAGAAGACTTCCTCCTCCTGTCAGGACAATACCTCTGTCTGCAATATCTGCAGCGAGCTCCGGCGGCGTCTTTTCAAGTACGCTGTGAATCGTATCGATAATCTGTGAAGTCGCTTCTCTCAAAGCTTCCTCTGTCTCCTCACTGGTCACTTCCACTGTGCGAGGAAGACCCGTTACAAGGTTACGTCCTCTGACTTCCACAGAATCCACTTCCGGTCTCTTATAGGCAGAACCGATTTTAATCTTAAGGTCTTCAGCGGTTCTTTCACCAATCAATAAATTGTGTTTCTTTCTCATATAACGAACAATTGCCTCGTCAAAATCATCACCGGCAATTTTAATCGATGCACTCACTACCGTTCCACCGAGGGAAATAACTGCGATATCGGAAGTACCACCACCGATATCCACGATCATGTTTCCGCACGGTTTGGAAATATCAATACCTGCACCGATAGCAGCTGCAATCGGCTCCTCAATAATGGAAACCTCTCTCGCTCCTGCCTGGTATGTCGCATCCTCTACCGCTTTCTTTTCTACTTCTGTGACACCGCTCGGCACACAGACTGCGATACGCGGTTTGCGGAATGTTTTCTTTCCGAGTGCTTTCTGGATGAAATATTTCATCATTTTTTCAGTAACCGTATAGTCCGAGATAACACCCTGACGGAGCGGTCTCACCGCAACAATATTGCCCGGTGTACGTCCAAGCATGAGACGTGCGTCCTCTCCGATGGCTTTGATCTTATTTGTATCACGGTCAAAAGCCACAACACTAGGCTCTTTCAAAACAACACCTTTGCCTCTGATATAAACAAGGATGCTGGCGGTTCCTAAGTCAATTCCGATATCTGTGTACTGCATATTCGTTCCCCTTTCATGGTTCTGATTTATTGACAAAACAAGAATATTTCTCTGAAATATCCCTGTTTCATAGGTTTCATTTGCATACGCTAGACCATTATAGCGCATTTTCATGCCATTTTCAAAGGGTTTTCGCAGAATTTACACTTTTTTTGTATTCCGGCTTTTATCATATGCAAAGACGCACAGGTTTAGGAGGAAATCTTCCTTGAAAATCTGTGCGTCCATGCCTTGATATACTGTTACTATTCAACTTGTTCGTTAATGTTATCGGTCAATTCAGCAAAAATCTTTATAGGCATTTTTATCTTTCCAACATTTTTTTGATATAAATTCCGGTGTAGGACTTCGGTTCCTGCGCCACCTCCTCCGGTGTTCCCTGCGCAATAATCTGTCCGCCGTACTCTCCGCCCTCCGGTCCGATGTCAATAATGTAGTCCGCCGTCTTGATAACGTCCAGATTGTGTTCAATCACGAGCACCGTATTTCCGCTCTCCGTCAAGCGATGCAAAATCTCCACCAGCTTATGCACATCCGCAAAATGAAGACCCGTTGTCGGCTCATCCAGGATATAAATCGTACTGCCTGTACTTCTCTTGGAAAGCTCTGTGGCCAGTTTGACACGCTGTGCCTCCCCGCCGGACAGGGTGGTGGAAGGCTGTCCGAGTTTTACATAGGACAATCCCACATCGTACAGTGTCTGTATCTTTCTGCGGAGCATCGGAAGATTTTCAAAAAATTCAAGCGCTTCTTCCACTGTCATATCCAGGACATCCGCGATGCTCTTTCCTTTGTATTTGACATCCAGCGTTTCTCTGTTATACCGCTTTCCGCCGCACACCTCACAAGGCACGTAAACATCCGGCAAAAAGTGCATCTCTATCTTTAAGATTCCGTCGCCGCTGCAGGCCTCACATCTTCCGCCTTTTACATTAAAACTGAATCTTCCCTTTTTATACCCTTTCGCCTTCGCATCCTGGGTGGACGCAAACAAATCTCTGATCTGATCAAACAATCCTGTATACGTCGCCGGGTTGGAACGCGGTGTACGCCCGATCGGCGACTGATCGATATTGATTACCTTGTCAAGCTGATCCATGCCTTTCATGTCCTTGTGTTTTCCCGGTATCGTCAAAGCCCGGTTCAAATCTCTTGCCAGACGCTTGTAGATAATTTCATTGACCAGCGACGATTTTCCGGAACCGGAAACACCGGTCACACATGTCATAACACCCAGCGGAATATCAACATTTACATCTTTCAGGTTGTTTTCCGCAGCGCCGACTACCTTGAGATATCCGGTAGCGCGCTTTCGCATCTTCGGCACCGGAATCTTCATGGCACCGCTGAGATATTGTCCCGTCACGGAATCCGGTATTTTCATAATGTCTTCCGCCGTTCCTTCTGCAATCACCTCACCGCCGTGGCT
>JAFTWX010000100.1 GCA_017465095.1 Lachnospiraceae bacterium | reverse complement strand
TGATGAGCCGGGAGATGTAATTTATATTAAAAATGAAACATTAGGATCTCATGTTTCCAAGACACAGAAAGTGTCCGAAATTCAAGGTTATATTCCGGGTCTTTTTACTGCAGCGCCGATAGTGGGGTGTGAAAATAAGGAACAGTATATTTGTGAACACGGTTTCGGATATACGCGTTTTACAACTGTACAAAGCGGTATATCGTCATGCTTGACTGTATTTGTTCACAGCAATGAGCGTGTAAAGATATCTGTTTTAGAGATAAAAAATGAGATGACTGCTGCTGCCGAAATAAGTATTGCGTACTTTTCACGGCTTGTAATGGGAGAGAAACCATGTGACAATGCGCCGTATACAGGCACTAAATGGGATGATACGGGATGCATGCTGATTGCGGAAAATCACAGGAAAGAAATGCATTTTGCTAAAAAGGTATTTCTTACCGGTTCATTGGTCGCTGATTCATATACAGGAAATGCTGATGAATTTATCGGCAAAGACGGCAGCATTGCATATCCGTGCGGAATGAGGGATTATGCATCGTATCTTAGTGATTCATGCGGATACGGCTTCAATCCGTGTATGGCAGTAAAAAACAGAATCAGCGTAAAACCGGGAAATACAGTTTCTGTAGTGTATATGCTCGGCTGTGGTGATGATGAAAACAGTATTGCAGAGATTATACAGGGAATTAAAAATCCGTATGACGCTCAGAAACAGCTCTCCTATGTGAAAAATCTTTGGAGTGATTTTCTGGGAAATATTTCAGTTGATACCCCTGATGATGCCTTTAATTTCATGGTAAATGGGTGGCTTATGTATCAGGTGAAATCATGCCGTGTTGACGGAAAAAGCGCATTTTATCAATCCGGCGGCGCATACGGTTTCAGAGACCAATTACAAGACAGCCTTGCAATGCTGCATGCTGATTCTGAATTTGTGCGCAGGCACATTTTGCTGTGTGCGTCAAGACAGTACGAAGAGGGCGATGTTCAGCATTGGTGGCATCCGCCGGAAAACGCGGGAGTGAGAACCAACTACAGCGATGACCTTTTGTGGCTTCCGTATGCGGTTTATCACTATGTGGAATTTACCGGCGACAAGGATATTCTTTTTGAAGATGTACCTTTTCTGAAAAGCGAAGAACTGAAACCGTCAGAGCATGACAGATATGAGCATGCTGAGATATCGGAAAAGAAAGCAGATATTTTTACCCACTGTATTCTTGCAGTAAACCGAGCAATGCATTTCGGCGCTCATGGATTGCCTTTAATGGGCGGCGGAGATTGGAATGATGGTATGAATAAAGTCGGAACAAACGGGGGCGAAAGTGTATGGCTAGGGTGGTTTTTATGTACTGTTGCATCCTATATGCAGACTTTAGCGGAAAAAACAGGAAGAGAAGCTGAGTACACTTCTGTTATAAAACAAATTACAAATTCAATAGAAACCAATGCGTGGGACAAAGATCGTTACATGCGTGCTTTTTTCGGTGACGGCACGCCTTTGGGCGCGTCTTCGTGTGCTGAATGTTCAATTGATTCGCTTTCTCAGTCGTGGAGTGTAATTAGCGGAATGGCCGACAAAAAACGTGCTCGTACAGCAATCGAAACAGCATATGCGAATCTTGTCGATAAGGAAAATGGCGTTGTCCGATTGCTGTCACCGCCGTTTGCAGGCAATTCAAAAAACAATCCGGGCTATATTTCTGATTATCCTCCGGGGATACGTGAAAACGGTGCGCAATATACACATGCCGCCGTATGGCTTGCAAAAGCATTTTTTGAGGACGGTCAGAAAGAACGCGGTTACGAGCTGCTTTCGATGCTTAATCCTGTAAATCACAGCCGTACGGAACACGAGGCTAATATTTATAAAACAGAGCCGTATGCTGTTGCGGCAGATGTGTCTTACGGTGACGGCAATACAGGCCGCGGCGGCTGGTCATGG
>JAFTWX010000099.1 GCA_017465095.1 Lachnospiraceae bacterium | reverse complement strand
GGAAGTGCTTCCTTAAATAATACGTATCCGCCTGCTACATAAATGACTGCATCACCTGCAGCTGCAATTGCCTCCTTTAAGGAAGAAACCGTTTCCAAGTTATCTCCTTCAAACTTTTTCGTTCCGGACACAATAATATTTCTTCGATTCGGAAGAGGACGTCCGATTTCTTCATAGGACTTTCTTCCCATAATCACTACGTTTCCCGTTGTAAGTTCCCGGAACTGCTTTTGTTCACCTTTGATCTTCCAAGGTATTTTTCCATTTTTTCCTATTACATTATTTTTGGAACGTGCGACGATTAAACCGATCATTCTCTATAACCTCCTATAGTAATACTTTCTAAAAACTCTTCCATACAACGATTTACAAACTCCGGATTGTCCACATTCGAATTGTGCGCTGCATTCGGAATCCAAGTCATTTTAATTCCTGTTCTCTTTGACCACTCTTTATTGTATTGTTTTACTTTTCCCGTATTGTCTTTTTCTCCCACTAAAATCAGCGCAGAACAAGATAATTGCAATTCCCTGTTGTCATCTAAAAATCCCGCATATCCAATACCCATTAAATGACATAGTTCTTCTTTTTCGTAGTCGCTTACCATTTCAAGCATGTTCTCCCGACCGACCTTTGTGACCGCATTTTGTTTTGCCACGGAAACTTTAAGCAGTTTTTCCGAAAATGGTTTACACATCCATTCGATTTGTTTTAACCACCAAATATCTGACTTAGAATAATAATCTCCAAACGGAGTGGAATCAATCGAAACAAACCCGATTACCATTTCCGGATATCTTGCTATAAAGGACTGTGCTATATAGCCGCCCATGGATTGTCCGATTAATATAATTTCCTTGATTTGCAACTCATTTAAAATCTGTAACAGTACAGCTGCTGCATTACCATACGTAAAGTTATTGTATGGTCTTGATTTCCCGTGTGCAGGCGCATCCCAGACAATCACGTTATAAGTATCTTTAAAAAAATCCACCTGCTTTTCAAACATCGTATGATTCGCTGTTAACCCATGCAAGAAAAAAAGAGTCTTCCTCATCGGATCAATCTCTGTATTCCAATAATATACAGTTCCATTTTCGTCTTTTATAAATGATTGTTTTATATCCGGCATAGCAATTCCTCCGCTTTCACCCCATTATACCAAAAACACCCGCAGGTTACTACACCTGCGGGCTCCCATTAACTCTCTTACGTTTATAAAAATGCGATAAACCGCTTAAACGCATTCTGTCCTTCCTCCGTGCGTTTATACACGCCTGCACATTCCAGCACCTGAACAAATACATTGGCAATTTCATCCTTGAGAATCTGATTTATGTTGTCTGCTGTAATCTCATAGTTTTCACGCCACTGCTCCACCCAGTCTGCATGCTTTTCGATTTCTTCCATGGCTCTGATATCTTTTCCTTCTACAACAGCGTCTGCTAGCATACTCATTTCCTTTTTAAGTCTTGCAGGCAAAACTGCCAATCCCATAACTTCAATCAAACCGATATTTTCTTTCTTGATATGATGAAGTTTCTCATCCGGATGGTACACACCCCAAGGCTTTTCTTCTGTCGTAATGTTGTTTCGAAGAACCAAATCCATTTCAAACACATCGCCGCTTTTGCGGGCAATCGGTGTAATCGTATTATGTGGTACGCCTTCTGTCTCGCTGAAGATAAATGCTTCCTCATCGGTATATCCGCGCCACAAATCTAAAATGTGGCTTGCAGCTTCAACGATACTTTTTGCATTCCCACTCTGCAGGCGAATGACAGACATCGGCCATTTTATAATACCGGCTGTCACATCTTTATAGCCATCCATTTCAAACATATATTCATAAGGTGCTTTTGCCATAGCAAAGGTGTATGCACCTCCCTGGAAATGATCATGGCTTAAAATAGAACCGCCTACGATCGGTAAATCAGCATTGGAACCAACGGTATAATGCGGAAACAATGCGACAAAATCCAGTAATTTCGCAAACACTTCCTTATCAATCTTCATCGGTACGTGTTCTTTATTAAAAACGATACAGTGCTCGTTATAATACACATATGGAGAATACTGTAAAAAGTAATCCTGTCCGTCCAACCGCAGAGGAATGATTCTATGATTTTGTCTCGCCGGATGAGAAAGTGTTCCCGCATAGCCTTCGTTTTCTTCGCAGAGAAGACATTTCGGATAGTCACTTTTTGCCTGCTTGGCAGCATTTGCAATGTCTTTCGGATCTTTTTCCGGTTTGGACAAATTGATGGTGATATCAACAAGTCCATAGTCCGTCTGCGCCTGCCACTTCTCATCTTTTGCAATGCGGTCTGTACGAATATAATTTGTATCCTTGCTGAATTTGTAATAAAAATCGGTCGCCGTCTTAGGGTTCTGTACATACAGCGCATCGAATTTGTTTCTTACAACCGATGGCATAGGTGTTAAAATTCCCATAATCCTTGTATCAAATAAATCTCTGTTTGTGATGGTATTATCCTTAAGAATTCCTGTCTTAACCGCGTAATCCAGCATATCAGAAAGAATCTCATTTAAAGCTCTTGCGTCTGTATCAACCCATTCAAAGGCAGTTAACTCAAACAATTCCAAAAGTCTGTTGACGGTGTACACCTTATCTGCCGCATCAACCAAACCACAATTCATACCATATGTAACAAGTTCAGATATTAATTGATTCATATCCATACCTCCCCAAAATCATTAGTATCCATTCGGATGGTTTACATGCCATTTCCAAGCCGTCTCAATAATGGTATGCAGATCTGCATATTTTGGCTTCCATCCGAGAATCTCTTTCGCCTTTGTACTGGATGCGATAAGAGACGATGGATCTCCGGCTCTTCTTGCCTCTTCCTTTGCCGGAATCGGATGCTTTGTCACCTCTCTTGCAACATCGATAACTTCTTTTACTGTAAATCCAACTCCGTTTCCAAGGTTAAAGATATCGCTTTCGCCGCCTCCGGCTAAGTATTCCATTGCAAGAATGTGGGCCTGCGCCAAATCATTTACGTGAATATAATCCCTGATACAAGTACCGTCCTTTGTGTCATAATCATTTCCAAATACGGAAATATACTCTCGTTTTCCGTTTGGAACCTGTAAAATAAGCGGAATCAAATGTGTCTCCGGATTGTGTGCTTCTCCGATTTTTCCGTTCGGATGTGCACCACATGCGTTGAAATATCTGAGTGATACATATCGCAGGTCATGTGCTTTGGACGTCCATTTGAACATTTTCTCCATGGAAAGTTTCGTCTCTCCATAGCAGTTTGTCGGAAGTGTCCGGTCTGTTTCTAAAATAGGAACATTTTCCGGCTCTCCATAGGTTGCTGCCGTAGATGAAAATACAATCTTATCTATGCCATGTGCAACCATGCTTTCCAAAAGCACTTCGGTTCCGCAAAGGTTATTGCTGTAATACTTCAGCGGATTTGTCATACTCTCGCCGACCTGTGAACTTGCAGCAAAATGAATAATTCCGTCAATCTGCTCTTTCTCAAATACATCATCTAAAAATTGTCTGTCTCGAATATCTCCTTCATAAAATTTCGCATCCGGATGAACTGCTTCCTTAAATCCGGTTAACAGATTATCAATCACAATTACTTCGTGTCCTGCATCAATCAACTCATAAACGGTATGGGAACCGATATAGCCGGCTCCGCCTAACACCAAAATTCTCATCGCTTATAACCTCCTCTTATAACACCTTGATACCACCATATTTCCGGATTCTTAAATCCTTACATGAACCTTCCCCGAAAATGTGATCCATCTGTTCTTTATAGTTTTTTACAAAATCATTTTTTACAAATGCCTGAATCGTTCCTGCGAATCCGCCTCCGTGAACCCGGCATACACCTTCTGTCTCCAACAAAATGTCACTCATCATAAGAGCAACTGAAACATTCTGATGCTGCACATCATGATTGGAATAAACATTCTGCAAATATTTGTAAGACGAATCACCGGATGCTTTTACGTTCTCCAAAAACTGATTCATATCACCTGATTTTAAAGCTTTTACTTCTTTTTTCACTCTCTCATTTTCACAAAGGAAATGCATCGCACGCATTACACTTCTGTCGCCAAACGTTCTTCTGAGCAGGGCTATCTCTTTTACAACCTCGTCATGAGTAACATCACGAAGTACCTCTTTTCCGAAATAGTTAGCTACTGCTTTCATCTCCTTCGGGACTGCTGCATATTCATCTGTCAAATCTGCATGGGAACCCTTGGTATCTGTGATACATAAGCTGTATCCATGTTCACTCATATTAAAATCCAATTTCTCGACTTTCGGATTTTTCGGATTTTCAAAATCAATGTGTACCAGATTTCCGACAGAGCATGCCATCTGATCCATAAGACCGCAAGGCTTACCGAAATATACATTTTCTGCATACTGTCCGATCATCGCAATTTCAACCGCGGAAACGCTCATCTCATTGTACAATCCGGAAAGTATGGTTCCGATTAAGGTCTCAAAGGCAGCAGATGAAGACAACCCTGCTCCGATCAGCACATCGCTGGTAGCATATGCACAAAATCCGCCCACTTGATGTCCGCCTTCCGCAAAGCCGGCAACAACTCCTTTTATCAGCGCTTTCGTCGTTTCTTTTTCTTCTTCTTTTGCTTCCACATCATCCAAGGAAATAACCACTTCATCGTAGTCATCCGAAATAATTCTGATCTGCTGATCATCCGTTGCTCTTACAACACCGATCGTATCCAGATTGATGGACGCAGCAAGCACCTCTCCATGCTGATGGTCCGTGTGGTTTCCACCCACTTCACTTCTTCCCGGTGCACTGAAAAGCTCCGCTTCCCCCGCGCCGTAATGACTTTCAAATTTTTTTATGGCTTTCACATAACGCTCTTTCTGATAGGCAAGTTTCGCAGCATCTACGTAAATATCCAACAATCTGTCATCCAGCTCCCCATGTTCAATTGCCTTTATCATACCTTCTGTCTTCATATAAGTACCTCACTTTTTTCTAACAAATTACAAAGGAATATGTGATATCTTCTTCTGCGCTGATATGATATGCTGATTCCACATCACTTCCCCAACTGTCAATACCTCCGACACCTCTCACTGCACCATATACACAAAGCACGGTTCTTCTGGCCGGCGGCAGTTCTTCCTGGTGCATCGCATTCTCAATCTCACTTGCTGTATAAGGAAGGCAGGAGAATGCAAATGTATCTTTTTCTTTTTCGATTCTTAAAACCTGATCCGATTTGTCTTTTCTGCTGTTGTCAAGACTGGTGTGTCTTGTTACTTCCAGCCAATCGGTATCCATTCTCATACCACATTCCTGTGGTACAAGGTAAGGTGTCAGACTCAAATCATCTATTTCATACACCCCTTTTACCGCTCCTGCCATGCGATCCGGATAAGTTTCTCCGGACAGTCCTTCATACATATATTTATCTGCCAATGTCGGCATGATAAACCGTAATCCAAATACCGGAAGCTGTGGCAATCCCTTTACGCCTTTGTAGGAAACATTTACTGTAATTTTCCCTTTTTCCATGACATGGTATGTCACATCTACGGTTGTTGCCGGCGTTGTAACTGTTTCATACGTGTATTTCACGGTAACCTCATCTGCAAACACATCCCCGCCGTATTTATTGTTTTCCGGTGCACAAGGCTTTCCCTGTGATACGCCGTCGGTAATCACCTCTACGTCCTTACAATCAATAAACATATCTGCTGCAAGCCAGCTTCCGCTCTTGATATGAAATTTGCTTCCTCTGTCATTATCGGTAAGAGCTCTCCAAAATGTCGGTTTCGGACAGCGGTAAAGCCATTCATATCCGTTTTTTACAAGTGATTCCAGTCCGCCCTGGGCATAAGAGAAAATATAATCAAACCCCTCCCCATGAACGCCGAGTGTGAAATCGCCATATACAACTCTCAATTTTTTAGATGTACCTTCCATAGTAATACCTCACTTCCTGCATTGCCGGTTTTTCTCTTCTATCCGCAAAAACAATTCCGTTGGCGGAGAACTCATAATCCGCCGGTCTGTCTTCGAAGTCCCCGCCGTAACGAAGAACTTCCTTTCCTGTCACTTCATCTTTTACTAAAATTGCCTGATCGATAAAATCCCAAATAAATCCGCCCTGGTATATATCGTATTTATCAATCAGCTTCATGTAGGAACCAAGACCTCCCATGGAGTTACCCATATCGTGCATGAACTCGCATAAAATATACGGCTTCTTTGCACTGTTTGTCAGATAATCTTCCACATCCGCCGGAGTTGCGTACATACGGCTTTCCATATCGGAAATGGTGTCTTCATATGCTCTGTTGTAATAGGAGCTCTCGTAATGAACCAATCTGCCGTCGTTCTTATCCTTAAAATATTTGTTCATCGCTTCGATATCATCGCCGGCATAAGACTCATTGCCTAAAGACCAGAATAATAAAGAAGTATGATTCTTGAACGTCTCGAAGTTATTTCTTGCCCTGTCAATTACTGCTTCTCTCCACTCTGGAATAGATCCCGGTACATTACAAGACGGTTCAATGGCACCTAATTTTTGGAAGGAGCCGTGACTTTCCAGGTTTGTCTCCGACATCAGGTAAATACCTTCTTCATCACACATATAGTACCAAGGAATCTGGTCCGGATAATGACAGGTTCTTACTGCATTGATGTTATTTCTCTTTATACAATTCATGTCGGAAATCATTTCTTCCACTCCGATCACCCGTCCGGTCTTTGCACTCCATTCATGTCTGTTCACACCGACAAGAATTAATCTCTTACCGTTTAAGTGCATTACCTTGTCAATAATCTCAAGTCTTCGGAATCCAACTTTGTACGGAACTACTTCCACAAGCTGTCCGCTTTCATATAATTCGATGTAAGTGCTATATAAGTATGGGTTATGATTATCCCACGGAATTACTTTATCAACCTCCACTTTCATGCTGCCTTCTGACATTCCTGCAACATCTGCCAGCGTGATTTCTTCCTGTAACATTTTATTTCCGGCCTTATCCGCAAGTACAAATTTAGCACTCTTCGTACCTTCTTTCACCGCGGATACTTTTACATCTACTGTTATTACACCACTTTCATTATCCTTGTTCAGAACCGGGTGAATCCACATATCCTGCACATGTGTATCCGGGATTGCTTTAAGCGTCACATTTCTGAAAATTCCGAAGAAACGGAAGAAATCCTGATCCTCCAAAAAGGCTGCAGTGCTCATTTTGTGTACTTCCACCGCCAACACATTGCTCTTTTCTCTGATGTACGGTGTCAAATCAAATTCGGACGGTGTGAAACTATCTTCTGCGTATCCGACAAATTTACCGTTCAGCCATACATACATTGCCTGCTCTACGCCTTCAAAACAAATATGAACGCGTTTGCCACGCAGATTTTCTGACAAATCGAATCTTGTCACATAAGAACCTACCGGATTGTAATCTGCCTCACTGAACATTCCTGCGCCATCACCGGCGTTTTCCAAAGAATAAGCTCCTCTGCGGTACTTCTTTCCTTCCCAAGGATACATCGTATTGATATAACGGATTTTGTCATAGCCGGCCATTTCAATATGTCCCGGAACCATAATTTTATCAAACTCGCTCACATCAAAGTTTTCTTCATAAAAGTTTACCGGTCTTTCTTTTGCATTTGCGCTGAAGCAGAAATCCCAACATCCGTTTAACGTCTGTGTCAGTCCATTATTCTTTTGTTCCAAATCTGTGTAATTCAGATAATAAGCGTGATCGCTATGTGCGTCTATCTGATTTACTCTGAATACTTCCGGATTATCTAACCATTTAATATCTGCGTTCATACTATCTCTCCCTTAATTTTCTGTTTGTCTCCTCTACATTCATAAATGAAAGGACAATTGTGATAAGCAAATCCAAAATGAATGGGAGCCAAAGATACATAAAGTACATCATCTGAATACAACTGTCCGGCTGAATCGCTGCATCACCATTGACAAATCCGCTCAAATCAAGCATCCACCCTGAGAGAGCCATACCGATACCGCCACCGATTTTTACTCCTAATGATGTACAGGAGTACATGGAACCGTCAATTCTTTTTCCGGTCTTAAGATATGTATACTCTGAACAAGAAGCAATTACTGCATTCATATCTCCCTGCCAAGGTCCCTGTCCCAGTGCTGCAACTGCTGTGAATAGCAGCATCAAAGGAACACTTCCCATATAACCTGCAACAACCACCAAAAGGCGTGCAACCGTTGCAAGCATATAGCTGTATTTGTTTAACCTATACATTCCTTTCCACTTCGTCACCAGTGTCGGAGTAAATACAAGTGCGATAATTAACGGTATATTAATCGCCCATGAAAATACGCCGAATAAATTTTTATTACAAAGCACATAGGTCATGAAGTAAATACCGATATTTATCATTGCTCCGTACAACTGCTGAAGAATGTAGATTACACAAATCATAACATAGTACTTATTTGTGAACAATAATTTGGCCGCTTGAAGAAGTGTGAGTTTATCATCTTTCTTTTCATCATCCGTATTCTCTTCGTCAAGCTCTTCTTCCGGAAGTTCCTTAACAGAAAATGCAGCAATTGTATTCGTAATAACTCCGACGATACAATAAATGATTGCAATTGCTCTCCATCCTTCTGCTCCACCGCCAAGTGCATCTACCGCTCCGACTGTAATTGTCTGGATAAGCAAACTCGTTCCAAACGCGAACATAAACCGGAAAGAGCCCATCTGTACACGCTCTCTGCTATTTTTCGTTACAAGTGCTGTCAGCGCTGAATATGCGATATTATTTGCTGTGTAAAATACTGCATTCAGCAAAGTATAAGCGATGAAAAACCAAGCATATTGTGCTTTCTGTCCTATGTCAGCAGGAATTGCAAATACCCCGAAGAGTGTCAGTGCACATCCAAAGAACCCCCAGAACATCCACGGCCTTGCCTTACCCATTTTGCTCTTTGTCTTATCAATCATCGTTCCAAAGAACACATCTGTAATTCCGTCAAAAATTTTTGATACTGCAATAATTGTTCCGACAATTCCTGCATTCAATCCGACCGTATTGGTCAAATAAATCATTACGAAAGAAGATAAGAATGCATACACTACATTTCCTGCAACATCTCCTGCTCCGTAACCCACCATGTTATACCATTTCAGGTATTTCCTTTCCTCCATAATTCACGTACCTCCTTAAACATCGTTGCGTTGTTTTGTTATAATCAGTATAGAAAAACCGTCAAACCAAATCCATATCATATATTGGACAAAACATGCACAAAATGATACAATCAACAAAAAGTGGTCACGGAGGGATTTCATGTATACAAATAATGCCTACCTTAACAATTCGACACTGGACATAAAGGACAAATCAAAGCCTCTAATTGTCACAAGTTGCGGAACATACCATCTTTATACCAGACCGAAATTGCCCACCTGGAGACCTCGGGGCAGGCGTGACTTTCAGCTACTTTACATAGCATCCGGAAAGGCACATTTTCACTTTGACGGGAAAGAACAAATCGTAACTGCCGGTCACATGGTACTTTATCGCCCGAAGGAACCACAGAAATATGAATATTACGGTGAGGATCAAACGGAAGTCTACTGGGTTCACTTTACCGGCGGAAATGTCACAAATATTCTGCGATCCTATGGAATAACAGATAATAAAAAAGTTTTTTACTGTGGCTCCGGTCTTGATTATAAAAATCTGTTCCGTTCCATGATAAACGAATTGCAAATGTGCAAAGAAAATTATGCAGAAATGCTGGAAATGTATCTGCGGCAAATTTTTATTATGCTCAAGCGATACTTTACAGATTCGTTGAAAACAGACAATACCCATGTCATAGAAGAAATTGACAAAGCAACGATATATTTTAACGAGCATTACAGTGAAGAAATCAGCATTGAGGAATATGCACAAAATAATCATTTCAGTGTCAGTTGGTTTATCCGCAACTTCAAACACTGTACCGGTTCCACGCCGATGCAATATATTTTGTCAAAAAGAATCTATAACGCGGAAATCCTATTGCACGACTCTACCTATAATGTGACAGAAATTGCGGAAATTGTGGGGTATGAAAATCCCTTATACTTCAGCCGTATTTTTAAAAAAGTAAAGGGTTTATCTCCTTCTGAATATCGGAAAAATATTAACTTATAAAAAAGAGGCAACGTATGATATTTCATACGCTGCCTCTTTCTGCGTGAAGAATAATTTATACCATATATGGAGATAATGCAGTAAGAATCTTATCTGTATTTTCTTCCGTATTGATATTTAAGCAAATCGGTTTTCTGATATCCAGACTGAAAATACCCATGATCGACTTCGCATTCACAACGTATCTTCCTGAAACCAAATCAAAGTCATTCTCAAATCTTGTAATCGCATTGACGAAAGATTTTACCTTGTCTACGGTGTTGATAGAAATCTGTACTGTTTTCATAAAAATTACCTCCTTAAAAGTGTGTGTGTTGTTGTAACCTCTTTACAATACTGATTATATTGGTTTTTATACCGGAAATACATACCATATATCACACAAAACATGCACAAAATGATACAAACACCAAAATACTCCGGCTCTCCATGCTGATTCCGTATCACAAGTGCTCTGCACAAGTTTCTTCATCTGCAACCGCAAGTCCCATTATATCAAAAAATAAATTTGTTTACACCCCGGGCAGTGCATATTATAATTTGCTTATATGATTTCGTTTTACAAGGGAGGATTTTTATGGGAAGACATGGCGGCGGATCCAGAAGCGGTGGATCCAGAGGCAGCAGCGGAGGCGGATCGCGGGGCGGCAGCTCCGTAAGATCATCCAGGACACCTTTCCGCGGATGCTACAACAGATCTTACTATGACCGGCACGGAAAATACCACAGTTACTACACCAGCAGCCGAAGTTTCGGTACAACCAGCGGATGGAATGCGTCAACTGTTTTTATACTGGTTTTTGTTACAATTCATATGTTTATCATGATTTCCGGTTTTTCGTCTAATTTTATTCACTTTGGTAAAAAGATAAGCGGCGACGCCGACCGGATTTATATCGTGGATCAGGCAGATGCCCTGACTGCGGACGAAGAAGAGCAGGTTCTTGCATTGCTGCAGGAAGTGTACGAAAAGTCGGGAATGCCCGTGACAGTCTACACGGATGACTTCGAGTGGCGTGACCACTATGCGAACATCGAGGTATATTCCGAAGAACTTTATTACAGCATCGGCATGGAAGAAGATGCCATGATTTTGTTGTATACAACAGATAACAACGAAGACTACTACGACTTTGAATACGATTTCTATTGCGGCGATGACACGGTCCGTTGCTTATCCGATGCATCCTTTGACAAATTAATTGACAATTTCCACAAGGGAATGTCCGGTCTGCATTTATATGATGCCATAGACTATTCATTCCGCTCTGTCATGGATGAATTGGCTGTATTTTCTATTTACTGGCCGGGCGCACCTGCAGTGTTGATGTTGCTTGCCTTTTACAGTATTTTTTATATTTCCATTTTAAAAAACGTTCGGAAGAAAAATACTGCATATCGTTATTTCAAGGAGCATCCGGAAGAATTGTCCTCCGAGCCGATGGTATTGTACAGTACCTGTCCAAGCTGCGGAGCACCGAACTCGGAGCAAAGCGAAGTTTGCCCGTATTGTAACGGACTTTTAAAAATCAGTGACGGAAAGACAAAATTCGTTAAACCAAACTAAAAAATAGGATGGGCTGTCCGCAGACAGCCCATTTTCATTTCATACTACTATTTTCTTATTTTCGCCTTCTTATTCAGTCCCTTCTTATAAAGAAATTTCTTATATGTTTTCAGCGATTTCTTCGGAACCTTCACTTTTGCATTCTTCGGTATTCCCTTGAATGCTTTGCTTCCTACATTTTTGCTCGTGAGCATCGTTGTTTTAATTGTGATATTTTTCAGCTTCTTACAGCCGTAGAAAGCGGACTTTCCGATTTTGGATGCCTTCGCCGGAATCGTAATCTTGGTAAGTGACTCGCACTTATAAAAAGCTTTGTCGTCTATGGTTGCTACCTCAGCTCCCAATGTTACGGTTTTCAGTTTTTTACATCCCGAAAATGCATTTTTTCCGATAGAAGTAACATTCTTTCCGATGTTTACCTTCGTTATCTTTTTATTATTCTTGAACGCATTTGCCTCAATGGCTGTTATTTTATAGGTAATGCCATCCATAGTAACCGTATCCGGGACAGTAACACTTCCACTCACATTACTCTTTGGTTTTGTAAATGTTACGGTTCCGTTCTTGGCATCCGACATCGTCACCTTATATGCAGTTCCTGCAGCGTCGGTAATCGTTGCGCCCTGCGGAGCTGCTTTCTTTTCAAGTACAGGAAGTACTTCTGTTTTCGTCACTCCGCACACAGTACAAGTATATGTCTTAATGCCGGTTGCTGTCTCCGTCGAAGCCTTCGTTATCACACCTGCATTATAAATATGCGTGTGCGGGATTTCCTCCCAAACTGCGGTTATTACCGTATGTGCTGTTACATGGATGGTTTCGCCGGCCGACTTTTCCACACCGTCTACGCGCCAAGCCTTGAATTTGTTTCTTGCAGGAGCGGTAAAACCACAGGCCGGTAATGTATATTCACCGAAAATACCTTTTACAGCCGACATCGCACCGCTGCCGCCGCCTGCTGCAAAGGATACCATGCAGGTTCCGACCGTTTCCGGCGAGTAAACCGTAACATATGCATCTGTCTCTTTACTGTTTTGCATCGTATCATAATCAACGGTCCATGAAATGTCATTCACTTTTAAGGTAACCGCATCTGCAAGCGTGCAGGTCGTATTCTCCTCGTCCATCTTCAGAGTTGTCTTATAGCGGTAGGTAGCTCCGGCCTCAATTTCTCCGGATACTTCTCCCCAGTCCTCTCCGTTTTTCTTCTGCCAAGTGCCACTTGCATCCAGAACGGTTTCACTTGGTTCCGTAGCACAGACGAATCCGGAATCCGGAACCGGCAGAGTTTCTCCCGCTGTGAGCGATGCAGGGAAATTGTCACAGGTTGCAGTAACAGCACCGATCATATACACCAGCTGCACATCTTCAAGTGTCAAATCATCCGATGCTATCGTAATTTCTCTCTCATAAGTTACATGGTCTTTTTTGCTGACTCTTAATGTATAGGTACCCGCAGCAATACCGTCAATGCTGTAAAAAGGATTGTTACTCACTTCCGCTGTTCTGTATTTTACCACTTCTCCCTGAAGGAGCTCAATAGTTGTTTTCTCCCGGGTTTCGCCGGAAGATTTTACATAACCGCTGATTGCAACGCCGCCTACTTCTACAACCGTAACCGTAAACTCCTTGGTTGTTTCCAGATAGTTACTATTCCCTGCAACCGTTACCTGCACCGTTACTTCTCCTGCCACATCTCCGGAGGTAAGAATTCCGCTAACAATCTCACAACCAAGAGTCTCCGTTTCCTCTTTAATACGATAGTTTGTGGTAACGCCCTCTTCTCCTTCTACCCTGTCCTCCAGGTTGATTTTCTTACCGTTGATACCGACAATGGCATCTCTTACGGTAATCGGACGATAAACTTTATTTACAACTAAGGTACCGTACGGAAATCCTTCGGCCGCCTCGTAGTTATCTCCACTGTATACACCGAAGGTAAGCTCATATTCACCGGCATTTTTTACATATTGCTGTACATATATTTTTCCCATACCGGATTTGTCAGAGGTCGGAAGAGGTACATTAATTTCCTCTCCGGTGTAGTCTACCGGTGAAAGCTCCGGTATCTCAAAATCGGAAAGCTGTGGCGTTGCCTTTGCAATGTCAAAGGAAACCTTCTTCTCTCCGGTAAAATTGCCCTTTAACGCAATCTTCAAATCATAGTTTCCGGCATTGGTCTGCACGTTGTCCGTTATATCATACTCTTCTTCCGAAAATTCATACTCCGAATTATATACTCTCGTAACCGTCTTAGTCTGCGCCGTTCCGTTATAAGTCAGATTCTCTCCGAGCGTAACGTCTACGTGGGAAATGTTTTTTGGCTTAATGACAAACTCATCACTTCCTGTATAAATGGTATCCTTCGTTTCGTAGGTTACATACACCGTATACTCGCCGACCTGCGTTGGTTTTGTCTCACTTCTTACATAAGCCTCATCGTTCCATATGGTTCCTTCATATTCTACCGTCTTATAAATCTGTGGCCCCGGTAATGCAAAAGACACATTCGGAATATAGGTCGTGTCATCATAATTGTAAGTTGCATCATTCTGTGTAATGGCAAGCTCTGCGGTCTTCTTTTCCGTTATCGTTACCGTAATCGTTCTTGTCGCTTCGTTATAACCCTCATTTCCCTCAAAAGTCGCACAGACCGTCACTGTACCTGCGGTATCTCCGGATGTCAAGGTACCTCCGGCCGATATTGTACATCCCAAATCATCGCCTACAAAAGAGTAACTCGGACTAAATCCTGTCTTGTTATCGGTATACGCAAGCCTAACATTATTGCCCCCGCGTATTACGCTTAACGGTGTTGTCACTTCAACCGGATTTTCTGCTTTTATTACCGTGAAATAGCTTGTAACCGAAGAGAAATTATAATTACTGCTCTCTTTACAACGGACAAAAACATATCCTTTATTCTCACCGACATTATAGGTAGAAGTTTCATCTATGCTATAATCTACCCCTTCCACCAGTACGGTCTCACCATGTTTTACCGTAACAGCGGAAGATTCCACAGTGGAAAGATAGGTATACGGTGCTCCGCTCACCTCTACTGTAGGAGTAATCAGCAAACGGGCCACAGTAAATTCTTTTTCAATTTTTCCCTCATAGTTACTCTCTTTATTGGCAGTTACGGTTAAGGTGTACGTTCCTGCATTTTTCACCGTGTTATCCAAAACTGTTACATAGCCTTTTTCCAGCAGGTCCTCACCGCCAAGCACCACAGACTTAACAACCATCGTCTGTTCCGAGCCGTTATAGGTCAGTTTATCTCCGAGCGTAATCACTGCATCAGAAATATCTCTCTTCACCGGTTCTACGCCCAGTCCTTCATACGTACCTGCTTTCAAATACTTATACTGCGAAAGGGATGAAACCAGGTGATTTCCGTACGGAAGCGTCTTTGCATTTAAACCGTCTCTGTCAGCGTCTGCCACAATTGCTTCGGATTTTACAAATTTATCACTGCCGCCGACAGCACTCGTGTAACCCGTTGCTGTCATAATCGTGCCATCCAGCACAAAATCATAACACCATGTATACAGACCCAAACTTTCTGTTGTATAGGATGAATCGCCTTCTACTGTCAGAGTTCCGCCTGAAAGAGAAGAACTGTCGCTTGATATGTATAGTCCTATACTGCTGTCGCCTTTTCCACCGATACCGGTTACCTTGGCGCTTGACCCTTCACTCATGTTCAGAGCCTCTCCGACGTAAATTCCTCTGCTCTCTTCTGCTGCCTGACCGCCGGTTCCCGTGACCGTAGCACTGTCTGAAACAGAAATCGTATCTCCGGAGATACCATAACTACTATCCCTCTCCGATATTCCGCCGGTTCCTTCAAGCTTTGCATCATTGCTTATCGTAGCTGTACTGTTGATGCAGACACCATAACTTGAACTTGATGCAGTGCCGCCCGTTCCGGTAACCGTTCCGCCGGAGAGAGTTAACGTTTTTATATAAGTTCCATAGGACGTAACATTTATCGTCTCGCTGGACACATGTCCTCCGTTGCCGGTGACAGTACCTCCGGAAATGACCGCAGTATTCACTTTAACCCCGTAACTGATAGTATTCACGGTTGCTCCGCCCACTCCGATAAGACTTCCGCCTTCCATCGTAAGCGTTGAAATAACAACTCCGTTAGGCTCATAATATATTTTATCTGCCAATACACCGGTAGAGGTACCTTTCACCTCACCTCCGGTAAGCGTCATATCTGTTGCATACAATGCTTCACGCTTATTTGAGACATTCAATGTTCCTCCGGAAATCTTTGCATTATAAAATTTTGCACCGTATGAAGTTCTTTGATCTGTTACAGCAGATACATTTACCGTTCCTCCGGTCTGCGTATAACCCACTTTCTCTGCTGTATAAGTGCCGTTAAAATAAATACCGAAAGACTCGTAATCTACGGGCTCTGTTGCTACAGCGACAGTTACTTCAGCAGTATCCGCTACCGTTATCGTTTTACTATTTGCAACATACAAACCATAAATATAATCATCGGTAGCTACGTCATTTGTTTTTGCAGTGACCTTTGCCGCTCCGGAAAAGCTGCAATCACCGGATGCATAAATACCATAACAATAACCGTTTATCGTATTTCCTCCGGTTGCAGTAACAGTTCCGCCGGTTGCGGTAATACCACCGCGGATACCATAGCTTTCTTTCACTCTGTGCGAACTGCATTCCCACAACATATCTGCTCCTGTAGCCGTTAAGGAACCGGATGACACAGTAATATTATTGCAGTAACATCCATAGCTATACTGACTGTCGGATCCCGAAACGATTTCCCCGCTTGTTCCTCCGGTGGCAGTTACCATGGCACCGGAAACTGTCAATGAGGTATCAGCAAAAATACCATAAGCATTAGACCTAAACTGGCCACCCTCAGCCCCTTCATAAGACGCCTTACCGCCGGTCGCATTTACGGTTCCTCCGGAAAGTGTTGCATCCGTACAGTGAATACCATAACTATAAGGGAACTTATAGCCTTCTGTATTTCCGCCGGTAGCGTTTACGGTACCGCCGGAAACAGTAAGTGTGGTACAGGAAATACCATAGGACTCGCTCTTGCCGGTGCCGCCGGTAGCAGTTACGGTTGCTCCGGTAAAGTCAAAATATAAATTAGTAGCATCATTGACCACACTATTTCTTATTCCGTAGGATTTACCATTGCTTGCCTCTCCACCGGTGGCATTGAAGGTTCCTTTGTCAAAAAGTGACTCATTCCAATTAGCACCCTGAACTAAATCCATGCCAACACTATAAGCACCTTCACCACTTACTGTTCCACCGATAGCATTTACCGTGAAGTTACCATCCACATAGAATCTCGTAGATGCTGCATCTACTGATGTATATATATCTTCATAATTGGAAACAGTCTTTATTCCATTCGTTACTTTTATACCGCTGCTTTGCGTAGTTGCCGGTCCTCCGGTAACCGTTAATGTGTCAGCCGCATCATTTTTGCTTCCGCCAATAAATAAATTGTTTGTATAACCGGTGTCAACAAATATTCCATAACTTTCTGTTGCATTTGCAGCAGTTATGGTAATGGCATTTTCAGATGCTTTTCCGCTTGTACTTGTGCCTAAAATAATACGCATCGGTTTACTGTCGGCATAATAAATACCCGCATAGCATCCGTCAGCATATTTATAGCCGCTTCCCTCATACACATAATTATCCAGCACAAGAACCGGAGTATCACTCGAAGATATGTATAAAGTTGCCGTTCCTCCTCCGTTACCTGCTACGGAATCACCTGCATATCGCAAAGCTGTTCCGCCCACATATACCGGATTAGCCAGCGGGTCTGATGCTGCCGTCTCCGCCGCCACCGGCTCCGCAAGCGCAGAAGACTTAACGCAATCCTCCTCTGTCTCCGGAGAGGTTTGGTCTAAATCCATAACCGCATCCTCGACGGGTTCGTTTTCAATAATTGCGTTTGCACTTACCCCGGATTCCGCAACCGGTTCTTTTGTCTCAGCACGCACCTGCAATGCATTTGTCGGCATCATACCAAACACCATTGCCATACATACGATTAAACTCAGAATTCTCTTTTTCACACTTTTCACTCCTGTACTCCTCTTCTATTTTGTTGACTCGGTGAAAACCTTGTGCCATAATACAAACACAAAAACCCAGTCTGCCGATGTTATACTATCAATTTTTATGGCACACCGCACCACCCAAAAGCATCAAAACGGGTGGGAAATTTTTAAAAAAGGCGGGAATTTGGGTAGGATACGAATTTTGAAAGGATAGATAATAATGAAAAAAATTTTGGCAATACTTATTTGTCTTACTATGATACTTCCATATCTTTCCGGTTGTTCCCGGCAAAAAGGTCCAAATCCGGAAAATCCTGTCACGCTTACCATGTGGCATGTTTACGGCAGCCAGACCACATCTCCGTTAAACACGGTAATCGATGAGTTTAATCAGACCGCCGGCCGGGAAAACGGCGTTACCATCAATGTGGTTTCTGTTACAAGCTCCTCCGCCATTGATCAGGCATTAGCTGCAGCAGCCGGCGGGGAACCCGGCGCAGAGGAGTTACCGGATTTATTCACTGCCTATCCCCGTGTGGTAGAAATGATCGGTGAGGAAAATCTTCTCACATGGAATGACTATTTTACCGAAGAAGAACTCTCTGCATTCCACAGCGAATTTTTATCGGAAGGATATTTTGATGACGAATTGCTGATGATTCCGATTGCCAAATCAACCGAAGCTCTTTTCGTCAACCAAACCCTGTTTGACCGTTTTTGTGACAAAACCGGTGTTTCCGCCGCTGATCTTTCCACCTTTGACGGCCTGTTTGAAGTTGCCCGCAACTATTATGACTGGTCCGGCGGTAAACATTTTCTCCAGCTGAACGACTACTATAACTATGCATATGTCGGCATGAAGTCCCAAGGCAGTGAATTTATAAATAACAGTCAGTTAAATCTTCACGACGAAGCATTCGAACGTATTTGGACACCTTTGGCAAAAGCGGCGATTCACGGCGGAATTTGTCTGGACGACGGATATGCTGCTGCAAAATGGAAAACCATCGACATTATTGCCAACACAGGTTCCACCGCAGATGTACTGTATCAGCCGGAAGAGGTATTTTACCCGGATAACACTTCCGAATCCATTACTACCCTGGCATTGCCGTACCCTGTATTTACGGAGGATGTTTCCGCTGTCGTTCATCGCGGCGGAGGACTTTTTGCTGTCAAAAGTGACAATGAAGCGAAAAATCAAGCCGCCTATCTATTCGCCAAGTGGCTGACAGAACGCGACAACAATCTGGAGTTTGTGACTCAGGCCGGTTATCTTCCGGTTACCGACAGCGCCATGGATTCCCTGTTTGATGATATCAGCCTTGTCGAAAATAAAAATTATCACAGTGTTTATGAAGCCGTGGATAAAATGAACCAAACATACACTTTTTATCCGCTCCCGCTTTACAACGGAGCCTCCGATACACAAAATGACTTTGAAAATAATGTAAAAGCTGTCCTGAGAACAGCACATGTCCAGTATACGAAACGCATCTCTGACGGCGAAGACCCTGAACTTCTTTTAAATGAACTTGCAGAGTCCTCCCTCGCCGAACTGAGAAACCTGTCAGAAAAATAAGGAGGATACACAGGAAAACATGAATGTTTTAAACCGGGTCAGCATAAAAGCAATTGCAATGCAGCTCAAAACAGAAAGCATTTCCATGCGCAGACGCTTTTACTTTTTTATCCTGTCTGCCATTGCCATCGTTTTATCTCTGATTCTTCTGCTGTTTAATTTATTTGGAATCATGAATCCTACGGATCTGCAAATCATGGAAATACTGGATACACAGCTGCTGTCTTATACAGATAATATCGAGAGTGACTACAACAAAATTGCCGCCCATGCAATTTCCTTTTCCGATCAGCTGGAAACCTCTATTCAGCATTATTTAACAGAAAACAACATCACCTTTGAAGCTTTGGAAAATAATCCGGATGCTCTTTCCGATTTACAAAATCACTTATATGATGTTGTGTATTTAAATATGCAGCTTGCCCCATCCAGCGGTGCCTTTTATATTTTGGATACGACGGTGAACAACCGCTCCCGGACACCGTATTACAGTGGCATCTATCTGAAATATATCAATATTTATTCGGAAAATACCGTAAATAATGAAATTTCTCTTTACCGCGGTTCTTACACCACCGGAAAGGAGCATAATCTTACATTCCACAGCGGTTGGCAAAATGAGATGCAAACGGACTTTTTTGACAACAGTAATTCTCTGTTTGCAGACAACCCTCATTATATCCTCAGTCCTACTACGGAAATCCCGGACACTTGGGAAAGGGCACGATATGTCTATGTTCCTATCCGCGATTTAAAAGACAATATCATCGGTATCTGCGGTTTCGAGGTAAGCGATTTATATTTCCAGTTATCCGAAAAAGTAAGTGACGACAAACTCGGACAACTGATCGGCTCCCTGCTTGACGAAGACCATGGCTCCTATTCCGGTCAGTTTAACTCAAGCCGGTACAATATTGCCGATTCCAGCATTGAAGCTTTGGAAAAAAAGAACATCACTCAATTTGATTTCGGCACCGAGAAATGTATCGGCAGAACACAAAATATCCAACTCGGAAACAGTACTTTCACCGTGGCGGTTATGCTCACAGAAGCACAATACAAAAATCTGCTTGAAAAAGACCGAATGAAAACCGTCGGCGTTATATTTTTTGTCGTGATTTTTTCACTTATATACAGTATTTTCATAAGCAAAAAGTATATTGCGCCTATCATTAAAAGTCTTGAACAGATTAAATCAAAGGACGTGTCCGACAGCAATTTAAAAATACGTGAAATAGATGATTTAATCGCTTTTTTGGACGAAAAAGATATTCTCTACGAACAGAAACTGCGGAATTTGGAAAAATCGCAAAAAATAGCCGAAGAAGAAGCCAAACGGACGAAAGCAGCCTATGAAAAAGCTTTGGAAGAATGTGCGCTGGCGCAAAGCGAGATACAGCTTCTCTCCGACGAATACAAGAAAGAAATCGTCCTGGAAGATTACGAATTCTTTCTTCGCAATCTGAGTAGACTGACTCCGGCCGAATATAAAATATATGACTTATATTTGTCCGGCAAATCCGCCAAAGAGATTGTAAACATTTTAGGCATCACAGAAAATACGCTGAAGTATCACAACAAAAATATCTACAGCAAACTGGGAATTTCTTCCAGAAAGCAATTATTACGCTTTGCATCCTTAAAACAACATCAAGATAAAGTCGGAACTTCCGATTCATGACAAAAACGCAGAAAGGCGACAAGCACTTCCTGCGTTTTCGTCATTTTTACCATTGAAATTGTACTTAAGCAGCGTTATGATATTTTTACAAACCGAAAGGAGGTTTTCCATATGGAAGCTAAAATTAATTATTCTGTAGAGGATCTTTCAGAAAAAGAATTCCATGAGTTTATTATGGAAGGCTGGCTGGATGCCCGCAAGGGTAATTTAAAGGATTTAGATGAGGTGTTTGACGATTTGGAAAAGAGGTTTCATGTCAATGAATGAATATAAAATCACTCTTACCCCCAAAGCACAAACCGATTTGATTGAAATCAATAATTACATTTCTTATATTCTACTATCTCCCGACACCTCAAAACAATTCATCAAAGGTCTAAAAAAATCTATTTCAAGTTTATCTTTCTCACCCTATCGATTTCCTATTATCCAAAACAGATATTTCCAACAATTAAAAATCCGATGTATGCCATACAAAAACTACTACATATTTTATGAAATCGATGAACTGAATCTCTCAGTCAATGTGCTCCGCGTCGGATATAACAAACGAAACTGGGAAAAACTCTTCTAAAGCTCAACTAAGCTTCGCCCCTCTAAATCGTTACCCTCCATGGATACCGCCCTTATCCGGCTGTTCTCATAGGTCCGGTAATAGTAAATGCCCCGATCCAGATTGCAACAGCTTGCATAAGTCGTGATTTCGTATGCACCGCTTTCCAGCCGCACGGTTCCCCTCACCTGCTCCACACTCCCCAATATATGAAAAAATTGATGAACGCTTTCCTTCTCTCCGCATCCTGACACAGAGTTGGCACGCACAAATGCTGCACGCACAAACCGCGATACCGACGACATATCTCCCGGAAGCCCGAGCGCTCCCATACCGCGACTGTAGCTTTCCAAAGGAATCTCCGGCGAAAAACGGTTCACCGGCGGTTTTGCCGTCAGATTTATATAGTTGTTTAAATTAGCCAAGTGAAACGGAAACGGCGGATTGTTGGTTAATACTCCCACCGGATTGTCATAAATCTTCAGCCCTTCTTTCACCGGTTCCACAACGATTGCTCTTTTCTTGTCTGCAATCATAAAATGCAGAGGCGAAAGTGGTAAGCGGCTGTTAAACGGTATAGCTACAATGCGGGTCTGTAAGAGCAAATCCTTCGCCTGCTCCACCGTCTCGCACTGACCCAGAATCCAGGGAATAAGTTCATAAGGTGCGATATTGTATTTCTCTTCTGACCTCTCCGCATAATGTGCATTCCCCACAAAATGAAGTCCCGCCATACCCAGTCCTTTTTCATTGACGGCATCAAAATAAAGCGGATAGCCATCCGCAACCAGCGCCATTCCAAGTATGGCATAGTGACTATCACATATATCGTTAACACATTTGTAAGTTAGCGGAAACTTTCTCGGTGTCAGCACCACACTTTCCCCGAATGTAATCTCGTAATCTAAATTTCTTCCAAAATAGTGATCTTTTGTCTGGTAGGTGATTGCCGTACACATAAAAGTTACCTCCTGCTAACTCATCGCAAGAAAACGAAAGCCAAATGACATATAAAAAAACCGTAGCCACTTATGTAGCTACGGTTTCAGTATTACCTTTTTTCTTTTTTTCATTCTTTTTGACCGCTTTCCGTTCTTCCTGTGCAAGAACAAAATCGGCTTCTCCTTTTTGCAGCAGAATCTGCTCATTCTCTTTGTCCTGCTCATCCATGGACTGCCATTTTCCCAAAAAAGCCATCGCCTGCTCCGGCAAAATTAACTCTCTGAGTTCCACAGCATGGTTATCCACCGGTATATATGCAACTTTTTCTTTCTGATAGACACTGCGGAGTACGTAATAAGCAACTGCACTTCCTTTTTTCGGTGCCAGATTTGTAACATCATCTACGCGACACACGCCCATTGTCTCACTGTATATGTAATCTTTCTTTTGAAACATTCTTTTCCCTCTTTATCTTTGGAATGTCAGATTACTCTACGCACTGCAAGAATCGTGCGGTAGGTAGCATATCCGTAAGTAATACCCGTTCTCTCAGTACTGGCATGAACAATCTGTCCGTCTCCCAGATAGAGCGCCACGTGACCGGCATAACAAATAATGTCACCCGGCTGTGCATCCGCATAGTCGACTCCTACGCCGCAGCTTCTCTGACTGAAAGAATCTCGCGGAATCGAAATGCCGAAATGTGCGAACACAGACTGGGTAAATCCGGAGCAATCGGCTCCCTCTGTCAGGGAAGTACCTCCATATACATACGGATTTCCTACAAACTGACAGGCATAATCACAAATCTGCTGTCCCAAAGATGAATCGCCATCCAGTTCATCACCGGCACCGGCACTAAGGTCATCATCTTCATCTTCGTCGTCTGATTCGCCGTCAGAATCTTCACCTTCCCCGTCTTCTTCCGCCTCTTTCTTTTTGCGCTCCTCTTCCTCTTTTTTCTTGCGCTCTTCCTCTTCCAATTCTCTGATCTTTTTATTTTGAAGTTCCAGCTGTTTCTTGTAGGCAGCTGCTTTTTCCTTGGCGGTTTCCAACTGCGAATCGAAATCTGCCACAGTGCGGCGTTTGAGGGCCACGAGAAGTTCCAAACTTTCTTTTTCTTTCTCCAGCTCATATTCCGCGGTCTTCATTGCACCTTTTTCTTCGATAAGGGTCGCCTTAATCGCCTCAATCCCTTCCCGGGTTTCCACATACTCGGACAAAAGCTCTCTGTCATAGCTGTAAATCTGCTCGATGTACTCTGCCTTATTCATCATTTCCGAATAATTAACTGCGCCGAGAATCGCCTGCATATACGCCGAATCGCCCTGCTCGTACATGAATTTAATACGCTTTTTCATGTCCTCATATTGATCCGTTTCTTTTTGCTGCGCTGCGTCGAGATCCTTCTGTGCCAAATCAATCTCTTTTTGTTTCAGTTCGATTTCTTCTTCCAAAATCTCAATACTGGTCAATATGTCAACAAGCTGATCATTCATAAGTTCAAGCTCGGTATTTACCTCATCTCTCTGGGACTGGATATCCCCGATCTGGCTGTTTACTTCATTCAAATTTTGCTGTGTCTGGTTTCTTTGATTCTTAACACCCGAAATAGTGGTTGCCCATGCGGGAACCACTATTCCAAATGCCATTATTATACTTAATACCAAACATAGATTTTTTTTCTGCATCCAATCACCACTTGTTTATTCTGTCTGCAAAATGAGTTCTTCCGTCGGATCTTCTTCCACGTAATCCTCTTCGATATCTTCTCCCTCGAAAACTTCTTCATCACCGTCTATAACAACGATATCTCCGCCTTCTGCTTCTTCTTCGTCCAGCTCTTCTTCATCTTCCATTTCATAGTATTCATCGGAAAGAATCGAAATCGGCTCATTTTCTACAATTGTAACACAAGTTGCAAGATATTCATACACTTTTGCCGATAATACATAATCATAATACGTGCCCTCGCCCATATCCTGAATCAGTGCATCCGCAGACTCATAACCATAATCCTCATACTCTGCTTCCGCTGCAGCTTTCACATCCTCGTCAGACAATTCGATACCTGCCTTTTTTGCAATGGCAGCTATCACTAACTTTTCTTTGGAAGTCTCGATGGCAGAAGTATTTGTTTCTTCCTCGAAACTTTCTTTTGTATAACCCATGTATTCGGTAATAAATTGGTCAAAGTCAACTCCGTAATAGCTTGCATACATCTCTGCGTTTTTCTTTACCATTGCTTTTGCATCATCTACCATCTCCTGTGGCGGATCACTTACGGTACAAAGCGCATACACCTGATCCCACACAGCGGTTTCTCTCTCTGTTTTATTCGTGTCATCACAGCTTTCCTGAAGGTATGTCTTGATATCTTCCTTGTACGCTGCGATGGTATCAAATCCTAAATCAAAAGATTTAATCAGTTCATCGGTCACTTCCGGCAATTCTTTTTCATTGATGGAATTCACCGTCACATCAAAGGTAACCGCCTGACCGGCGAGATCTTCACTATGATATTCTTCCGGGAATGTAAGGTTGAGAACTAACTTCTCTCCTACTTTTGCTCCGACAAGTCCTTCCTCAAATCCATCAATGAAAGAACCGGAACCAATCTCAAGGTTGTGTCCCTGTGCTGTTCCTCCGTCAAAAGCGACACCGTCTTTTTTACCCAGATAGTCGATATTTACAACATCGCCTTCCTCCACCGTCGTTTTATCAACCGGTGTATACTTGTAAAGGTCCATGGAATCTACATAGTATTCCACTTCGTCCTGGAACTGTGTCTCCACATCTGCATCTGTATAATTCACTACATCTACCGTAACCTGAATGGTAGAAAAATCTCCGAGCGTAACATAATCATCCGGATTAAAATCCTTGGACGAAACCTTTCCCACTTCTGTTGTTGCTGTTGTTGTTTCTGTTGCTGTTCCTTCTTCTTTGGCTTTTTCCTCAGAACCGCAGGCACAAAGACTCAGCACCATTCCGGCAGCGAGAAGCATCGCCAGTAATTTCTTTTTCATATTAAACTTCTCCTCGTTTCTTAATTGATGAAAGCATCTCTTTACTTATACCACATTTTCTTTTTCCATGAAAGGCTTTGTAAAAAATTCATAAAGAATTCATAGTTTCTTGCACTTATAAAAAAAGAGTGTTACAATACCTATGTTTGTATAAGTTATAAGGAGGAGGGCACTATGAACACAGCAACGATTGTACTTTTGGTTATATTGGCCATCATGATCATTGCCATCATTGTTTTATATTTTGTAGGCAAAAAGGCACAAAAAACGCAGGCACAGCAGCAGGAAATGATGGAGGCATCCAAGCAGACGGTTTCCATGCTGATCATTGATAAGAAGCGAATGAAAATCAAAGATTCCGGACTTCCGCAGTCTGTTATCGCTCAGACGCCGAAGCTTATGCGCAGCACAAAGCTTCCGATTGTCAAAGCAAAGGTCGGTCCGCAGATTCTTTCTCTCGTGTGCGAGGAAAAAATTTATGACAAGATTCCTGTAAAGAAGGAAGTAAAAGCATCTGTCAGCGGTATCTACATTCTTGATGTAAAAGGTATTCGCAACAGCAAGACGGCAGAGCCGGAAAAGAAAAAGAACGCATTCCAGCGTGCTTGGGAAACAGCCAAACAAAAAGCCGGCGTAACTCAGGTAAAATAAAAAAATCAGAGACTGTACCCTATGTACAGTCTCTTTTTATATACTTACATAATATCGATTCCGCTTTCCTGCGGACGGATCTCCATGTGGATTTCACAGTCCGCCAACGGCTCATAGTTCGCTTCCAGCAAATACACTGCATCGACAACAATACGGTCCTCTTCCTCCGTTACTTCCACTTCTTTTGTGTCAATGCCAAGCATCATATCGCCGTAAGGAGTTGCATAACAGCAACTGTTTTTTCTGTTTTCCTCGAAAACCATATTGACATTGAGCACTCCTTTTTTGCTCACTGTCAAATCGCCGTCGCGAAACTTTACCATGCTCCTGACCGGTTGATCGAGCCCATCAATCATCTCTTCATAAAGCACATAATGAAAATCATTTTTTTTATAATAATTTCCTTTATTAATTACTTCCATACGCTCCGTTTCATCCTGGGCGGTCTGAAACGAAGAAACGGAAATCAACACATCCTTGGTCATATCAATACTCCTCAATATTGATGGTTTTGGCCGACAAAATACCATATTTCAAAATCGAATTGGCAAATGTCTTAAATTTCTCGGCCCCGTCAGAAACATAGAACTGATAACGGTTTTCTCCCAGGTCCGGTTTTTTGTCCTGCAGAAGATTTTTTTCTTCCAAAAGACACTTCAACTCTCTCGCTGTTTCATAGGCCGGATTTACCAGTGTCACCTTATCGCCCATGACACGACCGATGGTATTGCGAATCAGAGGGTAATGGGTACAGCCGAGAATCAGTGTGTCAATATCAATATCAATCAGTTCCAAAAGGTAGCGGGAAGCAATCTCGTCTGTGACCGGATCCTCCAAAAGCCCCTCTTCCACAAGAGGTACAAAGAGAGGACAGGCCTTTCCCGTCACACTGATTTCCGGTTTCAAATCTTTGATATATGTAGTGTAAATCTCGGATCCGATGGTCGCACTGGTGGCAATAACTCCCACTTTTCCGTTGCGCGTAGTCTCCGCTGCCACTTTCGCTCCCGGCTTCACCACACCGATCATCGGAATGTCAATCTCCTTCTCCAGCTCATCCAGCGCATATGCACTGGCAGTATTGCACGCAACCACAATCGTCTTCACATTTTGTGTCTGAAGAAAATGAGTAATCTGACGTGAAAAACGGGTTACGGTTTCCTTTGACTTACTTCCGTAAGGCACCCGGGCAGTATCCCCGAAATATACAATCTTTTCATTTGGTATCTGGCGCATAATCTCACGGACTACGGTCAGTCCTCCAAAGCCGGAATCAAATACACCGATAGGTGCATCTTTTAAACACTCTGACATAAAACTGCTCCTAACTGTTTTTCAGACGCTCGTAAAAATACAGGCGGTAACGGATCTTCGATTTGTCGCAATCATAAATTTCCTCCCGCAAATCCCATCGGTTTCTGACATAACCCTGTTTCGCCTCAGGATACGCCTCTGTTTCCACCGGCATCTCTTTTATACTGTAAGCCCTGGGAGAAATCCCCTGATCCGGATAAAGCACACCAAAGAAAAATGCCATTCCGAATATCAGACTCAATATTCCGTATACCAACGTCTCTATCCCTTTTTCAAATTTCTGTCTCATTGCATATCTCCTTCCGAATATTTCCTCTATCAGGAGTATGCACTGTTTTTTTCCACTTATTCTTTTCATCTGTCTGCCGATCAGCCCGGCAGAAGACCTAATTCAAGTTCAGGTGCTCCATAATCGTATTCAACTGGTTGTTGATGTGCGCCTGAATTTCTCTCACAGCACGCTCTTTATCACGGGCCGCAATGCTTTCATAAATACGGCTGTGCTCCTCGATGAGCAGCTGATGATAGGAAGAATCCTTAATATATTCAAAGCGATAACGGTACATCTGTTCCGCAAGATTGGATATCATCTGCTGCAAACGTTCATTTCCCGTGGCGCGAATAATCACATCATGAAGAGCTACATCCGCCTTGGTAATAGCCGTGGCATCCTTCGTCTTCGTCATCTCCGCAAAATAATCACATGCTTCCTTCAATTCCTGCAATCCACCATCCGTAATGCGCTCACAAGCCAGCTCTACACCGAGTGTATCCAGCGCCTGTCTCACTTCCAGCACATCTTTTAAATTCTTGGCTGATATCTGAGCCACTTCAGCACCGCGGCGAGGAATCATCGTCACCAGGCCTTCCAGCTCCAGCTTGCGGATCGCCTCACGGATCGGCGTACGACTGACACCGAGACGGTCTGCCAAATGAATCTCCATCAGTCTCTCACCCGGCTTCAGTTCTCCTGTCAAAATACCCTGTCGCAATGTCTTAAAAACCACATCCCGAAGCGGTAAATATTCATCCATATTTTCTAACATCATATCTTTCATACGTTTTCTCCATTTTGAAAAGTAGTCACAAACAACTGCTTTGCAAGGTTAGCCTTGGCTAATTTCTCACACACATCTTTTGCTGTCTGCTCTTCTTTAAAGATACCGAAGACGCTAGGTCCGCTTCCACTCATAAGTGCTCCCATCGCTCCGTTATCCAGCAGTAACTTTTTGATCTCATCCACCACCGGATAGTCCTCTACGGTCACAATCTCCAGAACATTTCCCAGGCGGCTGACAATCCCGTCCAAGTCCTTTTCCCGAAGTGCGCGAAGCATTCCGTCAATATCCGGATGCTCGTAGTTTTCTTTTGCATCCAGCTTTTTATATACCACCGGCGTGGAAACATAAATGTCCGGCTTTGCAACAACCAGATAAGCCTGTGGCGGTGCTGCAACCGGCGTCAGCTTCTCACCGATCCCCTCCGAAAGTGCAGTCTGTCCAAGCACACAATACGGAACATCCGCCCCGATACTGACACTCTCCTCCTGCAGTTTCTCCCTGGAAATTCCCAAATCCAAAAGCTCATTGACGCCAAGCAGTGTAGCAGCCGCATCCGTACTTCCGCCTGCCATACCTGCTGCCACCGGAATACGCTTTTCCAAATGCACGGTTACGCCTCTCTCATCGCCTGTCAATCTGCGAAGAAGCATCACCGCCTTGTAGATAAGATTGTCCTCGTTGACCGGAAGAGTTCCGTCATCGGTTTCAATCACAATCCTGTCATCCTCACGCCCGGTAAAAGTGAGTGTATCGCAGATACCGACATTCTGCATAATCATTTTGACCTCGTGGTATCCGTTTGGCAAAACACCCGTAACATCCAGTCCGAGATTAATTTTTGCATACGCATTTCTGGTAATTGTTTTCATATTGTACCCGCCTTGCATTTTGTATACATTGTTAAAACTAATATATACCGAAACACACAAAAAAGCAACCGGGAGTAGTTTCTCCCGGTTCTTTTCATCTTATTCTCTTTCCTTCACCAACAGTAATTTATCTCCCGCTTTTACTTCATCCGAAGTCATAGCATTCATTTCCCGGATTCTGCTGACCGGCATATTGTACTTCTTCCCTATTTTCCAAAGCGTATCTTCACCGGAAACCATGTGAACAACCATGGCCGGGCGATTTCTCCTCGCCGCTTTATCCGGTTCCAGAATATGTATATCCGTCACGAGCTCTTTTTCAAATTCTTCAAAAACAATCCCCGTAATGTTCAGTGCAATTTTTGCCTCCAGTTCGTTTGCATCGGGCATACTCACAGAAAGTTGTTCCAAGCTAACTTTTATCTCCGGGAGCACTTCTGTCACTGCGCCTCCCGTTTCAAGCATATAAGTAAACGGAATATTATGCTCCATGGAAGAATACGGCGTTTTGTCATCACTTGTCACATAAAGGCATTTCATGGCAATGACTCCCTCAATTTGTATTCCGTCCTGCATCCGCTCACACTCTTCCACGTAAGCCTCCCCTTCACTGTGAATCAGCTGAAGAATCTGAGGATTTCCTTCCACCGGTATTTTTTCACTGAGTCTGCACACACCGTTGTTGCGCACAAGTATTTTCCGGAATGTACCCGTCTTCACTTCCGCTTCCACATCTTTTCTCGTCCCGTATACGTCACTGAGGACTGCCACATTTTCCTCCTCATACATTTTGATACAGAGATCAAGCACAAGCTCCATGGAAAAGCCGCGCTCTTCTCCGTCAAGATCCGGACGTACTTCAAATTCACGGCTGCTGATGCAGTATCTGATGTCCGGAATCATCATTTCATGGCTCCCCTGACAATCTATCGTTCCGCTGAACGGAAGGGATGTTTCATAATATTGGACATTGTCATTCTCCTGGGTACTCTCGTAGAGCAGAAAAACCGAAAGCTCACCGCTCAGCCCGATTTTATCCTCCATCGGCTTAAATACCGGCGATGTAATTCTCACACTCTGCCATATAAGCCGGAATATGTTCGGCATGTGGGACGGAAGCTCCAGCTCTTGTCTGATCCTGTAAATATCCCTCTTGCAGATTGCAAGGCGCGCAAGCTCCATCTGTTGTAAATGGTACTCAATGTGCTCCGCATCCTGCAAGTCACAAGCTGCTTCCTCGTCATACAGCATATCTGACTGTAAGCACACGGTAACTATGCTCCTTGCACTCAGTTTTCTTGAGTTAATCACGCTGACGGAAAGGTCTTCAATCTTCCAATTGACATCCATCACGTCGCCCGGCTGTGCCCCTTCCACATACAACGTTTCGTCGAAATTAAGTTTTCCCTCTATGCGCGCCAGCTTATCATCATCGTCCTCCGTCACATACAAAATGGACACCTCCATGACGCCCTTCAGCTGCACATGATCCTTCCAGACTTTCGTATCCGTAACAACTATGTTGCCGTCCTTGAAAATAATTTTGCTCAAATCCGGACTGTTCTCCGGAAGATTAATGTCATCCTCAAGACTCATCTGACTGGCAGCACTGCATTTTATCCTGTCCATATGTATGTTATTTCGAATGATATTCATAAAAAACCTCCCGATTTCTTGATACATTGTATGCAAGCAATCGGGAGGTTATGTCATTTATTTTACACAGCCGATAATTTCATTGATGTCTGCGATTCCTTTTTCTTTCATGAAGGCTTCGATACCTTCCACCGTCTCTACTGTCGTATACGGATTGACGAAATTCATGGCGCCGACAGAAACCGCTGTCGCACCTGCCATCATAAATTCAATGGCATCTTCTGCATTTGCGATACCGCCCATTCCGATAATCGGAATATTCACGGCGTTAGCTACCTGATACACCATGCGCACCGCCACCGGCTTGATGGCCGGACCGCTCATACCGCCCGTTTTGTTAGCCAGCGCAAACGCTCTTCTGTGAATATCTATCTTCATTCCCGTAATCGTATTGATCAGGGAAAGTGCATCCGCACCTGCAGCTTCCGCTGCTTTCGCCATCTCGGTAATATCCGTTACATTCGGACTGAGCTTCATGATTACAGGCTGCTTTGCTTTCTTTTTAATCTCTGCCGTAATCTCGGAAAGTGCTTTTGCATTCTGTCCGAAAGCAATGGCTCCCTCTTTTACGTTCGGACAGGAAACATTAATCTCCAGCATGTCCACCGCCTCGTCCGAGAGACGTTCCACTACTTCCACGTAGTCTTCGATGCTCTTTCCGCACACGTTGACAATTACTTTTGTGTCATACTTCTTGAGAAATTCCAAATCTCTCTCCACAAACACCTCAATCCCCGGATTTTGAAGTCCGATGGCATTGAGCATACCACCGTAAGTCTCCGCAACTCGAGGTGTCGGATTACCCGGCCAAGGTACATTTGCCACACCTTTCGTAACGACAGCTCCCAATTTATTTAAATCTACAAACTCGCCGTACTCCATTCCGGAACCGAAGGTTCCCGATGCAGTCATAACCGGATTTTTAAATTCTACTCCTGCAATTGTAACTTTTGTATTCATCAGATCATTACCTCCTTTGCATCATAGACCGGTCCGTCGGTACAAATTCTTGCATTTTTTACATGAGAGTGATGATCCACTTCCTTGGTGGTGCATACACAACCAAGACATGCTCCGACTCCGCAGGCCATTCTTTCTTCCAAAGAGATATATGCTTCCATTCCGTTATCTTCTGCAAACTTTTTAATGGCACGAAGCATCGGCATCGGACCGCAGGCCATGATGATGTCACCTTCCAGTCCATTGTCCCTGATTGCATCCATAACAGTCCCCTTGCTTCCGAAGCTTCCGTCCTCCGTCGCCGCATAAAGATCAGCAAACGGCTTGAAATCTTCCTGAAGAAACAGCTCGTTTCTGTATCCGAGAATCGCACTGATACTCTGTGCTTTTCCGCGGGCTTTCAGTTCCTTTGCAAGCTGAAGCATCGGTGGAATATCGATACCGCCTCCCATGAGAAAGACTCTCTTTCCGTCTGCTTTATCAAGAGCGAACCCGTTTCCCAGTGTTCCGAGGATAGTGATATCCCCTCCGGTATGATAGCCGGAAAACTCCGCTGTTCCCTGTCCTGCCACACGGTACACAATGCGAAGCATGGTCTTTTCTTCATTGACTTCGCAGATACTGATCGGTCTCGGAAGGAGCGTTGCCTGATTTTTCGGATATACACTGATAAACTGACCCGGTTTCGCATCCTTTGCCAAATCGGTCTCAATCCACATATCATAAATATCGGTTGCAATCTCATCCTGGCGGAATACTCTTGCAACTACTTTTTTCTTCTGTGCCATACGTCTGATCCTTTCTGTCTGTTTGGTTTTATTGTTTTTCAGCATAGGCAATCTCGCCCTTGCATATCGTCATTTCAATGGTACCATAAAATGTTTGTCCGAGAAACGGGGAATTGGAAGATTTTGACACAAAACGGTCGAAGGTAATCTCCTTTTCATCGTCAAAAATAATCATATCCGCATCTTTTCCTACCTCTAAGTTTCCGTACGGAAGATGATACATCTTCGCCGGAGCCAGACTCATACGGTCGAACAACTGGGTAAGCGTCAGGTAACCCGGTTTTACCAGATTCGTAACCGCCAACGCAAATGCCGTCTCCAGTCCGATGATACCGCTCGGTGCCTCCGTAATCGGCCGTTCTTTTTCCTCACTGCTGTGCGGAGCATGGTCGGTTGCAATCAAATCAATGGTTCCGTCTGCCAGACCTTCTATCACGGCCATGCGATCCGCTTCCTCACGGAGCGGCGGATTCATCTTCGCCAACGTTCCGTATTTGACAGCCGCCTCCTCTGTCAAGGTGAAATGATGCGGCGTCGCCTCCGCATGAATGTTGCTTTGCCCTAACTCAGATGCTTTTTTCTTGGCCTTTCGCACCAGCTCCACGCTCTCCTTTGCACTGATGTGCTGTACATTGAACGCTGCCCCGGTGGAAAGCGCAATCTCAAGATCTCTTTCCACAAGGCTGATCTCGGCCATCCGGTCCGATCCGCCGATGCCGAAATGCGCCGATGCCTTTCCTCTGTTGATTCCGTTGTTATCAATAAACGAAGGATCCTCCTCATGAAAACTGAGGGGAACATCCAGCTTCGCCGCCTTCTCCATGGCCGCTCTCACAAGCTCTTCGGACAAAATCGGAATTCCGTCGTCGGTAAATCCTACCGCTCCTGCATCTTTGAGCCCTTCCATGTCCGTCATCGTCTCTCCCTGCAAAGACTTGGTTATCGCTGCGCAGGTGTGAACGTGAATAGCCGTTTTTTCTCCCTTTTCCAGCACGTAAGCAAGTGTCTCTTCATTATCCACGGTCGGTTTCGTGTTAGCCATGAGCACCACAGCGGTAAAACCGCCTTTCGCCGCAGACAACGCACCTGTTTCTATGTCCTCTTTATAAGTAAATCCCGGATCACGGAAATGGACATGAACATCTACAAGTCCCGGTCCGATCTTTTTTCCGGATGCATCTATGATCTGCACTTCTTTTCCATAATCGGAAGCATCAATTTTTTCGCTGATCTCAGCGATTTTTCCGTCCTTTATCAAAATATCTTTCCGGTACATCGTTCCCTTGCAAGGATCAACGACAGTACCTCCCTGAATCAATTTCATCCTGCGTTCCTCCTGTTCTTTCCTGCCTCTTAATCATACACTAAATGGTCAGTCAAAGACAACTGTCATATCCTGATATTCTGTTTTTATTACAATATACGGATAGGTCGGCATCTGCATCTGTGCCTCCGCCTGCGTCGGTCCGATCAGCGCGGCAGAAAAGTAAACTGCATTGGAGGTTCTGTATACTTCTTCTACCTGAATGCTGTAACCTCCGCATGGCTGCTTCCCATATCCCTGGCATATATATAAATACTCTCCGTCGCGAAAAGTCATTTTAAAAGGCTGCTGCTTTTTCTCCTCCACAAGCTCCTTCAGTTCCGCCGGAAGACGGTCCTCGCTCGTCACCGTATACTCGATATTTGTCACTTTTTCTTCATCCAACTTGTCACTTTTACACCCGAACAAAAAAACAGTAAGCACAAGCATACCGGTCCACGCAATTCTTCTCTTTATTTGCTTCAAATTCCATTCTCCAAAAATTTCTTCTTTATATTGTATGGAGACCGTTCAAAAATATGATGACAGCTTGTTATTTTGGCCTATTTGGGCTATAATATGTACGATGCAAAAAAGAAAGGACATTCCTTGCTATGTTAAGATTTTCGGCTATTATTATCTTTCTGATTTTCTTTTTAACATTGACAATTCCGCTGCTGATTATTGAATGGATCATTGATAAATTCAATCCGCAGCTGAGACGCAAAACATCCAACGCCATTGTTAAATGGGGCTTTCGCTGTTGTCTCTTTTTGGCCGGAACCAAAGTGACGACCATCGGACTGGAAAACATCCCGGAAGATCAGGCAGTGTTGTTTGTAGGTAACCACCGAAGCTATTTTGATATTCTGCTTCTCTCCCAGTATGTAAAGGGGCCGATCAGCTTTCTTTCGAAAAAAGAAATGCTCCGCTATCCTCTTATGTGCCACTGGATGAGACGCATCGACTGTACTTTTATCGATCGTAGCGACATTAAGCAGGGACTGAAAACCATCCTTGCCAATATCGAACTGTTAAAAGACGGTGTCTCCGTTTCCGTTTTCCCGGAAGGTACCCGAAACAAAACCGATCAGCTTCTGTTACCTTTCCATGACGGAAGCTTCAAGATGGCAGAAAAATCCAAATGCCCGATTGTTGTTATCACTTACAACAATACACGCAATATTTTTGAAGCACACATGCCACGCGTTGAAAAACAGCACGTTATCATGGAATTTTCCAAGCCGTTTTATATGGCAGACTTGGCTCCGGAAGATCGCCGTCATATCGGAAAATATGTTTGTAATATTCTTACCGAAACACATGAAAAAAATAAGGAATTGGTCTAATCGGCCAATTCCTTTATTATTGTTTCAAATGCCATTCCGTGAGATGCCTTAATCAGAAGTGTATCCCCCTTCTCAAGCAACACATCCTTTTCTTTGATAAAATCTTCTTTTGTTTCATAGTGATAACATTTTAACGGGCCATCCTGCGCACCTTGATATATATGGCGTGCATTTTGACCGATGCAGATAAGCACATCTGCTCCGGTTGTCTTGGCGTAACTTCCTACACTCTCATGAAGTGCATCCGAGTTACTTCCAAGTTCAAACATATCACCTAAAATCGCCACTTTTCTTCCTTCCGCCTCAGAGAGCAAATCGAGCGATGCCTTCATGGAAACCGGATTTGCATTGTAGCAGTCATCAATAATCACATAGGTTTCACACTTCATAATATGACTTCTTCCGCCGATGGCCTCCACCGATGCGATTCCTCTTTCCATTTCCTCCGGCGTCAGTCCCAGAATATCCGCAACACAGACTGCTGCCATAGCATTCGCAGTTTGATGTACACCCGGAACCTTAATCTTTGCATGCACATTCTTATCTCCGATATGAATGTCACACTCCGTTCCAAATAATCCAAGGCTGACTACATTGTCTGCATAGCACTGTCCGTTTCCGAAAAAGTACGGTTGCTTTCCGCTAACCTGCTTTACAGTGCGCAGTTTGTCATCATTTCCGTTGAGAACGACATATCCGTCCTCTGCCAGACCCTCAAAAATTTCTGTTTTTGCTTTCAAAACCCCGTCTCTTGTTCCCAGATTTTCCAGGTGACATTCTCCGATGTTGGTAATCACACAAATATCCGGCCGGGCAATCGCAGTGAGCCGGCTCATCTCGCCGAAATCACTGATTCCCATTTCAAGAACAGCCACCTGATGCTCTTCGCGGATGCGGAACATCGTGAGCGGTAATCCGACTTCGTTATTAAAATTACCCGCTGTTTTCAGTACCTGAAACTTTGCGGATAAGGTTCCTGCAATCATTTCCTTTGTACTTGTCTTTCCCACACTCCCCGTGATACCGACTACCTTGCAGGAAAGCTGACTGCGATAAAACGCCGCCATATCCTTCAGCGCCTGAAAGCTGTCCTTTACAAGTATATAAGGGCAATCCATCTCCGGTTCTCTCTCTACAACAACGCAAAGTGCACCTTTTTCTATGACCTGCCCCACAAAGGAATGTCCGTCCACACGCTCTCCCTTTGTTGCAATGAAAATCCAATTTTCTTCTATTTGTCTGGAATCAATGGAAATACCTTCCGCACACTGCCCTTTTATATCTTCCGGACCGTGGTAGATTCCGCTGCATACCCGGGCAATATGCTCCGGGGTCATGTTTTTCATCATATTCTGTCACCGTTTCATCAATTATTTTTCATATTTGCGCAGAGACACCTCTATCAGCCATTCACAGAGCTGATTATAATCATACCCTATCTGACGGGCTTCCTGCGGAAGCAGGGATGTCGGTGTCATTCCCGGAAGTGTGTTCGCCTCCAGGCAGAACATATTGCCCTCACCGTCCATCATGAAATCCATGCGGGCGTAAGACTCAATGCGAAGAACCCTATATGCTTCCTCTGCATAATGCTGCATTTTTTCCGTCAGTTCCGGAGAAATCTCAGCAGGACAGGTCTCAACTGCACTTCCTGCCTGATATTTGTTCTTATAATCATAAAATCCGCTGATCGGGGCAATCTCAATAACCGGAAGTGCCTTTCCTTCAATGACACCCACAGAAAATTCTCTTCCTTTTATGTACTGCTCCACAATTACATTGGAATCATATGTATACGCCTTTTCAAGGGCTTCCCTGCACTCCGTCTCATTGTTTACCATATAAACGCCTACGCTGGAACCACCGTTACATGCTTTTACAACCGCCGGATACAATATATTTTCCGGAAAAGCATCGCCCTTCTTCATAGCAATTCCCTGCGGTGTCGGAACACCGGATGCGACAAAAATCTCCTTGGCAAACCCCTTATCCATAGCAATCGCCGCTCCAAGCGGTCCTGTTCCTGTATACTTGATTTCCTCAAGGTCAAGCGCTGCCTGCACTCTTCCGTCTTCACCATTGGCACCATGAAGTCCCATAAACACAATATCTGCCTGGTGACAAATATCCAGCACGTTCGGGCCGAAAAATCCTTTTCCGCCACGGATTTTCTTAATTGCTTCAATATCCGGATCGTTCTCGCTGATTCCTACCGTCTCCTGTGCCCAATCCTTTTCTGATGCAAAGATATCCCTCGCGTCATCTCCCTTGTATCCCATAAAAACATCCAGCAAAACTACCTGATGGCCGTTCTGCTTCAATGCCTGATATACCATTTTTCCCGTAACCAGAGAAACATCGCGCTCCGTGCTTGTTCCTCCTGCTAAAACTACAATTTTCATTCTGTCTCCTCACTTTCTGTAAGATTCGCAAGAACCAAAAGCAATGTGGTTTTCTGCTCATGGGAAAGATATATTTCTTCCATGTCATGAACGAGAGCATGAAGTTGCTCCTTGCAAACATTCCGGTACTCGCGACTGACTATAATATAATCCGACATAGTAAGCCAGATGGATTTTTCCAAAGATATCTCCCTCTCATCAATGAGACCGAAGGCTTTTTTCGGTGAACCGTTTAAATACTCACCGCACAAATCCATCATCTGGGACATCTGTACATCGCAGATATTCAAATCTGCCCCCTTGGTGGAAGTCATATAAAACAGATTTCCCCACAAGATATAATCACACAATACATCTTTATCTCCGGATAATACCTTATATCCATTAGCTTGAGCTAACGTTTCTTTTCCGCTGTAGGCTTCCTTTATCAGACCGTGATAAGAATAATTTCCGGAAGCGCGGAACAAAGCTGCTGCTGCCATATACTGATGATCTCCTGTCATCTTAAAACGCAGCGCATTCTGATACGCTTTTTGCGCCTGTATGAGACTCTGTCCCGCCAGTGACGCATTATGCGGCTGAACTACCGTATACGCTGTTGCCATGGCAGATGCAAACATATAATCTTCTTTAACAACCTGCTCCTCCGCAGCACCCGGTTCATTATAATCCGGCTTTTCCTGTTTTGCCCTATCTGCCAGAACTTCCTGACGCAGCTCCAACATCCACTGTAAATGCTCCTCCAGCTTTTTCCCGTAATCATCATCGAATGACTGTCCGAAAAACTGGTAAGCCGTAGCTAACTTTTGGAACGAATAATAAATTTGCATTCTCTTGGCACACGTATCCGTCTTGCCGTAATATTTTCCCGGAGTCAGCGCAAGAAACTCTTTTTTGAGCTCATCATGCTGGTTCTCATATCTTCCTTCATCGATTCGGAATGTATAGGACTGTCCGATGATGGCGGTCTGTATGTAATATACGCCGGGTTCGGTAATCTCGGAGAAATCTCCCCGATACACATTTTTTCCGTCCACTTTTTCATTGCCCATCTTTTTGAGGGGCCCCGAAAAAATCCTCTTGTCAGTAGCACTGTCATAAATGTAGAACGTATCAGAAAGCTCCTCACCTACAAAGTAGGCAAGCTTCTGATCGTCCGGCGTATATCCGAGTAAGTCAACATATATATTCGAATTAACCTGCGGTCTCGTGAAATTCTGCTCGTACTCTTCTTCTCCGATAAATCCTTCACGCTGTTCCATCTCAACTTCATAATCACTCTGCACATCCGAATCTGTTGCCGATTCTGCGACATCATCCGGCTCTGTGACAGAATTCGGCATCATGTGACAGCCCGATAAAAAAGTCACACAGATCAGACAAAAAAGCAGGTTCTTTCCTCTGGTCTGAAATATCTTCTGCATTGTAAAAAATCAACCTCCACACACGTTTGTATTATACCTTACGCGTGGGAACAGGTAAAGAGTTAAAGAAACATTTCTGCATCACGATAAACAATTTTACCGTCAATCATTGTAAAAAGAACTTTTGAAAATGTTTCAAACGGATGCCCTCGGAATAACACCAAATCCGCAAGCTTTCCCTCCCGGATGCTTCCGACGATATGGTCCATCCGACAAATTTTTGCAGCGGCAATTGTAATTGCTTCCAGTCCTGCTTCCGGTGATAATCCTTCCTTCACCGCCAACGCTCCGCAGAGCGGAAGAGACTGTATAAGTGTCACGGGATGGTCTGTTGTCACCGCCACCGTTACCCCGGACTTACGCAGTTGCCCCGCTGTTTTAAATGCCATATTCTGCACTTCAATCTTATTTCTGCTGGCAAGATCCGGACCTACAATTGCCGGAAAACCGGACTTTCTTACTTCCTCCGCAATCAAATGTCCTTCACTGCAATGATCCAGTGTAATATCCAGCCCAAACTCGCGGGCAATGCGTATTGCTGTCATAATATCATCCGCTCTGTGCGCATGAACCTTTAACGGAATCTTCCCCGAAAACACATCCCGGTAACAGCCGAAGCGAAACTCCTGATCGGCATCTTCCTCGTGACCCGGCTCCGGTTTTTGAGGATTTCTTTCTACATAATTCTTTGCAGTAAGCAGTTCTCTGCGCAGCATAGCAGCAATCGCCATACGTGTGTACGGGCTGCTGTCCTTCATCCCGTAATTCATTTTCGGATTTTCTCCGAACGCCACCTTCATGGCAGCAGGTGCTAACCGGATCATGTCATCGATACAGCGGCCGTGGGTTTTGACAAATGCAAATTGTCCGCCGACAACATTGGCACTCCCCGGGCCGATCATGGCCGAGGTTATTCCGGCTGCAACTGCACTGTGAAAAGCTGCATCCATGGGATTGATGGCATCAATCGCCCGCAGATAAGGGGTCAGCGGATCCACACATTCGTTGCAGTCATCCCCTTCTCTTCCCTTTTTTTCCTCGGTAATTCCCATATGACAGTGTGCTTCGATGAATCCCGGCAGCAACATATTTCCCTTTGCATCCACCGTCACAGCTCCCGCGGGAACCTCTATATCCTTTCCCACTTTCCGGATTTTGTCGTCCTCAATAAGAACCGTTCCGTTTTCAATAATTCCCGTCTCTTTTTCCATCGTAACTATTTTTGCATTGATAACAGCAATCATAGTTCTTTCCTACTGCAACAAACCGACAGGATCTACCGGTTCTCCATCCTTAGTAATTTTCAAATACACGTGATCACCTTCCACCGAATAGTATTTGCTTGCCTGTGCCACATTCCCAAGCACCTGTCCTCTGGCAACCACGTCACCTTCTGCCACCTGAAGCTGTTCCAGTTGTCCGTAGGTAACTTCATATCCGTTTCCCAAATTCATGACTGCATATTGACCGAGTTCCGGTGACTCATCAATTTTAACAACCTGTCCCCTGGCTACGGCGCTGACCGGATTTCCCTGCACAGCACTGATTAAAATGGCCGGATTGTATTTATACTGCTCCAATGTAGCAAAATACACTGCACTGTCCATGCTGTAATTCAGTATCACATCACCGGCAGCAGGCCAGCCCATCCCATCCTCCGGGCTAAACGACAATTCTACAGACGAAACAACGACGGAATCCGACGATGTTTCCTGCGCCTCCTTGTTCTCCTGCACGGTGTCGCTCTCCCGGCCGTTATTTTCCACCGGAGATTCCTCGGAAGATTCTTTTTTCTGTGTATCTTCTGCCTGCTTCTCCGTCTCCTCCGGCTCCTCGTTGACAACATCGGCGCCGCTGACTCTGGCCAGAGATGCACCTCGGTTCAGCTCCGGATCATTTGAAATACTTGCTCTTTCCTCTGTTTCCGTATTCAGTTGTGCAAGGTCAACTTTATAATCCGATGTACTCTCCAATGTCTGATTGACATAGATGGCTGTCGCAATACATCCGACAATTACAACCGCCGTGGAAAAAATCAAACTTCTCTTTTGCTTTTTGTTATTTTTCTGCATATTTATCACCTCAGTGATAGTGTCTCCCGTTTCCTGCCTTTTATTCCATTTTTTGAAAGGTCACATCTGCAAAAAAATAATTGATAATTTCCTTATATTCTTTCCCTTCGGCTGCAAGTATATTTCCGTAATATTGGTCCAGTCCAAATCCGTGACCGAATCCTTTGACAGAAAATATGTAACTATTATTTTCTTCCCGCCACGAAAAATTTGAAGAAGCCAAGCCTAACTCCTCTCTCAATAGCTCTCCCGAAATTTGCCGGCCGTCTCTTTTTACGGAAATCACATATCCATCCTCTGTTCGCTGGTCTTCTTCAAGTTTTCCTGTCTCCTCCTTCTTCACTTCCATTTCCGTGACAAAACTCTGATCACTGAGATTCTCCGTACACTCAGCTACCTTAAGATAATTTAAAAGTTCTTCCTCTGACAGTTCTTTCCCGTCTCTTGTCCTTCCCGCACTCATACCGTGGTAATAACCCTCCACCGGTTTTCCCGCGTAAGCCAGGTATATGCCTTGTGTGTCCAGAACAGCAATAGTGCATTTTTTCAAGTTTTCGTCATAATTTTCTCCCCAAGCACTCTGCATGTGACGGTCTGTCCAAAAATTGCCCTCACCGTCTTTCAGCGTTATCGTTTTTACTCCCCGCATATCCGCCTCTGCCTCTTCAAACAATCCGCAAACTGTGCTCCTTAGAAGAATCACCTGTGCCCGCAAAACTTCCTCTTCATAGGTTACCGGTATACTCGCTGCCAACGCCCCAATCAAAAAGTTTTCTATCGGTAACTTTAATCGTGTTCCGTCATCCTCCCATACAACAAAATAGTTCTCATTATGCGGTAACTCTGATATCTGTTCATAACAAATCTGCAACTCTGTATCCTTTGTCTCGTCTTTCAAAAGATCTTCCTTTTGTTGCTTAAATGAAATTGCAAAATAAGGAAACAGAAAGAGAAAAACAGCGACCGCAACCACATCTTTCACCCATCCTATGTCGGGCTTCCGTTTCATACCGCTCTCCTCCCTACATCATCTACGTGATAATATATGCGAACAAACAGCACCCAATTCATAATAAAAGAGGTTGCCCTAAGACAACCTCTTTCTCCTTTATTGTGCCAAATCCAATTGTTGCATGGTTCCGACATTTCCGTTTTCATATAAGAAAATTCCCGTGGACCGGATTTTTCCGTTTGCCTGATTGTCCTTCAGAGAATTGAGGGAAAAATCCGTCTGTGCACGCTGCAGGCACATGGCACCCACACCCGCTTCCTTCAATGTATAAAGCTCATCATTTCCGTTCTCATCCTTTGCCCAGACAAGAAGCTTTTCAAACACAGCGTCGTTCTCATCAATCCATCCGTTCCCGTCCTCATCATACTGTGCAAGGTCCGCAAAACCATCGCCGCTCTTTGTTCCGAAAAGTTCTGAACCATCATTGATAACACCGTCTCCGTTTTTATCAAGAGCAAGGAACCCGCTTCCTCCGCCCAGGTTGGAAATCGTATCCTTGATACCGTCACAGTCCAGATCAAACTCAAATTTCTGGTCGGACAGTGTTGTCATTCCGGTATCCAGATTGATTACAAGCGGATCTGTCATCTGCACAAACTCGCCGACGGATGTCGTCTGCGCATACTCCTGAAAACGCCGGCTCATGGAAAGTCCCAGATTAAAATTAATCTCCCTTCCGTCCGCTGTCCGGACAGTTCCCACCGTACTGAACTGCGTCTGCTCCACCTCTTCATGGTAATAGCTCATATTCATCCGAAACTGCCCGAAATTGTACGTTCCTCCGGTGTTCCCGATGCTCTGCACCTGATTGTTTCCGAAATAGTTATTTGCATAACCGTTCATGTCATCGGCAGCCGGGCTTTCCGTCTTTCCTCTCCCGTCTCCGATATTGGAATAGAGCCACCGTATCAAATACTGCACACACATTTCCCGAATGGACTGTAAGGTCTTCTTCTCATCGATGGAAGTAATACCACTTGTTTTGTAGGTTGCTCTGGATGCAATTACACGGCTGTTTTCGTCAAGCAGGAGATTACCGCTCTCATCCTGCGTCCCGGTATTAAGTAAGTCCGAAAAGTTGTCCTTTTCTAATTCACGTCCTTGATAAGCAGTCATGTCTACCAGGCTGACATTGGCTGTCTTTTTGGTCACAGAAGTATATCTTCTGGCGGATTCCATTCCTATGTAACTGGAATCAATCTTCAAATAATCCCTCCTTATTTTTTATAGGAATAAAAACAAAAAAAGCATGTAACCGCACATCCCTTGTGCTATTACACACCTTCCTTGGCTGCAAAAGTTGTCGACCGCACAACTCCTGCACTATATATATCGGTTCAATTGAAATTTATTTTAGACAGGATTACAAAATCAAACTTTTTACAAATTCTTTTTAGCGAAAATAAAAGGAGCTTCCACGTATGCGAAAGCTCCTTAATTCTTAAATTCTGTTGTAGTTAATGAGACATCCTTTCAGGATGATTTCTCTCTCTTCATCTGTGAGACCGCCCAGTGTCATCGTGAACTCTACAAGCTCATCTTTTACAACGTAAGCCTTAATCTCATCCCATTTCTCTTCCACTGCCTTCTTGATATCCGGAATGAAAATGTAATCCAGATTTTCAAACGGAAGCTCACCTTCCGGAATGATGAACGGAAGCATACCCCAGTTGATGAGGTTGGAACGATATCTCTTTGTCGCGTACTCGTTGGCGATATTTGCCCATCCGCCGAGTACCTTCTGACAACTTGCTGCCTGCTCACGGGCAGAGCCGTCACCCGGTTTCACTGCAAAGATGGTAGAACCGATACCAAATGTCTCATGCGTAAGCTCAGGGAAACTTTCTTTAATCTTATCCATCACCGGCTTAATCTCCGGAAGAATCTGACAAGGTTTCTCTGTTGCCTCACCTGCGATCATAGCCTCTCTAGCTTTTTCTGCTGCCTGTACTTCCTTGGCACGACCCACGTACTGCGGATCCTTTCTGGAAAGTGTAAACTCAGCAAGTCCGAGCGGGTTAGAACGGTAAGAAGATGTCTCACCGGACGGAATCAGCTCATCTGTCGTCGTAACCGGATCGTGAATCTCGGAAACTACTTTGAGAACAAGATTGTCTGTCAGTGCCACCATAGCCGGCCAATCCTTGATGTTCGGACCAAACTGGATCTCTACACTCGGATCTGCCACGCCCTTGGAATCAAATACGCGGTTAGCGTAAATATTCGCATCGTAGTGATATTTGTATTTTCCGATTTCACCGTCAAAATCGGTAGCTGCAGTTAACTGGCCTTTGTTTGCTGCAGTTGCTGCAATAGAACGGGCATCCATAAGAGCAACGGAAGAAATCTGGCCGTTCTGAAGCTTAGAACCTTCACGGTTCGGGAAGTTACGCGTAGAATGACGGATACTGAACGCATTGTTGGCAGGAGTATCCCCTGCACCGAAACAAGGTCCGCAGAATGCAGTTTTCATAACCGCACCTGTCTCCATGATTGTCGCTGCGCAGCCATTCTTGATAAGCTCCATATAAACAGGCATGGAAGCCGGATATACGCTGAGTGTAAATCCATCGGAACCGATGTATTTTCCTTTTAAGATATCAGCTGCTGCACAGATATTTTCGAAACCACCGCCGGCACAACCTGCGATGATACCCTGATCCACCATAAATTTGCCGTTAACAACTTTATCCTGAAGAGAATAAGGAACTGCATTGTCAAGGCTGACAGCTGCGCGCTTCTCCACATCATGAAGAATATCGGAAAGGTTCGCATTGAGCTCCTCAATCGTGTATGTATTGCTCGGATGGAACGGCATCGCAATCATCGGACGAATCTTAGAAAGATCAATCTCAATGACACCGTCATAGTAAGCAACCTCACCCGGATTCAGCTCTTTGTACTCCCCGCTTCTTCCGTGAATGTCATAGAAATCTTTGATTTCGTCATCCGTTCTCCAAATAGAAGAAAGACATGTGGTCTCGGTTGTCATTACGTCAATGCCGATACGGAAGTCTGCAGAAAGGGAAGAAACACCCGGTCCTACAAATTCCATTACTTTATTCTTCACATAACCATTTCCGAATACTGCGCCGATAATAGCAAGTGCTACGTCCTGAGGACCGACACCCTTCACAGGCTCACCCTTCAGATAAACACAGACAACACCCGGCATATTAATATCATAAGTCTGGCAAAGAAGCTGTTTTACAAGCTCAGGACCGCCTTCTCCCATGGCCATGGTACCAAGGGCACCGTAACGTGTGTGGGAATCGGATCCGAGAATCATCTTGCCTCCGCCTGCAAGCATCTCGCGGGCAAACTGATGGATGACTGCCTGATGAGGCGGAACATACACACCGCCGTATTTCTTTGCACAGGTCAACCCAAACATGTGGTCATCTTCATTGATGGTTCCGCCGACTGCACAAAGAGAGTTGTGGCAGTTTGTCAGAACGTAAGGAATCGGGAACTTCTCAAGTCCTGAAGCTCTCGCTGTCTGAATGATACCTACAAATGTAATGTCATGAGAGGTCAATTTATCAAATTTAATTTTTAATTTTTCCATATTGCCGGAAGTATTGTGCTCTTCCAGAATTCCGTAAGCAATCGTCTGCTTTGCAGCTTCCTGCTGCGAAATATCTTTTCCTGTTTTTGATTTTACCGCTGCTAACGCTTCGCCGCCATCCGGAATAATTTCCGTACCGTTTACCAGATAGGCTCCGCCATCATATAACTTAATCATAATTTCCTCCTTCGCTCATTTCGTTTCTTTTCCGAATAAAAGTGTAGCACGGATTTGCATTATCTGCAATCTTTCTGCGGTTTTTCTTTCATATTATATTGACGAAAGCGCAAAAAAGTTATAGTATAGATGCGTGACGTAGTTTTTTAAACTACATGTCGTGATTTTTATCTAAGTTATCTGTGTATAATTTTTATAAGGAAAGGACACTATGTCATGAGTAACTATATTTTAAGTTGTTGCTCTACTGCAGACCTATCAAAAGAGCACTTTGAAAAAAGAGATATCCATTATATTTGTTTTCATTTTGAACTGGACGGAAAACAATACGCGGATGATTTGGGACAGAGTATTCCGTTTGATAAATTTTATCAGGCTATGACCGACGGTGCTGACACCAAAACTTCTCAGATTAATGCGGAAGAATTTACAGAATATTTTGAGCCATTTCTGAAAGAGGGCAAGGACATTCTTCATCTTACGCTTTCCTCCGGTATCTCCGGTGTTATTAATTCGGCAAAAATTGCTGCCAACGAACTTTCAGAAAAATATCCGGATCGCAAGATTTTTATTGTCGATTCTCTTGCCGCTTCATCCGGCTATGGTTTGTTAATGGATAAACTTGCCGACCTTCGCGACGAGGGAATGGATATAGAAACTCTCTCCAAATGGGCACAAGAGAATTTATTAAAACTCCATCACTGGTTTTTTTCTTCTGACTTAACCTTCTTTGTTAAGGGCGGACGTGTATCGAAAACTTCCGGCTTTGTCGGAAATATGCTTAATATATGCCCTCTATTAAATGTATCTGCGGAAGGAAAATTGATTCCGCGCTTTAAAATTCGTACAAAGAAAAAAGTAATTCGTGCTATTGCAGACAAGATGATTGCATTTGCAGAAAACAGAACAGACTATGATGGAAAATGCTATATTTCTTACTCTGCCTGCTACGACGATGCCCGCGCGGTTGCAGATATCATCGAGGAATCCTTCCCGAAACTGAATGGCAAAGTAGAACTTTATTCCATCGGAACAGTGATCGGAAGCCATACCGGCCCGGGAACCGTTGCACTCTTTTTCTGGGGAGATCAAAGAGTCGACTGATAACTATCAAATCCACCATTACACACAGAAAGGTTGAATTCTTATGAGTAACTACATTTTAAGCTGCTGCTCCACCGCAGACCTCACACAGGAACAATTTGATGCAAGAGACATTCATTACGTCTGCTTTCATTTTCAATTGGATGACAAAGTATATCCGGATGACCTCGGAAAGAGTATTTCGTTCGATGAATTTTATAAAGCGATGGAAAACGGTGCCGACACGAAAACTTCTCAGGTTAACGTGGAAGAATTTATTGAATATTTTGAACCGTTTTTAAAGGAAGGCAAAGACATTCTTCATCTTTCCCTTTCCTCCGGAATTTCCGGCGTTTATAATTCCGCATGTGTTGCGCGCAATGTTCTCACAGAAAAATATCCGGATCGCAAACTTATTGTAATTGATTCCTTAAACGCTTGTTCCGGTTACGGTCTCTTTATGGATAAGCTCGCAGATCTGCGCGACGAAGGCATGGATATCGACACACTTGCTAAATGGGCTGAAAACAATAAATTAAAAATGCATACATGGGTAATTGCGACCGACTTAAAATATCTTGTAAGAGGCGGACGCGTTTCCAAAACTTCCGGCTTTGTCGGAAACATGCTTAGTATCTGTCCGGTCATCAATTTAAATGTGGAAGGAAAACTGATTCCCCGCATGAAAGTCCGCACGAAGAAAAAAGTCCTTCAGGCGGTTGCCGACAAGATGAAAGAACTTGCACAGGACAGAGAAAACTACAGTGAAAAATGCTATATTGCCAATGCTGCCTGCTACGACGACGCAAAAGCCCTTGCTGACATCGTAGAAGCTGCTTTCCCGAAAATGAACGGAAAGGTCCAGATTAACACCATCGGTACCGTGATCGGAAGTCACACCGGTCCGGGAACTGTCGTACTGTTCTTCTGGGGCGATGAGCGAGTAGATTAGAAATCCCTATAAGCGTTTTTCTTTTGACATCATATGTTTTTAAGCGATTTCAGCCAATTGACACATATACTTCTCCGGCATTACAATAAGTGTATAAATTTTTTACTATAGGAGGTATATGCAAATGGCAACTTGCGAAAAACTTGAAAAATGCCCTTTTTATCAGGGGAAAATGAGTATGGAATCCGGACTTGGCAGCATTTATAAAAAGAAATACTGCGAAGGAAATAAATTAGAATGTGCCCGTTATATGATTGCGACTCAGCTCGGGCCGGAGCATGTAACAAATCACATCTACCCAAACATGCAGGATGTTGCAAAGAAAATGATTGAAGAAAACAAATAAGAGACAAAACTCCCGCAGGATTAGTTCCAATACCTTAACTTGTGCCTTGCGGGAGTTCTTTATTTTTTCTTTGCCGGAATATTCTTTCTTTTTTCCGAAATGTCTTGACATCACTTCGACTTTCCTCTATACTTGTCCTACTATCAATTTTCGTGAAAAACTCATTTCTGCGGATAAGCCCGTATCCGTGAGAAAGTCTTTGGCAGTTCGCCGCATTTTCACAAATCAATTAATTTCATATCAAAGGAGGACTATTTATGTCGCATTCTAATTCTCAGGAAGTCTATCAGCTCTATGATAAGGTCTTCAAAAAAATCTTAACTCTCTCATCCACCGCTGTCATCAATTTAATCAACGGTCTTTTTGAGACAGATCATCCTTTAGACTCTGTTATCACTTACAACTGGACCGAGCATGTCGGTGACGATATGCGCACCTGTTTGGCTGACACCATCATCACTATTAACCACGATAATCATAGCCACAGCTATCACATTGAAGCGCAGATGAGCCTTGATGAAAACATTGTACTTCGCGTATTCGACTACGGTTTTGGTCATGCACGCAAGCAAAGTGTTAATCAACATTCAGAAAACCTAATGCATCAAACGCTCTATTTTCCCGAACCAAAAGTAATTCTTCTCTATTCCAAGTCACCTGCGCCCGACGAATACATACTCAACCTTGATTTCGGCTCACAAGGAACCTTCCCTTATAAAGTAACCACCTTCAAATATCTCGATTCCAGCTCTGAACAACTGACCAAGAAAAAGATGATCATTTTAATTCCTTTTGAACTGCTGAAACTTAGAAAAGTCATTGAAAAAACGCGCACCCCGGAAAACCTTTGTGCCTTGCAACACCTCATCAACCATGATATACTCGAAGCAATCCAGCTGAATCTGGACGCCGGTAACATCACCATTGATGATGCCATAAAGCTGCGCAGACTGGCGCACAAGCTGTACAAACACATTTATTCCCATTACGAGGAAATGAAGGAGTTGAATGAGATGACAGACGAATCCTTATTACTTGATGTTGAAATTATGCAGAAGGAACATGAGAAGGCGATGGCGAAACTGGAAGCGGAAAAAGATGCTCTGAAAGCGGAAAAAGATGCTCTGGAAGCAGAACTTGAAAAACTAAAGAAAAAAGTGCGATCCCTTTAAAAAGAAAACCGGGTGATTTCTGAAGGAAAATCTCCCCGGTTTTTTCTTATCTTATTTCTTTATCTTTGCTTTCTTCGAAATTCCCCTCGCCCGCAACATGCTTCTGTAGGCTTTCAGTTTCTTCTTCGGAACCTTGACTGTAGCCTTTGCATGAATTTTTCCAAAGGCTTTACTTCCGACTTTTTTCTTGGAAAGTTTCGTTGTTTTAATAATAATTGTTTTTAATTTTTTGCATTTATAGAAAGCTTTTAATCCGATTTTGGAAACATTTTTACCGATGGTTACTTTTTTCAGATTGGTACATCCGTAAAATGCATTGGCACCGATAGTTTTAATATTGCTTCCAATCACCACTTTTTTAAGCTTTTTATTGTTACGGAATGCATTTTTAGCAATGCTTGTTACTTTGTATTGCTTTCCGCTAACTGTAATCGTCGTTGGTACAGTAACTGTTAAAGCACTTTCTGTCTTTGGTTTTGTGTACTCTACCGTCTGTCCTGCCTCATCCGTAATTTCATATTTTGCATCTTCGGTTGCAACACTGCTTCTGGAAGTATTTTCTCCTGTACTATTATCCTCTGTTCCGGCATTTTCCGTTCCGCTGTCATTTCCTTTGTCATCGCTATCCGCTGTGCCGTTATCACTGCTCGCCGGTTTTTCCACCGTAAAGGTTGACTGTGCACTGCTGACCGCGTAACCCCCGCATGTCACCTTACATACATATGTATACGTTCCTGCGTTTTTGCCGGTCGGAATTTTATAAGATGTATCTGTTGCACCGCTGATTGCCTTTCCGTTCTCATACCACTGATAGGCTATCGTCTCTTTTCCCAACGTAGCAGTAACAGTTACTGCTAAAGTCGCTGCATCCGCATACCCGTAAACCGCCTTGATGTCCTGCGAAGCCGAAGTCAGCGCAAACGGAACATATCCGCAGACACATTTCTTTGTACCGTCACCATAACTGTGCGCTTGCACATTCACATTTGTTTTTTTGCAAATATTACACACTGCATAGAAATGCTGTAATTCATTAATGCTAAATTTCGGCGCATAATGTTTTGCACAAGAAAATGTCACCGAATAAGAATCATTCGCGTCAGGGCCGTATTCCACGGAAGTGACCGGTTTTCCTCCTATGGATTCCGGAATTGAAATTTCTGCATCCTCGGCATAAGAGGATACATAGTCAATCGTCACAGAAATCGTACCATCCTCATTTTCTTCATAAGAAGCCTTCACTTTTACTACTTCCGAAGGAGCAGTTGTTCCGGCCGGGTAAAAAATAACCGGAATATACGATCGATTATTTCCATCACGTATAGTATACAAATTTGACCCCGTAGTTTCCAAAGTACTTGGCAAAATCACGTATTCCAGTCCCGAACAATTATAAAATGCCTCGCTTCCAATACTTGTCACACCTTCCGGAACCACAATGTACGATAACCCTCTGCAATTTTCAAATGCATTATCCCCTATGGATGTAATACTGTTCGACAAACAAATATCTGTCAATGCGCTACACCCATAAAATACAGCATTTCCCAAGGAAGTTACACTGTCTGTCATCTGCACACTTTCAAGAGCTGTGCAGCCGGAAAATGCACTCCTTCCAATCGTTGTAACCCCATCAGAAATCACCGTGGTTTTGATATTTGTACATCCAGTAAAAGCTCTATCCCCGATGGTTGTCACACTTTTTGGAATTGTAAGCGCTGTCAGACCGGTACAAGCACTGAATGCACCCGTGCCGATCGTAGTCACGTTTTTTATAAAGCTCAAATCCGTCAGGCTGCTGCAATTCGTAAACATCTCTTCCGGAATTGTTGTCATATTGCTCGGCAAAGTCACACTTTTCAAACTTCTACATGTCTGGAATGCTCTTGCTCCGATATCCGTCAGACTCGCCGGTATTGTAAGGCTTTCTATGGCAGTTACTGCGAAAGCACTATTGCCCAAAGTGGTAAGCGTAGAAGGAAGATTCACTTCCTTCAGTGATTCGCAAGTAGAAAATGCCACCTCACCGACAGATTGCAGACCTTCCGGCAAATTAATCTTTTTTAAGCTACCACAATCTCGAAAAGCACCGTTACCTATCCCCACTATTGTGTCGGGCAAAGTAACTCGCTCCAAGAAATCTTTATCATAAAAAACACCTGTACCTATATATTTGACTGTGTAATTTGTTCCGTCATATGCTACGACTGACGGAATTATAAGCTCCGTTGCCGCTCCGGAGTAAGTAGATACCGTAGCCGAACCATCATCAAATAAATTATATTTCAAACCATCTGCTGTCGTCAGTGATCCGCAAACAGTTGCTGCCCCTGTCTCAACAGTAAGCAGGCACGAAAAGAGTAGCGCTGTGGCTATACCCCCCGCCAGAAAATTCAGGAGTTTCCGCATATTTAAAGCAATTTCATGTTTACTTTTCATTTTATTTTCCTCCCATTTTTGTACTCAATCTGTTTATCATTCTACTCGGCTTTCTTAGAAAAAACAAGAGTGTGCGCAACAGGAAATAATAAAAAAGAACCTGATATATTTTACTGAGGAACGTTGAAAACGCCGGTTCTTAGAGGGCTGCGCCCAAGCGCAAGGCCTCTTAGTACCGCTGCGTTTTCTCCGTAACGCAAGTGATCCGAAGAAAAAATATCAGGTTCTCTATATTTATTCTATTTCTTATTTCTCTTCTGCTGCCTTCTTAGCCACTCTTTTTTTCGGAAGAGTCACTTTCTCAAGCTTCCAGATTTCATCGACATATTCCTGAATGGTTCTGTCAGATGTAAACTTGCCTGAACATGCAACGTTAAGAATTGCACTCTTTGCCCAACCTGCTTCATCTTTGTAAGCTTCTTCAACTTTCTTCTGCGCTGCTGCGTAAGCCTTGAAGTCTTTTAAGATAAAGTATGTGTCAGCCTTGGATGTGCTGAGCGTGTTAAGCAGTGAGTTGTAAAGGTCGCGGAACAGCTCCGGATTTTCCGGTGAGTAAGTTCCGTTGATCAGCTGCATAAGTACTTTGCGGACATCCGGATCGTTGTTGAAGATTTCCATCGGATCGTATCCGCCGTTCTGCTCGAAGCTTATAACTTCATCTGATGACAGACCGAAGATAAATGCATGTTCGCTGCCTACTTCTTCCACGATCTCAACGTTAGCTCCGTCCATTGTACCGATTGTAAGGGCACCGTTTAACATGAACTTCATGTTACCTGTACCGGAAGCTTCCTTGGATGCAGTAGAAATCTGCTCGGAAACATCAGCTGCTGCAAAGATAAGCTCTGCATTGGATACACGGTAGTTTTCGATGAATACAACTTTGAGTTTTCCGTTGATAGACTCGTCGTTGTTAATCACATCAGCTACTGCGTTAATGAGCTTGATAGTAAGCTTCGCATTCTTATATCCGGCTGCTGCCTTTGCACCGAAGATGAATGTTCTCGGATAGAATTCCATTTCCGGATGCTCTTTGATTTCATTGTATAAGTACATAACGTGAAGGATGTTTAACAGCTGACGTTTGTACTCGTGTAATCTCCTAACCTGTACGTCGAAGATAGATCTCGGATCTACCTCAACACCGTTGTGCTCTAAGATGTACTCTGCAAGACGAACCTTGTTCTGGTATTTGATGTTCATGAACTCCTGCTGAGCCTGCTCATCTTTTGCATATACAGCAAGTTTCTTAATCTTAGCAAGGTTTGTAATCCAATCTGCACCGATGTGAGCGGTTACCCAGTCAGCGAGAAGCGGATTTCCGTGTAATAAGAAACGACGCTGTGTGATACCGTTTGTCTTGTTGTTGAACTTCTCAGGCATCATCTCATAGAAATCTTTTAATTCCTGATTCTTTAAGATTTCTGTATGAAGTCTTGCAACACCGTTTACGCTGTAACCTGCAGCGATAGCAAGGTGTGCCATCTTAACCTGTCCGTCATAAACGATAGCCATCTTACGCACTTTGTCCTGATTTCCAGGATATTTTGCTTCGATTTGCATCACAAAACGACGGTTAATCTCTTCCACAATCTGGTATACACGAGGAAGAAGGCGGCTGAACAGCTCGATCGGCCATTTCTCAAGCGCTTCTGCCATAATTGTGTGGTTTGTATATGCACAAGTCTTTGTTGTTACTTCCCATGCTTCATCCCATGTTAAATAGTACTCGTCCATGAGAATTCTCATAAGCTCTGCAACTGCAACCGTCGGATGTGTGTCGTTGAGCTGGAATGTTACCTTCTCGTGGAATTTGCGGATGTCATCATGGTTTCTCATATATTTTGCAACTGCTTCCTGAACAGATGCAGAAATAAAGAAGTACTGCTGTTTCAAACGAAGCTCTTTACCTGCATAGTGGTTGTCGTTCGGATAAAGAACTTCTACGATATTGCGGGCAAGGTTTTCCTGCTCAACCGCTTTCTGGTAATCACCCTTATCAAAGGAATCCAGCTGGAAGCACTGTACCGGCTGCGCATCCCAGATACGGAGTGTATTTACAATATTGTTGCCATAGCCTACGATCGGAACATCATAAGGAATAGCAGTTACTGACTGGTAACCTTCCTGACGGAAGTTGTTACGTCCGTTTTCATCCTGGTAAATAGAAACGTATCCGCCGAATTTAACTTCTTTTGCATATTCCGGACGGCGAAGCTCAAATGGGTTACCATCTGCTAACCAGTTATCCGGTACTTCCACCTGATATCCGTCTCTGATTTCCTGTTTGAACATACCGTAACGGTAACGGATACCACAACCGTATGCTGCATAACCGAGAGATGCAAGAGAATCAAGGAAGCAGGCAGCAAGTCTTCCGAGACCGCCGTTACCGAGCGCTGCATCCGGCTCCTGATCTTCTACCATATTGATATCAACACCGAGCTCTTCCAATGCTTCTTTTGCCTGCGCAAATGCCTGCATATTAATCAGGTTGTTTCCGAGGGCACGACCCATCAAGAACTCCATGGATAAATAGTAAACTGTTTTTACATCTTTTTTCTCATACTGTTTCTGTGTTTCCATCCAGTTTTCAACGATCTGATCTTTTACCGCATAAGAAACTGCCTGAAAAATCTGCTGAGGTGTAGCTTCTTCCAAAGTCTTGCGATATAAAGTTCTCACATTGTAAAGAACACTTCTCTTAAAGAGTTCTTTATCGAATGTAGGTGAAACCGGAACTGTACTTTTCTTTGTTGCCATGTTTTTTCTCCTCATTAAAATAGCGTTTTCTTGTCCATTTGGTATTATACAATAACTTTCCTTAAAAAGGAAACATCCTATTTATACAAAAAATTTTGCTTTTTCGCTTATCTTTTATACCTTTTCAACGGAAACAACAACTTTTTCTCCGTTTACATTCCATTCTTTACTGTTAGCGAAGGCTACCTCTGTTGCCAGCTCATCTGCAAGTACCTTTCCGCAGATTACATCTTTGTTAGCCGTTGCTACCTTTGCAACCTTTTCATTTCCGCTGATACCCACCTTGATGTGATCCATCACTTCAAAGCCGGAATCCTTACGCATGGTCTGTACCTTGCTGATGATTTCGTACACGAAACCTTCCTCGATGAGTTCTTCCGTCAGGTTGGTGTCGAGAACAACGGTCACGGTATTGTCCGCTTCTGTCATATAACCTTCCTTCTGGCTCATCTCGATGAGCAGATCTTCCTCTGCAAGCTCTACGGTCACGCCGTCCACATCAAATGTGAGAGCATTTCCTGCCTTGAGCGTATCCATCGCTTCATTTCCGTCTACACCGGCAAGATAGTTTTTGATTCCGCCGAGCTGTTTTCCGTATTTCGGTCCGATGGTACGGAGCTGCGGTTTGAATGTGTAAGTTGTGAAATCTCTCACATCGTCCGTGAATTTCACGGTCTTCACATTTAATTCATCCTCGATGATCTCCTGATAGAACTCAGAGAGTGCTTTCGGAGCCTTCACGAACATCGTTCCGATCGGCTGACGGTTTTTAATGTTAGCTGTATTTCTGCAGGCACGACCCATAACAACAATCTTAAGAACTGCGTCCATGTCCTCCTCAAGCTGTTTATCCACGAAATCCGGATTTGCAACCGGGAAGTCACACAAATGTACACTTTCCGGTGCGGATGCATCGCTGGTGCACACAAGGTTTCTGTAAATATCTTCCGCCATAAACGGAATCATCGGAGCTGCACATTTTGCCACTGTCACAAGCGCTGTGTACAGTGTCATGTATGCGTTGATCTTATCCTGCTCCATTCCTTTTGCCCAGAAACGCTCACGGCTTCTGCGCACATACCAGTTACTCATCTCATCAACAAACTCATCCAGCGCTCTGGCTGTCTCCGGAATACGATAATTCTCAAGGTTTTTGTCCACCTCTGTGATCAGGGTATTCAACTTGGAAAGAAGCCATTTGTCCATAACCGGAAGCTTGTCGTAATCAAGTGTATATTTACTTGCGTCAAATCCGTCAATGTTCGCATAGAGTACAAAGAACGCATACGTGTTCCAAAGTGTACCCATGAACTTACGCTGGCCTTCCTGCACGGTTTTTCCGCTGAAACGGTTCGGAAGCCAAGGTGCAGAGTTGATATAGAAATACCAGCGGATCGCATCTGCTCCGTATGTTTCCAGTGCATCGAACGGATCCACGGCATTACCTTTTGACTTACTCATCTTCTGACCGTTTTCATCCTGCACGTGACCTAATACAATAACGTTCTCATAAGGTGCTTTGTTGAACAGGAGTGTCGATTCTGCCATCAGAGAGTAGAACCATCCACGTGTCTGGTCAACTGCTTCGGAAATAAACTGTGCCGGGAACTGCTGCTCGAACAGATCCTTGTTCTCAAACGGATAATGGTGCTGTGCAAACGGCATCGCTCCTGAGTCAAACCAGCAGTCGATAACTTCCGGTACACGCTTCATGGTCTTTCCGCAATCCGGACAGGTAATTGTAATCTCATCAATGTATGGTCTGTGAAGTTCCACGGTAAGAGCAGCATCGTTTCCGCTCATCTTAGCAAGCTCTTCACGGCTACCGATGGATTCCATATGTCCGCAGTCCTGGCAATGCCAGATATTAAGAGGTGTTCCCCAATAACGGTCACGGGAAATACCCCAGTCCTGAATATTTTCAAGCCAGTTTCCGAAACGTCCTTCACCGATGGATTCCGGAATCCAGTTTACGGTCTTATTGTTACGCACGAGATCATCGCGCACTGCTGTCATCTTGATAAACCATGACTCACGTGCATAGTAGATAAGCGGAGTGTCACATCTCCAGCAGAACGGATAATCATGCTCGAATTTCGGAGCATCAAAAAGTTTTCCTTCTTTTTCAAGGTCAATGAGGATTGGCTTGTCGGCATCTTTTACAAACATACCTGCGTAATCCGTTTCCTCTGTCATCTCACCTTTTCCGTTTACAAACTGAACGAACGGAAGATCATATTTTCTTCCTACCTGGGCATCGTCCTCACCGAACGCCGGAGCGATATGAACGATACCGGTACCGTCTGTCATCGTAACGTAATTATCACATGTCACATAGTGGCCTTTTTTGCCCTGTTTTTCTGCCGCCTCACCTGCGCACTTAAAGAGCGGTTCGTACTCCTTGCGCTCCAGGTCGGTACCTTTGTAAGTCTCAAGTACCTCGTATGCTTTTTCGCCTTCTGCTGCCAAAGCGCCGAGCACCTTGTCAAGCAATGCTTCCGCCATATAGTACGTGTAGTTGTCTGCGGCTTTTACTTTCACATAAGTCTCATCCGGATTCACACAAAGTGCCACGTTACTCGGAAGTGTCCAAGGTGTGGTCGTCCATGCAAGGAAGTACGCATCTTCATTTACCACTTTGAAGCGGACAACCGCAGAGCGCTCTTTCACTGCTTTGTAACCCTGTGCTACCTCATGGGAAGAAAGCGGAGTTCCGCAGCGCGGACAGTAAGGAACGATTTTAAATCCTTTGTAAAGCAACCCTTTGTCCCAAATTTCTTTCAGCGCCCACCACTCGGACTCAATGAAATTGTCATCGTAAGTTACATACGGGTCATCCATATCTGCCCAGAAACCAACGGTCTGCGAGAAGTCTTCCCACATTCCTTTGTATTTCCAAACACTTTCTTTACATTTGGAAATAAACGGATCGAGACCGTATGCTTCAATCTGTTCTTTTCCGTCGATACCGACTAACTTTTCTACTTCAAGCTCAACCGGTAAGCCGTGGGTATCCCATCCGGCCTTACGCGGAACCATATAACCTTTCATTGTTCTGTATCTCGGAATCATATCCTTGATAACACGTGTCAGCACGTGACCGATATGCGGTTTTCCGTTGGCCGTCGGCGGTCCGTCATAAAACGTGTAAGTCGGACATCCTTCTCTGGCTTTCATACTCTTTCTGAAAATGTCATTTTCACGCCAAAATTTTTCAGTTTCTTTTTCGCGTTCTACGAAATTGAGATTCGTGGATACTTTTTCGTACATGTTTCTACCTCCTGTTGTTTGAATGCAGACATCCGGAAGGATCACCGGAGCTTTCAAATAAAAAAGCCCGTCCGTAAAAGGACGAGCTATCGCTTCGTTAACCACCTGTTACTGCATACTCCCACGTTTGTGTTTTATATGTGCCCGCTGTAACGGAGCGGAAACCGTCAGAACCTACTCGCAAACAAGAGATTTCCTGCTGTGTTTCAGTCTGCAACTCAGAAGTGATATTGGGCTGTCTGCTACTCGCACCGGGCTTACACCGTCCCCGACTCGCTTTGCCTTTGGCTGACAGCTTACTGTCTTCGTCATCGTCTTTCTCTCTAATCCGAATTATAGTGCGCATTTATGGGCATTGTCAAGGGATTTTATGAAGTAAACATGGTAATTATAATAGGAAAGTGCTATAATAATTTCGTTTTAAGAATTCGCCAATCTGAGAGGACCAAAAATGAACAAACAAAAATTAACAAAAACAGAGCTCAGCTGGGTTTTGTATGACGTGGCTAACTCTGCATTTATTATGATACTTACGGCCACCATCCCGATTTATTTCCGGGGGCTTGCAACAGAAGCAGGCATCAGCGCATCACATGCCACTTCTATCTGGGCCAGTACGACATCGGTTGCAATTTTGATACTTGCCCTTCTTGCCCCGATTTTGGGCGCATTGGCAGATTACCAAAACATGAAGAAAAAAATCTTTGTTTTTTTCCTCTGTATGGGTATCGGCGGCGGCATCGCATTTACCATTGCATCGAACTGGGTTGTGTTTTTGGCCTTTTTCATTGTGGCGCGACTGGGTTACTCCGCATGTAACATTTTATATGACTCCATGCTTGTAGATGTCACCACCGACGAACGGATGGACCACATTTCATCCTTTGGTTACGCCATGGGATATATCGGAAGTTGTATTCCGTTTGTTATCGGAATCGCACTGATTCTTCTGAAACCATTCGGTCTATCCACGGTAACAGCCACAAGACTTTCCTTTGTGATCACTATGCTTTGGTGGCTCATACTGACATTACCTCTTTTAAAAAATGTAAAGCAGACGCACTTCCTGCGCCCGAAACAGAATGTCGTGCGCCACAGCTTCCGGCGTCTTTGGGTTACCTTCCTGAAACTGAAACGTGACCGAAGCCTGCTTTATTTTATCATCGGTTATTTCTTTTACATTGACGGTGTTTACACGATTATCTCCATGGCAACCACCTATGGCGGCGAGGTCGGAATTGATTCGACGCAAATGATTCTTGCACTGCTTTTGACACAAATTGTCGCTTTCCCGTGTGCACTTTTCAGCGCAAAGCTGGCAACCAAATTCGGAACTTTGAAGATGATTAAAATATTTATCATATGTTACTGCCTGATTTGTATTTTCGGCTACGGCCTGGATACTCCGACGGAATTCTGGATTCTGGCAGTCGCTGTAGGAATGTGCCAGGGCGGTGTGCAGGCTTTGTCCCGCTCTCACTTCGGTAAGCTGATTCCGAAAAAAGAAGCCAGCGAATACTTTGGATTTTTTGATATTTTCGGAAAATTTGCGGACTTTTTCGGACCACTCATCCTTTCAATCTGTGCGCTCGTATTCCACAGCTCAAGATACGGTGTTCTGACACTGATTGTTTTATTTATTATCGGCTTTATACTGATTTGTAAATCGGAAAAAATAGCAATTGCGGAGGAAAAATAAAAATGGACAGACAAAATTTAACACTCCTGACCGACCTCTACGAACTTACGATGATGCAGGGCTATTTCAATCACAAAGATATGAATGAAACTGTCATCTTTGATGCGTTTTTCCGCAATAATCCTATGGACAGCGGATATTCCATCATGGCCGGCCTTGAGCAGGTAATCCAGTATGTGAAAGAACTGCGCTTCGAGCAGGAAGACATTGACTATCTTGCAAGTCTCGGCATCTTTTCAGAGGATTTCCTCGCTTACTTAAAAGACTTTAAATTTACCGGTGACATCTACGCTATCCCGGAAGGAAGCGTTATGTTCCCGCGCGAACCGATGATTAAGGTCATCGCTCCGATTATGCAGGCACAGCTTGTGGAAACAGCAATCCTCAACATTATCAATCACCAGAGTCTGATTGCTACCAAGGCTTCCCGCGTGTGCTTTGCGGCAAAAGGCGACGGTATTATGGAATTCGGTCTTCGCCGTTCACAAGGTCCGGACGCCGGTACATACGGTGCAAGAGCTGCCATGATCGGCGGATGTGTCGGTACTTCCAATGTTCTCGCCGGACAACTTTTTGATGTTCCGGTCAGCGGAACTCACGCACACAGCTGGATTATGAGTTTTCCGGACGAATACACAGCATTCAAAGCTTATGCGGATATTTACCCGGATGCATGCATTTTGTTAGTCGACACTTACGATACACTCAAATCCGGTGTTCCGAATGCCATCCGTGTATTTACCGAAATGCGTAAGGCCGGTATCAAATCCAAAAAATACGGTATCCGTCTTGATTCCGGTGACCTTGCTTATCTTTCTAAAAAAGCCAGAAAAATGCTGGATGAAGCAGGTTTCCCGGATGCAATCATCTCCGCATCCAACGACCTTGACGAAAACCTGATTGACAGCTTGAAGGCACAGGGCGCCACTATCACCTCCTGGGGTGTGGGAACTCACCTGATTACCAGCAAAGACTGTCCGTCCTTCGGCGGCGTTTATAAGCTTGCTGCCATCAAAGGAAAAGACGGTAAGTTTATTCCGAAAATCAAGCTTTCCGAAAACACGGAAAAGGTGACCAACCCGGGCAACAAAATGATTTACCGTATTTACGAAAAAGATACCGGCAAAATCAAAGCCGATCTCATCTGTCTTGTAGGTGAAACTTTTGATGAAAATGAGCCAATGCTTCTTTTTGACCCGGTGGAGCCTTGGAAGAAAACAAAATTAGCTGCAGGTACTTATACCATCCGCGAACTGATGGTTCCGGTATTCCTCGGCGGTGAATGTGTTTACGAATCCCCGAAGGTAATGGATATCCGCGCTTACTGCCAGCAGGAATTGGAAACACTCTGGCCGGAGACAAGACGTCTTGTAAATCCGCATAAAGTATATGTCGATTTATCTGCAAGACTTTACGATATCAAGATCAGTCTTCTGGATCAGATGGGCAAGGATTGATTTCCCTCTCTTTTTGTTTTATAATCATATGGAATTTATGAGGCCTCAAAAGGGGGAAATATTATGTTAAAAATTATTACAGATTCAGCCAGTGACCTCCCGAAAAATTATGTACAAACACATGGTCTGCACGTAATTCCGACACCGGTTGTCATTGACGAAGTAGATTATTTTGACGGGGATACCATTCAGACAGGTGAGTTCTACGATATCCTCGACGATATCAAACGTGATATCCGCACTTACCATATCAATCCGGAAATGTTTGAAAATGCGTTCCGTCCTTATGCACAGGCAGGAGACAGTGTTATTTATCTGTGCTTCTCCACAGGAATTGCCGGAACATTCAATGCTGCGAACATTGCCAAAGCCAACGTCCTTGAAGACTATCCGGACTTTGATTTAACCATTATCGACTCCAGATGTGCATCCATCGGATTTGGGCTTCTTGTGAGCAAACTCGTTCATATGTTGGAAAAAGGCGCGGATAAAGAGACGATTTTAAAAGCGGCTGATTATTATATTTCTCATATTCACCACGTGTTTACCGTGCGTACCCTGAATTATCTGATCAAGGGCGGAAGACTTTCCAAAGTCTCCGGAACCATCGGCGAGACACTGGATATCAAACCGATTTTAATTGTAGACAAAGAAGGAAAACTTTCTGTCCTTCAGAAAGTCCGCGGCGGTAAAAAAGCGCTGAAAACTCTTGTAGAATATGTGAAAACAAATGCGTATGCCCCGGAAAATCAGGTCATTGCCGTTTGCCATGGGGAAGATCAGGAATCTCTTGCCCTCGCAAAAAAATATTTGGAAGAACAGATTTCTCCGAAGGAATATCTTATTTCCACCGTCGGTTGCGCCATCGGTGCCCACACCGGACGCGGTATCGTCGGAATCTGCTTCTTCGATGCTGATGACGGAGAATTCGCAGAATATTTTGCAGATTACAGTCCGGCAGAAGAGCAGTAGATGAGAGATGGGCAGAAAAATATTTGTACTATAAAAATTTCCTCGACTTCAATAGCTTAAGAATTACTAAGAGCCTGAAATTTTGTTAAATGCAGTCGAAAAAACATCAAACTCGGAACGATAATCAAAAGACCTCCTTCTAAGCAAGCTTAGGGAGGTCTTTTTCTTCTCGTTCCTCAAACATGTGATGTTTTTCCGCCTAACACAAAATTTCAGGCTCTAACTAATTCTAAAGCTATTTCACACTGCGAAATATTTTATAGCTACAAATTTTTTCTGTCTCCATCCTCCATCTACTGCTCCATCTGCCGGCCGAGAAATCCTGCTGCAGATTGCACAAGCTTCTGCTCGACTTCGCCCATCACCTGTGAACTGTCATTGGAAGCCAGGATTACGACCCCGATGACATCTCCCTCAGCGATAATCGGAACCGACACAAACTGCTCCATCTCCGGTGTTTTTTCAGCCGATATTTCAATAAATGATTTTTCTCCTTTTGATGTCATAATGCTTTTTCGATCGGTAATGGCATCCTCCATTTCCCGGCTCATCGCCTTTCCCAGCAGACTTTTATATCCGCCGGCTGCTGCGATAAACTGATCTCTGTCTGCAATAAGCGCCGACCTCCCGGATACCTGCGCCAGACTTTCTGCATATTGTTTTGCAAACGTCGTCATTTCTCCGATCGGCGAATATTTCTTTAAAATAATCTCGCCTTCTCTGTCCGTAAATATTTCAAGCGGATCGCTTTCACGGATCCGGAGCGTTCTTCTGATTTCTTTTGGAATGACGATACGACCCAAATCGTCGATTCTTCTTACAATTCCTGTTGCTTTCATATAAAAAAATCCTCCATTTACATTTTCTACGTCTGTGAGTAGTATTTGTAAATGGAGGTATTTTATGCCTTATTTGTATGTCAAAAGAAATATTTTATTTTTGCTATTTTATTGCAAATCATCCAGCAAATTCGGATTCCGGGCATTTGCACTACTTATTACACTTCTTCCCAATTTTTTCTCCAGTTCCTTTCTGGCATTTCCGGCGATTTCTCCACCGGCTATCGTTACTTCTTCGGTTTCCTCATAACCTTTTGGATTCTGGGCTCTTGATATTTCTGTTACTGATACTTCCGCCAAAAGATTAAGCGCCAATTCTGTATTGGTCATATTGTCTCGCAGACTTTCCTTATTCAAACCTTTTACTTTTTTATATTCTTGTACAGTTTTTCCGGACCACGACTTCGTCAATATATTAGTAAGCATGGCAAATTCTTTGGAATTTTTTATTCCTGCATTTTGCCATTCATCTGTCAATTCTTTACGAATTTCTATAGACCGCAATCTTTGCGAAATCCATTTATCCGAATACCCTTTTGCTTTATATGTAGCCACCGCTCTCTCCACAGCTTTTTCAGGATCTGCAATTTCCTCCAGTCTTTCTGCTCCTACTTTAGATAACCATATTTTGAATGGCTCTGCCTTCGGCGAAGGAATGGATTGAATAATGCGAAGCAACTGCTTGGTATCTGCTACATCAGTCTTATATAATTTTCCATCTTTCGGTGAACGCATTTTCAGTTGGTTACATTTTGTAACCAACTCACTTCCTTCTTCTTTTAAACGGATTTTTAATACTTTCCAATAATTTCTTGCTCCATCATAATCCTTCTGTTCCGTCAACACCCCAACCACATCCACTATGGAAAAATACCACTCTTCTTTTTCCTCATCCCATGCACTGCGAATCTGTTGTTCTTCGAATAACTGAATTTGGTCACTTGCGCTGTTTATATTTGTCTTGTCACTCATTCGTATTTACCCCTCCCACCATTTCGTCATATTTTAACTGGTACTCTAACAATCTCGGAATATATTCCGGCGGCGTCCGCCTGCCGGCTTCCCAGTCCTCCAGTGTCCGAACCGGAATCTTCGTGTATTCTGAAAAATCTTTCCGATTCATACCTGTTCGCTCTCTTAACTGCTTAATCACTTTGGCTGTTTCCATATCCGCACCTCGCATTGCGTTTTTTCTATAATACCATATCCTGCCGAGTTACGCAATGCGTGGTTTTTGATTTATAAAAAATCCTCCATTTACATTTTCTACGTCTGTGAGTAGTATTTGTAAATGGAGGTATTTTATGCCTTATTTTTTCACTTTAAATTTCTTCGGCGCAGACCAGTCAGAATAAACTTTTTCACCGTCTACCAGCTTATAGGTGCGCACACGTGCGTAATATGTTTTTTTCTTTTTCAGCTTTGTAAAAGTACAACTTTTTGTCGTATTTTTCTTGATAGTTTTTGTCTTCTTGCCTTTTTTGAATTTTGTGTCACGGGCTACCTGTACCTGATAGCCGTCCACATCGTTCTTTTTCACCCAAGTGATTTTTGCTTTTCTACCTTTGAGGTTTTTGGCTGATTTTACTTTCGTAACTGTGATGCCTTCTAATGACATAGAGAAAGAATAATCTCCGGTTCCGTCATTTTTCTTCATTGTCAGGTAATATGTACCCTTCGGCACAAAAAACTTGTATGAATTTGTTCCGACAGTTGCCATATTATTACTATAGCTTACATCACCCGACTCGGCAGTTAAATCAAAGGATAATCTTTGCATTCTTGGCATAACCTTTACATTCATGTATCCGGCTTTAGAAACATTAAACTTGTAGATATCTTTATCATCATTTTCAGCAAAATGTCCATTCATAGTACTGCCAACCTGATATCCGGTTGCCGTACCCAAATCATTGTTCTTATTAAAGTACCCTTCTGCAATATTTTCATTGGAAGCTACAAAACTCGGCACACAAGAGAATTCAAATTCCTGGTAACCAACATACCCTACAAATTGCAAAGAATAAGTTCCTTCTACTAAATCGAAGGAATAGGATTGCGTTCCTTCATTCACAATATTGTTGATCAATCTTGTATCTGCCGAATCAAAAACCCGCATTCTGACATTACTGTCTCCCGAGTGATTCACCAACAATGTGACTTTTCCCGGCTTTGGCAACACCAAATTGTATTCATAATAGTTGCCCGCTGTGACTTTTCCCGAAAAATTCTGTCCCCAAACAACATCGGTAGGTGTATTTAGCCTTCCGGCCTTCGCACTCACCGATGCCATCATCGTCATCACAAATGCAAGCACTGCCAAAACAACTGCTTTTTTCAACTGTTTCATACTTTTTCTCTCCCTTGTTTTCTACTGAATATATCTGTTATAAAACATCAAAAGTTCTGTGTTTATTATATATTTTATATATGCATTGTCAAGGATTCATGCTTTCCTTTTTATAATCGTTTTAGTTGGCCCCCTCATACAAAACAACCCTGTTTCGTCCTGCTGCCTTGGCCTTGTACATAGCCTCATCGGCTTTTTTGAGGGTTTCATGGTAGTCGCCGCCCTCATACCGGGCAACTCCGATGGAAATGGTCGTTTTACAAACACCATTATCGCTCTGTTCTATTTTTTCACGCATTTTCTCTGCAACCCGCATTGCCTGTTCGCTATCGCAGCCCGGCATAATCACTACAAATTCTTCGCCACCCCAGCGAATCACGTAGTCCGTCGCCCGGACACTTCCTTTGAACATCTGTGCCAACTGTACAAGAATCCTGTCACCTGCTTCGTGACCGTACTGATCATTCACTTTTTTAAAATAATCAATATCAATCAACAGCATACTTACATTCAAATCCTTCGAGAAGTTCAATTCTCCTGTGCCGGCCATACTTAACTCTCTCATCTTTTTACGGTTATATGTACCGGTAAGCTGGTCGTGCACCACAAGATCTTCCAGTCGGTTCTTCGTGATATACTGCTCTAAATACACTCTCTGCATCATGTTGTGCATCACACAAACCGCAATTACCGCCGGAATATTGAACATATACATCATATCAAGATTATCATAATGAATAAAAGTATTGGCAACGGCAATATCCGCAATCAGCAGACAATGACCGATTAAGCTGTAGGAAAACGGCGCCGCAAACCCTGCACACATAAAAATCAGATTCATGATAATCATGCCTGAAATTGCATGCTGCCTGTCCGGCAAAAGATAAGTCGCCCAATCGGTAAACCATATGATGCAATGAATGAGCAGATAAGTAGCCGGTACCATAATCCGGTAATCACTCACTTTTTTCTGCAACACCATATAGACAGCAAACGGAATCAGTATAATGATTCTTGAAAGCAATGTTTCATGGGCAAACCTTCCGAAAATACCGCAATCCGTGAAAAAGTATGAGAGATACGCTACTACGGACACAATCGCCATACACAGATTAAATGTCCGATAATAGTCATATTTTGACTGATAAAATGCTCTTCTCTCCTCTTTTGGAAGCTTGCCTACAACAAACATTTCCATGTCTCAAATCTCCCCTGCAAGATATTTTTCTTATTGTAAATATTATGCTTTTTTATATTTCGCTTTTGAACTAACACCGCGTTTTTTCAGCATTTTCTTATATGCCTTCATTTTTTTCTTCGGCACTTTTATCGTTGCTTTCGACTTAATTCCCTTGAATGCATTTTTACCGACACTCTTAAGCTTTTCTGATTTGATTGTGACGGTTTTCAGTTTTTTACAGCCGTTAAATGCATTGGCTCCGATCTTCGTAACATTCTTTCCGATTGTCACTTTTGAAAGCTTTTTGTTTCCTTTGAATGCATTCTTTGCGATACTTGTGACATTATATTTTACACCGTCTATTGTCACTGTATCCGGAATCGTAACCGAAGATTTCTTTGCTGACGGTGCAACGTATTCTACTTCTCCGCCGGTTGCTCCTGACTTGGTCACCTGGTATGTAGCAGCTTTGGTATCATCCGCCGCAACAGTTCCGCTCGCCGGAGCGCTGAGCGCTGCGATAGTCTCTGTCTTTGTCGCCTTACACGTACCACATGTATATTTTTTCGCACCTGTTTTTCCGATAGCCGGAGCAGTTGTCACAACGCCTCCGTCCCATTTATGTCCTTTGGCTGCAGTTACGGTTCCTTTGGCAACAAGCTCTCCGCATTTCTGACAACGGGTATCTCCGGTATAACCGGTGTCTACACAAGTCGCATCTTTTTTGCCTTCCACTGCAGTATAACCTTTATGATTCAAAGCCGGAATCGTAACACCCGGATCGATTGTATCTCCGCATCCTTTGCACTCTGTATATCCGCTGTGTCCGGCCGTGGTACACGTAGCTTCTACTACATTCTTTACTTCCGTGCCGCCGACATGATTCTGCACATCCTTTTCGCCATATGCCGTATTGCATCCTTCTCTGGTACACACTGCTAAATCTTTACAGGTAGCGGTTCCGCCGGTATGACCGAGTGCAGGAATTTCTACTCCTCCTCTGACCGTTTCCCCACATTTTTCACATACGGTATGACCAATCCCCGTCTCAGTACAGGTCGCTTCCTTTTCACCCGGAATCGTATTGGCACTGACTACAATTTCATCTGCTTCTTCGTGGTCACAGTTGGAACGGGTGATAGCAACGACTGTTTCCACTGTCTCATAGTTAGCCTTGTCTTCCGCTGTATAAACTGCTGTCGCATCCACGGAATTTCCGGACACCAGTGGAGTCTCCTTATCTGCTTCGCTCCAATCCCAGCCCGGATACAGGTCTCCGATAGCAATTGCTCCGACAGTTTCTGTACTGTTGGACGCACTCAATGTCGCTCCCGGCTTATTCGGTGCAACTGCTGCCTTACTGATTGTCACATTGGTTGAAACCGGTAATGTCGGCTGTATCAGTGTGTAGTTTGAAATTGAAATGTGGTCTTCTTTTAATTTGAGCGTATCCGGAAGAGTTACCTCTGTATAACTTCCCGCATCGGAAGACGAAAGTTCACCATATAAGTCGTCTACGTCGACTTCCACACTGTCAGATCCGAATTTTGTCACTATATCTACATTTGTAATCTTCACAGTATTCGTCTTATCATAAACCTTATTTTCTGCGGTCGCCCCCGTCACAGTAAGAGGTGCCGGTGTAATTTCGAACATCCAATCGTCTGCGGTCAGCTCCGTTGCAGATGCATATCCGATTTCATTCGGATATCCTTTCTTTTCTCCTGCTGCCACATCAATTTTTACTTTATATGTACCTACGGTTGTCGGCGCAGAATTTAACTTATTTCCTTCTGCATCGTAATAATTTACGGTAATGGCACCGTCTGTCTTATCAGAAGTGACGGTAGCTGACTTTGGTTGACTGTCATAAGTTACTTCTTTTTCTTCATCTCCCTCATCGGTGCCCGGAACTGCAAATTCAAACATATCCGCTGTCAGTTCCTGACGGAATTCTTCTTCACTTTCGTCCCAGATGTAATTTGTTACCTTATCACCTACCTGAACGGTGTGTCTGCCTTCGGTGAGGTAGGCGTATAAAGTATCTTCTGTTCCCGATATATTATGGTGTACCGACGGGCTGTATGCTTTGCCGTCGATTACTACTGCATCGCCATTTGGATTAGGAATCTCCAACAAGCGAACTGTCTTCTCTGCATCGTTAACCGGTAATACCGGTTTTTAATCTTCTGCATAGCCGAATAAATCTGCTTCATTGTCAGAGCCTTCCGATTCAACATAGACTGAACCGCCATTGATTACAATATTAGATGTGGAACCTGCTTTTCCACCACCAATTCCCGCAGCACCAATTCTTAAGTTCTGACCGTCTTTTCCTCCGATAGCCGTAACCGAACCACCATTAATCACAATATTAGAAGCCGTATTGGCATCTCCGCCACCGATTCCCGCAGCACCGGCACCACCTGTAGCAACAATTGTTCCGCCATTGATTACAATATTACTTGTACCCTCGAAAGCTTCCCACGTTCCTCCGATTCCGGCTCCGCCGAAATGAAAATCCGAAGCCGTATTTGCCTGATAATATCCACCGGATACTTGCAAGCTTCCTGTTCCGTTAATTTCAAGTGTGCCTACATCTCCGACACCAATTTTCTCAATGCCGGCGTGATGTCCCGAACTGAGGAGAGTATTAGTTCCAACAAGTGTAATCGTAACATCTCCCGGATTATTATCCGCAATCTTAAATGCACAGGCAGTAACATTACCGACATCAACATTGTCCAACGTGATATCATGCGTTCCGGATACGGTAATTGCATTTTCAAGGCTTCCCCATGTACTTCCCGTAATCACATGCCCCTGACATCCATTCCCGCATCCATCAATAACTACGGCTTGCGTATCCGTCAAAACATGTTGAACCGGAGCTGCCTCCGCTGTCACAGTCGGAACGCTGAGAGATCCGATGACAAGCGCTGTCGATAACATATAAGTCAAAGATTTTTTAAATGTATGTTTCATTGTCTCCTCCTACACTTTCCATGCACATTAACATCATCTTTTAATTTACTACAATGCACATTTTTTGTCCATGCACAGAAACAATAAAAAAATCCCGCTGTTATGGTAAAAATGCCATATCAACGGGAATTTTCTTACCTCTTTCTGCACATTATGTATTACTGCATGCTCATCTTCGTTTTAATTTCATCAATAATCGCACTGATGTCATCAAGCATTTTCACAATCTCATTCACACGCCTGCGTTCAAAATCATCCACTACACCATCCTGCATGATATCAACCAGCTCTTTGGAAATTTCTTCCATATCCTGCGCCGAGCCGAGAAATTTCAGAACCAGGCGGTCCAGGCTTTCATCTTTGTTGACTTTAATTTCATCCTTCAGCAAATAATCAATTGTCACATCAAACACTTTGGAAAGTGCCACAATCTTGTCTGTGTCCGGGAGTGTCAGTCCAAGCTCCCATTTGGAAATAGCCTGTCTGCTCACATTGACTTTCTCCGCCAAAGCCTCCTGGGAATAACCGCCCTGTGTGCGGAGACTGTATAATTTATCTGCAAAATTTCTCATGTTTCTACCTCCCTAAAATCCTTCACAAACTTCCCTCATAATCTCGATTATAGATAAGACATCGGCCAAAAGCAACCATTTCCGCCGCGCATTTTTGCAACCGCAGGTTGCGAGATAAAAAAATATATTTTTCGTGAAACTTTTTTGCGCTATGATGGGTCTAATATACAAAAGCCACAGACGAGGGAGGTGAACTTGCTGCTTATGTCATCGATAAAAAAACAGCAAAAAGAAGAACGGATTGAACGGACACTTTTAACCAATTATGACAAATACTATCGGTTAGCCAAAAGTTACACACACAACAATGATGATGCTTTTGATATTGTGCAAAACGGAGCTTGCAGAGCCATCATGTCCGGAAAAAAATTAAAAAATGAAGAATTTGTCGAAACCTGGATTTACCGTATTATGTTGAACGAGATCTTCCGATTTTGCAAATCAAATAGAAAAATACTAATTCTTCCGCAGGATATGGCACCGGAAACCGGATGCGAAGATACATATGAAAATTTCGATCTTCAAGTCGCTCTCAACCGACTGGATACGAAAGACAAATCGGTAGTCATACTAAAGTATTTCGAAGACATGAAACTTAGCGAAATTGCACAGGTGTTAAACGAAAAAGAAAGCACTGTAAAAAGCAGACTCTACCGGAGTCTGGAAAAACTGAAACTTCAGCTTGAACCATAGAAAGGGTGAATTTTATGAATATAAATGATATCAATCAATTGAAACAAAACTATAAAAATCAAAAAATGACAAAGGAACAGGTGATGCAAATGAAAAAAGCAATTGAAAACGCAAAAACTGAAACCCGTAAATCTTCTTCAGGCAATGTCGTTAAATTTGCCGTACCGTTCGCCGCAGCAATTGCACTTTTTATTGCAGTTCCGAATGTTTCCATGCAGGCGGCAGAAACCTTAAGTTCCGTTCCTGTCATCGGCAAATTGGTGGAGGCGGTAACTTTCCGTGATTATCATGTGGAAACCGAAACCAAACTGGCCGATGTGAAGGTTCCGGAGGTAGTTGTAACCGACGCAGAAGTCCCGGAGGTAGTTGCCGATGCAAACGCAACACTTTCTGAGACAACCGAAGAAATCAACGCTGAAATCGAAACTCTTACACAAAAATTTATTGACGAATTTGAAGCAAATATGACAGGGGAAGGTTATCAGGAACTTGTAATTAACCACGAAACCATCCAGTCCAACGACCTCTATTTTACTTTAAAACTGACCTGCTATGAGGCTGCAGCAAGCGGCGCGGAATGGAATTATTACTACACCATCGATCTTGCGACCGGAGAACGCCTGGCCCTGAAAGAATTGTTTATTGACAACGCTGACTACATTACTCCGATTAGCGAAAATATCAAATCTCAGATGGCACAACAGATGGCAGCAGACGAGAACATCATCTACTGGCTGGACGATCCGGAAATGCCGGAATGGAATTTTAATACGATCACAGAAGATACAGAATTTTTCTTAAATGACACCGGTAATATTGTTATCAGCTTCAACGAAGGCGATGTGGCTCCTATGTACATGGGCGTTTGTACTTTTGAAATTCCGGATGAAATCGTAAAAGATATCCGAAAATAAATATTTCTTGAACACCTCGCAGTTTAAAATTATAATGTAACTGCGAGGTGTTTTATTATGAAGATTTTTAAAGTATATAAATGGGATTGTATCATAAGCTGGATTTTATTCGGACTATTGGCAATTCTTTTTTGCCTGTACGAAGGATTTGAAGCGATAGATTGTCCGATTTTGGTTTCCGGATCTTCTTTAATATATTATCTCTTTCTGATTCCCGTTCATTTGATTCTTTGGCTGGTTTCCGTCATCTTTTCGATCAAGGACAAGCAGATACCGGCAATTATCTTTTGTTTCATTTCGCCGATTGTATCCGTTGCCTTTACGTTCTTTAATATCATAATTCATGTGTATATAACCGGTGGAGTCTGAGACAAAGAGAAAACATAGAATTATTAAAAGCCTGAAAGTTCTATGCTTTTTTTCTGGCACAAACTTTCAGGCTCGAATTAATTCTATATTCCTTATTTCTTCAGCGTATCAAAAAATCCCTTCGCCTCTTTCGCACAAACTCCGCTCAGTGCAATGAGCACAACAAGGTTCGGAAGTGCCATGAGTCCGTTAAAGATATCTGCAATTGTCCATACCGCACTTACTGTCATGTACGGTCCGATAAATACTGCTAAGATATATAACCAACGATAACCTTTGACCGCTTTCTGGTTACCGCCTGTCAGGTACTCCAAACATTTCTCACTATAGTAATCCCATCCGAGAATCGTTGTAAATGCAAAGAATACAAGACAAAGCATAAGCAAAAATGCGGACACCTTTGCCGGGAACGGAAGTCCCAGTTCAAATGCCTTAGATGTAACAGCAACACCTTCCAGTCCCATATCCCACGCACCTGTGATGACAATGGAAAGACCTGTCATTGTGCAGATGATAAGCGTATCGATAACAGTACCGAGCATGGATACCAGACCCTGTTTGGTCGGTGAGTCTGTCTGAACTGCTGCTGCTGCAATCGGCGCACTACCAAGACCGGCTTCGTTCGAGAAAATACCGCGGGCAATACCTTTCTGCATAGCTACCATAACCGCACCAAGCGCTCCGCCGGCCGCTGCACGAAGTCCGAATGCACTCTCGACAATCTCAACGAAAGCTCCCGGAATGGCCTTATAATTCAGCACCAGGATAATCATTGCCACAACCACATATGTAAGTGCCATAAACGGAACTATAACTTCCGCCACTTTAGAAATTCTCTTGATTCCTCCGATAACAACAAGCGCCACACATACAGTCAAAATCAAACCGGAAATCACTACCGTCCAGGAGTAATCCATTCCAAACAGGCTTACTGTCCACTGTTTATTTGCATCAAAGAAGTTCTGCACTGCACTGGTAATACCGTTAATCTGTGTGAATGTACCGATACCGAGAAGAGCTGCTGCCACGCCGAAAAAGGCAAATACCTTTCCAAGCCACTTCCATTTCGGTCCCATACCATTTTCAATACTGTAGAAAGGTCCTCCGACAACGTGTCCGTCCTCTGCTACTACACGGTACTTGATTGCAAGCATACACTCTGCAAACTTGGTCGCTGTACCAAGAAGAGCTGCTACCCACATCCAGAAAAGCGCTCCCGGTCCGCCGGCTACAATCGCTGTCGCAACCCCGACGATATTACCGGTTCCGATGGTTGCAGACAATGCGGTACAAAGCGCTGCAAAGCTGGATACTTCACCCTTGTCACCCTCTTTGTCATTGGCAAACATATACTTAATAGCAAGTGGTAATTTTGTGATTTGGATACCTCTTAATCGGATGGTTAAGATGATACCGGTTACAAGAATAAGTACGATAAGCGGAATGCCCCAAACGATGTCATCAATCGCTACCAGTACTTTATTAATAGATTCCAACATGTTCCCTTCTCCTTTCGCTGACATCTCCACGAAAAATTTTTACCGATTCTTTACTACACTACCATAAAAAAAAATGTTTATCAATTAGTAACACTTTTTTTCTTGCTATCTCATATTTGAATTGTTACAATAAACTGGGTTACAAAATTATAAGTCAGAAGAGGAGCACAGATACATGAGTGGTTTTTTTGGTGTCGCAGCAAAAGAAGACTGCGTATTTGATTTATTTTTTGGAATTGATTATCATTCCCATCTTGGGACAAGACGCGCCGGAATGGTTGTTTACGGAGAAGAAGGCTTTGACCGGGCGATTCACAATATCGAAAATGCCCCGTTCCGCACAAAATTTGACAAAGACTTTCGCACAATGAAAGGCGACTTTGGTATCGGTTGCATTTCCGATTACGAACCCCAGCCTTTACTTGTCCGTTCTCATCACGGTACCTTTGCACTGACTACTGTCGGACGCATCAACAATGTAGAAGAAATCGTGGACAATCTTTTTAAAGAAGGCACTGTTCATTTTCAGGAAATGAGCACCGGCGAAGTCAATCCGACAGAACTCATTGCTGCTGTTATCAGCCAAAAAGAAAATTTAATCGACGGAATTGCACATGCGCTTACTATCGTAGACGGTTCTCTTTCTATTTTAATATTAACTCCGAAAGGAATTTACGCTGCGCGCGACAAGCACGGCCGTACTCCTGTTGTTTTGGGAAAAAAAGACGACGCCATGTGTGTGTCCTTTGAAGATTTTGCTTACCATAACCTCGGTTACCAAAATTACAAAGAACTGGAACCGGGAGAAATTGTTGTTATCACTCCGGATGGCGCCAAGACACTTGCCTGCTGCGGCAAAGACATGAAGATTTGTACCTTCCTCTGGGTTTACTACGGCTATCCGGCTTCCTCCTACGAGGGGGTGAGCGTAGAGCAGATGCGCTACAACTGCGGTCGGAAACTGGCACAGCGTGACAATGTAAAGCCGGACACCGTTGCAGGTGTTCCTGATTCCGGTCTCGCCCACGCCATCGGATATTCCAACGAATCCGGAATTCCTTATTCCAGACCGTTCATCAAATATACACCGACCTGGGCACGTTCCTTTATGCCTACGGTTCAGAGCAAACGCAATCTCATTGCCAAGATGAAGCTTTTATCTGTCAATGAATTGATCAGAGATAAGAGTCTTCTGCTAATTGACGATTCCATCGTTCGCGGAACACAGCTTCGCGAAACGACTGATTTCTTATATGAAAACGGCGCCAAAGAAGTGCATATCCGTCCGGCTTGTCCGCCGCTTGTATACGGTTGTAAATATTTGAACTTCTCACGCTCCAATTCAGAGATGGATTTGATTACACGCAAAAAGATAGCTCTTCTTGAAGGCGTGGAGGACACAAGCGGTCTTTCCGATGAAATATTAAGTCAGTACTGCGATCCGGAAAGTCCGAAATACGAAGCTATGGTGGAGGAAATCCGCAAAGAACTCAACTTCACCTCCCTTCAGTTCAGCCGACTGGATGATATGCTTGAGTCCGTAGGAATCGATCCATGCAAACTTTGCACCTACTGCTGGAACGGAAAAGAATAACTATCTGAAAAGGCGAAGGAGGGCTTATCATGAATCAAAAACGGTCGTATATGTTTCGCACGATTTTGCTTATATGCGTGTTTTGTGTCATTACATTGGTAAAAACGGAAAACGCATACGCTGCCGATCACTGGTATGACGATTACTCCTACAGTTTAGCGAAAAAAAGCAATGGCAATCCGGAAAATTACATTTATCTCTACGCCTACAACGGACAGGCTACCCGGCTGTATGTACCGTCTACGGCGATAATAGACGGTACTGCCTACAAGACATATCTGTGCCCAAGCGAAGTCCCGAGCCTCTGGTACAATACGAGAACTACCCTTACGGAAATCCAATTCGGAAATGGTTGCGTCGTTGGTTCTCACTCAAGCAACCTGTTTTCCGGACTTTCCAAACTGAAGTCCGTCAATACGGAAGCCCTTGACGTGTCCGGTCTCACATCCACTGCCAGTATGTTTGCGGATTGCTCGAGTCTGACAAGTCTCAATGTTTCTAATTGGGACACTTCCAATGTAACCAACATGTTTAACATGTTCGGCGGTTGCGAAAAGCTTGCCAAACTGGATGTAAGCAAATGGAATACTTCCAATGTAACCATAATGATTTCCGTATTCGATCACTGCAAAAGCCTTCACAAAATAGATGTGCAAAACTGGGATGTTTCCAATGTGACGACCGTCGATTTCATGTTTTACAAATGTGAAAAACTCGCATCCCTCGATCTTCACAAATGGGATACTTCCAATATGGACAGCATGTATGAACTGTTCGGCAGATGCTACAGCCTTCGCAAAATCAATTTGAAAGGCTGGGATACTTCCAATGTAACCACTATGGCCGGTATGTTCTGCTGTGATTACAATCTGGTTTCGGTGGATTTGAGCAGTTTTGATATGTCCAAAGTAAAATTCCGCAAGCACGACGATGACATGTTCATCCGCTGCGGAAGTCTGAAAACTGTAAAGGCTCCGAAAAACAGAAAAACGAAACTGAAATTCAACTCCGGACTTACTTATAAAAAGAAGGGCAGTTCCAAAATATACGACTGCATACCAAAGGGCAAAAAAAGTATTACCCTTGTTTGCGTCAAAGGAAAAAGTGCTTCCACTTCCATCACAAGCGTCAAGTCTTCCAAAAAGAAGATTACCGTGACATGGAAACCGGTCGCAAGCTCTGATTACAGCCCGATACAGTACGAAGTACAGTGTTCCACCAACAAAAACTTTACCGATGCGGTCGGTACCATGACCAATGCTATCAGTGATGGGATAACGTTCTGTGTACAGGACAACATTACCAACGGTACAAAAGCTACATTTAAAGGGCTCACCAAAGGAAAGACCTACTATGTGAGAGTGCGCGTATATACCTACAACAAACTCCTTTCCAAATGGAGCAAAACAAAGAAAATCAAATGTAAATAACGAAATAAAAAGAGCTGAGATTGAATAATCCCGGCTCTTTTTCATTCTTTACCGACTATCTTCTTATACACCATCTGCCAGTTCCTGAATCACACCTTTACGTGTCAGGATTCCGCAGAGTACATTGCGGTCATCCACCACAGGAACGAAGTTCTGATTTAAAATCGTGCGCACCACATCCTCTGTCGGAGCAGCGATATCAATGGCTTCGCAAAAATCTTTTCGCACCAGCTCACCCACCTTAAACTGCTCATGTGCCTTCTTATCGGTATCACCGATGCGAAGTATATGTCGCAGGAAATCACCTTCCGTCACACACCCTATGTATCTCTCTTCCTCATCCAATACCGGAATCGCGGTAAATCCATGATTCTCCATCGTTTCCAGCGCCTGACGTACCGTGTCCGCCTCATGTAATACCCTCGTCAAAGGCTTTGGTATCATAACCTTTGCAATATTAATCCGGTTCATAAATATTCCCTTCTTTCTATCAAATCATTTCCCCTTACGTTGACATTATATCATGGAAAATGTATAATAAAAATGATATTTTTGTAAACATTTTGGCAATTTTATACAAATTGCCATTTTTATTCAAAGGAGGTCTTTTTTATGGCAAAACAAAACGGCGCACAAACAGTGTATCCGGTAACCGGAAGACAAATCGTTTACTCCGCAGGAAACGGAAAAACCAATATTGATGAATTAGTATGGCTCTGCGATACCGTTCTTGAAGAAGCGGCAAGCTGGAAAAGCAGCGGATGGGCGTATATCGCCGACTGTACCAGCATGGATCCGGTAACACCGCACGAGGGCACGCAGCTTGCAAACATGACCAAAGCATTTGTAGAAAACGGATGCAAAGCATTTGCCTTTGTGGAAGGCGACTCTGTCATGTTGAAGATTCAGGCAAAGAAAAATACCGAGCGTTCACAGACCGGTATCTTGGAAGGTCATTTTGAAACTTTGGACCAGGCTCTTGCATGGCTTAAAGATGAAGTAAATATTTAATTCAAAGGAGATTTTTTATGAAAGGATATGCCAAAATACGTTTAGCCGTATTCTTATGTATCATGATGGTGTTACCATCGATCGTTTCCGTGTTGCCGATGACCGCACAGGAGACATCTGCAGCACAGAAAGTTACTCTGGATTGGTATTACGAGTTTCACAGATTAGACGGTGCACCGGTTCAGATTGAAAAAGGTGCCAAATTCTACGTGGGTGATTATGCTTACATAATACAAGGAGATGAAAGCCTTTGTGCTTCCATGTATTCCAAAGCAAAATACACATCTTCTTCAAAATCCATTGCCACGGTAAACAGCAAAGGTCTTGTGACGGCCAAAAAGACAGGAAATGTTACAATCACAATTAAATACAAAGGAAAAACCATTTCCCAGAAATTTACAATTGTTCCAAAAGGTACCTGGGAAAAGACAGATGCTGTAAAAGGTTTTTCAAAGGCTCTGAAAAAAGTTTCTTCTTCCATTCCAAAGAGCATTACCAAATCCAATGCTTTGAAATACACCAAAATCAGAAATAACTATTCTGATGCGGTAGAAAAATACGGAAAAGAAATTCAGATTACCGGCTTTTTAATGGAAGAAGTAAAAGAAGAATATTTTTCTTACACTACACCTTCTGATAAATTGGCAGTTCCTACTGCAGGAAGATACAATTATCTGTGCTCTTTATTGTATGAATACGGCAGCAAATACAATCCTACCGCAACCCGCGGAAGCAAAATGATGAAAATTTCTTCCGTTTCTGCCAACACAAAAGAAATTACAATAAAACTTAAAAATGCTATTACGGCTGACCATATTTTGGCAGCTAACGTTCAAAACTCCTATTACAATGATAAGCCAAACAAAAAGACTGCCATTGTCTATATTGATGTTTGTGATATGACAACACAGGAAAACTACACCGGTCTTGCAACCATTAAAAAGGGCAGCAAAACCGTAAAAATTAAACTCATCAAATATGGTTTGGTAAATAACGTTTGGACGAAAACATCACAAAAACCGGAAAAAGGTCACAAATACCGCATCGGTTACAAGAAGCTTTCCTGGGGCGGCGGAAAAACAGTTACCGTAAAATAAGGGCACATAAACATGAAAACAACAACTCAAAAACAGGGAATGTGGGATTTACTGATTCCTTTAATGCTTATTATAGTCGTACTGCCATTGGCAGTACGACTTGCAATTTACAGCTGCGGATACAGCGGATACGACTGGTATGTTTCCGATGATGTACTTGCAGATTTTTACTGCTATTATAAAAGCTATCTGCTTGATATCATCGGTATTCTGACCGGAATTATTCTTTTGTTCCGTCTGGCTCTTTACCGGGAGAAAACCAAGGATCTGCGCATCTTTATTCCGCTTGGAATCTACTGCGCATTTGCACTTTTATCCACGATTTTTTCCGTGAACACAGATGCTTCTCTCAAAGGCAACTTTGAATCCTTTGAAAGCGTCCTTGTGCTGATTGCATATGTAATTATGGCCCTGTACGCCTACCAGATTATGGAATGCGAAAGAGACTACAACTACATATGGAAGTCCATTCTTTGTATTTGTGTGGTTTTTGCCGTCATCGGCGGATTCCAAATATTCGGGCATGACCTGTTAAACTATGAATGGATGCAGCGCCTTATTATGTCCGGCGACCAATTTAAGCAATATGCAGGACAGATAGAAGACACCTTTTCCGGAAACAATGTGTATCTGACTCTTTACAATCCAAACTACGCAGGTGTCACATTGTGCATGCTGTTTGCCGTTATCTGGATCATGGCTCTTTCGGAACACGAAAAGAAAAAACAGATTTTATATTTCGTTTTTTCCGGTATCGCACTGACACTGATCTGGTTTACCTATTCCAGGGCGTCTTTGGTGGCTGCACTTCTCATTCTTGTTGTCGGAAGTCTGCGCTATACAAAGCATTTTCCGAAAAAATATCTGGCAATTGGCATCTCCGCTCTGGTTGCGCTTTTTGCGCTCTTTATATGCGTAGATGCAGCACTTGATTTTAAATATCTGTCACGTATGACAGACAAAAATACACGGGAACCATTAGCAGACATGACAAGTGACGGACAGGGAATTCATTTTTGCTACGACGATGTGAATTATGATTTGTATTTGGAAAATGATACCTTACTTTGCACATCTGACACCTCGGAAACTCCGTTAACGGCAAAAGAAGGCAATACGCTTTCCCTACCAATGGGAGAGGATACATGCGCTGTATTTTACGGCGATGAAATCTATCTGCAGATTGCAGATAACATGCTTGTCTTCGTAAAAGATGACACCGGATATCTCTATGAAACACCGAGCAAAGAGCTTGCGCCGATGGTAGAAATCGACTCAGCCGATTTCCACGGCCTGGAATACCTGGGCTCTGCCCGCGGTTATATCTGGTCACGTACCCTTCCCCTTCTTGATGACTATTTCTTTATCGGAAGCGGTCCGGACACCTATGCAGAAGTATTTCCGCAGGAAGATTATGCAGGCAAAATCGTGTACTCAGACAACCCGAACATGGTCATTGAAAAAGCCCACAATGACTATCTGACCAAATGGATACAGACCGGCGGTATTTCCGTGCTTTGTATTTTAATCTTCTATATACTATTTATCAGAAGCGGAATTCGGATATTCTTTCAAACAAAAACCACTCGCAGCGAGTCGCTGCAGATGAGACTCGGTTACGGATGCTATATTGCATGCATAAGTTATATGTTCACAAGTCTGTTTAACGATTCCACCTTGCAGACATCCCCTCTGTTCTGGGTGTTTGCAGGAATTGCACTGAGTAGTATTTATACCTACAGGACCTGCCACCGGCAGCTCCCTACGGATGCTATGGCAACAAAAAAAGCCGGATTGTCGTAATTTGCGACAATCCGGTTCCTCTTTTCTACACTCAACAAAAAAGTCCTTGATATTCAAAAAACCTCTGCACTTTTAATTTATAAGTTACAATTATCTACTTTTTGATTAAAATATCATTTTTCTTTTGCTTAAATTCGTTTTTCTTATCTTCCGGTAATTCTTCCAACATCTCTTCTACCAGCTCTAACAGCTGATTATACGTTTTAAACTGTTCATCTGTCATACACTCTTCCATCCTTTCGCACCCCTTTCTATGAAATATGTAAAGTACACACAATTACACTTACATTATAAAGGGTTTTTATTTTGGTGCAAAGCCTTTCTTAAATTGTCAATGTACTTTCTCTTTGGGAAAATTCGCCGAACGGCGTAAGAATATAGAAAAAGAACATGCAATCATTTCAATTGCATGTTCTAATCATATCAAAATACTCAGTATTTGCAAATCAGCTTTTCATAGAATGAAGCAAATCTACTCCACCGTCTTCAGCGCCACATCAAGAGGAACTTTCTTCACTTTTCCGAATTGCATCCACGCAATTACTGCATAAACAGCGATTCCTGCAAGACTGATTTTAAAGAACGCCTCCATCGGAATGTAATACGGAATCCAACCGGCGTAATCTGAGAGCATAACGACAATTACAATCTCCATCAATTTATCAACCAATGGCATGGTCAGAATAAATGATGCGATAACGACAATACTTGTTGTCAAAATGTAAAGTCCGCTGATCTCTCTGTTTGAATAGCCTAAAATCTTTGTCATGGAAATGGACTGCGCATTTTTTTCAATAACAAGCTTAGAGAGCAGGAAAATAATCAGCGCGAACATCACAAGTCCAAAGACATAGAAAATATCAAATACTCCGCCCATGGAATTTGACAACTGGCGTGACATCTTATTGATGTCATCCTCCGTGATTGTCGCAGCAATGAGCATATCATCAATATCTTCAATCTTCTTATTTGAAAAATATCCGTTAAAATAGCCTTCCTCAAAATCAAAGACCTCATTAAAATAGTCTCTCGGCATAAACACTGCGATAGACACCGGATACTCATAAACACCGGCTACCTTGAAATCATATGTTCCATTATCAAACTCCTCTTTCAAAGTAATGGTATCGCCTTTTACATATCCGTATTTTTCCGAGAATGCAGAAGAAATATAAACTTCCTCTTTTTCAAAATCAATATCTACATACTGACTCCCCGTATCAACGCCGTAGAGAGAAACACCCTCTTCCTTACGACCTTCAACCGTCGTCACAAGCGTTGTTGTCGCGTACTTTTCCGCGCCTTCCGTTTCTGTCTCGGCCTCTGCTTTTAAAATGTACTGGTAGGAACTGACAATGTTTTCCGAAATAATTTCCTGATGTCTTTCCATAAGCGCCGGGAAGGCCATTCCCAAAATCATAATGACATTTGCAAAAAAGATACCGAACACAAGCGTCAGATAGTTTGGCATGTTTTGAAATATGATACGAAGTCGGAACCTTTTCATAATTCCGATTTTTGTATTTAACTTAAACGCTTTCTTTTTCTGTCTCGTTGAAAGATCACGACGCAAAAATTTCATCGGCGAAAGTTTCAGTTTCCCGGCAATAATGAAATAGTTGATTGCAATCATAAGAATTACCGGAACAATCGTCGTGCGCAAAAATGCATCCGGGTTGAACAAAAGCTCAAACGTCGGAAGACTGTAATTTGTATAATAAATACCCTTCGCAACTTCCAAAAATACCGTATATCCCAAAACGTTTCCGACAACTGCAGAAAGCAGCGTTACAGCTACAGGCAGTGTAATATAATGTCTGATAATCTCACCTTTTGTATATCCCGACGCACGGAGTGTTCCGATGACAGTCGCCTCTTTCGCAATCGTATTGCTTGTCGTCACGGCAAAGATAAAAGCAATAATGGCAATTACGATATACAAAAAACCGGAAAACATGATACGGTCACTTCCCATATCCTCATCGGTAAACACAATGGCCTGATTCAAATACTGCGGAATAAAGTTTGTCATAATTCCGTTTTCAGCAAGCACTTCCAAAAGATCTTCGGACATCTCTTTTTCCTGCATCTTATCTGCCGGCTTTTCATTGTATGTCCAGGAATAATTGTAATGCATACCTTCTTCGCCCAGATTCTCAAATCCCTCTTCCGACATAACGCCGACACCGAATTTCATCGCGTCAAACATCATGGAAGACGTATCCGCAAACAGGGAACTGTAGTCCGAAAGAGCCACAAGTCCGCTGACGATAAGCTTTGTTCCGTCGTAGATAATCGTGTCGCCGACTGCTATTTCATTGTTGTCCGCATACATACGGTCAATTGCAACTTCGTTCTCCCCGACCGGGAACGCACCTTCCATCAGGCAAACACGGTCAACTTCCGTACGGTTTTTATAAAGACGGAGCTTACTTTCAAAATTATCTGTTTCCCGCTCAATATAGAAATTTTCATAAACCGTAACGTCTTCTTTTTCAATCGTTTCGATTGCTTCCTCAGAAGCCTTTTCATAATACTCGAAATTTCCATCCTCTATATTGTGTTTTTCAAAGCCTGCATCGTATACAACCTCAATACTTTTTGCAGCTACAAAAAATCCGGAAATAAATCCGATAATCGATACCATGAAGACAAACAAAATGATATACTTTGCAAAATCTCTCTTCAATTCTCTTAAAATTCGTCTGTGTAATGGATTTTTCATTATAACACCCCTTCCTACCAATCAAGCTCTGCAGCCGGAATTTTGGTTTCGTTGAGGTAGTTTTTACGAATCATACCGTCGCGGAGTGTGATGACACGGTCTGCCATATTTTTGATTGCATCGTTGTGAGTTACCATCACAACGGTATTTCCGTATTTCTGATTGACTTCTTCAATTAATTTCAGGATTTCTTTTGATGTGTTGTAATCAAGTGCTCCTGTCGGCTCATCGCAGAGAAGAATATCCGGATTCTTTACAATCGCGCGACCGATGGCCGTTCTCTGTTGCTGTCCGCCGGAGAGCTGGTTCGGAAGTTTATGACGGTGCTCGTAGAGCCCTAATGTTTTTAATATGTCATCTACATCGAGGGGATTGTCGGAAAGATAGGCTCCGACTTCAATGTTTTCCTTGATATTTAAGTTCGGAATCAGGTTGTACATCTGAAATATGTAACCGAGATGCTTTCTGCGATACATAGTCAGCGCCTTCTCGCTCATGTCAGCTGTCTTTTCCCCGTCAATGGAAATATATCCGCTGTCCGCATTGTCAATTCCTCCGATAATGTTAAGAAGTGTCGATTTTCCGGAACCGGATGGTCCGAGAAGCACGCAAAATTCACCCTTTTCAATGCCCACATCAATTCCTTTTAATACTTCTACCTTGCTTTCACCTTCGCCGAAGCTTTTTTTGATCTTGCTGATTTCTAAAAACATAATTTTCTTTCCTTTCTTTGCTTGGATGATTATGGTTTCAATCAACAAAAATACCGCGTACTGCAAATTCAGATTTCTGAACCGCTGTACCCGGATAAAAAAATAGACTCCATGTACAGCTATCTGCAATACATGAGTCTCGTTATTTAAGACAAGCCAGACTGTGAAGCCATGATGTTGACATTGCCACGCGTTCGCGCCACTACTCCCTCATCGGAATGTTCTGTTGTTGTTTTGCATTTTAAACCTAAAAATCAGGATTTGTCAACCCTGATTTTAGAATTTTTTTATATTTATACACTTTGCCATACGGCCAGCCACCACTCATAGTAGGCAGCATAACCCATTACACAGAGAACGAAAACCAGTGCAAAAAACAGTATCGCAACCGCAATTGTGATTCGGTTGATCAGTTTTTTTAACCTAAAACTATTTACCAAAGCCGTCTCTATTTTCGGTTCTAAATTCACCTTTTCCATGCGGTTTTTCAGTTCTGTTTCATCCATGTCAAAAGAGCCCTGTTCCAGTATCTCGCGCCAGGAAGCAATGTTGGCCAGCTGTTCTTTATATCTTCCAACATGTATCTGGCACGCCTGAATCTCTCCGGTAAGACGTGGCACATGATATTTTTGCACAATCCAATCACCAAGCTCATTGTCTTTGTCGTTAATCACCTTGCTCACAATACCTTTTATCATCTTATAAAAGCAAAACGGAACCACAAAAACTATGGCCAGAATCTCTACACACACGAGAACTCCGCCGATAATCATAAGCGGCAATACTCCCGACATCGGCAACGCCAGAACTATCGGCAAAAGAATAATTATCCCAAGAAAAATTCCGGCAAATAACTTCAGTTCAAACTCCAACCCCTTTTTGCGCTCTTTTGCATGCTTGAGCTGCATCTCCACTTCCTTCAGAGCAAACCCGATTCTGTCCTCATAATAATCAAGCCAATATCTTACACCCGTATCATATTGATAGTTTGCTGCTTCCTTCTCCTCCGCCGGCGGAAGCTGATCCCTATGATAATCCTCCCAATATTGTTCCTGGGAATCAAACTTTTTTGCATTTCCCATAAATCCCCCTAATTTTGCATCTTTTTCCCAATAAAATCTTTGATATTTCTCTTAACTCTGATGCCAAACAACCAAATGCTAAGACCAAAGATAAAAAGACACACAAAGCCCATGAACATTTCTCCTGTAAGAAGCATCCCCACGGCACATATACACATAACAGGAATAAAAAAGGCAAACATCATAATTGCAAAAAATGAAATTTTTTCGATAATGCGGATTCCTTTTTCTGCAAAATAAAGTCGATATGTCCTTCGATATCTGGCGTAACCGGTCGCCTTTGCCGGAGTCGACAGGAAAATATAATATTTTCCGTTTTTCTCCTCCAAAGTCATGTAATCTCTATCATACCATTCCGGCGCATCACAAACCTGCTTTTCCAAACAATCCGTAATCGTATCCCGGTTATATTTTTCGCTATAAGCTACAAGCATCGCTTACTCTTCTTCCTCTTCCGTCTCTTCTCCCACCAGAAGCTGCACTTTTTCCACACGTTTTCCGTTCATTTCTGTCACCGTAATGGTAAGATTTTTGTATTCAAAGCTGTCTCCGACTTCCGGAACACGTCCGAGCACATCCATGGCCCATCCGCTGACCGTCTGCACATCAAGCTCATCTTTCATATCAAGTTCTTCAAATACAGCGTCTACATTCGTCGTTCCGAGAATCGTATATTCCTCATCGGAAAGCTTGATAATGTCATGTGTTACCTCATCATGCTCATCCCAGATTTCTCCGACAATTTCTTCAATAATATCCTCAAGCGTTACAATTCCGACGGTTCCGCCGTATTCATCAAGAACAACCGCAATATGTAACTTCTCCTGCTGAAGTTCTTTTAAAAGCTCATCAATTTTCTTTGTCTTTGTTGTAAAAAGAGCAGGTCTTACACATGCATCAATGCTCTTGCTTGAACGATACACATGATTGTGGAAATCTTTCTGGTAAATGATTCCGATAATGTGGTCCAGACTCTCTTCGTAAAGAGGAAGTCTCGAATATCCCGATTCAGCAAAAATTTCTGCAATTTCATCTTTTGTCGCTTTGGTTGAAACACCGGTGATGTCGATTCGCGGTGTGAGCACATCCATGGCCTCTAACTCAGAGAACTCAATCGCGCTGCGGATCAATGTACTTTCTTCCTCATCAATTCCGCCTTCCTGCTCTGCTTCCTCCACAATTGTAATCAGCTCTTCTTCTGTGATGGATGGATTGTCATTGGATTTTACAATCTTGGATAACAGTTTTTTCCAAAGACCGAACAAATAGTTAAACGGCGTAAGCACCCACACAAGACATCTCAAGAGCGGTGCGGAAAACATCGCAAACTTCTCCGGATGCTCTTTTGCTATACTCTTCGGCGTAACTTCACCGAAAATAAGCACCACGATTGTCAATACTACCGTAGATATCGTCGGTCCCATTTCTTCTCCGCACAGACTTACAAAAAGAAGTGTTGCCAGGGAAGCAGACAAAATATTTACTACATTGTTTCCGATTAAGATGGTAGAAAGCAAACTATCGTAGTTTTCCGACATGGAAAGCACCAACTTCGCTTTTTTATTTCCCTTTTCTGCCATATTCTTGATGCGAATACGGTTCAGTGAAGAAAATGCCGTCTCGGTGGCAGAAAAATATGCCGACATGATAATACAAAAAATAACAATAACTAGTGACGTGGTATCATTACCCATGATGCTTTAAAATTCTCCTTTCAACTTAAAAAAGACAACAAAAAGCATAGCCTGCACTAAACAGTCCCGGCTATGCCCTTAATATTTCCTATGAAAAAAATACAATAGAGTGCAGTATTTGCAGTATTACTGTCCCCGTCGTCCATTTTTATTCCTCCATTTAGTAATGGATACATTATATGTCATTCTTTTCTTGTAATCAAGAGCGAATTCCCTTTTTAGCGGAAGTTTGTAGGAAATTCACACTTTGATTCCACTAATTTATCGCCTTTATAGCACAATTTTAACGAAAAAAACCTATCTTCCGTCTCCATAAGGCGGAAAAATATCTTATCGCCCTCCCAGAGATTGAGCTTTTCCATATCCGCTTTCGGAACCCAGGTCAAAATTCCTTCCTCACAGTTTTGCATCCGGTCTTCCCGCAATTGTCCTTCATAAGCATCCGCCGTGTAAAGAAACATATACTCGGATCCCCACTCATCGGAAATAAATGTAATGACCCCTTGCAGTCGGTAGGATGTCAGCGTAAGCCCTGTTTCTTCTTTCACTTCACGGAGCAGACATTCCTCCGGTGTCTCGTTTTCCTCAAATTTACCGCCGACACCGATCCATTTATCCTTATTTAAATCGTTTTCTTTTTTGACACGGTGCAGCATCAAATAGCAGTCATCCTTTTCAATGTAACACAGCGTCGTCATCACGTGCTTCATACTTCCATCTCCCCGAAAAATAAAATACAATACCGATAAAAAACGGCGTAAATCCGGCCAACGCATCCCCCAGCCAGAAACCGTAATGCTTCATATCGAGCGTGAGTCCGAACAGAACCGAAAGTCCGATACGGAGCACGATGCCATCCAAAATGGCCGTGGCAAAATTAACCTTTGTATTTCCGCTCCCGTTCATCAGCGCATTCATAACCGACCGCAAAGCTCCCCCGTAGAAAAGCAATACCGCGATGGATATATATCCCATCGCAATGTCAAGCACCTCTGTCTCCTGCGTAAATATGCTGAAAATCGGCTTAGGAAACAGAATAAAAAGTAAGGAGAACACCGTTGCAATGGACAGCGTCAACACGGCAAGTCGTTTGAGAATCGCTTTTACGCGCTCATTTTTCGCCGCAGCAATGTTTTGCCCAACCATCGTGGAGCCTGCGGTATTCATCGCCATGGACACTAAATTGCTGATGCTGGCCACTTTATTTGCAATTCCGGCAAAGGCAGAAACAACCAGCCCGTAAGAATTGACCCATGAGTTAACAAAAAGCTTTGACACCTGAATGGAAGCCGACTTGATTGCCATCGGTGTCCCCAGCTTTACCAAATCTGCAAGCATTTCTTTGTCCCAGACAAAAAAGTCACACACCTTCATATGTAAAGAATATTGCTCTTTATTCTTATATAAAAATAAGATGCAGGCAACAAAACTGACCGCCTGGCTGACCACCGTTGCAATCGCAGCACCACTGACCCCGAAATCCAGACAGATAACTAAAATCACATCCAGAACCAGATTGATAATCGCTGCAATTCCGATAAATACAAACGGATGCTTGGAATCCCCCATTCCCCGCATAATTGCACTCGTCATGTTATATCCGTATATAAATACAAGTCCTATCATACATATAATAGAGTACACAAGCGCTCCCTCGTACGCCTCCGCCGGTGTATTCATCAATCGCAGCATTTCGTGGCGCAAAAAGAAGCCGACGATACTGATTATGACAGCACTGGTAAGAAGAAATCCGCACATCGTTCCGACGAAACGACCGAGCTGCTGCCTCTTTCCGAATCCGATCAGCCGTGCAATGATCACCTGCCCGGCGCTCGCAAATCCCATAGCCACAAATGTCAGCATCGCCGTGACATCACCGCCGACTGAAACCGCGGATATCCCGGTTTTTCCCAATTGATTTCCCACAATAATCATATCTACCATATTGTAGACGACCTGAAGGAGATTGGAGAGAAAAATCGGAAAAGCAAAGGTCAAAAGCTGACCGGTAATATTTCCCTGTGTAAAATCTCTGATTTTTGTCTCTTTCATAATTTACCTAACCCTTTTCCTGCAAAAATAAGTATAGCACTTCTTTTTTTTCTTATCAAATATGCTGTTTTCCTTGAAATATAAGGAAAATAGGAGTAAAATTACCATTGATATCGCAAACGGACGAAATCGTTTGTAAAAAGAAAGAAAAAATATAGAGAGAGGTTTTAAACTATGAGTGAAAACGCAAAAAAAACAGGCGGCTGGCGCTCAAATAAGTGGTTCCGCGCTGCGATCCCTGCATTACTTCTGCACTGCAGTATCGGTACTGTTTATTGCTGGTCAATTTTCAGTCAGGAAATCGCTGACTACATCGGCTTTACAAAAGCTGACACAGAATGGGCATTCAGTTTTGCCATCTTCTTCCTCGGAATGTCAGCTGCATTCTTAGGAAATATCGTAGAAAAAGATATTCATAAATCATCCCTGATCGCTACACTCTGCTTCGCAGCAGGTATGGCAGGAACCGGATTCTTCATCTACTACGGCGGATTACATCAGGGAAGCAAAGTTGCCTTAATCGGTATTTATATCTGCTACGGTCTGATCATGGGTATCGGTCTCGGTACAGGTTACCTTTCACCGGTTAAAACACTTATGCTTTGGTTCCAGGACAGAAAAGGTCTTGCAACCGGTCTTGCGGTTGCAGGTTTCGGTGCTGCAAAAGCAATCGCTTCTCCGATTATGCAGGGTATGCTTTCCGGTCTCGGCGAAGGCGGAATCTACAAGATGTTCTGGATTCTCGCTTGTGTATACTTTGTGATGATGTTCACAGGCCACTTACTTCTCAAGAAACCGGACGGATGGCATGAACCGGCTGCTTCCGGTGAAAAGGGACCAAGTATTTGGGCAGTTATCAAAACAAAACCATTCCTTAACTACCTTGGTATCTGGTTAATGTTCTACATCAACATTACTTGCGGTCTTGCCCTGATTTCTCAGGAAAAGATGATTGTAAAATGTCTCGGTCTTGCAGGTGCTGTAGGAATCATCTCCACAGTTTCCGCTATTTTCAATGCCGGCGGACGTTTAGGTTTCTCCGCTTGGGCTGATACAATGAAAGACAGAAATACCATCTACAAATTAATCTTCATCCTGTCTATCGTACTTACAGGTCTTGTAATCTTAACAGGCGGTATTCAGAACGGAGCAGGCAACACATTGTTAACTATCCTTGTTCTTGCACTTATCATGATTGTAAACGCAGGATACGGCGGAGGTTTCTCCAATGTTCCGACTCTCCTTTCCGACCACTACGGAATGGGAAGCATCAGTGCACTTCACGGAATCACATTATCTGCTTGGGCATTCGCAGGTCTGACAGGTAACCAGTTAGCAACATGGATTGTAAACCACTTCGGTGAAGAAGTAGAAGTTGCAGGTAACATCGTAAACCCGGTAGGTTATCAGACCGTTCTTTACGTAACACTTGCTCTTTACATCGTAGCTCTTTTCTTAAGCTTGGTATTCGTAAGACCGACAGATAAGGCATTAGAAGCAAAAGCTGCTAAAAAAGCTGCAAAAGAAGCAAAATAATAATTTTCTTACATATAAAGATGATTACATGAAAAAGACCATGGCGGTTCACCTGCCATGGTCTTTGTTTTATCTGCGGGACAACAAAAATCTCTTTTGGTATTTCAGCTGCGCATATTCCGAAATACTTTTCATATAAATCACGTCGTAGGCTCCGCCCACGGCTCCCACGAGAGGAATCCCCTGCAGAAACTTCATATAAAGAAGCTCTTTTGAAAGGGCCGCTGCTGCTTTTTTGCTCTGCGCTTTTTTGTCATAACCGTCCGGAAGCACCGGGTCCGCAGCGAAATAGTCAATCTCCCCGTTAATTTTCACCGCTGTTTCACCGTAAGAAACCGCGCCCTCGATAATTTTTAATATAAAATACTGTTCTTCCTCGGTATCATAGGAAAATCCGTAACTCATTGCAATCTCATAAATGCTGCGAAAAATCATCCCCGTAAAAATCGGAATATCCGGAAGACCTACTCCCGCCAGGCCCATACCGATACCGGCCACACCGGAAACAAGCAGATTTTGATTTCCTGCAGACTGCGCCTCCTTAGAAAAGGCTTTGAGTGTCTTCCTGCTCTGCTCCACCTCATCTGCAAAATTATTTACAATGTATCTCTTTTCTTTTTTCTCTTTCTGATACGTTTTCTCGATCATGACTGTTCCCTTTTCAAAGATCGTCGAAAACGCTTTCTCAAACGCTGCATCCAGACTGCTCTGCAGCTTGGCCGGAACCTTATCTTCCAAAAAGCTGTTCAGCTTGCTGTCCTTTTTCTCCGCCCGTTTTTCCAGATATTTCTTTTCTTTTTTATTTAATATCTGCCACTCCTTTTCCAGGGGTGTTTTCTTTTGAAACATCGCCATAGCTTCTCCTTTTAATACATTTCTACATCTATTTCAACTACTTTTTTATTGTGGAAAGAGAACTGAAGATATCCTTCTCCATAATTGTAATCCCACTGTGTTTCTGATTCCTGATGTGGCTTTCCGAGGCGCTGTATAATCTCTTCCTGTGTGGAATCAAATGTTAATCCGGCAAAAGAAAAATCAATTTTATCCCCATACTTTCCACTGCTTTCATACAATTCTTTCTTTTCAGAAGGAGAAAGGCTTGTATCTTCATCATCAAAACCAAATAAAACTCCTTCTATATACAATTCATTCAGATCTGCTCCTTCCGTATAATCAGAAAGCGTGACCATTCCTATCCATTTTCCTTCATATGTCAATCCTGCCATAACCCAATCATATCCCGGCGCTGTGGTCTCGCTTCCTTGCAAATAGCCAAATTCATCTCCCAGATCTCTCAGTTTGCATGGTATAGAAAGAGTTTTACCAAAAAGAGTCATTTTTTTGATTTCTTCCGAAAAATTGATTGCGTTGAGATCCACTTCTTCCTTTTTCTTTTCTACATATGCATCTACCGCTTCCTGGGTCAGCCAGTCCACCATCCGGTTATTTGCGCAACCTGTTACTGAAGCCAAAAAGAATATTGACAAACTCAATATACTTAAAATTTTTTTAAATCGTTTCATACTTTTCACCCTCAATGCATTTTTTAATATTATACTATAGAATCGAAACAGAAGAAATAAAAAAGAAGGAGCAGATGATTCAAAAATCTGCTCCTTCATAATTAGAAAATTTTCTTTAAGGAACCTACGGCATCAGAAAGCTTATCTCCGGCGATTTTTGCCTTTACGCCGTCTACTACTTTGTCTACCATACCATCCGGAATATCAATTCCTGCAAGGTTCTCGATTGCCTTCTCCGGGTTCTTCATAAATTCTTCTTTGAATTTGTCGTCTTTTTTCACTTTTTCTACGATTTCTTCAATCTTTTCTTTTACGTCCATGGTAGAATCTCCTTTTGTATAAGATATAGATAATTATACTATAGAAAAAAATGAAGTTCCAGCATTTCTTACTGCATTCCGCAAGTCTGAATGACCCAATCCTGCCCCTCGCTACGGGTAAGCGTGTATGTATAATCTTCGTATGTCATCCCCGGATTCAATGTCATGTTCTCACAATCCTGTGGTACATAAAAACTTGATGTAAAGATAACTGCCTCATCTGCTCCGTAAGATGCTGCAATCTGGGCATATTCTTCCTTACTGTAGGTGTCATCATATTCTAATGTATTCATAATACATCCTTCAAAGTTCTCTGCGAAGAAATCCGATGCCATCTGTTTTGCATCTTCAAGATTGCTGCTGTCACTTGTTTCCTGTAACTCTGTCTGCGCCACCGGAATTACGATTCCTGCTGCCGGTGCATTGCATCCTACAAGTGCTGTTGCCATCATTACTGCCATTGTTAAGATTGTAAATAATTTGTTTTTCATTTTTAAATTCTCCCTTCGTGTTTGGCTAATTTGTTTGCCTTTTCACTTAGTACACGATTGGGAATTTTGAAAAATCTTATTTTTGGAAAAATTTTTTTAATTTTTTTGAGCATAGTACTTTCCAAGAGCGCAAGACGGCGCACAATGTCCGGAAAACCTTGGCTTTGCGCGGTCCAATGTGCTTTCGCTAAGGATATGAAAAACATGTTGACTTCTTTACGGTCATATACATACTTTTCGCTAATTCAACCGTAATAATGTTTATGATTTACGGTTGTAAATGTCAACTTATAAATTTACACCGTAAATTTCTGTTTCGTTTACGGTTCTTTTCAAAAATACTAGCATTACAACCGTAAAAGTCAGAATCATTTACGGTCGAAAAATTCAAATTCCAAAAATTTGACCGTATTTACTCCTCATTATTACGGTTGTAGTAATCAAATTTCCAAAAACAACCGTAAGCTCATTCACCTTTTACAGTCGTATCTATAAAAATCTGATATCAACCGTAACGGCAGACTCTTTCAGCTTGATGCAAGCTGTCAAAATAAGGTCATTGCACAAAAAAAGACATCCACCAGATGTCTTTTCATGTTACCCAAGAGCGCGAGACGGGGATCGAACCCGCGACCCCCTCCTTGGCAAGGAGGTGCTCCACCGCTGAGCCACTCGCGCATATTTGATTGTCTGCATTTGCATGCAAAGAGCGGGTGATGGGAATCGAACCCACGTATCCAGCTTG
>JAFTWX010000009.1 GCA_017465095.1 Lachnospiraceae bacterium | reverse complement strand
GTAATCAAAGCAAGCGGGAATTGGAAGGAAAACGTAAAGATTTATGTTTGACAAGGCGCGGAAAAGAACGCCCGGGACGGCTCGGAACGACCGACGCAGTCAGAGTCTTCATAATATAGTTCAGTTTTCTGGTACGGCGGATATTGCTGTCTGTCAGTACCATCTCGATCACATGATCCTTGAGCGTTGCAATGGTAATGGCAACATTCTGCTTGTAGCAATAATGATTTCCCTTGCTGTTGTGTGCTTTGTCGATTTCTTCCCGATTGTCATAGATCATGATGGATGCCATATTCGCAAGAAACATCGACGCATAAAAATCCTGCCGTACCGCAATATCCGAACATCCGGAAAAGTTCTCAATATACAGCTTATCTTTCAAAGTCCGGTATTCGGTTTCGATTCCCCAGCGTAAATGATACAGATCATACAATTCTTCCGTAGAAAATTCTTCTTTCGGAAGATTGGTAATCAGTATTTCTTCCGTTTTCTGGAAATCTTCGGTGGTTTGGATGTGTACCAGCCGAAAATCTCCTTCGTACGGAATTTTGCGGAATTGATGATGTACCATGCAGTCGTTGGAAGAAATTTTCATACCCTTGCAGAATTCACTGGAACACCGCATCAGATAGAAGAAATTTCGGCTCTCCAGTTCCGCCAGAAGTTCTGCGGAAGGATACCCACGGTCGAACAGAAGGATTTCTTTATCTGTTCGCATACTTTTCAGTTTTTCCATGTGCAGAACAGCGAGTTCCCGTTCATTCCCCGTACACGGCTGAAGCTGTACATCCAGCAGAATTCCGTTCAGAACGTCATAGAGACAGGACCCCAGTGCCTGTGTCTGCGGATGACCGGATGTTTTCTGGACACCATATTTTTCTTTCAGTTCCGGAGTATTCGGCAGATTGTATTTGCTTCCATCGACGGCAGTTACACGATATCCTTTCAGGGTATCAAATTCCGCCTCTTGATAGAAGGCTCTGGCTACCATATCGAACAGTTCCAGAAACGCTTCCGGTTTGATTCTCTGACGCCCCTGGGAAAAAGCTGCTTTGGTATAGCTTTGATGATCCTTCAGGACTTCTTCGCAAAAACTGTTCAGTCCTGCCTGTAAACTGCGCGGAAGTTTTGTCAGAATCAAAACGATATACTGAACAAAACTGATTTTTCCCTTTCTGCTGAAGTTTTCTTTCTTCACTTTGGCTTTTTCCTTATACGCTTCGCTGTGGACTTTTTCATATACCATTTCCGTAATTTTTACAAGTATTTTCATCATCGGGAACCTTTTTTCCTTTATTTTCCCATATGGTTTTCTTACTTGTCAATTGTTTTTCTCTTAAATTAACGACATTGCCCCTCGAGGGGAAGGCTATAACGTGCACCTTCACTTTCCGTCAGCCGACAAAATGAGGGCTTTAACCATGGCTTCCCCTTGAGGGGAAGCTGGCGCGTAGCGACTGATGAGGTGGAAAACTTTAAATTTGAAAATACTAAACGGCTTCTTAGAGATTAGTTTTGGGAATGACAACGGGAAGCGGAAGGGTATAGAAATCCATCGAACTTACGTTATTTTATAAAATTTCCCCGAAATCGGTAGATTCTCCGCATCTTCTGTGGTATAATATCCCCATCATTTATTTATGTACTGCGAAAGGATTCCATTTATGGCTATCAATATCAAAAGCAGCGCGGAACTTGCTCCCAATCCCGCGTACGAACTGATGTATGAAGAATACCTCGACGACATCAAGGCTGCCGGTATTGTGCTCCGTCACAAAAAGTCCGGTGCGCGCGTCTGCGTTCTCTCCAACGACGATGAGAACAAGATGTTCTGCGCCGCATTCCGTACCCCGCCGGAAAATTCCACCGGCGTGCCG
>JAFTWX010000098.1 GCA_017465095.1 Lachnospiraceae bacterium | reverse complement strand
GGGGCTGTCGCATTAAGCCCCACAAAAAAACGAACCGTTCTTTACCGAAAGGTATTGAACGGTTCACTGCTTTCATGTATAATATAATCGCCAAACAATACCAACAGGAAAGCGAGGATATTATACCACAATGAGAGACAGAAGTCAACTGTTTTTGCCGATGGATTTGGGAATCAAAATCGCAGAGAACGATCCGGTGCGGAAATTGGTGGAGGTCTGCGAGGAGTTAGACTACACGGAGCTGTACAGGCAGTATGTGCGGAAATGGAGAAAGGTCAGTCCGGAAACCTTATTTGAGTTGGTGGTGTTTGGCTATATGCAGAGACGGTTTTCGACACGGCAGATCGAGGAAGCATGTCGTACAGATATCCGCTTCATGTGGATATTGCAGGGGGAGTCAGTACCGGACCACAGTACGATCGACCGATTTTTAGATAAGCGTCTGGCAGACGTGATCGAGAATCTGTTCTATCAGTTGGTTGAGAAGCTGTGTGTGCTCGGAGAGGTGCGGTTCCGGAACATGTTCGTGGACGGCACGAAGCTGGAAGCCAACGCCAATCGGTACACCTTTGTCTGGAAAAAGGCGATAGAAAAGAACCTGAAGAAACTGGAAGCGAAAATTGAGGCACAGCTTCCTGTTATCGCAGAACGGTACGGTATGGACGCATGGGTTACTGTCGAGGAAGCCTGTGAGTCTCTGGTCAACCACGCCCGATTGCTCGGAATGGAATTTGTTCACGGCAGCGGCAAAAGAAAGACGCAGCTGCAGAAGGATATTGAGCTGCTTTGCGGATACCTTGAGAAAAAAGCCGAATATCTGGGGCATCTCGGAAAAATGAAGCACAGAAACAGCTATTCCAAAACCGATACCGATGCCACCTTTATGCGCATGAAGGATGACTATATGCGCAACGGTCAGCTGAAGCCCGGCTATAACATCCAGATCGGCGTGGAAAGTGAATATATCGTTGCCTGCGGAGCTTTTTCCAACTGCACCGATGTACAGACACTGATTCCGTTTTTGGAACGCTTTCACAGTCATACCGGCAGAAGAATGGAACAGATCATTGCCGATGCCGGATATGAAAGCTCCGAGAATTATCAGTATCTGGAAGAACACGGACAGAAATCCTTCATCAAGCCGACCAACTACGAAATCAGCAAAACCCGTGCCTATAAAGCTGACAAATACAGCATCGAGCATATGCAGTATGATGACGAATCCGATTGCTTCCTCTGCGAAAACGGAGAAATTTTGCGTTTTTGTCGCGAAGAAACAAAAACAACCGCGAACGGTTACAAAACGCACATCCGCATTTATCGCAATGAAACCTGTGCGGGATGTCCTCATCTCGGAAAATGTCATAAGAGCAGGCGCGGATTTCGGGAAATCAAGGTCAATCATCAATTTCTGGAACATCGCCGACAGTCTCTTGATAATATCGTCAGCGATGAAGGTGTTCTGCTCCGCGTCAACCGTTCCATTCAGGTCGAGGGAGCATTCGGCGTTCTCAAACAGGACTACGCCTTCCGCAGATTCCTGTTCCGCGGCAAACGGAACATTGAAATGCAGTTTTTCCTGCTCGCGTTTGCCTTTAATATTCAGAAACTTTGCAATCGCATCCGAAATCACCGCGTTTTGTCTGATCTATTCCCGATTCCCGCGGTTGCTTGATCGTGTTCGGGGCTTTTTATAATCCTTTTCAGAGTGATTTCAGATCACTCTTGCTTTGTTGTGCTTGGTGTTGGCTTTCTTTTCGGTAAAATTGAAGGAACTGTTGTAAGTCCTTTAATGTGGTACTTGCAACAGTTCCCTTTATTTCAAAACAAAATGACCTCATCTGTAAGCCGGGTTCTGTCGTGGGCAATCATCTATCTCTATACTGCATTACTGCAATACTCCACGGCAAATCTCTCTGCGCGTGCGCTGCCTCGGCGGCTGCGGCGGGAAACCCGCCGCATACGGGGGTGAACCGTCGGGGTATTGCTTCGGATAGGGTTTACAGCGGACGTATGTTACCATACGAACGGGTGCGCTCTTACCGCACCTTTCCATCATCACCACGCACCGTGTAGGCCGTTCGGCTGTCTGTTTCTGTTGCACTTTCCCGGGTGTCACCACCGGCGGACGTTATCCGTTATCCTTTCCCCGGAAGCCCGGACTTTCCTCACGGTAAGACCTTTCGGCTTGATACCGCGCGATTGCCTGACGGGGTCATATTGTTTTTGAATTCTGTTTTTTGATTTTTGTTAAAGTGGGTTTTCTGGATTTAACGACATCTATGCTTTGACACAGAGGGGAAGAAACCATCTCAGATGCCGAAATTTTCCGTTTCACGAAGTGAAACTGTCCCTCGCCCCTCCACTTTCCTTGGCTCGGCTTTCCTCCGTTTGAAAGAGATGATGAACCGTTCAGAAAAACTTATCCGTTCACAAAAGATAAACTGTTCATGAAAAATTTACTGTAAAAATCAACCGTTTTCTTTGTAGGCGGAGATCGTTTTTTCGATGGCGGACTGGGCTTTGGGGGCGAGGGCGGCGTATTGGGAGGCGAGGTCGGACTGGTAGTTGTTGACCATGGTGAGGGTCATGC
>JAFTWX010000008.1 GCA_017465095.1 Lachnospiraceae bacterium | reverse complement strand
GGAGGATTTGGTTGCCGACTGAGTGTTTCCTTCTCCTGCCTGGCTTTGCTGCTTGGCGGGTTTCTTCACTCTCTTGTCTATTTCCTTTTCTACTTTGTTCTTCACTTCCTTTTCAACGGCCTTGCCTATCTTCTTGAGGAAGCTTTGTGCACACACATCGACTGAGCTCATAGTAAAGAGCATCAGCAACACCATGAGAATTTGCTTTTTCATATTGGAATAAATTTAAGATTATCGCCGGAGATTATTGTTCCACAAATATACGAAACATTATTCTAAAATCCAAATACAAAACAAATAATTTTTACATTTTCCCTTTTTGGAACATTTGACTTTATTGCAGGAAAATAGGGGGTGGTGTCTTGTACTGAAATAGGTTGACTCATAACCAAGTTTAATTGTTAAAATTTAGAGTTATGAGTAGACAAAAATTCAGTAAAGGTCTCAAGCGTCAGATTGCCATCGAATACATGCAAAGTGGCAAGTCCCGACAAGAAATTGCCCTCAAATACGGGCTTCCTAACGTAACCACCTTGTCCAGTTGGGTAAATACCTATCTTACCCCCTTTGAAATCCGCGACAAGTGTGTATCTTTGCCTCCGGCTAACCAATCATCCGAAGAAATTATGGCAAAGAAAGAGGAAGAACCGGCAACTGACCAGTCAGCACTAATCGCTGCGTTGCAGAAACAGATTCAGAAACTTGAAGCAGACTTGAAAAAGTCCCAGGACAAGAACCTCGCACTGAATGTCATGATAGACATCGCCGAGGAACAGGGTATCCGTATCCGAAAAAAATCTGGGGCCAAGCAGTAGAACGCCTGAACAGGGATTTCGGTTACCCTATCGGATATTCCTGTTCCCTGCTTGGCCGTAGCAAACAGGCGTATTACAAGCGTAAGACAGATGACAATGAGCAGGTTAGGCGGATGATGCGTATCGAGGACTCCGTGTTGGAAATTCGCAAGCTTGATCCAGGCATCGGCTATTACAAGCTTTGGCTGATGCTCAAGCGGATGTATGCCTCTGACTGGATGCCTGGACGGGATGCATTCCTTGGGATGCTCAGAAGTCTGGGGTTACTCCAAACGAGACCAAAGCCTCGTCAGACGACCAATTCCAACCATCGCTACCGGAAGTACAAGAATCTGATCAAGGGATACATTCCCACGGAAGCTAACAGATTGTGGGTTAGTGATATAACCTACATAGACCTTGCGGACGGACGATGCTACCTGCATCTGGTCACGGACACCTACTCGCACAAGATTGTGGGCTGGTGTCTGTCGGAAACACTCGAGGCGGAAAATACTGTCCGTGCCCTTCAGATGGCCATCGACCAGACGAGTGCCGAGAATCTGGCTAAGCTCACGCACCACTCAGACAGAGGCGTACAATATTGTTGCAATGCCTATGTGGATTTATTGAAGAAATATAAGATAAACATCAGCATGACTGAAGATTACAAGCCGACGGACAATGCCATAGCTGAACGTGTGAACGGCATTCTGAAAACAGAAGTCATTTATCGTGAAAAGCGTTACAAGTGCTTTGAAGATGCACAGGAACGCATAGGAAGCTTCATCCGTTTCTACAACGAGCAGCGACCGCATTACAGCATCGGCATGAAAGTACCTTCCCAGGTGCATCAGGAAACGGGTCCTCAGCAACAAGTCTGGAAGCCGGTTAAAGAACACTCCCGGGGGCTGTCTGCCCCCAGCCGTTAGGCTTCCCCCGAGTGTTTTTCATGGTATGGAACAAGTCAACTTTTTCAGTATGTAGTCAACTTATACAGATGGAAAGTCAACTAAATCCGTACAAAGTCAACTTTCTTAGGAAAGTGGTCAACCATTCCAGGAAAACAAGTCAACTTATGCAGCAAGCAGAGTCAACTGATTCCGTACGGAAATGGAAATGTTAATTTTTAGAGTAAAAATAGAGTCAACCTTTTTTAGGAAAAGACACTTGTCCAAAAAACAGAAAAACAGTAAAACAGTTTTTTGAAAGTCAAAAACACACCAAAAACAGGGTATATAGATAGTTAATTATATATATAATATATAATTAAAAATTTTTCCCCACATTTTCAGCCGATTTGAAATAACTGTTTTTCTGTTTTTCTGTTTTCTTGACACGTGGTGAGGGCGGCGGTTTTCGCAAATCCATTCACGTTTTATGCAAAACGTTTGTACGCTTCCCGTCAAGGGCCGTGGGGATTGTCTCCCCGCCCTACGGCTCGCCCAAGTGGCGCACGATGGCTTCCACCTCGGGACGGAGGAAGGTGTGGCGACGGGCGTTGTAATGCAGCTTGTCCAGCTCTTCTTTCAGCTGCGGACAACGGTCTATCCAGCGCTTGAGGGTCTTCACGGCACTGTCAGGAGCGACGGACGGTTGGTAGAGCAAAGCCAATTCGGCCTTGCCGTAAGAACGGATTTGGAACATCTTTTTTAAATTAAAAATTAAGAATTAAAAATTAAAACGATTGATTTTTCATCTAAATTTATCCGTGTCATCTGCGGATGGAAGATGGGATTGCGGAGGCGTTACCGCATTACAAATATAGTGAATTTAGACTATTTATCCAAATGATTTGCACTCTTTTTCACCTGAAAACGGACAAATTCGGACATCAACGGACAAAAACGGACATTAACGGACATTGGCGTTTCAGGAGGTATTATCTTTGCATCGTCATCCGGAAGACAATAGAAACTTTTCATCCGCCCTTCGTC
>JAFTWX010000007.1 GCA_017465095.1 Lachnospiraceae bacterium | reverse complement strand
CCGGGAAACAAATTCATCCAGACAGATCCGGGGAATGTCCGGGTTTGCCAGAAGAAAATCCAGCTCCACGCCGTAGATCAGAATTTCTTTGCCGTCGCCATAGGCGTGTTCCAGGCCGAAGATCACGTCGAAATCCAGACCTTCCGCGGCGGCTTTGGCGTCCAGGTAAGCCTGATAGTAGCGTTCCATCCGGATCTGCCAGGGCAGGGAAGATGGCACGGCGGTATTGCCGAAAATGAAGTGATCCGTCAGTACAAGGCCTGCGTATCCGGCGGCGTGGTAGGCATGGACCAGTGCTTGCGCGGAACTTATGGCGCACGCGCTGCACTGAGCGCTGTGACAGTGGGTCTCGTAACGGTATTCCATGGGATCATCTCCTTTTCGGGTCATTATACGGAGAAAAGACAGGATTGTCAAGCAAACGGAAGAAATCGGGATTTCTACACGGAAAATGAAATTCAATCCGTCCCTTCACCCGCGAAGCGGATTTCACCGCGCCAGCGATTTCACATTGCGAAGCAATATTTCACCCGTCCGCAAGGAAGGATTTAACTGAAAAAGTCAGATTGCTTATGCAATCGGACTTTTTCAGGCAGTATTGAACCTAATATATATTTTTGACTAAGTTTTTGAGAACAGGAAGGACGGAAATGCATAGAGCCGCAAGGATATTTCAGCATTTAGACTTCTCAAAAAATGGTGAATTTTGTGTTTGAACGAAATGTATATAGAGTGCAGAAAAGGTCGCATCATATTTAGGGGTGTAATTATGCGTAGAATTACTGTATTAACAATTGGAATTATCATGCTGGGACTCATTATGGTGACAACAGCCACAGCGGTTGATTCAAAAAAGGAAGTATCCGTGGAGGCGGCGGAACAGGTCATCCTGGACCTTCTGTATCAGCCCACTGCCGCGGCTGTTGCGGAGTATTACGGAGAACCCACACAGTTTTGGCATCCGGAAATACTCAGCATCCAAAAAGTCTCAGACTCACGGGGCCATGAGGTCGTCATACAGGTTGAGACCTTCCATGGTCCCCATAATCCGCCATACGGGCTGGAAACAATGACCTTCTATGTTGGTCCTACAGGTCAACCTCAGTTGGCTCATTATGACCACAGGGACGAGCAATAATCTTTCCGTTTTCGGGAAACACTTATTCACGATTTGCGATTATATTTTCTGTAAAAGAGAAGTAGTATTAGTGAAATTCCGGCTTACGCCGGAGTGAAATTTCGACTTCGTCGAAGTGAAATTTTCCGCTGATGCGGAAAGTGAATTAAATTTGCCTACATTCGCGTCAGCGAATATTTCACAGCGCAGCTATTTCACTCCGCGAAGCGGAATTTCACTTGCCCGAAGGGCAAATTTAACTGAAAAAGTCCGAATGCAAAGCATACGGACTTTTTCTGGCGTTTTTGAACTTAATCTATATTTTTTGTCAAACGCAAAAGACCACCAAATCCGAATTTCCCTAGAGCCACAACGACTTTTTGACTTTTGTATAACCTTATAATCGGTCATTTTGCTTCTGAACTAAATATATATAGGCATCACTTATGATACATTCAGCATACATCAAGTTATTCTGTAATGTTGTTATATGTATCACAAGCAGATTCCAGTTTAGCAAAGTTACAGTAGATAGGATGGACCACACCGGACTCCTTCTGCTCGGTATAAATCTGGTTAGCTTTCACGAGGATGCCGTCCTGAATCTTCTGGCAAAAACGATACTCCTTTTCCAACAGGTCAGCATACTTCCGATCACTCAGAGAGGTAAAATCGATTCGGGAATACAGCCCCGCCTTTACTGGGATCATTTTCTTGATATCTAGAGCAGCAAAGATTTTAAGAGCCTCCGTATCAGATATGGACTTGAATATGTCGTTTTTCCGCAATTCGCTTTTCCCTACTTGTTCATAAACGAGATAATGGGCGGGTCCGACATTCTTCCATTTTGCGTGTTTCCGCTTGCCGGAAGTCAGCGGAATAAAGTAGGAGTAATCATCAATGAGGATCACGATGCCCAGGAAAGGCTTTTGCTCATAATCCTTATCGTCGCTGAACTGCACTTCGGGCTCGATGCTGTTCAGATAACGCAAGTAGTCCACATCAACATTGTAAAGGCCAAAGTTTTCAAAAGAAACATTCATATCTCTATTCCTCTTGCAAAAAACAGGGGGATCGAAATCCCCCTGCATCGTTAACGCCCCGCACTTGGGATATAGGTGGCGGAACACCTGCTATAACGCTTCGCACTTGGGATATGGGTGGCGAAACACCCGCTGGGAACCTATCGGTTCACTAGTATTATATACAGTGTATAAGAAAAAATCAACATCTTTTTTCGGATCTGCGGAAATAGAATACATTCTAAATAATATACGCAAATCCGATTACCGAAAGTGTTGTTTTATTACCGAGTTTGTGGTATTGTATTTGTGCGAGCTCGTAATAACATTTCACTGGAGGTAATCCTATGTTTATGCAAGAGCGCCATAAAGCGATTGCGGATACCATCGCTGCCAATGGTAAAATCACAATTGCAGAGATCACTGCACAGTACGGTAT
>JAFTWX010000097.1 GCA_017465095.1 Lachnospiraceae bacterium | reverse complement strand
TACTTTGTTTAGGTTTTGTTCTCTGAACAATTCTTTTTAGAATTTTCAGGGTTGCATTGCTGTTTATTTGTCAAGGTTCTGCGTTAACATCGCTTAACGCAACTCTGATATAATATCATGCGTTTTTCACTCTGTCAACACCTTTTTTTAAAGTTTTTTTATTTGTCAAATCTTTATTGCAAAGTCTTATACAAACCACGAATACAGCCAGTATCCGATGCCCACCAGCAACAGCCCGTGCACAATTCCGCAGACAAACCCAAGCAGTTTATTCAGTCCGCGAATCACCGGAAGTTTTGTCAATAACCGGAGCGATAACACAATCGCTTTCAAAACAAAAAAGAGCACCACATAAAGAACGATACAAAGGAGCACTCTTACAATCAGCAGCATTCGGTCCGTCAACAATACAAGCAACACAGACTCCAGTGCCCAAGTATTAAGCAGATAAACAAATACAATGGAAAGCAAACTTGCCAGAATGCTTCCCACTGTGTTCACAAATCCTTTTTTTAATCCTCTGATTGCACAAATCGCAATAACAATCAACCCTACTATATGAATGATATCTGTCGTATTTGCAATATTCATCATCTCAGTTTAATCAGTTTGATACCGTCTGAATAAACAACCAGCAAAGTTGAATTTGTCGCTGCCGGAATCAAAGCCTGAATATTTCCTCCCAATTCTCCGTTGTACTTTTCTACACCGTTCATTCCAAGAACAAGCACTTTTGTTTCATTATATATAATGACTTTTTTCTCATCCAGAATTATATTACTGAATTCAAATCCGATGTTGTGCTCCAGCTCCTGTTCGCCTTCTTCATTATATATGTGTATGTTGTATTGTCCTTTTCCGTCCAAATCCCGGTAGACAAACGCAAATCCGGATTCACTGCTGTATACCCCCTGCAGTTCCTGCGGAAGCACAATCTCTTTTTCCAGCGTCGGCTTTTGCTTTCCCTTGAGCAGGAGCGCCTTCCGGTCACCGACTGCAATGGCTGTATTTTCATTTAAATATGTAATCAACGGAAAAACCTGTCCGTCATATTCGTAACCGCTGACCAGATTGTCCGTCACATTTTGTCCGACTCCGCCGAAGTTATAGAACGCAAGACTGCTGTTAACCATTCCGGATTCGGCCTTCACATAGGATACTCCCAGCTTAATGTTGTCCGGAGAAATAGCAAAGGCTAACGGGTATCCGTTATTTCTCATGCTCGTTTTTACCTCGGAAATCAGCACCCCTTCCTGCGAGTAAAGGCGAAGCCATGTCACGTCCTTATCCTGCAAAAGCACAGCAGCAACTCCCTGCTTTGATACATCAAGCTCTAATATAGGAAGATTGGTCGCCACCTCCGCCGTGGTCCCTTTCTTTCCTATAATATATAAAGTTGTTCCCTTGTAATCTCCGACAGCAACATAAGAGCCGTTGTTCTTGACAATCGGAGACTGCATTTCGTAAGACTGGTTCCACATTTGTGTTCCGTTGCCGTCATATGCAGAAATGCCGTCTTTGCTGTGAACAATAATATTGCCGTCGTAATTTTCAAACGTGGATGATTCTGTTCCGACCCCGGACATTTCCTTTATCACTTCATACTTTGTATACACACGGTTGTCTGACTGTATTTTCAAAATCAGAACCGCTACCGCCAAAAGTATGACAATCAGTAAGGTGCGATACACAACCTGAAGTTTGTGTTTAAAAATTTTATCCCTATAATCTGTTTTACCAAACCATTCTCTCAGCATTTTTTACTCCTGTATCTCTAAAATTTTGCCGACACAGCTTAGTATAACACAGTTTTCTCAAGGAAGGAGTATTTTTTGTCCATATAATATATTATCTTTGTTTTCAATATTGTTTATTTCACATATTTCATCCATATTGGAAAGATTTCCGTAAAATTGCATACATATTTTTGCTAACGTGTCGCCCTTTTGTATAACGTAGGTAGTCTGCTGCTGCGCTATGGTTTCCGTGTTTTCCGGTACATCTTCCGCATTCTGCTCCGGCTCCTCTTCCGGCTCCTCCGAAGACTCCTGTTCCGGTTCTTCCTCCGCCGCCTCATCTGCCCCGGTCACTTCCGAGTTTTCTTCCGGCTTCTCCGAATTTTCTTCCGGCTTCTCCGAATTTTCTTCCGGTTCCTCCAAAGGAACAGAGACATCTTCTCCGGCGGCTTCCTGTATATCAGCAGCTGCAATCACCGTTTCTCCGGCCTGAAAACTTTCCGTCTGCGATGATTTATCAATCTTTCCCGAAATCTGGTAAAGCACCTGTTCCATACTCTGCATTTTTTCATAATTGTTGAGCATGGTAATTCCTATGACCATAATGACCATCACCAAAACAAGGCTGACACATGTCATCAACGTTGCCGACCTGCGCTTTTGCATTTCCTGTTTTTTCTCTCCGGTCACCTCGCGGAAGCGATGTGCTGCCCGATCCGGTTCATATTCTTCCGGATGTCTTTCCGCTGCCCGAAGCGAAACCATATAGTTCTGCATACATTCATTTCTTTCATAATATATGTAGTAACCGCTCTGCAGGCGCATTTTTCCTTTTTCATACAAATAGATGTACTCTTCCTTGTCCTCGGTATTGTACTCAAAATACAATTTCTGATCCGGCCTGAAAAACTGTTTTTGGGTTCGAAGAATCTGGTCCTCAATCTCTTTGGTCGGTTCATTGCCGACAATGGCCCATCCCAGAACAGAGAGTTCAGGGAAGAAACGCCCCGCCATGTCATTGACCTTCTGCCATGACTCCTGATCAATCACTGTCTTTTCCATAAAGAAATCTTTCTCTGCACCGACTGCGCCATTGACAAACCAACACAGCTCGTCCCCCATCATTTCCTTCTTTCCGTATAAAATAATAACCCGCATGGATTCTTCCGGCGCCGGAATCTGTTTTAAATATGTAATCACATAATCCTCCAGATATACTTTTTGACTTCCGGAGACTTGTCCCACCTGGCGGATATTTTTTGGGAGTCTTCCTTCCTTGACTACTTCTATCATTGTACATACCCTCTTTCTGTTTTTTATACATATAACACAGAAGGAAATATATTTTTTGGCGAAAAAAAGGAGAAGCAGCCCTGTTTTTTACGACAACATTCCAAATAAAAAGAGACGAGAAAATATTTCTCGTCCCTTTCGGTCAGCATATTCTTTTTTGCCCCTTCCTTTTCCCTCGAAAAGAAGAATTTATTGCGAATTATTTTCCTCATCAGCATTTTCATCCGGCACTTCGTCATCCGGAGCATCCAAAATCGGATCATAGTAATCTCTTTTTACCAGTCGATACAAAGACCAACCCACAATCACAAGCCCGGAAATTCCGAAAAGCACCGTTGCACCGCCCAGAATCCAAAGATCTTTTCCGGTCACACCATCCAAATCTATACCGAGAGTGTAGGCGAGATAAATAAGAAATCCACCCACAAAAATGCGAAGCCACAAATTGGTTGATGTCGTTTTTTTGAGTATGTCGTTTTTATCTTTCTTTTTTGACTGATTTTCCATTTTTCTCCAACTTCCTGCTAACTTTTATACAAACTTATAAATCGTCACAGACTCAAAAGGTTTCTCCGGAGCAACTACCGGTTTGATAAAGCCTTCCTGCTTTGCGCTGTTCGGGAAGAACTGTGTTTCCAGACAAAGTCCTCCTCTGCACGGATAATATGCACCTTCTTTTCCGAATTCCGGTTCCATATTGTTACCTGTGTATAACTGAACTCCCGGAAGATCGGTATATACTTCCATTGCTCTGCCTGCTTCGTCGTCGACAACCTCTGCAATCTTCTGAAGCTTTCCTTCCTCATAGTCATCAATCACAAAGTTGTGGTCATAACCTTTTACAAGAGCAAGCTGTACATGTTCTGCACCGATATCCTGTGATACTTTTTTCATCTGTGTGAAATCAAAAGGTGTTCCCGCAACCGGAGCAATCTCACCGGTCGGAATTGCATGCATGCGAACCTTGGTGTAGTTAGATGCCTTAATCCATACTTTTTCATCTTCAATGGTCTTCTCGCAATCATGACCTTTGAGATTAAAGTATGTATGGTTCGTCGGGTTAACCAATGTCTTTTTATCTGTAGATGCATAGTAATGAATTTCAAGAGCGTTATCTTCAGTTAACTTATAAGTTACCTTGAACTCACGATTTCCCGGAAAACCGAGCTCGCCGTCTTTACATTTTATTGTAAATACGACAGCGTTCTGCGCATCATCCTTCTCCGCCGTCCAGAGAACCTTGTGAAGACCTGCATCGCCGTCGCTGTGAAGATTGTTGTCATTGTCGTTGATTACCAGATTGTAAATCGTTCCGTCAATTTCAAAACAACCCTTCGCTGTTCTGTTCGCAACAGGTCCGATAGTTGCTCCGAAACAACTTCCGTTCACAAAATAGTCTTTGGCCTGGTCGTATCCGAGAACTACGTCAGCCACTTCTCCCGCCTTGTTCGGAACAAACAAGTTGACAAGAATCGCACCGTAATTCATCACATCCGCCTGTACGCCGTTTTCATTTTTTAAGGAATAAAGAATAATATCTTCTTTATCCAATGTTCTGCCGAATTTCTTTTCTGTTACCATGGTATTTCCTCCGTGCTTTTATAACTCTGTTCTTCCCTCTAAAGCCCTCAAAAGTGTCACTTCATCAATGTACTCCAAATCGCCTCCCACCGGAACTCCGCTGGCAATTCTTGTGACTTTAATCCCCGTCGGTTTGATGAGCTTACTGATGTACATAGCCGTCGTCTCGCCCTCCAGACTAGAGTTTGTCGCAATGATAACTTCCTGCACCTCATCGCTCTGCAACCGGGTAATCAATTCCTTCAGCTTAATATCGGAAGGACCCACTCCCAGCATCGGCGAAATAGCACCGTGCAATACGTGATAGATCCCTTTATACTTACCGGTTTTTTCGTAAGCCGCCAAATCTCTCGTATTTTCCACAACCATAATCGTCGTGTGGTCTCTTTTGGTATTGGCACAAATCGGACAAATCTTATTGTCAGTGAGCGTGTAGCACTCCTCGCAGTAGCATACATTGTTGCGCGCTTCCACGATTGTCTTTGCAAAATGCTCCACCTGCTCCTTCGGCATATTGACCATATGGAACGCAAGCCGTTGCGCCGATTTATTTCCGATTCCCGGCAAAGAAGAAAACTGTTCAATTAGTTTGTTGATATAGCCACTGTACAAATCCATTAGAATGGAAATCCTCCGAGATTCATTCCGCCCATCATCGCTGCACTTGCTTCATCCGCTTTTGCAATCGCTTCATTCACAGCTGCCATGATGAGATCTTCCAGCATTTCCACATCATCCGGATCTACCGCATCTTTGTCCAGTTTCACTTTGCTGACAGTCTTCTTACCTGTCACTGTCACTTCCACAGCTCCGCCGCCTGCTGTCGCTGTAAACTCTTTTTCTTCCAGCTCCTGCTGTTTTTCCTCCATCTGACGCTGCATTCTCTGCGCCTGTTTCATAAGGTTGTTCATATTTCCAGGCATTCCGCCCTGAAATCCACCTCTTTTTGCCATATTTATATCCTCCTGCTTATTTTATTCTACATCTATATCCATGTGGATTACCTGAGAAAGGTCCACATAGGTCGCATCGAAATTTTGCTGCCTTTGCAGGGCCTTAACCTCCACAGAGATTTCTTTTCCTGCCGCCCGGCAGATGCAATCTTTTAAATGCTGCATATTGTCCTCATGTTTAAGGAAATAGTCAGATTTCAGTCCGTCCGCAATAACAATAAGCAAACGGTTATCCCCGCCGAGGCTCAGTTTTGCTCCCGCAAGATACGTCTGCATCGGTTGTCCTGTGCTGTGAACGATTTCGCCCCAACGCTTTACGACCTCCTGCACATCTTCCGGAACTGCCTTCGGAAGCGGCGCCTTAGTTTGCACAGGCTCACTTTTCACCTGTGGCACAGCTCCCGCACCGGAACTTCCCGTCACCGAGCCGGAAACAAAGTTGCCGTTTTCTAATTTTTCTTCCAAATCACGGATACGCTCTAAAAGCGCGTCATTTTTCACTTCCATGGCCGGTCTGCACAGCTTGATAATCGCCATCTCGAGCATGATCCGCTTCGCCGTCGCATATTTCAGCTGTCCGGAAAGCTCAGAGAAAATGCGGATGTAACGCATAATCGCATTGGCATCCACAAGTTCAGCCTCCTCTTTCATCAGCGCCAGATTGTCGGAAGAAGCATCGATGATATCCTCTATTCCGTCTGAACTTTTAATCAAAAGCAGATTTCTTAAATACCATGTAAAATCCGTGACAAACTGTGTCAGTTCTCGTCCCTGATAAATGATTTCTTCCAAAAGAGTGATGGCACCGAGCACATCCTTTTCGGTTATCACCCGGAGCATCCGACCGAACACTGCGCTGTCCACGGCTCCAAGCACATCCAAAACCATATCGTAGGTCAGCTTTTCACCATAATGGAACGCAATACACTGGTCCAGAAGACTGAGGGCATCACGCATGGAACCGTCCGCCGCCTTGGCAACGTAGCGAACCGCTTTCTCTTCCACATCGACATTTTCCTGCGCCATCAAATCACGGAGCCGATCTGCAATCGTCTCGATAGAGATGCGCTTAAAATCGTACCTCTGACATCTGGAATGGATCGTGATCGGAATCTTGTGGGATTCCGTGGTCGCAAGTATGAAAATCACATAGGACGGCGGCTCCTCCAGTGTCTTAAGAAGCGCATTGAACGCTCCTATGGACAACATATGAACCTCGTCTATGATGTATACTTTGTATTTACCTTCCGCCGGCGAGAAAGAAACCTCGTCGACAATCTCGCGGATATTGTCCACACCGTTGTTGGAAGCAGCATCGATTTCAATGACATTCATGCTGGCTCCCGCCGCAATGGCACGACACATTTTACACTCACCGCAAGGATTTCCGTCCACGGGATTCTCACAGTTGACGGCTTTTGCCAAAATCTTGGCCATGGTCGTCTTACCGGTTCCTCTTGTTCCGCAGAACAGATATGCATGTCCGATTCTGTCTGCTTTTATCTGATTTTGTAAAGTTGTAACGATATGTTCCTGTCCTTTTACATCCTCGAAGGTGTCCGGACGGAACTTACGATATAATGCCTGATAGGACATAAAAATCCCCTTTTCAGTAATATTTGAATCTATTCATCTCCGAAACAGATGCCCAGCATCTTAGCTTCCTGCACGATGGTTGCATCCGGCGAAACCATCTTGAGCTTACCTGCCACTTCCTCAAGCGGAACTTTGATAATTTCACGGTTTTTGATACCTACCATGAATCCGTATTCGCCGTTCAAAATCAATCTTCCTGCCTCAGAACCGAGACGGGATGCAAATACACGGTCATACGGACACGGACTTCCGCCTCGCTGTGTGTGTCCCGGAACTGTCACGCGCACATCGTATCCTCCCTTTTCCTGAATCTCTGCTGCCACTTCGTAGGAAACAGAAGGATATGGAGTTTTTTTCAGTTTTTCTTTATATTCTTTCTTGGATAATTTGGCATCTTTCTTGGAAATCGCACCTTCTGCTACCGCAAGGATGGTGAAACGGCTTCCGTTTTTCATGCGCTCGTCAATTTTTCTGACTACGCTGTCGATGTCGTACGGAATTTCCGGAATGAGGATGATATCCGCACCGCCGGCCATACCTGCATTCAGTGTCAGCCAGCCAACTTTATGCCCCATAACTTCCACGATAAATACACGTCCGTGGGAAGCTGCTGTTGTATGGATGCAATCGATAGCTTCCGTCGCAATATTGACTGCACTCTGGAAGCCGAAGGTCATATCGGTTCCCCAAAGGTCATTGTCGATCGTCTTTGGAAGTGTCACAACATTGAGCCCTTCCTCACGAAGAAGATTGGCTGTTTTGTGTGTTCCGTTACCGCCGAGGATCACGAGACAATCCAGCTGAAGCTTGTGATAATTCTGTTTCATCGCTTCCACCTTGTCCAGTCCGTTTTCATCCGGCTCACGCATTAATTTAAAAGGAGTACGGCTACTTCCGAGAATCGTTCCGCCCTTTGTCAGAATGCCGGAAAAATCTTTGCCGGTCAGCATGCGGAAGTTACCGTAGATTAACCCTTTGTATCCATCTAAAAATCCGTAAATTTCAACATCTTTCTCCGCATTGGTAATACTTTTTACAACACCGCGCATCGCTGCGTTCAATGCCTGGCAATCGCCACCGCTGGTTAACATTCCGATTCTTTTCATGTATCGTTCCTCCTGTCTGTTTTATCTCATTTTGTCGTAATGACGCATTAAAGCACCACACTATTTTTATATTACTATATTTTTCGCATTATCTCAATCGTTATGCTTCATTTTTTGCACAAAAAATCGCCGTCCGGGGAAGAAAAACTTCATCCCGGACGGCCCTTGTCATTCCTTTTAAACATATAAAATTGTAATTCCGCCGAGGCTGACATGTCCGCGAAGGGTAAGGACCGGTCCGTTACCTCCCACGCTGCGGTTCTTTTCTTCCACGCCTCCGAAGGAAGATGTCATAAGATTTTCCACTCTCCACTCCTTCGGCACATAGAGCTCGACTCCTGCGAAGGAAACATCCAAATGCACGGTAGCGTGTCCGCTCTGAATAATCGCATTGTCAAAATATACTTTCATTCCGGCAAATCTGGCTTCAATGTTGGCCGATTCAAAATTGTCAGAGTTGACGTATTTGATACTTCCTGCGAAGGAAGAACTGAAATCAAACTGGTTGCCGTCTTCCTCGTCATACACAACAAAGTCGCTTCCGTCGATTTCACGATGCGACGTTTTTTTCATCTTTTTGCGCGGACGCCAGAGAAGGCTGACTCCGATGCTGAGCAGCGTTGCCACAAGAAGAATCGTCCACGGTGTAATCGCCGTAATTCCAAGCTGTTCGTCATACAGGATTCCGAGAAATGCTGCACTGAAAAACACTCCCGGAAACTCCAGTTTCACTAAACTGCTAAACAGCCATATCCCGAAGAACATGGTCAGAAAAATAGTTACGACACTCATGTCCGGAAACATACCGAGCTTTGCCACAAGAATAAAAATTGCTGCTGCGATTAAAAACAGACCCCAAAATAAATTTTCTTTTTTCATTTACTTTAACCTCTTTTCCTCTAAACTGATTTTCAGGGATTTGTAATAATACCTTGAAACATATACCTGTTTGTGAGTTCCTGCAAACTGTACGATACTGGATGCGGTCAGATTTCGTTCCACCGAATACACCTTTGACACATTCAGTATGGTCGATTTGGACACCCGGATGAAATTTCTCGGCAGAACTTTTTCCAGTTCGTAGAGTTTGTATTTCACCGCATAAACGTCGTCGGCTGTGTGCGCGCTGATTCCACCGTCGTCCGTTTCAAAGAAGAGAATGTCCCGGAGCGGTATGTAATACTCTGTCTCACCTTTGTAAAAAGTAAGCGTCTGCTTCCTGGCCAGCACATCAGCCACAACCTTCTGTACTGCTGCCATTTCTTCCGTAAGACTGCTGCCCCGGATTACAATTTCTTCCTCTGTTAAGTTTTCATCAATTTCAATCTTAATTTTCATTGATCTGTCAAATCTCCTCTTTACAAATCCCATTTTAGCGAAGTTCAAAAAAATGTAAACCCATTTTTGGTAAGAGGTAAATTTTGAGGGGTAAGAAGTAAAAAACAACACTAAAAACGGTCCCAAAGGATTCTTATGCAGCGGCAAATCATCCTTTAGGACCATATTTTTATTTCTTGATTGTGAATTTGATTTTCTTTACGTTACCTGCTTTATCATAGATCTTGAGCACGTAATTTCCGTTTTTCTTAACTTTCTTTCCGGACTTGATCTTCTTGCCGTTCAAGGTAGCTTTCTTAATACCGGAAATGCTGTCTTTAAATTTAATCTTAACATTCTTTTTGTATGTCTTTTTATTTTTGATATTGGTGGTCGGCTTCTTATTATCTACACAGAAGGTACAGCTGACTTTTTTGCCGGAAGCCGTTTCAATCTCAACTACATATTTCCCGTTCTTCTTTGCGTAGTAGCTGTTGGCCGCCTGATTGACACCGTTCACCTTGAAGGATGTAATCACACCGTCACAAGTCGCTTTCACCGTCACCGGTTTTTTGTAGGCTTTTTTATTTTTCACACCTTTGATTGTGACCTTGTCGGACGCTGACAATGCAGAAGCACCGATTGCATATATCCGTGACACTTTTTTCTTATTCAAATCCAGAATGTCATATACTACCGTGCATCCGTCAGGCTGCAAAACACCGTTAGCTTTTGCTACCTTGAACGGATATTTGATTGTAAAACGGAAGAATCCCATATCACCGTAGTCCATAGACGTACTTCCGGACATTTGCTGTGTCTGTGTCTCCGTCTGGGTTGCTATATTGTAAACCGCTTTCTGGTTTGTCAGCTCCATGAACATACCTTTTGTGTCATTGGCCGAATTCTTGCTTTCAATCGTATAACGGTTATTTTCCACACCGTTAATCATCTCTGTTCCGGCGCAATCAAATTCCATACTCTCCATCATCTGCTGGTAAGTCGTACTTTTATCAGCCCCCATATCGTACATGGATTTCATGATGGCATCTTCCTCCGCCGCCGTCGTGTAGCAATCCATCACCACATCCGACGAAAAGTCGTTGTTAATCGTTACCTTCTGTTCAACAGAACATCCGGTAAGCATGATTACCCCCAGCAATACTGCTGTCAAAACCCCTTTTTTCATTTGGAATCCTCCTTTTACCTTTCTATCGTGTTCCAACTTATGATTTCTCTTTTCGGCGTCGTCTCCGACAACCCGATTTTTACCACATGTCCTTCAAACGGCGCAAATTCTTTTTGCAAAACCGCAAACGCCGCCTGCATCTGTTCCTGCGACAACTTCTTAGCCACCGTAGTGTGCGGAAACCAGCCGTAAGGCCGGTAGCAGGATTGTATTTTTGTGTCCGGCTGCACCGAAAGCGCATCGTATACTTTTTCCATGAGCCGTTGCAGGTACTCGTTCAACACCGGTGCAAGATATATGACCTGCGACAAGAAAACTCCCGCCGACACCCAGTGAAGCTGTCCTTCGGGTTGCCTTGATACAACTTTCTCCACTATGCCTATCAATTCATCCTGCGGTAATTTCGATTCAAACGCCATCATTGTTAGATGGGGCGGAACCTGTTTATCAATCATATATGTATTATCGCTCCCGCGGGCAATGTTGTCTATGAGTAACTGTATTTTTTTATTGGTTTTTTCGTCAAAATAAAGTGATATAAGGTACATAAACTTATTATATCTTCCTGTGATACGAATAGCAAACAAAAAAAGACCCAAGCGGGTCTTTTCTTCCATCTTTTTATAGTAATCGAACATTATTGATTTCGCCTGTTTCCCGAAAGATTGTCCACTGCGCCATATTGACAGCGTGATCACCCACTTTTTCAAGGTGCTTTGCTATCATAAGAACATCAATACAATCATCCGGATTTTTACCATCTTCTTTTAAATGACGGATCAAGTCCAATTTTACAAGATTGAAAAGATCATCCACGAGATCATCCTTTTCGACGACTTCGGCTGCAGCCGTTGTATCTTTCTGCATAAACGAATCGATAGCCTCCGACAACTGTTCTTTTGTTCGAACTATCATATCATCCAGATGCGCAGAAAACTCCGAAAGATTTTTCATGTTCATACGCAAAAGCAACTCTGCAATATCCACACACTGGTCCCCGATTCTGCTGATATCATTGACCACCTTCAGTGCTGCTGTTACTTGCCGAAGATCGCGCGCAACCGGTTGCTGCTTTGTAATCAAATTCAGGCAGCTGCTCTCAATACTTCGCTGCATTGCATTGATGTCCCGTTCACTTTTTACCGTCTCTGCAAGTACATCCTGTTTTTTCTCAGAAAGCGCCGAAAACACTTTAATATAAAGAGCCTGGACCACCATTCCGATCTCTTCGACATCCTCCTGCAGTCTTTTGAGTTCTGAATCAAATGTTATTCTTGGTGACATAGTTTCCTCCTTTACCCAAATCTTCCCGTAATATAGTCTTCTGTTTTTCTCTTGAGCGGATGTTTAAAAATGGTATCCGTTGTGCCGAATTCGATCAGTTCTCCAAGCAGAAAAAACGCTGTATAATCTGACACACGAGCCGCCTGCTGCATATTGTGTGTTACCACGACAACCGTATATTTTTTCTTCAGTTCTTCCATGAGATCCTCCACCTTAAGTGTAGATATCGGATCCAGCGCACTGGTCGGTTCATCCATTAAAAGAACTTCCGGTTCTACTGCCAGTGCCCTTGCAATACAAAGGCGCTGCTGCTGTCCGCCGGACAATCCGAGTGCTGATTTTTTTAACCTGTCTTTTACCTCGTCAAAAATTGCTGCATCACGCAAACTTTTTTCCACGATTTCATCCAGTTGTGATTTGTTTTTGATTCCGTGAATCCGCGGCCCGTAAGCAATATTGTCATAAATACTCATCGGAAAAGGATTCGGCTGCTGGAATACCATTCCAACTTTTTTCCGGAGTATGGTTGTATCCACTTTCGGTGCATAAATGTCCTCACCATCAAGTAATATTTCCCCCTCTATGCGAACATTGTCCACAAGATCATTCATACGGTTCAGACATTTCAGCAACGTGGATTTTCCGCATCCGCTCGGCCCGATAAAAGCAGTAACGGCCTTTTCTTCAATATTCATACTTACATCCTTAAGCGCATGTGTCGCCCCGTAATGCAAGTTTAAATTCTGTATTTCTATTTTCTTTCCCATATCCGTCTCACCTTTTTTCCTTCTTTGTTCCTCTGTAAAATCCTGTCGCCGCACTCTTGGCAAAGATATTTATCACCAAAACTATTACCAATAAAACAAGTGCAATTCCAAAGGACACATCATACTGCGCTTTCGACATGGACAAGTACAACTGGATTGTAAGAGTTCCTCCCGATTCCATAATTTTTGACAAATAACCACCCGGCGTCTTCGGAAGAAGAAATCCGCTGCCCGCAGTAAACAAAAGCGCTGCCGATTCTCCTACGATTCGGCCGATGGACAAAATGATACCTGTCAGAATACCCGGCATTGCATTCGGAAGAAGTATAGTTCGAATCATATACCACTTGGTCGATCCCATTCCCAGCGCTCCGCTGCGATAGACCTCAGGGACACTGCGCAATGCTTCCTGCGTATTTTTTGTAATCAACGGTAACACCATGATTGTCAATGTCAACGAACCGGTTAGTATAGAGTAACCGAATCCGCAGGTAATTCCGAAAAACACCATTCCAAACAAGCCGAAAATAATCGATGGAATACCGGAAAGAGTTTCCGTCGTAAACTCTATAATCTTTACAAGGCGCCCCGGTTTTGCGTATTCATTCAGATAAATTGCCGAACCGACCCCCAACGGTGTCGCCAGCAAAATCGTCAATGCAACAACATACAATGTGTTTACGATATTCCCTGCAATGCCTGTTGTCTGCTTCACTGCACTTGTCACTGTTGTGAGAAATGCGAGACTCACACTTCCTGCTCCTTTATAAAATACGAATCCGATAATACCAATCAAGAGCGCTACCGAAAGAATCGCAGCCAAATATAGAGAAAAGAGAAGGACTTTATCCGCCGGCCTGCGCCTTTTGTTCATAATCGTATTTGTCATTTTAATCCTCCTTATTTTTAATCAGCCTTGTCAGCGTCACATTAATTATCATAATGAACGCAAACAATACGAGACCGATTGTAAAGAGTACCTGTCTGTGTAGTCCGGCAGCGTATCCCATTTCGCTGACAATTGCGGTAGTAAGAAAACGAACGGAATTGAACGGAAGAGGAGCGTTCACACTACTGCCCGAAACAAGGGTAATTGCCATTGCTTCTCCTATGGCTCTGCCGAGTCCGAGGACAATCGCCGAAACGATACCGGATTTTGCTGCCGGGATGACAACTTTAAAAATTGTCTCTATTTTTGATGCACCAAGCGCCAACGAAGCACTGATATAGTGCTCCGGGACGGTGCGAAGTGCCGTTTCACTGATATTAATTACAGTCGGAAGAATCATAATCGCCAAAACAAGAACAGCCGACAACAAATTAGATCCACCCGTATACTGATGCGACTGCGAACCCGCAAACACAATTTTTTCAAGCTTATACATAAGCGGATTCAAAACAAGAATTCCTATTAATCCGTAAATGACAGAAGGAATTCCTGCCAAAAGTTCTACTGCAGGTCTGACAAGCACAGCAATTTTCCTCGGTGCAACAAATGCGAGAAACACTGCTGTAAAAAGTGAGATAGGAACTCCGATAACGACTGCCATCGCAGTTCCGACGATCGATGTGAGGATTACATATGCAATCCCGAACTTAGGCTCCGCCGCTCCCGGTGCCCAGGTTGTTTCAAACAACAATTCCCTAATACCGACTCGAAAAAATGCAGGTGTTCCATTCACAAGCATGTAAGCAGTAATGGCGACAACCGCCACTACTGCCACCAATGCGCACAGTGTAAATATAACTTCTGCAACAATTTCCACGATCGATTTATTTTTCCTATTTCCGATAATCGATTGTTTATTCATATTAATCCACCGTGATAAGTCCTACAGCTTTAATAATTTCTTTTCCTTCTTCTGTCTGCAAATATGCGAATAATTCCTGTACTGCTGCGCTCTGCTCAGAAATTGCTCCCATTGTTGCCATGACGAACGGTCTGCTTAACACATAGCTTCCGGATTTAATGTTTTCTTCTGTAGCAGCTACACCTTCTACCGCCATTGCAACTACCGTGTCATCAATTGCATCCAATGAAGCGTATCCGATTGCACCCGGTGTAGAAGCTACTTTTGCAATAACAGCACCCGTAGAATCAAGCTCATTTGCGTATTTGCAAGCATCTTCGATCTCAAGCAACTCTTCAAAAGCACTTCTTGTTCCCGAACCCGCTTCGCGACCGACCACTACAATCGGTTCATCCTTTCCGCCGAGATCTTTCCAGTTTGTATATTCACCGGTATAGATTTTTGCAAGATCTTCTTTTGTAATATCTGTCACTGCATTCGCTGTATCTGTTACAACAGCAATTCCATCAATGGCAACAATATTTTCTACCGCGCCATTTGCAATTTCCTCTTCTTTTAATTTTCTGGATGAATTTCCGATTTCTACACTTCCTGCTATCAGCGATTCAATTCCTGCGGAAGAACCTGTAAATTCTGCTGTCACCGTCACCCCTTGATTCTTTTCCATAAACGCTTCCGCCACTGCATTAGCAAGTTTTTCCATGGAAGTGCTTCCTGCCATGGTGATTGTTCCTGACAGAGATGCTTCCTCTGTCGTGCTGTCTGTCCCAGTTGCAATTTCTGTTTCTCTAACATTTCCCGTCTCTTCTGCACTCTGTCCACACCCGGTCAGCACCGCCGCACCGAGGACTGCTGCACATAAAAGTGATAAAATCTTTTTTGTTTTCATTTTTTCTCCTCCTAAAATCATAAATTAGAAATATAAAAATAAGATTTATGTTTCATCAGAAAAAGGCATCGGTGCCTTCCCTGTACAATTGGGATTGTAGCACTCGATGCCTTTTACATAAAATCAGTATCTTGTAATTATTTTGTAAGTTTTAAGTAAAATACCTCTTATCCATGCTTTACTAAATTTCCTCTATCCGTTTCCGGAGATTAAGCATTTTCTCATCAATCCCGGAAATCTCTTCCGCATAGGTTCGAAGTTCTCGTCGGATTTGCTCTATGCTTTGCCCGCTTCTTCTGCCTCCTGTTTTATAGCAGAGCTGATGGTCCAGTTTTGCCCAGTAGTTCATAGCCACCGTACGTATTTGCACCTCCAGACGGACTTTTTCTCCCGCTGCACCCAGCGGATAATCCATTTCGACAATCAGATGAATGCTACGATATCCGCTTTCCTTTGGATTCCGGATGTAATCCTTTCTTCTACATATGGCGATATCATTTCTTTGCTGTAGGAATTCATCCATTCGATACACATCGTCGCAAAACGAACATATAACCCTGATACCGGCCAGGTCGCTTAGCTGTTCCACCGCATTTGTGAGAGAAATTTCATATCCTTTTTTCTCCAATTTATCTGCAATGCTCTCGGCTGTTTTCAATCGGTAAACAACCGTATCCACTATGCTTCTTCCAAGTCTTTGATCGCATTTTCTGCCGTATCCGGTTATCATGCTCTCAAGTATGGTAATTCCGTAGGAATATTTTTGTACAAATTGCTTCGTACTAATATTTTCTGCCAGCTCCCTGACGCGCTCCGCTCGAATAAGTTGTTCTCTCTGATTCCCCATGCTTTTCTCCTGTCCATTGCATTTTTACGCTCAATAAACAGTTTATGCCGGAAACAGATATGTTAGAACCTCTTTAATTATACTGTGCTCTCTCACCGCCGATATATTTCAGTCTCGTGCGGGCAGTTACCACATGTGCATTTCCGATGGTATTCTGCTGTGTTCTGACCGGAACCGCCACCGGCGCAAGGTGCATACCAATCAGCGTATCCCCGATATCAATACCGGCCTGCGCCTGAATAGATTCAATTGCAACTGCATCCTTAAATCCGTTGTAAGCAGCTGTCGCAAAGGAACCGCCGGCTTTTAGCGCCGGTCTCACGTTTACCATAGGCAACCGGTTAGCCTTGGCATATTCTTTTTCCACGATGAGCGCACGGTTCAAATGCTCACAGCACTGTGCTGCCAGGTACACTTCCGCTTCTGCAAGCTCTTCCTGCATCGTTTCAAAAATAGCCTTTCCGATGTCCTCGCCGGAAAAAGATCCGATCTGATGACCTGCCACCTCGCTGGATGAACATCCGACCACGAGAGCATCCCCTTTCTCAAGCTGTGCCTCAGCAAGTAAACCTCGCACAACTTTTCTCGTATCTTCTTTTATCTGTTCTAAATAAGTACTTGTTTCTGTCGCAATTCCTGCTCCCATGATATTACTCCTTCTTTATCTTAAATTATAAGTTATCAAAAACGAAAAACGATTCCAATAATCGCAGCACTGAGTATCCACACAATCGGGTGAATCTTCTGTAATTTTTTTATTTGAAGCAATCCGAAAATCACTGCACACAGGCAAATCGTCTTTATTTCAGGCTGAAGTTGCTCGCCGCCTACCACAAAGAGCGAAACCTTGCAAATTCCTAAAACTGCAGCTGCAATCAAAGCTGTCACTGCCGGGCGTATGCCCCAAAAAGCCGCTTTCACAAATCGGTTTTCACTGAAACCTTCCATAAATTTAGCAATCAGTATAATCACAACAATACTTGGTATTACAAGTCCCATTGTGGAGACAGCTCCTCCAAACACTCCCATCGTTTGGACACCGGCATAAGTAGCCATATTAAGACCGAGCGGTCCCGGTGTCGACTCACTGATTGCAACCATATTTGTGAGTTGTTTCATAGTAAACCAATCATATTTTTCTGTCAAATCCATCAAAAACGGAAGTGTGGCCGGTCCACCGCCTACTGCAAACAATCCTATCTTAAAAAATTCTCCGAAAAGAAGAAACAGCTCTTTCATTCGCTTTTCCTCCCTTTCGCATAACCGTTAAAAAGAATCCCGAAAACTCCCGACATCACCACAAGCAAAATCGTCGGCACTTCCGTAAACATGGCCAAAAGAAAAATGAACACACACCACACGATGCAGAGCGGACTGATCAAACTTTTCTTTGCCAGTGCCAAAACTGTGTTGAGCATAAGGGCACATACAACCGCACGAACTCCCATCAGCGCATGTCCAAGCCACTTATTGCCCATAAACTGTTCCAAAAACAATGCAATTGTCGTGATAATCACCAGCGACGGAGCAACCATGCCCAACGTAGAAAAAATACCACCGGCAATTCCGCACTTTTTATATCCCACAAAAGTAGCTGTATTGACCGCAATGATACCCGGCGTACATTGTCCGATAGCATAGCAATCCAACAATTCCTCTTCTGTAACCCAGTTTTTCTTTTCCACCAGCTCATATTTCAGCATCGGCAGCATAGAAAGACCTCCTCCAAAGGTCAATCCGCCAATCCGAAAAAAAGCCCAAAACAATTCAAAATATTGTTTCATTTTGTTTCTCCCAACTTACTTTTCAATCGCGCAACCCCCTCCGCCAAAAGCGTCGGAACAAAGATTCCCGCAAAAGCATTGGCATAAGAAATCGTCTCACTGTAATAACCGAATGCCCACGTCACCGGATAATCCCACCCCGTGATGCAATGCAGTGCAATCGTCACTAAACCGTAGCATATAATATGAAACAACATAATCGCCATCGAATGACGTCCCAGCAGACAAAACAGTCTTTCAAACAGTTTCATCTTGGTCATGCATCTTGCCAAATAAACAATGGCAAACACTCCGGCAATTGATAAAACCGCTGTCAAAAGTCCGGAGCTTGTCTCTCCGTATCTGACGTTGAGTGTATATTCATAATGACTCCAGACCTCATTCATGACAATGAGACTTATGATAAAAATCTCCGGCGAAAATTTGCCGGAAACAACTTTTTTCGACACTTCCGGATGATTGTGATAATAGTAGCCAAGTGCACAGAAAAATAGTGCATAGGTCAGCGCATATACCACCGAGCATTTATTCCATATGATAGTCGCAAGCGACTGACGGAAGTACAATCCCAGAAGAAAAATCACAAAAGAGCCTCCGAGAATAATTTCATCTTTGTGCTTACATTTGTCCAGCAGTGCATGCAAAAAATAAAAAAGGAACACAACAAGGAACATCGGCAACAAAAACCAGCTCGGCGACATGATATTCTCGGCAATCCGAAATGAAAAAATCCGTATCGCCGCATCCTTCAGCGAGTATCCGTAACCTCCGTATCCCGACAGGCTGTAATAATATTTGCCGATAAAATAGCCTACAAAGTTAGCAACCACAAACGGAATATAGATGCGCAAAAGCTTTCCTTTTAAGAATGTCCAAAACGGTTTGCGACGGAACGTCGCACCGGACACAAAGAAAAAGGCAAACAAAAACCCATATTCCCAGAAATATACCGGATGCCCCGTATGCATAATGCAGACAAGCAGAATGCAGATACCTTTTATAATGTCATATTCGGAAATCCTCTGTTGCGGATTTTGCAAACGATTCGTCTTTGCTTCCAATTCCGTTTTCCCTCCGATCTCAAAATGTTGCTTTTCGCTCACTGTACAGATTATAACACAACTCTATGACTTTCGTCGCTATGTTTTCATGTTTTGCCATAAGAAGCCTGATATCAATAAGAAATGCAGGCAATCTGTAAGACTACCTGCATTGGAAACTAAAATATATGAATTTTATTCGAACTCGGCAAGTTGTTGCCATGACTTACAACTTTTCACACACACTCGAAGTACTTATTTCAAATACACCGCATCAAATTTTGAGAGAAGGTATACACAATATTGATTCATACTGACCCCTTCTTTCTGAGAGTGTTCTGCCAAAGCTCTGTGCAGACTACGCGGTAATCTCAATTTAAATTGTCCGGAATAATCTTCCAGACTGTTCGGCTTATGAATCTCAATTCCCTCCTCAAGGGCAGCTTCCAGCCATGCTTTTTTTGCATCCAATGCATTAGCAATAGCACGTTCTATCGTCTCACCGCAAGTAATACATCCTGGCAAATCAGGATAAGAAACCACAAAGCCACCTTCATCCTTATCTTCCACTATTTCCATACGATAGGACATTTCCAGATATTCATTCAGTGTCTTCATTTTTCTTCGCCTCGCTTTCTACAATCTGCCTTACCATTTCTACATAGACCTTTTTAATTGGCTCATGTTTCGGTATTGTAATAGGTTGACAGCCTTGCTTTCTGAATGTGTAATGACTGCTTCCTGTTCTCGGCGCATTCATTACATACCCACAACTCTCTAATACCTTTCGCAATTCATCAAATCGAAGGTCCTTTGACAAATTACATATACGCTCTATTAGTTTATTCCATTTGGACATTTTCATGCCTCCTATCTTTATTATATGTGGTGTTATATGCGGTGTCAATGCATTTGCACTCTACAGTATTTCTTCCCATACCGCCATCTGGATTGATGCACCATGCATAATGATATCTGATTACCTGTTGCATATCATATGCATTTTTTGCACGTACATCTGTATCCTCACTCCAAATCCCCAAACTACCATACAAATCCCACTCTGCTATTTTATTTTCACGAAATACCAAGTTCCTTATTGCCGTATATATGTATACCATTGGTATATTATATATTATACTATTCCATTGGTATAATCAACAAAAATGTGATATACTTTGCTTATAAATATTAAAGGTGGGATTTTTCAAATGAACACAAACATGTTAGACCGAAAACGCCTAATAAATTGCAGAGAAAAACTCGGCATCACCAAGCAAGAAGCTGCCAGACGTATGCAAATGTCGCAGCCTGCTTACTTAAGATATGAATCCGGAGAACGCACCCCTTCCATTCATGTTATTCAGGTTATGGCAGATGTTTTGGATACATCAGTTTCCTACCTTACCGGACAAACTGACAATCCAAATCCAGATAGTTATTTGATCAAATTGGATACCGACCCGGAATTGTTTCAGTTAATCGAGAAATATAAAAACTCTGATATAGAAACGAAAAATAGGCTATTATCATATCTTAGAAAATATACAGTATAAAGCGAGTCATTAATTGGCAACAAATATTTAAACAATGAATCTAATATAGATAATGGCAGATAATCACTTGGATTACCTGCCATATAAAATACTCTGTATTAAATTGCAATTATTCAAACTCGTTTCTTGCAAGAATATTTTGGGGTTACTTGGGTGTGATGTTCCTGCTTTTCGTTGCATAATTTGCTGATTTTGCAGGAGATATTTTGAGTCGCGTTATTTTTGTACTCAGGGTGTACTCACATTCTCTATTTATCTCATGACCTCTTCCATAATCCTTTTAATTCTATGCTTCGCCATACCATCACATTGCTCATTCAATTCATCACAATATTTCAAAAGTATATCTCTGTCATCACCTGTAGAATTTCTCCCTTTAAAGCATACTCAATCTTCATAGTGCCCTTTGCATGACGCTATGATAACAGCTCCGTCCTTTTCTTTGTAAACGATTCGATTCACATCATCGATTCGCCTGCTCCACCAACCGCTCAAATTATTTTTTAGTGGTTCCGGTTTACCGATACCACCATAACATTCCCTTTGTATATCCTTAATAAGCATATTAATTCGTTTTAAGGTCTTTTTATCTTGGGTTTGCCATTCAAGGTATTCTTCCCAAGCTCGCTCATCCCAGAGTATCTTCATACATTAGTCCTCAATCAATTCGTGCTCAGCAAGAACCGCTTTCCCAGATTCAATTTGTTCTACTACCTTTTTCAAATATGCCTTATTACTTTCAGAATAAAATGAATCTACCGATACGTCAAAAGGAATTCT
>JAFTWX010000006.1 GCA_017465095.1 Lachnospiraceae bacterium | reverse complement strand
GAGCTATCTGGGCAGTTATACTGCTCACAAAGCACTTTGCTATTTTATCGCCTTTTTATACATTTGTCAAGAAAAATACGATAATTTTATTTGCTTTTTAAATAAAAATAATTTTTATCTCTGTTCCAACCCCCGGTGTGCTGTCAAGACAAAGCTGTGCATGGTGGAGTTCCGCAATATGTTTGACAATTGCAAGACCCAGTCCTGTTCCTCCGGTTTTCTTGGAACGGCTCTTATCCACACGATAAAAACGTTCGAAAATCCGTCCCTGGTGTTCGGTGTCGATTCCGATTCCCGTATCTTTTACGGAAATATACACATTGTCATCTTCTTCTCCCACATTCACAAAAACGCTTCCGTTTTCCTTATTGTACCGAATTGCATTGTCGCAGAGATTGTAAACGACTTCCTCCAGCATCTGTTTGTTGCCGTATACAATCCGTTTTCCTCCGGAAAGTTCCAACTTAACACCGTGTTTTTCTGCACTCATCTGCAACATCTCCACACAGGTCTGCGCCAGCTCATACAAATCAACCTGCTCAAAATTACCCGATTCCGAAGAAGAATCCAGTTCCGACAAACGTAGAATGTCATCAATCAGAGTCAAAAGGCGGTTCGCACTGCGATGGATTTCTTTTCCGAAACGCATAGTATCCTGCTCATTTACCATTCCGTTCTCAATTAGCTCGGAGTATCCGGATATGGCGGTAAGCGGCGTTTTCAGCTCATGAGAGACATTGGCCGTGAATTCCTGACGCATATTTGCACTTTTTAAAATATCCGCATGCTGGTTATTAATCGTACGGATTAACGGCTCCAGCTCCGGATAACCTTCTACCTGGTCCATGTGATCCATATCCGCTGCCATTTGTTCAATCGGTCCTACAATGCTCTTTGCCAGTGTCCGCGACAAAACAGAACACAACAGGAGAAGTAAAACAAAAATAACAATCAGCATCGGCAATGACTTCAGTATAATATAGATGGCACTGGATGATTCTTTCGCCACGCGAAGAATATTTCCGTTTTCCATCTTTACCGCATAATAGTACATATTCTCGGAAAGGGTCTCCGATCTGCGGACAGTCTGTCCTTTTCCATTTTTCATGGCATCGACAATTTCACTTCGTTCACTGTGATTGGTCATCTGTGTTTCCTCAGCGATATTGTCATATAAAACGGTTCCATCATCGGAAATAACAGTAATCCGAAGCCCGTCAGCTTCGGATATAAATGCTTTGTTATTCACAATTTTGTCAATATCTGCTTCCTGCAAAACGACTGCATATGCACGCAAATCATCAAAGACTTCCTGTTTAAAAAGCGTATAAAAAACAGCAATTAATGTGATAAGCGTAGCAAGAATTGCCAGAAACGCGATATACATCATCCGAAGATTAATTTTTTTCTTCATTTTAATCCTCTCTTGTCAAAATATAACCCACATTGCGAACGGTCTTAATGTAAGAACCCGCTTCTCCCAGCTTTTTACGCAAGGTTTTTATATGCATATCAAGTGTACGGGATTCTCCTTCAAAATCTGTGCCCCAGATTTTATCCATAATCACATCTCTGCTCGTCACAATGCCTGAATTAATCAGCAGTAACTTCAAAAGCTCATACTCTTTATAGGTCAGCTCACAAGCTTCTCCCTTTACGGTAACAACATGCTTTTCTTCTTCCATGCGAATAGTTTCAAAGGAAAGTACAAGAGGAACCGCTCCGATTACCTGACTTCTGCGCAGAAGCGCCTTTACCCGCGAGATAAGCTCCATGACACCAAAAGGCTTTGTCATATAATCATCTGCTCCGATATCCAGGCCTTTTACTTTGTCAATCTCTGAAGTCTTTGCCGTCACCAGAATAATCGGCGGATAGGCTGTTTTGGGATTTGACTTCAGCTTCCGGATAATGGAAAGACCATCCTCATCCGGAAGCATAACATCTAAAAGAAACAAATCAGGAACTCTTTTCTCCAATTCCCGGTAAAAATCGCGGGCACAGGAAAAATCTTTCACTTCATAACCTATATTTTTAAGAGCAAAGCTCTCTATTTCTGCAATATTTTTATCATCTTCCACGATATAAATCAGTGCCATATTTCCTCTTTCTATCCAGCCAAACTACAATTACGGTAACATATATTTATTCTTATACATGCTGAAGTAATCTGCAAATGTTGCATCCTTCGACTCTTTCAGCTTGTTGACATAGTCATGCGCTTCAAAATCATCCTCCGCCACCTGGAACAGAGAAAGTGCAATGTTAGAACAGTGATCGGAAACTCGCTCGTAACTTGTTACCACATCAGAAAGGATGAATCCCATCTCAATGGTACATTTTCCTTTGCGGAGTCTCTTTACATGACGTTTCTTAATCTCAACCTGAAGCTCATCGATCGCATCTTCCAGCGGTTCCACCAACAATGCCCGGTTCATGTCTCCTGTTTTAAATACTTCAAAGGATACATTTACAACTTCTTCAAGCGCCTTCGTGAATACTTCTAATTCCACTGACGCCTTGTTGGAGAAAGCCTGGTCCTTATCGTACATTTCTTTTGCCGACTGTACGATATTAACCGCGTGGTCACTGATACGTTCAAAATCACCGATCGTATGAAGCAGTACAGACAATGTATGAGATTCTTTCTCCGAAAGATCCTTGCTGCTCAGTTTTACGAGATAGTTGCCCATTTCGTCTTCGTATTTATCTACAATATCTTCCATCTCAAAGATTTTTTGTGCCTTCTCCTCATCATATTTGTGAAGAAGTTTCGTTGCCTCAAATAATGCTTTCTTTGTGATTTCTGACATTTCATACGCTACATTTTTACACTGTTCAATAGCAAGACCCGGTGTGTCAAGGAAACGCACATCGAGAAGGTGCAATTTGTTTTCAATAACGTCTTCTTCCTTCTCATCCGGTACTACAAGCGTCGCAAGCTTCACAAGTAGCTTTGAGAACGGAAGAAGCGTCAATGTCGCTACTACGTTGAAAATGGAATGCACTACAGCAATTCCTGCCGCATTGGCACTATCATTCAAGAATTTAAAATCAATAAATGTGTTCAATGTATAGAATACTACCATAAAAATTGCGGTACCCACAATATTAAAGAACAGATGAACCATCGCTGCCCTCTTAGCATTTTTCTTGGCACCAATCGAAGAAATAAGCGCTGTGACACAGGTACCGATATTCTGTCCCATGATAATCGGAAGCGCTGTCGCATAACTGACTGCTCCCGTTTTGCAAAGTGCCTGAAGTATACCTACCGATGCAGAAGAACTCTGTATCACCGCTGTCAAAACCGCACCTGCCAATAATCCGAGAATCGGATTAGAAAACATAAGCAGAATATTGGTAAATTCCGGAACGTTTGCAAGCGGCTTCACGGCTGCAGACATCGCATCCATACCGGTCATGAGAATTGCAAAACCAATCAGAATCTTTCCGATGTTGTGATTTTTTTCCTTCTTTGTAAACATGATCAGTATCACGCCGATCAATGCCAGCACCGGCGCAAAAGACGTCGGCTTCAATAACTGAACAAAGAAATTATCACTTTCAATACCGCTCAAGCTCAAAATCCATGCAGTTGCTGTTGTACCGATGTTGGCTCCCATAATGATACCGACAGCCTGCTGCAGTTTCATGATTCCGGAGTTTACAAAACCAACCACCATAACCGTTGTTGCAGATGAACTCTGAATTAATGCAGTTACACCGGCTCCGAGCAATACAGCTTTGATTGGATTGCTTGTCATCTTTTCAAGAATCTTTTCCAGACGTCCGCCGGATGCTTTGGAAAGCCCTTCTCCCATCGTATCCATTCCGTAAAGGAATAAAGCAAGTCCGCCTATCATTGCCAAAATACTAAAAAAATCCATAATAGCCTCCTCTTTCGCTATAAGTAATCTTTTTCCGTCTTTCCCATTGTATAATATCATTGTAAAATTAAAAACATTTCTATGTAAAATTTATGTAAAAAATAGCCGCCAGGCGACTATTTTTTACGTTTCTTAACCGCTTTCGGCAATTTTTGCAGGTCCTGCCAGAACTTCTCTCACCACCTTAAGCGAATTATCTCTCATTACATTGACCGCCCACTTCACAAGCAGGATTTCACCATTTGCAATCTCAAGCGCCGTAATACACCTCGGATGTACGCAGCTTCCGGAATTGAAGTATCCCGGCAATTTTTCTGATAATCTCGAGCGATGTGTGTGTCCGGTAATTAACGATATCTCTCTTTTTTCCACCCATTTTTCAAGCTTGCGGGTAGCCCGATTGGCTTTTTCGTAGCTTTTACCTGCGTCGGTGGGATCGTGTACTCCGAACAGCTCCAGCGGTCTCCACACATAGCGGACCAAAAATCGTCCGAGCCACCAAAATGTGTCATTCAGAAGATCTCCCTGATGCCCGTGTGCCAGAAAAATTTCTTTCCCATTACATTGATAGCGCAAACGAATTCCTTCTATTATATTTATTCCCGGAAAGTATTCCTCATAAAATCTCTTTGTATATTCCCTATTCTTCTTGGCCTTATCATGATTTCCGTATATCATAAGGAAGCGTCCCTTCTTATAAAACTCGGACATAAGCCAAAAGGCATCGTTGTGTGCTCGAATAATTTGTTCCGGGCGCCGATTTTCCCATAACTCGTCTCCGTCTCCCAGTTCAATATAAGCATATCCGTTTCTGTAATAGTCATTCAATGCTGCGAAAAACAAATGTTGATTCGGAGCAAAATTATCTCCCCAGTTAGCCACACCTCTGTGACAGTCACTCATAATCACAAATTTGCTGCTGTTATCAAACTCAATTACCGGCGCATGTTCCCATACATCCTCCAATCGCTTTATGGTCGCTTTCATGAGCTACACCTCCGGCTCATATTTTTTGTGACTGCGCAGTCTTCTCCAGCCCGTAAATCCAATCAGTGTCCGGTACAACACCGGATAGCGGTACCGCAAAAATGTAATTTTATCTAAATCTGTCCCAAACATCCGGGTTCTCTTTTGGTACAGCCTGCAATTCCTCTTGTTATTTTTTTGTGCCAGCCATCGCAAAATCCGATGATTACGCCTCGGCTGTTTTCGTTTCGGACAATCATAATACATCGTCACATAATTTCCCCCGAAATAAGCTTCCCTACTTCTGTAGCCACCGTCAAGCAACCCTTTAAAAAAGGCATAACACATTCTTTCTGTCGGAAATACGATTTTGACACACATGGAAAGCTCCTCCGGCGCCGAATAAAGCCCCGGCTCAAAGGCGGTCAGCCACCAGTGTCTTGCTTTTCTTCTCAGGATTTCTTCCTCTGAGCGGTACAAGACATACTGCATAAACAACAGTTCATCGTCGTCCACCGCATCATAATGGAGCCCCCGTTCATCTCCGGGCTTAAAATCCTCCGGTTTTTCCGCTCGGTACACGCCGATCTCCGCGCCGGTCGTCATCCCATATTGCCCTTTCCAAAGCTCAATCAGCCAACGTTTACCTTCATATTCAAAATAAACAGGTTCGCAATCGATTACCATGGAAAGCAGCACTGCACCTTCATCAAATGTCTTTTCATATCCTATCTTCCTCTGCCAGGGATGCAATCTTGAATATATGATATCCTGCTTTGGATCATACAAAAAACCAAACGGCCTGAGCGCATCATCCAGTTTTCGTATTTTCTCATCTTTTGAAGCTTCATTTACCTTCTTTATCGCCCGCTTTGTCCGAAGTTTTGCGATGAAAATATACAAAATCACAAGCAACAAAAAAAGAATTCCTATATTAATAAAAATTTCCCGCATAACACATACCCTATGCTCTTTTTACTAATATATGGAATTCGTCATTTTTCGTGCAGAAATAACATAATTATTAAAAATCCCCCGATATCTTGTTTTTTGAAAAGGACCTTGAAAGACGTCAGTCCTTGGCGAGAGTTATCGAGCCTAGTACTGCTACGTCTTTCACCGAGTGCAAACGTGTCCGGCTCAAAAAACAAAATATCGGGGATATGTTTATTTTATATTTTTCTTTACTTTCCTAAAAATTCTTTCGTCTTCGTATATACGCCCTGTGCATCGAGACCAAATTTCTCCACAAGTGCTGCTGCCGGTCCGGATTCGCCGAATCTGTCATACACACCGATCTTGCAAACTTTGGTCGGTGCTTTCTCAGCGAGAACATCACAAACTGCACTTCCGAGTCCGCCGATAACGGAATGCTCTTCCACCGTTACAACTTTGCCCGTCTTCTTTGCGGAAGCAAGAACAAGTTCTTCATCCAGAGGTTTGATGGTGTGAATATTGATTACTTCCGCATCAATACCGTCCGCTGCCAGTTTTTCTGCCGCGCCGAGGGCACTTTCCACACAGATACCGGAAGCAATAATTGTCACATCTTTTCCTTCACGGAGAAGAACACCTTTTCCGATTTCAAATTTGTAATCATCTCTTTCATTGATTACCGGAACCGCTGCACGCCCGAAACGAAGATAAACCGGTCCGTCCATCTCGATGGCTGCGCGAACAGCTGCTCTTGCTTCAATATCATCGGATGGTACAATAACTGTCATACCCGGAATGGTACGCATCAAAGCCACATCTTCATTACACTGATGTGTTGCGCCGTCCTCACCTACAGTGATACCTGCATGTGTGGCACCGATTTTTACGTTTAAGTGCGGATAACCGATAGAGTTACGCACCTGCTCGAAGTTACGTCCTGCTGCAAACATCGCAAAGGATGAAATAAACGGAATCTTTCCGCATGTTGCAAGTCCTGCTGCGATACCTGTCATGTTACACTCTGCAATACCACAGTCGATAAAACGATCCGGGAATGCTTTTTGGAAAGTAGCTGTCTTTGTTGCGCCTGCAAGGTCCGCATCCAAAACTACTAAGTTAGGGAACTCTTTTCCGCACTCTGCCAGCGCGTTTCCGTAACTTTCTCTTGTCGCAATTTTCTTTACATCTGCCATTATGCGTTCCCTCCTTTCGCAAGCTCCTCGCCGATCTTCTCAAGATCTGCCATTGCAACAGCGTACTCCTCGTCATTCGGAGCTTTGCCGTGCCATCCCGCTTTATCTTCCATAAAGGAAACGCCTTTTCCTTTGACCGATTTCATAACAATCGCTGTCGGCATACCTTTTGTCTCTTTCGCTTCTTTCATCGCTGCACGAATTTCATCGAAATTGTGCGCATCTATATTGATTACATGGAAATTAAACGCTTCAAATTTTTTGTCAATCGGGTAAACAGAACATACATCTTCAACTTTACCGTCAATCTGCAGACCATTGTTGTCTACGATAACAACCAGATTGTCAAGCTTGTTTGCCCCTGCAAACATGGCTGCTTCCCATACCTGACCTTCCTGGATTTCTCCGTCTCCGAGAAGTGTGTATACTCTGTAATCTTTGTTGTCCATCTTGCCTGCAACCGCCATTCCTACTGCTGCCGAAATTCCCTGGCCGAGAGAGCCGGAACTCATGTCAACACCCGGTGTTTCCTGCATGCAAGGATGTCCCTGCAGGTAAGATCCGAGGTGGCGAAGAGTTTTTAAATCTTCTACCGGGAAGTAACCGCGATTTGCAAGCGCGGAATACAGACCCGGCGCTGTATGACCTTTGGATAATACAAAACGATCTCTGTCATCCTTTCTCGGATCTGCAGGATCGATATTCATTTCCTCAAAATAAAGGTACGTAAACATATCTGCTGCAGACAAAGATCCGCCCGGATGTCCGGCTTTTGCACTGTGAACTGCAGTCACGATTCCTTTACGAACTTCGTTTGCTGTTTTCTGAAGCTCTAAATTTGTCATTTGACTTCCTCCATCTAAATTTTGTATTGGATAAAAATCCACCCGACATATATTGTATAAAATATGTCGGGCGATTTCAATTCATTTCATCCTTTTTTATCCGAAAAATTATGCAAAAGGATTTTCTGTCGGGTAACGCACTCCTTTTGGCTGGTTGTATCCGATCTCATCCACTTCTACGCCGATGTATTTAAATACTTCATAAAGGGCTTTTCCGAAATGTCCGAATGCAACAGCTCCGTGATGCGGATAATTTCCTTCAATCAGAACATGGCGATAGAATCTTCCCATCTCAGGAATCGCAAATACACCGATGGCTCCGAAAGATTTTGTAGCTACAGGTAATACTTCACCATGTGCGATGTAAGCACGAAGCTTGGCATCTGCTGTCGACTGCAGACGGAAGAATGTAATATCTCCAGGAACAATATCTCCCTCCAGAGTACCCTGTGTCACTTCTTCCGGAAGATTTCTTGCCATGATCATCTGATACTGCATTCCGCAGAATGATAACTTCTTGCTGTTTGTATTTCCGCAGTGGAATCCCATAAATGTATCTTTGTGTGTATATGGGAATTTTCCTTCGATGGATTCTTTGTACATATCTGCCGGTACAGAATTGTTGATATCGAGAAGTGTTACGATATCTTCACTTACTGTGTAGCCGATGAACTCGCTGAGTGCTCCATAGATATCTACTTCACAGGATACCGGAATGCCCATTCCTGTCAGACGGCTGTTTACATAGCAAGGAACAAATCCAAACTGTGTCTGGAATGCAGGCCAGCATTTTCCTGCGATTGCAACGTACTCACGGTAACCTTTATGCTCCTCTACCCAGTCAAGAAGTGTAAGCTCATACTGTGCAAGCTTTGGTAAAACACCAGGTTTGTTGTTTCCTGATCCGAGTTCTTCTTCCATCTCTTTTACTTTTGCAGGAATTCTCTCGTCATTTTCATGCTTCTTGAATGCTTCGAATAAATCAAGCTCTGAGTTCTCTTCGATTTCAACACCAAGGTTGTAAAGCTGTTTGATCGGTGCGTTACAAGCAAGGAAGTTGAGCGGTCTTGGACCGAAGCTGATGATTTTTAATTTGCCGAGAGCATCTACTGCGCGGGCAATCGGGATGAATTCCTTAATCATATCTGCACAATCTTCTGCTGTACCTACCGGATACTCAGGAATATATGCTTTTACGTTGCGAAGTTTTAAGTTGTAGCTTGCATTGAGCATACCACAGTATGCATCTCCGCGTCCGCCGATAAGGTCATTCTGAGACTCTTCTGCTGCTGCACAGAACATAACCGGTCCGTCAAAATGTTTTGCAAGTAATGTTTCTGCAATTTCCGGTCCGAAGTTTCCGAGGTATACGCAGAGAGCATTACATCCTGCTTTCTTGATATCTTCGAGCGCCTGTACCATGTGGATTTCACTTTCCACGATACAGATCGGACACTCATAAATGTCTGCTGCGTCGTATTTTGCTTTGTATGCCTCTACCAAAGCTTTTCTTCTGTTTACGGAAAGCTCTTCCGGGAAACAGTCACGAGATACTGCTACGATACCTATTTTTACTGATGGTGCATTGTACATGTTTAAAATCCTCCATTTCGTTGTTAGTTTTTTGCCTTTACCTTCTTATTTTATAAGCTACTGCTTACTCGTTTAAATTTAAATTTTTTCCGATCAAACCAATGTGTGCGCCGCTGTCAAGTCCGCCTTCTGCATGGCCGATCAGCCATTTGTTTTTGGCTGTAATCAATTTGTCTTCCCATCCGTCATGGGTCTCATCGAGCGGATAGTTCGTTCCCTTCGGAAGAACTACGGAAACTTTAAAACCTTCATTATTCAAATCACAAGGTGCGTAGTGAAGTGTGGTCGCATAAAACTCAACCGCTACACCTTTCGGAATTTTAAATGCTTCTACCAGAGATGTGTCATAAGTGAAATCCTCTGTTACATCAGACAGAAGACCAAGCATAACTACTGCATCCGTAGCCGCTACATTAATCTCAGAACTTCTGTGATATTCCAAAGCATTGAGCATTACATTGTGTCCGTTGCAGTATCCGATCTGAATCGGAAGTTCACCGTAAGCCTTTGTCGTAAGCTCCTTCATAACCGGAAGCGCTTCCAGTTCCGGAATGGACGGCTCATACACAACACCCTCCGGAAGCGGAGTGTTTTGCATTGCTTCCACAAGTCCTGAAAAGTCAATGTTTTCAACTACTTTTCCATACTTTTTAAATTTTGGATCTGTTACGTCGTAAATCTGCATGGGAATCTCTCCTTTCTCTCTTTGCCTTTTATTTTGTGATGATATCGTAAATCGGCTTGCAAGCCGGATATATTTCTTTAAACTGCTGATACTTTTCTTCGTATTTTGCTACCAGCTCTGCTTCCGGTTCCACAGTGTCCACGATTTTTACAATCTTAGCTGCTGCTTCCTCAACATTTGCGAACTCGCCGTTTGCAACTGCTGCCAGCATTGCTCCTCCGAGGGCAGGCCCTTCCTCGCTCTCAATCACATCCACCTTGAGATTCATGATATTGGCAATCATCTTTTTCCAAAGAGGACTCTTCGCTCCGCCACCGCAGATTTTGGTGCGTTTGATATCAATACCCAGGCTTCTTGCAACCTCAAGAGAATCACGGAGGGCAAAAGCCACACCTTCCAGAACAGCCTGTGTCATATCCTCACGGGAAGTATCCATTGTCATACCGATGAACGTTCCTCTCGCATTCGGATTATTATGCGGAGAACGCTCTCCCATTAAATACGGAAGGAAGAATACATGGTTTTCTCCAAGCTTCGTAATGTCTTTCTGTTCTGCGCCGTAATCTTTTGTGCGAATGATATCGTCCATCCACCATTTGTTACAGCTTGCTGCGGAAAGCATACATCCCATCAGATGGTAATGTCCGTCCGCATGGGCAAATGCATGAAGTGCATTATTTTTATCTACACCGAATTTGTCAGATGAAATAAAAATCGTTCCGCTTGTTCCGAGGGAAATGTTGCACATTCCGTCCCCGACAGTTCCGGTTCCGACTGCCGCCGCCGCATTGTCGCCGGCTCCTGCAACTATTTTACAGCTTTCCGGTATGCCAAGCTCGTTTGCAATCTCCGGAAGCGCAGTCCCAACCGTCTCATAAGACTCAAAAATCTGCGCCAGCTGAGATTCTTTGACACCGCAAATCTCACACATCTCTTTGGACCAACTTCTGTTCTTTACATCAAAGAGAAGCATTCCGGAAGCATCCGATACATCTGTACAATGTACTCCCGATAATTTGTATGCTATGTAGTCTTTCGGAAGCATGATTTTTTCAATCTTTGCAAAATTTTCAGGCTCTTTATTTTTAACCCATAAAACTTTCGGGGCTGTAAATCCTGTAAAGGAAATATTTGCTGTGTACTCGGAAAGCTTATCTTTTCCGATTACATTGTTCAGATAGTCACACTCTTCCGTCGTACGGCCGTCATTCCATAAAATAGCAGGACGGATAACATTATCATCTTTATCCAAAATAACAAGTCCGTGCATCTGTCCTCCGAAGCTGATACCTGCTACCTGTGATTTGTCAGCATCTGCAATCAGCTCCTTGATACCTTCCATCGTCTGCTCGTACCAGTCTTCCGGTTTCTGTTCGCTCCAGCCCGGATGCGGAAAGTAAAGCGGATATTCTTTTGAAACAATGTTTTGAATCTTACCCTCTCCGTCCATAAGCAAAAGCTTAACTGCGGATGTTCCCAAATCAACACCGATATATAACATATCCATCCTCCTTAAATACCTTCTTTTTTCTCTTGTGTGCCCGTGCACACTTTCATCATAATATGAAATATTTTAAATTGCAATATGTATTTTTTTACATTTTTTGTTTTTGCTGTTTTTCACAAAGAAAACACTGACTTTTTATAGGGTTTTCACATACATTAAAAAAATATATTTTCGATTGCGTGCACGTAGCACATTTTAGTGTCTTTTTCATTGACTTTAAAATCATGATGTGTTAGTTTATTTTTAAGCAAATGATGAACCAAAGGAGGTAATCTCTATGGCAACGATTAAAGAAATCGCCGACTTAGCAGGTGTTTCACGCGGTACCGTTGACAGGGTTTTAAATAAAAGGGGATCGGTAAATCCGCAAACAGCTGAAAAAATATTGGAAATTGCCCAGGCTTTGGACTATAAACCAAACCGTGCAGGTCTCGTACTTGCTGCGCAGAAAAAAAATTTGAAACTGGGTGTCATTCTTTTTGGAGAGGGAAATCCTTTTTTTGATGATGTGATTGCCGGCATCCGCCGCAAGGAAGAAGAACTTGCCTGCTATAACTGCAGCGTTATCATTAAACGTGTGGCCGTCGATACCGATGAACAGATTCGGGCAATCGATGAGCTTTTGAAAGAGGGCGCAAACGGCATCGCCATTTCTCCTACCAATGACAAACGTCTCGCCACAAAAATTGACGAAATATATGAAGCCGGTATTCCTGTTGTTACACTGAATACAGATATCAAAAACAGTAAACGCCTTGCTTTCGTCGGAAGTAATTACTATCAATCCGGCGCCACAGCTGCAGGTTTGATGCGCCTTATGGCTAAAAATGAAGCCGTTCATATCGGTATCATTGCAGGATCTTCCGAAATTCTTTGTCACACAGAAAGAATTGCCGGATTTCAGCATGCCATAGAAAAATGTGAACATATCAAAATTGTGGAAACCATCATGAATTTCGATGATGATTTTGTCAGTTACGACATGACCTCACAGCTTTTAAAAAAACATCCGGAGATTAACGCCTTGTTTTTTGCTGCAGGCGGAGTCTACGGTGGTTGCCGGTCCGTCCTTGCACAGAACCGCGCGAAGGATATGACCATCATAACCTTTGACCAGGTAGATACAACCAAAGAAATGATTATGAAAGACGTCATATCTGCAACTATCTGCCAGGAACCCTTCGTTCAGGGAAGCAGACCTCTGGATATCCTTTTTACCTATCTTGCCACCGGCGAACTTCCGGAACAAGAATACAACTACACTGCTGTCGATATTCGAATCAAAGAAAACTTAGATTAAAAAAGAGACCTTTCGCAATAATGCGCAAAGGTCTCTTTTTATGGTAACCCCCGTTACAGTTAAATGTAGTTTTATTCTAATATACTCTATCCATGTTTGTCAATTTATATTATCATTTTGATAATGCAACATATTTGTGTCTGTTTTAATATTTACCCGAGGAGCGTTACTAGTTATGATTTCAGACAAAATAAAACATCTTAGAGAACAAAAAGGCTTAACACAATCAAATCTGGCAAAACAACTGGGCATTACCCGCTCCAGCGTCAACGCATGGGAGATGGGTATTTCTGTCCCTTCCACACAATATATTATTGAACTGGCCAACATGTTCGATGTGTCTTCGGATTTTCTTCTCGGATTGAATCATTCCTCAACCATTAACGTTTCCGGTCTTTCTGCAACAGACATCGAATTTTTACACGCAACCGTAGAACACCTACGATCCAAAAACAAACCTTGATTTTAAAGTAATTCTAAGCAAGTACGTGTTGATTTATTATATTATAAATATTACGAATATCCGACTCATTTTTCCTTACTTTTATACTTAATACTTCCATCTCTTCCTTCGGTTTCATGGCTTCCTTTAAATTCCTCGACAAATCCAAATGAGCTTCTGCAACTCTTTTTATGCTTACTCTCAATTCATTCTCAAAATTAAGCTTTAATATTTTGACATCACCTTTTACATAATCCATTTGCTCCTTGAGATCTTTCACGTCTTTCTCCAAATTACTTATGCGTGGTTTCATTTCTGATGCATCTTTTTCCAGATTGGTAATACGATGCTTCATTTCTGATACATCTTTTTCCAGATTGGTAATACGATGCTTCATTTCTGATACATTTTTCTCCAGGTTGGTAATACGTTGCTTCACTTCCGCCATATCTTCCTCCAACTTGGTAATACGGCTCTTCACTTCCGCCATATCTTCCTCCAACTTGGTAATACGGCTCTTCACTTCCGCCATATCTTCCTTCAGCTCTGTAATATCCTGCGCCATGGCAGTTGTTCTTTCCAATAATAAATCCAATTTTTGACTGTCTGTCATACCATCTTCTCCTTTCCTTTACTACATTGTCGCAATATTCTATTCAT
>JAFTWX010000096.1 GCA_017465095.1 Lachnospiraceae bacterium | reverse complement strand
TGTTATCAGGAACATTGGGCAGGAAAGAGCTGAAGTATATCGGGAACTGTTTCCTGTTATGAAAATGTTTTTAAATATTACAATATCGGTTCCTACGCAGCCAACGGAAACAGTCCGGTGGTACAGGGATTGATTTATGCATCCACACAGCCTACGAATGAGAAGACTGCGTACAAGAGACCATGGACGACGCGGTACAAATCTATTATGGGAGGTGCCGAGTATGTGGCAAAGAAATATGTAAAAGTCGGACAAAATACGCTGTATTTCCAGAAGTTTAATGTCGTTAACAAAACAAACGGATTGTACAGACATCAATATATGACCAATATTCAGGCGGCGGAAGCAGAGGCTGTCAAGATGAGCAAGGCGTACACGTCGGAGGATGCGGAGCTGGCATTTTACATTCCGGTGTATACGGAAATGCCGGAGACACCGTGTGCGAAGCCGATAAGCAACGCAAATCCGAACAATTATCTGGCTACACTTGAGATAAAGAACAGAGAATTGACGCCGGTGTTCAGCCCGGATGTTGACAGCTATGATTTGACTGTTCCGAAAAAAGTAAAGAAAGTTCGAATCAATGCAACGGCGGTTGCGGGAACATCCACAGTGACCGGAACAGGAAAAGTGAAGCTTTCGCGCGGAGAAAATGTGTTTACAGTTACATGTAAAGCCGAAAACGGCGCGGAAAAAACATATACGATACATATTGTGAGAGAATAAAGAAGGGAAAAAGAGATGAAGGCAATAGTAGGGAAAAACATGCGAAAAATAATCGGTTTGTTGTTTGGGGTAATGTGTTTTGCCGCAGTGATGCAGACAGATGTTGCAGCGGCCGGTACGGTTTCGGTTACGGCAGATAAGACGGCGGCTTCCGTCGGTGAGACGGTCACTGTCACCGTTCAGACTTCGGCACCGGAAGATCCGGCTACGATTCCGGAGGTGTCTGTTACATACAATGCCGATATTCTCACATTTGCAGGATGCGATGTGGAATACGGCGGAGGCGGAGGTGGTTTACTCACTTTTACGGGTCAGACCGCAACCATGACGTTTACCGCAGCACAGCCGGGAGACGTCAGCGTAGGAGCAGAAGCGATTATCGATGATGACGGAAACAATCCTGCGGTTGGAACGGCGACCATTACGGTAGGTGCCCAGGGCGGAATGTCTTCCGATGCGACACTTTATGCGCTGGAAATGAATCCGGGACAGATGGTTCCGGAGTTTTCTCCGCAGGTTACTGATTACAAGATTATCATCGAAAATGATGTGACTGACATTACGGTCAGCGGTGCCGTGTCCGATCCGGGGGCCCAGATTACGGCGGCCAGCGGTTTTAAAGATTTGAAAGAAGGCACGAATGAGGCGATTATTACAGTGACGGCTGCGGACGGAACAACCCTCAGCTACCATTTTTCTATCGAACGTTCAGAAGCGGCAGCGGAAGAGGATGAAGAAGCAACAGGGGAAGAAACAGAAAATAATCAGGTGAGCAACGGTCTTGAGGTTACCATAGATGATGTTCATTATACGGTGCAGACCGTAGTTCCGGACGAAATTCTGCCGGAGGGATGCAGCAAGACAAGCAGCAGTTTTAACGGGGAAGCAGTGGAAGCTGCGCTCTTTGAAAAAGGCGGTCTGACACTGTTGTATGCACTCGCGGATGACGGAAGCGGAGACTTTTTTATCTATAATGAAGCAACAGGGAAATTACAGCTGTTTTTACAGCTGAGAAGCATTGAAAACCGTTATATTATACCGATCGAGGGAACGGAAGGAACACCTGCAACGTTCAAAGAAAGTAAAATGCAGTGGAACAATTCTTACATTCCGGCTTACGTTCTCGCAGATACATCGGTGGAACATGCAAATGAGTTCTACCTTCTCTATGCGGTAAACAACGAGGGTGAGAGAGCTTTTTATCTGTATGATACGATGGAGGGAACTTACCAGCGCTTTTTGAATTATACCGGAGCCAAAAGTGTAGCGGTGAATAATAATGTGGAGACGAAGCCGTTTGTCATTGCAATTATCATTCTTTCAGTTCTTTTGGCAGGAGCGGTAATGTTGATTGTAAATATGATTATTTCGGGCAGAGAACGGCGTGAAGATGAGCGGTACGAGCGAAGAGCAAGAGCGAAAAAACCGGTGAAAAAGCCGGCGGCAAGACCGCAGCCGAAATCACAGCCAAAGCAGGAGAAACGTCTTGTGCCGGAGGAGAAAACCGAGGCGGAAGAAGCGGCGGTTGAAGTGAAGAAACCGCAGCCGAAATCACAGCCAAAGCCTGCAGTCAGAAAGACGGTTATGCCACAGCCGGTAAGCGAGCAGAAAGAGACTATGCAGCAGCCTTCAAAACAGGTGGCGGGAGCGGTATCTACGACAGGAAGTATTCCGATTAAAGTAGTTCAGCCGCCGAAGCCGGAAGTGAAGAGACCGCAGGTACCGATTTATACGCTCGAAAGACAACCGGTGCAACTTACAAGAGAGGCACCGCCGGATCAGTTGGATGACGATTTTGAATTTGAGTTTATAAGTATGGATAATGAGTAATACTTTAGTATAAAGAAATGAACTGACATCATTAGGGAGGGCATTTGTATGGAATATACCGATAAAGCCAGGTCGGCGCTTGCGCTTGCTGCAAAAGCGGCCCGGAATCTGGGGCAAAGTTATATCGGGACAGAGCATATTCTGCTGGGACTGATGCGCCAGCAGACGGGAATTGCAGCCAAAGTGCTTCTTTCCGGCGGCGTTGAGGAAGACAAGGTGATCGATTTAATCCGTGAACTGATCGCGCCACCGAATTATTTGGAATTAAAGGAACGGGAAGGATATTCCCCGAAAGCAAAGCTGATATTGGAGATGGCGCAGCAGCAGGCACAGCGTTTCGGAAGTCATGAGATAGGGACGGAGCATCTGCTCCTTGCACTGATTCAGGAAAGAAACAATGTTGCGGTGCGAATTATCTCAACGCTCAATGTCAATCCGCAGAAACTGTACGCGGACACGCTTGTAGCCATGGGAGAGGACGGAAATCTTTATAAGGAGGACCTGTCACCGAAGAAAAGCGGCGGAACGAAGATGCTCGATCAGTACAGCAGGGATATGACGCAATTGGCGAGAGAAGGAAAGCTGGACCCTGTAATCGGCAGAGAGAAGGAAATCCTGCGTTTGGTACAGATTCTCAGCAGACGTACGAAAAATAACCCATGCCTGATCGGAGAACCGGGTGTGGGAAAAACGGCGATTGTGGAAGGTCTTGCCCAGAAGATTGTGTCCGGTGATGTGCCGGAGACCGTACAGAATAAAAGACTTGTCACGTTGGATCTTTCCGGTATGGTTGCGGGCAGCAAATACCGCGGCGAATTTGAAGAGAGAATTAAGAAAGTAATCAAAGAAGTGGTGTCCGACGGAAATATTATTCTGTTTTTGGACGAAATCCACACAATTATCGGAGCCGGAGGTGCGGAGGGCGCCATTGACGCTTCCAATATTATGAAACCGTCCCTTGCACGCGGTGAAATACAGCTTGTGGGCGCGACCACCATCGATGAATACCGTAAGCACATAGAGAAGGACCCGGCGCTGGAGAGAAGATTTCAGCCGATTACGGTGGAGGAGCCGGGCGTCTCAGAGACGATCCGTATTCTGGAAGGTGTCCGCCACAAATATGAACAGCATCATCATGTGACCATTTCCGACGAGGCGGTCAGTGCAGCGGTCAAGTTATCTGCCCGCTATATCAATGACAGAAACCTTCCGGACAAAGCCATTGATCTCATTGATGAAGCAGCTGCGGCGTTGCGGCTTTTGGGACTCAAACGTCCGGAAAAATGCATGAAGCTGGAAAAAGACATGGAAGAGATGGATCTGCAGATCGAACAGGCGCTGAAATTTGCGGATTTTTCCGGGGCTCATGAACTCCGCCAAAGACGTAAGGCTTTGGAGAAAAAATATCAGAGTGCCCTCAGGCAGTATGAAAAGAAACTACAGGAAAACAGTCTTGTGGTGACAGAGGAAGACATTGCGGGAGTGGTATCCCAGTGGGCCAAGGTTCCCGTGAAAAAACTGGAAGAAAAAGAAAGCGAACGGCTGCTGAAGCTGGAGTCGGTTCTGCACAAACGTGTCGTCGGACAAAAAGAGGCGGTCAGTGCGGTTTCCCGTGCTATGCGCCGGGGACGTGTCGGACTTTCCGATCCGAATCGCCCGATCGGATCATTTTTATTCCTCGGACCGACCGGTGTGGGAAAAACAGAGCTTTCCAAAGCGTTGGCAGAGGCTATGTTCGGTTCTCAAAACGACTTGATTCGTGTCGATATGTCCGAGTACATGGAATCCCACTCCGTGGCAAAAATGATCGGTTCACCGCCGGGATATGTCGGACATGATGACGGCGGACAGCTCAGCGAAAAAGTGAGACGCAATCCGTACAGCGTGGTATTGTTTGATGAAATAGAGAAGGCACATCCGGATGTGTTTAATGTGCTTTTGCAGGTGTTGGATGACGGACATATTACCGATTCGAAGGGACGAAAGGTCAGCTTCAAAAACACAGTAATTATCATGACGTCAAACGCAGGGGCATCCCGTATTGTGGACCCGAAAAACCTTGGATTCGCCGTGACGAGCACGGCGGAACAGGACTATGCCAAAATGAAGGACGGCGTGATGGAAGAGGTGAAACGCCTGTTTAAACCGGAGTTTATCAACCGTATTGATGAGATTATGGTGTTCCATGCGCTGACACAGAAAGAATTGCGTGAGATAGTTTCGCTTCTCGCTGCGGATTTAGTGAAGCGCTGCAAGGAGCAGATGGGCCTGAAGCTCACGGTCAGTGCAGCACTCAAGGATCATCTTGTGAAAAAATACTGTGATATTAAAATGGGAGCAAGACCGCTGAAGCGCGCTATGCAGTCGGCGGTGGAAGATTTGCTCGCCGAGGAAATCCTTTCCGGCAGGATAAATTCAGGGGACGTTGTGACGGCGACCGTGCAGAAGGAGAAAGTCGTTTTCAAGGTCAAAAATACTGGAATTATAGAGTGAAATATATTATAATTTAACTACTACAAGAAAGAACAGGTAAAGAGCTTATTTGCCTGATTAGGAGGACAAAAGAATGGCAGTTGTGGAACAGTTACTTCGAAGCGAAGAAGACGGAACGCTCAGCTTTGGCAATCATGCGCTGGCGCATAAGGCGAAGCTTGAAGACTATGAACATGGCGGAGATGTGTACAAGGTAAAAACATTTTCTACTATGACAAAACTGGAAAAGAACGGTATGTTTTTGTATGAGTCGGTACCGGGAACAAGTGTCAATCGTTTTAGTGAAACAGACAGCGGAGTATCCTTCGCAGTGGAAGGTGCTGCCGATGCACAGCTGACACTCGGTCTTGGTGATGACACCGAATATGAAGTGTTCGTAGCCGGAAACAGTGTGGGTACCATGAAGACGGGACTCGGCGGAAAGCTCAGTATCAGTGTGGAACTTTGCGGCATGGGTGAAGTAGAAGTAAAGGTGGTAGAAGCGTAAGTATGGCAAAAGCAAAAATGACAACAGTTTATTTTTGTCAGAATTGCGGCTATGAATCTTCCAAATGGATGGGACAGTGCCCGGGATGTCGGGAATGGAATACACTGGTGGAAGAGGTGGTGTCAAAAACTGCCGGTTCCCACAAAAGTACGCAAAAAGATGATGCGGTTCCTGTGAGCAGACCCCAGTCTATCGCATCCATATCCATGGAGGAAGAAGATAAAATTTTTACACATATGGAAGAGTTTGACAGGGTTCTTGGTGGAGGCATCATGCCCGGTGGACTTGTGCTTGTAGGTGGAGATCCCGGCATCGGGAAATCCACCTTACTTTTACAAATGTGTAAGATGCTTTCTGACGAGCATAAAAAAGTATTATATGTATCCGGTGAGGAGTCACTGAAACAGATTAAAATGCGCGCGGTCCGTATCGGCGAGTTTACTGAGGATGTGAAGCTTTTCTGCGAGACGGATCTTGACAGAGTGGAGACGGTAATCTTAAATGAGAAGCCACAGGTAGTGGTTATCGATTCCATTCAGACGATGTTTTGCGAGAGAGTCAGTGCAGCGCCGGGAAGCGTGTCCCAGGTGCGCGAGGCGACAGGAATGTTTCTTAGGTTGGCCAAGACCATGGGAATTGCGATTTTTATCGTCGGGCATGTGACGAAAGAAGGAACGGTCGCAGGCCCGCGTGTGCTGGAACATATGGTAGATACGGTGCTCTATTTCGAGGGAGACCGCCATGCGTCCTACCGTATTTTGCGCAGCGTGAAAAACAGATTCGGCTCCACCAACGAGATCGGTGTGTTTGAAATGCGCAGGGAAGGTCTGGTGGAGGTGAAAAATCCGTCCGAGTTTATGCTTGACGGACGGCCGGAAGGGGCCAGCGGATCTGTCGTTGCCTGTGCCATGGAAGGCACAAGACCGATGCTCATAGAAATTCAGGCACTTGTCTGTGATTCCAATTTCCAAATTCCTCGCAGACAGACGACGGGAACCGATTTTAACAGAGTAAATCTGCTTATGGCCGTTTTGGAGAAGCGTCTGAGTCTTCATTTGGGACAGATGGATGCCTATGTCAATCTTGCAGGCGGTATGCGGCTGATGGAGCCTGCTCTTGATTTGGGCATCGTGATGGCGCTGATTTCCAGCTTTAAAAACAAACCGATCGGTGCAAAGACGGTAATTTTCGGCGAAGTTGGGTTGTCCGGTGAGGTGCGCGGGGTCAGTATGGCAGCGCAAAGGCTTGCGGAGGCGAAGAAACTGGGATTTCAGACGTGCATTATGCCACGGTCCAATTACGACAGTCTTTCCCCGGAGGAAAAGACCGGTATTAAAATTTACGGTGTTGCCAATGTGGCAGAAGCGGTTGAAACTATGATAGAGTAATATAATGCTACTTTAGCGCAATATAGTTGTAGAAAAATGTCAAAAACAATAATATAATACTAATAGCTCAAGAGATTGAGTGTGCTAATTAGCAAATTCCGGAAGAATTCCCCTTTTACACAAACAGAAGGCTCGACGACTTAGGTCGCCGAGTCTTTTGTTTTATTTTGTTTTAAAAAATCCCTTGCCAAAACAGGTGATGCTATGCTATAATCATTTTCGGTGCTAACCTAGGGGAATAGTACAATGGTAGTGCGGCGGTCTCCAAAACCGGTAATGGGGGTTCGATCCCCTCTTCCCCTGCTGAGAAATCTCGTAACTGAGATTTCTTTTTTTATATTTATAGGAGAGAATGGATGAAAGCGGGAAAAAACAAGATTCTTGTCTTCGGGCTTATTCTTTGTTGCATGTGCGCAGGATTGTGCGGATGTGCGGGCGATAAGGATAAGGACGGAAATACACAGATTGTCCTGACGACCGGATTTGAAGAAAATGAAATATTTCGCATCGGCGAGAGCTCCTGCAGTCTCCCGGAGGTTATGGTATATCTGACCAATATGCAAAATCAGTATGAGAGCGTTTACGGTTCGCAGATATGGGACCGCATGATCGGGGATGAGACGCTGGAGAAAAAAGTGAAGGATGTTGCCCTTGACCGCCTTGCCCAGATTAAGACGTTGAATCTGCTGGCACAGCAGGAGGAGATCGTTTTGACAGAGCAGGAGGAGAAGCTGGTGGAGCAGGCTGCGACGGAGTACTTTGCTTCGCTGAATGAGACAGAGATATCCTCCATGGGAATCGATGCGGATACGGTAGAAAAATTGTATCAGGAGTATGCCCTTGCAGATAAAGTTTACAATCACATTATCGAGGAGATTAATCCGGAGATTAGTGACGATGAGGCCAGGACGGTGACCGTCAGCCAGATTTTTGTAAAAACATATGCGTTGGACGGCATGGGGAATAAGGTGCCTTACACGGCGGAAAGCAAGGCGTCGGCCTATGAAAAAATCAGGGAAATTAAAAGCATGCTCAGAGACGGTGCAGATTTTGATGAGCTGGCGACAAGGTATTCCGAGGACGGAAAATTTACATTCTCCTTCCGTAAGGGAGAGGCAGAAAGTGCTTACGAGGAAGTTGCTTTTAATTTGGGAAATGATGAGGTCAGCGATATCATTGAGACAGAGTCCGGATACTATATTATTAAGTGCGTATCCACGCTGGATCGCGAGCAGACCGATCAAAATAAGATTAAGATTATAGAGGACCGGAAAGAAGAGGTTTTCGGCCAGGTATACGATGAATTTGTGTTGACGCAGATCCGCAATCTCAACGATGAATTGTGGGAGCAGGTTGCGTTTATACATGATGAAAATTGCAAGACTACCACGTTTTTTGACATATACAATCAGCATTTTCAAAAGTAATTATAAAGCAAATATAAAATAAGTATTAAATTATTAGCACTCTTTGTCTGAGAGTGCTAATTTTTCTTGACTTTTCCTATGGACAGGCTTACACTTTTTATTAGTGAAAAAAAGATGCAAGAAAGGAATGTGATGTTTTATGGCACAGACACACGGCAACTTATCAATCAATAGCGACAATATTTTTCCGATTATTAAAAAATGGCTTTATTCCGACCATGATATTTTTTATCGTGAACTGATTTCCAACGGATGCGACGCCATTACAAAGTTGAAAAAGCTTTCGATGATGGGTGAATATGAAATGCCGGATGACCGAAAGGACAGAGTGGATGTCATTTTGAATCCGGAGGAAAAAACGATTCAGATTATTGACAACGGACTCGGTATGACAGCGGAAGAAGTGGAGGAGTACATAAACCAGATTGCTTTTTCCGGTGCGACGGATTTCATTGAAAAATATAAAGACAAGACAAACGATGACCAGATTATCGGTCATTTCGGTCTCGGATTCTATTCCGCCTTTATGGTGGCTGATCAGGTGCATATCGATACACTTTCTTATAAAGAAGGCGCAACTCCTGTTCACTGGGAATGTGACGGCGGTACAGAGTACGATATGGGAGACGGTGACTATGCAACGGTAGGTACGAAAATCACCCTGTTTTTAAATGAGGATTGTCTGGAGTTCTGTAATGAGTATAAGGCAAAAGAAGTAGTGAAAAAGTACTGTTCCTTCATGCCGACAGAGATTTATGTGAGCAAGGCAAATGAGACAGATCCGGAGAAACAGCCGGAGCTGATGAACGAGACAAAACCGCTTTGGACAAAGCATCCGAATGAATGCACGAAAGAGGAGTACTTAGAGTTTTACCGCAAGGTATTTATGGACTACAAAGAGCCTCTGTTCTGGATTCATCTGAATATGGATTATCCGTTTAACCTGAAAGGTATTCTGTATTTCCCGAAGATTAATATGGAATACGAATCCATCGAGGGAACCATCAAGCTTTATAACAATCAGGTGTTTATTGCAGATAATATCAAAGAGGTTATTCCGGAATTCCTTATGCTCTTAAAGGGTGTTATTGACTGCCCGGACCTTCCGCTCAACGTTTCGCGAAGTGCGTTGCAGAATGACGGATTTGTAAAGAAGATTTCCGAGTACATTTCCAAAAAAGTGGCAGACAAGCTGTCCGGTATGTGTAAGACAGAAAAAGAAGAGTACGAAAAATACTGGGATGACATCAGTCCGTTTATCAAATTCGGTTGCTTGAAGGACGACAAGTTCTGCGAGAAGATGAACGATTATATTCTCTTTAAGGATATCGACGGTATTTTTATGACGCTTCCGGAATGTCTTGAAACGAAACCTGCGGAAGATGAAGTTACAGCAGTGGATGAGGACGGAAACGCGGTAGAAGCAGAGGTGGTAGATAACGACGCCGATGTTGCAGAGGATTCCGCCGAAACAGAAGAAAAAGTAATCTACTACGTTACGGATGAAAAACAGCAGAGTCAGTATATCAACATGTTCCGTCAGGCGAAGATGAATGCAGTTATTATGAACCACAACATTGACCAGCCGTTTATGTCCCAGCTTGAGAGCAAAAATGAGCATGTGAAGTTCCAGCGAATCGATGCGGATTTGACAGAATCTTTCAAGTCAAAAACTTCAAAGAAAGCACAGAAAGAATTTGAAGAACTGGCTCAGGAAATTGCCGAATCTATGAAAAAGGCGTTAAAGAAAGAAAATATGAGCGTCAAAATTGACAAGCTGAAAAACAAGAAAATTGCGTCTATGCTTACGATTGCAGAAGAGACGAGACGTATGCAGGATATGATGAAAATGTACGGCGGTGGAATGGATATGTTCGGGGCAGAGGACGGGGCAACGCTCGTACTCAATGCCAATCATCCGCTGGTGCAGTATATTATGGAAAATAAAGAGGGCGAGAACACGACCATGATGTGCCAGCAGCTCTATGACCTTGCACTCCTGCAGAATGCACCGCTTTCTCCGGAAGCAATGACGAAGTTTGTGCAAAGATCAAACGATATTATGTTACTTTTGACTAAATAAATAATTGAAAAGAAAAAACAAAAAACATTTGCGCCTCCGAGGCCGGTTTCCGACCAAGTCGTTGCAAATGTTTTTTGCTTTTTCTTTATATATCATCGTTTTTTTGCCAAAGGTGCAAATATCGTTTTTCGACCGATGAAGCCGACAATTCGTGTGATGATAATTCCGACAAAGACACCGCAGCTGTCAATGAAGACATCTTTTTTGGACGGGCTTCTTCCGGCGGAGAAGGACTGCATGTACTCATCCAGACAGGCAAATCCTACGCAGAAGGATCCGGCAAAGAGCATCAGCCATATACCGCGCATTCCGTATACGTACAGCGGAAATGCAACCGTGACAGCCAGAATCATATATTCGGTAAAATGAGCCAGTTTCCGTACATAATAGTGATATTTTTCGGTGTAAATCTCGATTTCTTCCGTTGTGAGATTTTTGTTGGTGACGTCATTTGCGATAATAACGAGTTTCTGAGTCACTTTGTAGCTCAGCTGGGCGGAATCCACACCGCTTTGCCCCGAAAAATTCAAGATGCAGTACATGACCACAATGGCGGGAACAAAGGAGAGCGGCTTTAAAATAAGCCGTAGTAAAGTCTTGATAAATAGCCAAATATAACGCATAGAAGCTCCTTATTTTTTCAGATATTCCATTTGTTGTTCGATTTCCGGCGGAAGGACTTTTTTGCCGGTCCGCTGGATACGATATACAACACCGTTCATGCGTGTGATTTCCTTTGCTTTCTGATTGTCGTATTTTTCGATCATAGCAGAGTAGAACGGGTTCTTTTTCAATGCCTCGCGGTAGGAAGCACTGAACGGACAATAGGTCATGAAAATCTTGCGGACTACCTTGTTCATGTGAGGTGTTCCTTTCGCCTCATAGGTAATCCAGGCTATGTAATCCAGTACAAAGGATTCACGGAATCGGTTTTTAACCCGCATAAGCTGCTGACGGCATTTTTCTTTTGCATCCGTAGAAAGGTCTTTGTTCTTTTTGAAAAACTGTAAATAGTCAAAATATTCGCTGGTAAGGGAAAGGTTGGAAACATCATTCCAACGAGCTCCCTGCATACGTTTGCACATTTCCCAACGGAATTCGCCGGTGAGACGGATGACAAGCTGGGTTACGTCGCTTAAGCAGAATACAGGAAACAGCATACAACCCGGTGTAGAGCGGTTGCGTCCTTCGATTTCCTGCCAGAGTGCAGCCCGGATTCCGAGATTCGGAAGCAGGATGACATCCGGATAAATCTCGCGCTGCACCAGTTCGCGTCCGCTTGCCAGACATGGGTCAGAGAACATGACTTCCCGGCAGTAGGCCGAAAAGTCAATGGAAGTAACCGCAGCGAATGCTTCCCGCAATTTTTTCGGCATGACAAGAGATTCTTCCGGTGTTTTGATAAAGTCATGCTCGGACAAAATCGGGCAATAAGTCTGAAGTCTTCCGTAAGTCATTTTTACGGCTGTAGCAAACATATTATCCAATTCAAACTGCACCTTGCGGACATTGTCATTTAGCAGATGAGGTGCCTCTTCTTTTCTGATTTTTCCGTCATTGATAAGCGTTTGTACATGAGCCGGATAGTCCTGGTCAAATTCGTCGCGACGCGGTTGTTTTTTGCCTTCGTATATCAACTTCAACCAATCGTAAAACAGATAAATCTGACTGCCCGGGTCGGAGTGATAGGTCGGAAGTAATGTATAGATGCGGGCGGCGTTTTCCAATCCGCACAAATCTTCATCCACGTATCCGAAATAAAGAAACATTTTTACAATATCCGGTAGAAGTGTTTGTTCCAGTGCTGTAAAAAAGGTATTTTTATACAATTCGAAAAATCCTTTTGTCAATTCGTTGCGAAGAGCAGAAAGTTCTGCAGTGACCGCTGTTTTGTCCGCTGTTTTTTTATACGTATCAATATCGGCAACAAATTTTTCGCGGAAGGCTTCGTCCATATGTGCAAAATCCAAAAGAACCGTGAGAGAATGCTTGAGTTTCGCCTGAATTTCTTTGAGCTGCTGGGAAGTGTCTTCCTCCTGCCGTGCAGATTCGGCTTCCAGCTCCTGCGTCAGCCGGCGATATTCTGCCAGACGGGACTGATAGATATCTTCCGGCACAGAACTTACATTTTTTGCCCGGATAAACATCTTGCCGATTGCGGATACCAACGGCATGGTATCCTCGTTTTTGTGTGTTGCGGAAGTCAAAAGTGATGTATATAAATCTAAAAAGTCAATTTTTTCTTCGTTGATTAAAAGTTGCGACAGCTGTGCCAGATAATTTTCCGTTTCGTCGGAAATACTGATAAACTGATGGATGTCCTGGCTGGTGCGGTAGAGCAGACCGTCGCAGAAACCGCTTCGGGCAAACAGCGGAATGTACATGCTGTTGTTTCCGATGGCTTGTAAATCTTTGTAGTATGCGGAAATATATTCTTCCGGTTGATTTTCCAGCGACAATGGCTGGATGTCTTCTAAGCCCGGAAGATTTTTGGTAGGCATCTGATATTGTTTACATAACTTTAAGTATTCCCGATGGTATTCCATCAAAGCGGAGTACAGCGAGTCGCAGTTATATGTACAAATATGTATAAAATCAGAAATTTCAAAAAACTGCTTTACTGCGGAGGCGGCAAATTGTTTCGGGAGCGCAGCCTGTCCTTCAAATATATTATGTAAACTATCAAGGGATTTGTACGGGTAAGAATCGACCACCACATCCGATTCGGCAAGATAGCTGTAGGTGTGGGACATAGTGCATAAGTCGATGAGACCGATCACATCGCCGGGGCCGAGTTTCATTGATCCGTGAGGCAGATCCACAGTCACGGTTCCCTCCATAATAATACTGAGCATAGTAAGGTTTTTGCCTTTTTCATATATAAGATTTCCCTGTTTGATTTGAATTTCTGACATAGCAATATCCTTTCGTTAGTAATCCAATAATTATTTTAGTATAGAAAGCGTGGAAATACAAGAGAACTCGTGCAGAATAAGGGTGTACTTTTTCAAATAATATGTTAAAATATTTGTAAAACTGATTGTAGTGTCATTTTTTATTGGAGGTAGAAAAATGGAGAAAATGGGGCGTGAAGAGTTAGTTGCTATGTACAGACCGGATGTGGAAAGAATGGTAGCTTTTTTGCCGTGGCTGACTGAGAGAACCGGAAATGATATCCGGCAGAATTTTGAAGGGGAAAACGGCAAGGTTACGTTACCGTTCCCGGTATACGATACTATCATGCTCGCATTTTTGGAGACGTTAGGATCTACTGTTTTCATGAATCCAAATTACAGATATACATATTCCAGATACCGTATCCAGGATTGGAACGATGAGCTTAAAATGATTCAGCGAGCGGATATTATGTCCATGGACATTATCGGTGGCATCTTGTCGCGCTATACATTGGGCGGTATGACTAAAGCATACCTCTGGACCGAAGGTATGGACTACCAGATTTTCTACAATGCAGTTAAGCGTGCAAAAGAGATTATCGAATACTGGGATGTGCCGATCGTTGTGGATGCAATCGGAATGGAAGAGCCGGAAGAAGAACCTATGGTGGAAGAAGAACCGGCAGTTGATTGGAATGTAGACTTCTCTGACGAGACAGTAGCAGAAGAAACTGTGGAAGAAATTGTAGAAGAAACTGTAGAATTTACGGCGGTGGAAGAAGCTGTAGCTGAAGAAATTGAGGAGCCTATAGCCGAGGAAGTAGAAGAGCCTGTGGCTGAGGAAATCGAGGAATCCGAGGCCGAGGAAGTAGAAGAGCCGGTAGCAGAAGAAATCGAGGAAACTGTGGCGGAAGAAGTAGAAGAGCCGGTGGTTGAGGAAATCGAAGAGGCTGTGGCAGAAGAAGTAGAAGAGCCGGCGGTTGAAGAAATTGAGGAAGATGCTGCAGAAGAAGTAGTAGAAGAGCCTGTAGTTGAGGAAATCGAAGAGGCTGTGGCAGAAGAAGTAGAAGAGCCGGTAGCAGAAGAAATCGAGGAAACTGTGGCGGAGGAAGTAGAGGAACCTGCAGCGGAAGAAGTTCCGGAAAATGTAGCAGAAGAAGCCCCTGAAGAAATGTCGGAGGATGTTGCGGACGCGGAAGAGTCAGCAGAAAACTAGGCATATAGGGGGTTGCTATGGGAGAAAAATCAATTCAAAAAAAGAATTATATTATAGTGAAAGCACGCGAGGTGTTTCAGGAAAAGGGATATTTGACCGTCACGATGAAAGATATTGTGGAGGCTTGTGAAATTAGCCGGGGTGGCTTGTATCTGTATTTTGATAAGCTGAGTGATATTTTCATGGAAGTGCTTCGGCTGGAAAGCGAAGAGGCGGATGATGTGTTTATGCCGGCGATTTCGGAATCTATGTCCAGTGCGGATATATTGGCTTTGTTTTTGCAGGAACAGAAGAAGGAATTACTACGATCGAAAAACAGTCTCAGCAGAGCGATTTTTGAGTTTAATTTTCAAAATGAAATTCCGGCAAAAGAAAATTCTCTTCGCAAACAATTCGATATGGCTGTTAAAGTGATTGAACGACTGATTATCGGAGGAAATGAGGAAGGGGATTTCCGGTGTGAGGATCCCAGAGGTGCAGCCAGAAATATCATGTATGTGATAGAAGGCTTGCGGATTTCCGCACAGACTATCGGAATCACGGAAGAAACAGTAAACAGAGAAATTTTGTATTTGATGAAATCAATTGCTGCATAATAGATTTACGGTGAATTGTGTCAAGACAAAATAGAGCGGGGTATATACAAGAAAAGAACTTGTGTATACCCCGTTTTTGTGCCTTGTGACATAAGTTATGTAAACTGATTGGGTATATAGAGAAAAAATATCTCCCAGTGCCCCGATTTTTCGAAAAATCGGGGTCTGAGAGATTAGAAAATTTGTATATGCCCTGATGGTTTACATAACACAAGAAAAGCGAGCTCGGGAGGGGCACAGGAGAGCATTAAACCTCGCATATGCCCTGTCAACTATTTCACAAATTTACGGCATTTCTTGAGGAAGCGGAGAAGGTTGCCGGCCTGGGCACGGGAAATATCGTGCTCTGCAAAGCAACATGCTTCCAGCAGTTCCATATAGGTTTCGATTTCGGTTCTGTCAAATTTCAAAGCTTCCAAATCAGCAAGCAGACGGACAAGTTGTGACGGAAGTATAAAGGCTCCGGACATATATTTTTTGCGGACGAGTTTGTGACACAGCTTCCGATAGTGGTAGGCTACGAGCGGAGCATGGTTTCCGCTGCGGTAAGCGCGGCGCAAGGAACCGTGATACAGAATTGAGCGTCCTATAAGGATGATACATCCCACAAGCAACAAAGTACTGACAAACAGAAGTAACGGTTTTGCCATGAAGGATGAGTTTCCGAGCAATTTGCCGATGCCTGAGTCTGTTTGTGTGGCATCGGAAGCATTGTCCACTGTGTCAGGTGGAGGCGTAGCGCCGAAAATACCGGAGAAAAGTCCCCAGAAATCAGAGTAAGCGGTGGCTTCCTCGTCCTCAATGTCGGTATCCGGCGGCGTGAATTCGTACGGAACCCAGCCGATTCCTATTTTGTATACTTCCACCCAGGCATGTGCATTGGCGTCGGATACATTGACGTTGACGACACCGGTCTCGCCCATCGGGTTTTCTCCGGAAAACCACTCCTCGTACGGTTCGTTTACAGCGGTACCTTGAGCAACCTCGGTGAAAGGAACGACATAGCCTTCCACATAGCGGGCAGGGATGCCGAAGGAACGAAGAAGAAGAGTAGCGGCTGTTGCAAAGTGTGCACAGAAGCCGGAGTTCTGATTTTTGAGGAAATGTACGGCAAAATCTGCATTTCTCGGTGTGGTTCCGGGCATCATGCTGTAACTGTAGTTTTCGGCAAGATAGTCCTGGATGGCGTAAATCTGATAATCCATGTTAGCTGCCACGCCGATTTCATTTTTGATATCTTCCAGTTCTTCCCTTGTTTCCTGCGGGATATCGATATACGCCGATGAATTTGTTGCGTCGTAGCGGGCGATGAAGGCAGCCTCCTTGGAAGCAGGGGCCAAATCGGCAAGAAGCTCATCCGGCTGCGCATGAATCATCCAATAGTTTTTCAATAGTGGATGATATTCTACCGTATATTCTGATCCGATTGGAAACATTCCGTCGGCGACACCTTCATAGATATCGTAGGATGCAGAAATGTTTTCGGTGGAATAGTACGGAAGATACAAGTGAAACTCATTGGCATCTTCGTTTTTTATTTTGATTTTTCCGAAGATACCGTCTCCCGGATTTTTATCCATATAGTGAGCCAGTCTTCTTGCCTCCAAAAAGGCTGTGTATGTTTCGTAATCATTGTAATCGTCGCCCAGTTCCCGCATATTTGCAACAGCTAAAGAGGCTGGGGCCTCCCAGGACGAGCCCGTGTAAGTCTGTCCTACATAGGCACGCAGATACAAAGTTTCATTGGAAAACGGAACGAAAGTGATGTTTAAGTCGGTTTCGTAATCCGGGCGGACACTGCTGACACCTCCCAGCTGTCCTTCGCTGAGACCGCCGGTAGATTCATAGCGGTTAAAAAATCCCGCCAAACCGTTTTGGGTGAGAACCTGCATATATTCATCCGCTTTCTTGCGGAGAGCGGATGGCGAACCGGATGTCTTTGAGGCTGCAAGGAACGGAAGGGATAAAATTCCGAGAAACAGTGAAAAAATAAAGAATAAACAAGTCAGTTGCAACATGATGCGGCCACTGGCATGGTAGCGCCAGAGGGTCACTTTGTTTTTCTGCTTTTGCTCAAATTCATGGTTTTCTTTTTCTCGGTAAGGAAGAAGAAAGTGCTCACTTCGTTTGAGAATTGCGATCATAAAATATGCAAACAGGAGCAGTACGAGATACGGAAAATCCGGCGTCTGCTCAATGTAAATTCCAAGCTGAAAAATCGGGAACGTCATGAGAATTACTACAGGGAGGTTCATGTATTCGGATATGGCAATGTTCAAAAGAACAGAAAGAAAGAATCCGATGAAAACCGTGGTGATGGTAATTGTCATGTTGCGGTCTGAAAAATATTCCGTGGCTTCACGGAGAATGGAAAGGTCGAAATACGTACTGTACTGTTCCTGCAAAATATTCAGGAACGCCTGGAATCCGCTGTATACGTGATAGCGGTATGTAAAAATAGAATAGGTGAATATCAAAAAAACGACCGGATAACATGCGTTAAATACAAACCGGTTGTAATGCAAAAAAGCGAGAGTCAGTGACAGAAACAGGAGAATAAGTGCAACAGCAAAAGGATAGCAAGGGAGAGAAAAACTGGAGATCAATCCGCCGAGCGTACCGTAAACAGCTGCAAAGATGAGGATACCCTTCAGCGCACAAAAAAGAACCCTGTCAGAACAGCGTGTAATCGGCTGCTCATCAAAGGAAAATCCATACGGATAGCTTGGTGGAGTTTTTTCTTTCTCTTTTTTTCTATGAAACAATGTCCTGTACTCCTTTGTCGGAAATGTGGAGGATAACTCCCCGGAACACTTCTGTTCTTTCTAAGATATACAATGCCAGATCTTCTTCCCGGTAAGTGGGCTGATAGAAACAGTCAAGAAGCGCGTTTTCAAACTCTTCTTTGTTTCGTATCAGGTGCCGTGCAAATTCTTCTTCGTCGGAGATATAGTAGCAAAAAAAGAAGGTTTCGCCGGCTTTCAGCAGCTCGTCAGCCATGGAACATGCATAGGTCAAACTTCTCTCCAGCACATCGGAAGCCGGGTCAGGAAGATAGAGTTCTGCCAAAATCGTGAACTGGTTGGAGGAAGTCTGCTCGTTTTCCTTTACCATGAGTTTGTCAATTTTGGCGCTGAGCTTCCAGTGGATTTTTTGCAGGCGGTCTCCCGGAATATATTCACGGATATCCGTCACGTTGGATGACACCTGCCCTTTGGATTCGTTTTCTTCAAATTCATCGAAGCCCTCGCCGAAAGCAGCGCTGTCGAAGGAGAGATCCTCGGTTTTTTTCGGATGAATTACGATCTCTTTTGTGAGTGACAAATCCTTTTGAAAGCTGAAAAAGTGAAGATAGTCATAAAATGTAATATGCGTGAGTTTTACCTGATAACACCCGCATCTGCGAAATGTGACAGGAATGTCAAAAGAAGAATTTCGCCGGCTGTAAACGGGAATGTTGCATAAAAATGTTTCATCACAGGGATAAAACGAAGAAGTGACTTCATAAGTCAATGTACAGTCGGGAATCGGAAAAAAGGATGCATTGTGCATCCCTAAGGAAAGCGTTATTGTATCGCCGGAAATTCCGAAAAGCGAAGCAGAATTCAAAAAAGGGGTAAGAGAGTGAGCAGCATTTTTGCACACAAAATAAGAAGCCGGTACGAGAGCGATAAGCAGCATCGCCAAAAAGAGGAACAACGGCTGCTTGTAGAAATCTGCCAGCAAAAGGACAATGAAAAACAGTAAGCAATATGTAAAAATACGATAGCAATAAATAAAAATATGGTATATTTTCCTGAGCATGGATGACTCCTTCCGGCGACCTGACACAATCTGTTTCAAAGGGCAGATTATGAAAGGGAAAGCTTAGGAATCGGTACAGAAGCAAAAATCTGTTCCAGCACTTGTGAGGCATCAAAGCCGGCGGCTTTGGCCTTGGTGTTTAAAATCAGTCTGTGACCGCAGGTGCAATGCAATACCTCGTGCACGTCCTCCGGCGTGACAAAGTCACGGTCCATATAGAAAGCATGGGCTTTGGCCATGCGAAGCAGGGCGATGCTTCCGCGCGGGCTGATTCCCTGTGCCAGATATTCGTAACCACGGGTCTTTTCTGTCAAGGATACAATGTATTCCATGATGTCATCTTTTACAAACACGGCATCGGTTTCCTTCTGCATCTGCAGAATGTCCTCGGCCGAAAGGACGGAAGATACCTCGTCAATGCTTTGGGAAGAACGTCCCTGAAGAATTTCCACAGCGGAGGCGTGATCCGGATAACCGAGAGAAAGCCGGATGATAAAACGGTCAAGCTGGGAGTCCGGAAGCTTTTGGGTTCCGGATGCACCGACCGGGTTCTGGGTCGCAATTACAAAAAACGGTTTGTCCAGAGAACGGGTGTGTCCGTCCACGCTGACAGAACCTTCCTCCATAACTTCGAGGAGTGCGGACTGCGTTTTCGGTGAAGTACGATTGATTTCATCCGCCAAAAAGAGATTGGTAAAAATCGCGCCCGGACGATATACAAAATCACCGGTTTTCTGGTCTAAAAGCGAGAAACCTAAAATATCACTCGGGAGAACGTCCGGGGTAAACTGCATACGTTTGTAATTCAGGGACATGGCACGTGACAGTGCGACGGCGAGGGTGGTTTTTCCGACGCCGGGAATGTCCTCCAAAAGGATGTGGCCGCGGGCCAGCATGGAACACAGAATCATGTCGATGCAGTCGTCTTTTCCGCGCAATACTTTTTTGATTTCGGCTTTTACATTCGATAATTTCTCGTTCAATTTTGGATGCTCCTCTATTGTTTTCTTTGGAAAAAAATTCTATAATGTTATGTGATATGCTATCTCATAGTTTAATATATTTTGAACGCCGTGACAATCGGTTTTTGGTCAAAAAGAAACATTGAATGAGATGGCATTCTATGGTATAATCACTAGATATGCAGACTGGGGTTAAATCGAGTCAATTAAGTATTGCGCGGGGGTAGCGATGAAACAGTCGAGAGGAAAAAAGAAAAACGATCGTACGATTGTTGGTATATTGCTTTTGGGTCTTCTGGTTCTGACGATCTGTCTTGCTATCTGTCTCGTGCACATAGCGGAGATAAAAACGATTTTCGAGCAGGTTAAGACCGAAGAAAGTTATCAAAAAGTTACAAATGCGGAAGATGTTTTGAGTGATCATGTAAATGGCACGAGGGAGCTTCTGGCACATGCGGCGTTTCTCATGACAGCGGATGAAAAGACGTTAAACGATGAGGATATTTTCGAGATTGTACAGCAGTACGGTCAGATGGAAGAGTTTGACAATCTATATTATGTGTCGGATAAGGCACAGATTTATCATACGAATGGAACAACCAATCAGAGGCGGATGGTTGATATTGCACATCTTCTTTACATGGATGAGGCGACCTGCTTTGCGTACTTTGAGCCTATAGGTGATGAAAAAGTCGGTATTGCCTATTATGTGGCGCCGGTATGTGTGGACGGTAAAAAGGTCGGTCAGCTCGTGGGGGCGACGACCATGGAACATATGCTGGAAAGATCGGCACTTGACAACCTGAAGGAATTGGGAGATATTTTCCTGATTAGTTCGGGTGGTTTGATATACGCCCGTTCGGCGGACGAGTATGTGACCGATGATGAGGATTTGTTTGGGTATTTGAGAGCATCGTCGGCAGACAAATATTCCGACAATCGTGTGCTGGCAGCAAAAGATGCGATGCGACAGGAAAAATATCAAAAGACTTATATTGTGGATCATGCAGGAATGACCGACTACATGGAGATTGCTGCTGTAGAAGGTATGGGAGATGTCTACTTTGCATATTTGTATCCTGAAACGGTTGTGTCAGACATTGTCAATCCGGTGGTGAAGAACTCGCTGATTACCTGTGTGATGATTATTGCGGTAACGCTTTGGATGCTGTTTTATATGTGGGCGACCTCCAAACGGGCCAGTGATACCATTGAGCTTTTGGCTTACGGTGATCCGATTACCGGCGGAAAAAATGACAATTATTTCCGCAATGTTGCGGCGGATGTCATCTGGCAGAATACCAGTGTCCCGTATTTGGTGGCGAGATTTGACGTAGCCAACTTCCGGTACATCAACGAGGCGTACGGACATGTCCGTGCCGATGAACTTTTGACGATTATTATTGAAGAGAGCGGCAAAATATTTAAAGATAAAGAGATCTGCAGCCGAATGGATTCCGACCAGTTCGTTCTTTTGGCCCGAAACGATCAGAGTTTTGAAGCAAAATTTGAAGAAATGATGATGGTAATCAATGACAGGGCAAAAGAAATCGGAATTATGTTTCCGATTCGTCTGAAACGCGGTATTTGTCCGATTCGAGTAGAAGACAACGATATCGGTATCATTATTGACCATGCCAATGCAGCCCGTAAGTCACTGGTGGGAGATGAAAAGGTACTGGTAGCTACTTACAGTGATAAAATTGTCCAGCAGATGTACATCGAGGAGAAGATTGAGTCCGAGATGGCAGAGGCTATGCGCAACGGCGAATTCAAGGTCTTTATTCAGCCGAAGTGGGACTTGTTCAACGATTGCATTTACGGCGGAGAAGCGCTGGTGCGCTGGATTCGGGCAGACGGAAGTATGGTGTTCCCGGATCAGTTTATTCCGGTATTTGAAAAAAACGGTTTTGTAGAAAAACTGGATTTGTATATGTTGGAGGAAGTATGTAAAAAGCTTCGCCGTCTGATTGATGAAAACAAAGAAATTTTCCCGATTTCTGTCAATCAGAGCCGTATCCTTCTGCACAATCCGGATTATATTAACCAGGTGGCGAAGATATTGAAGCGCTACCGTATACCGAACGGTTTTGTGGAACTTGAGATTACCGAGACCGTATTCTTTGATGAACGCAATCTGATGATCAGTACGATGAACCAGCTTAAGAGCATGGATGTCAGCATTTCTATGGATGATTTCGGAAGCGGCTACTCTTCGTTGAATATGCTCAAAGATGTCCAGTTTGATGTGCTCAAGATTGACCGGGAATTTTTCAGCGAGGTTATTACCAGTGAAGCCAGTATCCTTATTCTGCGTAAGATTGTGGAGATGGCGGAAGGACTCGGTATTCGCGTGCTTTGCGAAGGCGTGGAAACGGTAGAACAGGTAGAGATTCTGAAAAATTTGGGCTGTTATTACGCACAGGGATATTATTATTCCAAACCGATCAGCAGCGAAGAATTTATTGAAAAATATTGCGATGAAAAGGCCGGCGGTAAAGAGTATTATGATGCACTTTACACCGGGGAAGTGGCAGAGCGTGCAATTCGGGATCTGAAGAAAAATGAAGAGACCAACACATTGTCTGCCCACAGTTCGGTGGAGAAGTTTAAACAAAGCTATGTGTCAAAATCATCCGAAGAAAAATCAAAGACAATCACGGATGCGGATGGTAAGATTTTATCGGTTGAGGAACAGAAAATCAGAGCCAGAGAGGCGAGAAATGTCAAACAAACAGAATTATCAAAAGATTCTGGATCAGATACTGAATGATTCGGATCAGTACGGAAAAAAGCTTTTGTTACATAGCTGCTGTGCACCATGCAGCAGCTATGTTCTTGTTTATCTGTCGAAGTATTTTGAGATTACCGTGTTTTATTATAATCCGAATATTACGGAAGCAGCGGAGTATGAGAAGCGGGCGCAGGAGCAGAAGCGTTTGATTGCTAAGTTGAACAAAGAACGTGAAATGGGGGAGGAGCGATATCCGATCCACATTATGGAAGCGGACTACGAGCCGGAACTGTTCTGCCGGATGGCAAAGGGCCATGAAGAGGACCCGGAGGGCGGAGAGCGATGCTTTGCCTGCTACGGACTGCGTCTTCAAAAGACGGCGGAAGCAGCTGCAAAAGCCGGATTTGATTATTTTACGACGACGCTTACCATCAGTCCTTTGAAAAACGCAGATAAACTAAATGAAATAGGGAAAAAACTCGGAGAGAGGTGTGGTGTACCATATCTGCTTTCCGATTTTAAAAAGAGAAACGGGTATTTGACATCCATCGAATTGTCCCGTAAATATGACCTGTACCGTCAGGATTATTGCGGATGTGTATATTCTAAGACGGAGCGGGAAAAACAGAAAAAAGAGAGAAATGAGGAAGAGACATGAAAGAAATATTAGATCTGATTTCAGATGAGGTGAAACAGGCGTTTGAGAAGGCGGGATATCCTTCCGAATACGGAAAGGTGAGCATTTCAAACCGCCCGGATTTGTGCGAACTCCAGTGTAACGGTGCCATGGCCCTTGCCAAGCAGTTTAAGAAGGCACCGATCATGATTGCAAACGAAGTGGTGGCAGCATTGGAAGACAGCAAGGTGTTCTCCAAGGTGGAGGCTGTTATGCCGGGATTTTTAAATATGGATCTTTCGCCGGAATATCTTGCTTCCTATCTCCGTGAGATGGAAGGCTGTGACAAATACGGTCTTGCAGCACCGGAGAAGGTGAAAAAGATTGTGGTCGATTACGGCGGACCGAACGTGGCAAAACCGCTTCATGTAGGACACCTCCGCTCAGCAGTTATCGGAGAGAGCGTGAAACGTATTGCAAGATATATGGGACATGATGTGACCGGTGACATCCACATGGGTGACTGGGGACTTCAGATGGGACTCATCATTACTGAACTGAAGGAGCGTAAGCCGGAGCTTCCTTATTTTGATGAAAGTTTTACCGGGGAATACCCGAAAGAGGCACCGTTTACCATTTCCGAGCTTGAGGAGATTTATCCGACAGCCAGCGGCAAATCAAAAGAAGATGAAGCTTACAAGGCAAAAGCGCTTGAGGCGACCAAGATGCTTCAGGACGGCGTGCGCGGTTATCGTGCAATATGGAATCATATTATTTCCGTGTCTGTGACAGACCTTAAGAAAAACTACTCGAACTTAAATGTAGAGTTTGATCTTTGGAACGGAGAGTCCACCGTACATGACATCATTCCGGGTATGGTGCAGTACATGAAAGACGGCGGCTATATCCGCGAGTCGGACGGAGCCCTTGTGGTGGATGTAAAAGAAGAGACAGATACAAAAGAGATGCCTCCGTGCATGATTTTGAAATCCGACGGAGCAGCACTTTACAATACAACCGACCTGGCAACACTTATGCAGCGCCGGGATGAAATCGATCCGGATCAGGTAATCTATGTCGTAGACAAGCGCCAGGGACTTTATTTTGAACAGGTATTCCGCTGTGCGCGCAAGACAAAGCTTGTCAAGGACGAGACGGAACTTTTCTTCCTCGGTTTCGGTACGGTGAACGGTAAAGACGGACATGCGTTTAAGACCCGTGAGGGCGGAGTTATGCGTTTGGAATCTCTTGTGAGCCAAATCAATGATCAGATGTTTGCAAAGATTACCGAGAACCATGAAGTGGAAGAAAACGAAGCGAGACAGACAGCTAAGACCGTTGCTCTCGCAGCGATTAAATACGGTGATCTTTCCAATCAGGCAAGCAAAGATTATATCTTTGATATCGATCGCTTTACCTCATTTGAAGGTGACACAGGTCCTTATATCCTTTACACGATTGTGCGTATCAAGTCCATTTTGAACAAGTATACGGCAGCAGGCGGAGATTTGAATGCGGTAAGTCTTCAGGTTCCGGCGGGCAAGGATGAGAAAGAACTCATGCTTTGTATCAGCCGTTTCAATGCGATGATGACATCGGCATACGAAGAACTGGCGCCGCACAAAGTATGTGCCTACATTTATGAGATGGCCAACGCGTTCAATCATTTCTATCACGGAACAAAGATTCTCGGTGAGGGAGATGCGACAAAGAAATCCGGTTATATCGCGCTTCTTAAGCTGACACAGGGCATTTTGGAGACCTGTATCGACGTGCTCGGTTTCGAGGCACCGGACAGAATGTAAAAAAATGAAAAATGCGCTTGACAAGCATTGCCATTTAATAGTATACTAGCAAAGCGGGTTGAGAAACACCCGCATTACTATGGGATCTTAGCTCAGCTGGGAGAGCATCTGCCTTACAAGCAGAGGGTCACAGGTTCGAGCCCTGTAGGTCCCATAGATACCTGGCGAGATAGCTCAGTTGGCTAGAGCATGCGGTTCATACCCGCAGTGTCGGGGGTTCGAATCCCTTTCTCGCTACGAATTTAAAAGTGTCGGAAGTGCTGAAAATACAGTACTTCCGATATTTTTTTATACCCCAAACTATATAAAAGTTTGTTTACTTTTGTTTACACTTGATATTTTAGACAGTTCTGATGTTAAGACCACGATTTAAGATACGTTTATTTTCTTCATCAGCCAAAGTATCAAAAGAGTAGTGCTTCATTGTAGTGGTAACAGATTTATGTCCGACTTCTTCCGCAATCTTTTCAAACGACATTCCTGCATCTCTCAGCATAGAAATATAAGTACTTCTAACTTTGTGGAGAGATTTTTCAATATCCATTCCTGCAAGTCGGCAATATCGTCTGATTCGTAAATCCATAGCACGATTATGAATGCGTCCCTGATGATTACAAAACAACCAATCACTAACTATCTTTTCAGATTCATAGTAATCGTGGAGTAATTGCAGAATATAAAGTGCATCATCCGTAAGGTCTACAATTCGTTCTCCGAAATCACCTTTGGTATCACAATCAACAATGACGTGTTGACAGTCAGTTAATGTCTTGAAATCATCCGTGTAATTTTGTTGTACACGTTCAAATCTACATACCTTGATTGTCTTTTCTTCATAGTCAATATCAGACCATTTCAGTGCGACCACTTCTCCGATGCGTAGCCCTGTTTGAAATGTGAACAATACCGCCAATGGCACACAATAGGGTTTTCTTGCAAAATCATCAAAAGCAATCTCATTTATATCTGTTGTTTCTTTGCGTGAAAATACTTTATGCTTGCCTTTCTTTTTGGTGGCATTATACAAGCCAAGGTCACGGACGATAATACCATCAAAAGGATTATAATCAATATATCCCATCTGTACGGCATATTTATAAAGTTGATTAAACACAACAGAGAATTTACTGTATGCCTTATAATCAAGTTTATATTTGTCAATTACTTGCTGTAACCACATTTTAAGCGATGGTACAGCGATTTTAGATATATCAGCCATAATTATAGGGGCGTCAGCATAAAAACGCTTATATGCCTTAATATACGCATCCAAAGTACTTTTACTTTGTGTGGCTTCTTTGTACTTCATAAATTCAACATAGAGATTATCAAAAGTGTAAACAGTTTCTGTATTCAGTTGTAAATGGTAGTGCTCCAATAGGAATTTTTCTAAATCGCCTTTCTTTTTGCGTGCTATCGGTTTTCTGCCTGATACCTTAGATGGGTCAGCAATAGTAGTATGCCATCTGTTATCGGATTCAGAGTAAAAAACAGAATAGGGATGTATTTGTTGTAATAGTTTATTAATAAGTGCGTCCTCCGACAAGGACACAACATCACTTAAGGTAATCATATCATGATTTACAAAAGAAAGTAACATATCAGAAGTTGATTTTCTGTTTTTGTATTCGTTCATTTTAACACCTAAAAGGTGTTACACAGTGAAATACTTATTTCGATTGAATTACTTGTGAAAAGGTAACTACCTTAATAATTCCTTTTCTCTAATTATAGTTTTGCTTGTTTTTAATTTAATGGGTAATCTTCCTTAGTAAGATATATCCTAAGTGCCTGTAACGTTACATTGCCAAGAACTATTTTTCCATCTGAATTAACAAGATTATAATGAGGAAATTTGTCATGGCGTGTGCCTTTGTATATGTAAACACGTTCTAAGTTTAACTGATAGTCATTTTTAAATATCTGTTTGATTCTATGATAACTGTATGGTCTGATAAAACAATCTAACATAATTAACCTTCTTTCCGTGAAAGGGGATGTCTGCACATCCCCCATTAAATATTAAAAATCCAAGTATGATGGCGGTTCGCCTGTGTCAGGGTCACGATTGAGATAAATACTGGTAGTATCATAGGTAATAATTTCATCCTTTGATTTATACCAGATAACTTTATTTATACGTCTGAGAAATGCTAACCATGTTTCGCGATTCTCGTCACGTACATTAGGATACTGTTTGGTTAAAGGTGTGTTTGTTGTGATAAAAACTTTGGTATAACAGGCTTGCTTGTCCGAGTACCTTGCTGGAAGCTTTAATGGGTAGCCGTCCAAGTAGTTCAAAATGTCATTGATTTTTAAACTGGATGAGTATTCTTCGAACATAATCACGTCCTGACCCTCATAAGTATCAAATGGATGGTTGTAATCTGTCACACGGAAAACATTTTGGTAACCAAAGGTTTCCATGACATATCTACTCTTACCGGCTCCGGTTTTTCCATATATGTAGACCACGTCTAAATCACGCCATTTATTTTTGTACTCCTCTTGACGAATGATTAAACGACATCTCTGTATATGTGAAAGGTCAAACATATACTCCGGATATTCTGCTATAATTTCAGCATCAGAGTACCCCTGTTTGATAAGTTCATATAAAAAGGCTAATTCCGGTTTCGGACAAAGGCGTTCCGGTGGCATTTCGCCGTATTCTCTCTGCATTCCTTCAACAGGAGTTGTACCTTTGTCTGTTTCAATCCATTTTCCTAACTTAAAGACATAATCTCTGTTCTCTTGACAAGTACCTCGGCAAGCATCCCAATTACCATTTGGAATCAAGTTACGCATAGTATCAAAAGACTTAGGATTTTTGTAATATGCAAATGCATGAATGTGTGGCGTTTGTTCCTTCGCACCTATTTCAAGTGAAGCACAAGCATATTCAGCCCCTTTAAGGGAAAGGACTTTTTGTAGACAGTTGTCTACATCAAGACCTTTTTCCGCAGGATTATTTATAGTACACAGCCATTTTCTTGATTGTTTTGCCATGATGTACAATCCCCCTTTATACTAATGTGGGAATTTTGTTAATTCCGGTATTATCACATAAAAACCGGTAGACATCACGAAAAGTTAAATTATCTTCATTTAAACAAATAGCGTTGTCTAAGCAAAACTGTTCAATTCCGCATCCTTCTTCATTAACAAAGATGCAATCATAACCATAGTGACAATGTTCGCACTCATCACAGTAGGCTACTGACGAAATTTGGAATGGAAACAAATGGGTATCAGCAACAATATAATGTCCTTTGACCGGAACATCGGAAAGAGACTGTAACATTGATACTAAATATGAAGCCTGAATATAGTCTGAAAGTTCTGAAAATGAAAAGCTGTCATAGGGAAGACCAAACATTTTATTTAATTTTGACAACGGTTTGCGAGTTGTGGTTTTTATGAATTTAGAGTGGAAATCGTTAATTCTCTTTGTAACCTTTGAATCGTTATATTTTTTTAAAACTTCTTCGTATGATAAATAATCCATCATAAGAAATCCTCCTTTGGTAATATGTTTTTTTATTTAAAGAATGTTGACCGGTCTCATTCTTATGAGTATAGAATAATGTAATATGTATGTATGCGCCCCACAGTGTTAGGCGTATTTATACGCTTTTTAGGCGTATCATACAATTCATACAATGGGGTGTATGCGGTTGAAAGCCTTTTATTTCTTGACTTTTCAGTGCATACATACAACCCGGGCAATGATAACCGGGTTGACCTGCCTGCGGCAGGTAAGAAAGCCCCCACGGCAAGGCTTTGGCTTCGCCACGCCTGCCTAGAGGCTTTCGTCCTTCGGACGATTAACAGCAGATTCTATAAATGCCTGTAGTTTGTTTGTATCTCTGACAGCAGGTACAATAATATCTTTAAACTGATTACCAATGATAGCAGAGCCATGCCCCTGTGCTTTGTTGCGATTGATAACTTCTTTATAATCACTGAACATCATATCAACAGATTCTTTTGACAATACGCCCATTCCGATTACAACGGCAAAATTATCACGTGATGATGCAAAATAGGATGCATCTAGGCGTTGTTGGCTGATAATAACATGAATGTTGAAAGAACGTCCAAGCATTAACAGTGTTGCAAGCAGCTGTTTAGCGCGGTCGGCAGATTTTTTGTCAAGGTTGTTGATAAAACTTGCCCATTCGTCAAAAACAAGGCAGATAAAATGTTTATCTGAGGTAATTCCCTGTTGCCGTTCATGAAGAAGTTGTACTACACGTTCTAAACCTTTCATGCATTTATCAAAACGGTAGAAGTTTTCTGATCCGTTTAAAAAGGAGAAATCCTCATCACTTTTATAATCACATACTATAAGTTCCGAATCCGGAATGTGTTTTCCGATTCTGCCTAATATGATTTTGAGTAAATATGTTTTACCGCTACCGGTAGAACCGAAAATAACCATGTGAGCAAGTTTTTCATAATTCCATGTGACATATCGAATAATACCGGAGAGGAAAAACCCCTCATCCGGCACTAATTTAATTGAACAATTCATATTAGAAATCCTCATCGGTTAATGTTGTAACAGTAGTTGCGGTCTTTTGACATTCCAACTTATGAAGATAACTACATTTTTTCTCTGAATCTATGAGCATGATACAGATAGAATAATAGTAAGGATGATGCAGACTTTCATTTATGCGGAAAACTTTTAAAACAGGCATACCGTTATATGTAATTTGATAATTACAGCAATGCACTTGCAGATGTTGACAAATTTTCATATTTAACAGGTCTGATAAATACTGAAAATCTATATCCTCAACAACCGGATGCTGAACAATAAAATGATAATATGTAAATCCGTTTTCCACTTGTAGCAGTGTATGTTGTACTGGCAAAATATCTTGAATGGATGCAGGAGCGATAATTCCTAATTCTTTTGAATTTTCCATAAGGATAGTACATACCATGTCAGAAATAAAACCTTGATTGTAAATGGTAGATAATGGAACGGTTACAGTGTTAAGACTTATCAGAAATACAACTATTTGTTTTCCGAGAAAGCATACAAAACCAATAAGAATAAGTACAAATATAACAAAATATGCCACTACTAAAAGAGGGCAGAGTACTAAATAAAATGCTATATATTCGGGAAATATTTTTAAATTTTTATAAGTAGTAGATAATTCTGTATTCAGTTCTTCAAATGTTGGGAACAAAGATTTTATATCAAAAAGATATTTGAATATGATATTTTTCATAAAAAATTTCTCCTTAAAAGTAAGAAGGGGAAGAATGGAAAATCTCCCCCTTTTGTCATAGTGGAATACTATTTAAGAATAGAAATTCCGGTTGCCGTTATAGATAAGTCATAGTCGCCATATGTGGTTCGGTAAGGCTTTGCGATGGCGTTTTCGAAAGTGACTTTGATTCGTTCTTTGGAAGTATCAATCTGTTCCTGTGTAATTACAGGAGCCTTTGAAGCGATTTTGATACTGAACTTTTCGAAAGACTTATCTTCTACAATGTTGTACTTGTAGCCCAATAAATTTTCGGTCTTCTTTCCGTCAACATATTCGTAATACGGAGCAACACCCAATAAAATAGTGTTTGCACCATCAACAACAATATTAAACGGAATGTTTAATTTAGAAAGATGCATCAGACTTCCTCCTTTCTCGATTTTATAATTATATTTTAGTGTAGAAGTATCATAATTGGGACAGGTCTAAAGGCGTATTGTTACGCTTTTAAGGCGTGCTATCCGGAAACATCATGGAGAGCATATTTTCAACACAAACAAGTACTTTCTCCTGAACAGATGCATCGTATCTTCCTAAAAGAGAAGAAACACGTTCAATAGTAGACGGCATAGTTCCAAACAGAAGATAATCAATAGATACATTGAAAATATCAGAAAGTTGCATCAACCTGTCTACAGTAGGAAGAGTTGTTCCCTGTTCGTATTTGCCGTAAGATTTTCCATCAATACCTAACAGTTCGCCCATCTGCTCTTGTGATAATTGAGATTTTTTTCGCAATTTTTTTATACGTTGTTCAAAGTTGATTTCCGGTAACTCATTTACATTATTATTTTTTATCATTTGTAAGTCCTCACTTTCATTTGTGGACTTACTACTCAGCGCTTTTCATAAGTTTTTTGTTTTATGTTATCACGACTTTTTAGTGGCTTTGGGGAAACTCTATTTCCGGAAAAAATCAACTAAGGTTGAAATTGGAGTAGATGAAGTATATAATCAAATCAACTCGGAGTTCATACGAAAATATTAACAAAATAAGTGATATGAAAGAGGTATATATGGAAGTAAATTTTGAAATAGGAACAACGTTGTATGAAAGAATAAAAAAGTATGCAAAATTCTTTTCTATGACCGCAAATCATTTTATGCAGATGTTATTGACAATGGGAATTGATGATTATTTAAATGATGGTGGAGTAAAAGGCAATGTCAAGATAATGGATGCCATGCTTGACAAAAGGGAATTATTAAAAGAAAAACAACGTGAGTTATATAAAATAAAAAAAACATCCAATGGTATTAAAGTGGATGTATTAGAAGATGAGATTAGACATATTAAGCAGGATATTAGGAGATATGTAAAAAGATGTAAAATAAATTTGTCATCAGAAT
>JAFTWX010000095.1 GCA_017465095.1 Lachnospiraceae bacterium | reverse complement strand
TCCTGTTCGTGGTCAGAAGACTAAGACAAACGCAAGAACTCGTAAGGGTCCAAAGAGAACAGTAGCAAATAAGAAGAAATAATCCATAAGGATTTAGTTTAAGAGAAAGTAGGTTAGTTTAATTATGGCTAAACAGGTTGCAAAGAAAGTAACAAAAAAGCGTGTAAAGAAAAACGTTGAACGCGGACAGGCACATATCCAGGCGTCTTTTAACAATACAATTGTTACATTGACAGATACAGAAGGAAACGCTCTCAGCTGGGCAAGTGCCGGTGGTCTTGGGTTTAGAGGTTCAAAGAAATCTACTCCTTATGCAGCTCAGATGGCAGCAGAGACTGCTACAAAAGCAGCATTAGTACATGGTTTAAAAACAGTTGACGTTATGGTAAAAGGACCGGGTTCAGGTCGTGAAGCAGCTATTCGTGCTCTTCAGGCTTGTGGTCTTGAAGTAACAAGTATCCGTGACGTAACTCCTGTACCTCACAATGGATGTCGCCCGCCGAAACGTCGTCGTGTGTAGTCTTATTGTATGTACTAAGACTGGATTCGGATTTTAAAATAGTAAATGTAAATCAATATGTTGGACGAAAGTGCCCTGTGCACTGTAAACAATATTAGGAGGAAAACAAAATGGCAGTAAACAGAGTTCCTGTATTAAAGAGATGTAGATCACTTGGTCTTGAGCCAAGCTATCTCGGATATGACAAAAAATCTAACCGTCAGCTGGTTAGAGCAAACAAGAAAGTAAGCGAGTATGGTCTTCAGCTTCGTGAAAAACAGAAAGCAAAATTCATCTACGGTATGTTAGAGAAACCTTTCCGTACCTATTACGAAAAAGCTGATATGATGAAGGGCCAGACCGGTGAAAACTTAATGATCCTTCTTGAGAGAAGATTAGACAACGTAATCTTCCGTCTTGGTTTCGCAAGAACAAGAAGAGAAGCAAGACAGGTTGTTGGACACAAACACGTATTAGTAAACGGCAAATGTGTAAACATTCCTTCTTACCTCATCAAAGCAGGTGATGTAATCGAAATCAGAGAAAAATCTAAGAGCTTACAGAGATACAAAGATATCGTGGAAGTAACAGGCGGAAGATTAGTTCCGGAATGGCTTGATCAGGATATCGACGGATTAAAAGGAACTGTGAAATCACTTCCTGCAAGAGAAATGATTGATGTACCTGTTGACGAAATGCTTATCGTCGAATTATATTCTAAATAATTAATTTAAGAATTAGTTCACACAGATAAGAGTTTTAATGTAAGGAGGGTATTTACAGTGTTTGATTTTGAGAGACCTAACATTGAGGTTGCAGAAATCTCAGAAGATAAAAAGTATGGCAGATTCGTAGTAGAGCCGTTAGAGCGTGGCTATGGTATTACATTAGGAAACTCCTTAAGAAGAATTATGCTTTCTTCACTTCCGGGAGCAGCAGTAAGCCAGGTTAAGATCGAAGGCGTTTTACACGAGTTCAGTTCCATTCCTGGAGTAAAAGAAGATGTAACTGAGATCATCATGAACTTAAAGAGTCTTGCAATCAAGAATTCAGGTGTAGGCAATGAGCCGAAGACTGCTTATATTGAGTTCGAGGGTGAAGGTGTCGTTAGAGCATCTGACATCCAGTGTGATCCGGATATTGAAATCATCAATTCAGATCAGGTTATCGCTACATTAAACGGCGGTAAAGAGAGCAAACTGTATATGGAACTGACCATCACAAAAGGCAGAGGATATATCAGTGCTGAAAAGAATAAAACAGAAGATCAGTCTATCGGAGTGATCTCTGTAGACTCTATCTACACTCCTGTAGAGAGAGTAAATATGACTGTAGAAAATACCCGTGTCGGACAGGTGACAGACTTTGATAAACTCACATTGGATGTTTATACAAACGGAACACTTGCTCCGGACGAAGCAGTGAGTCTTGCAGCAAAGGTTCTCAGTGAGCACTTAAGTCTCTTCATCGACCTTTCTGAAAGCGCTAAGAGTGCTGAAGTTATGGTGGAAAAAGAAGACGACGAAAAAGAGAAAGTTCTTGAGATGAGCATCGATGAACTGGAATTATCCGTTCGTTCATACAACTGCTTAAAGAGAGCCGGTATCAATACGGTAGAAGAATTAACAAACAAAACTCCGGATGACATGATGAAAGTCCGCAACTTAGGACGCAAGTCATTAGAAGAAGTTTTGGCAAAATTAAAAGAACTTGGTTTAGAGCTGAATTCCAGCGAAGAATAAACCTTGATCTGATATAGGAATAGACGCGCGAAATAAGACCGATGAGCATTTGCGTGCCTGCTCCAAATGGAAACATAAAACGGTTCGGTATGTAAGTCCAAAGAGCAATGCCGGATGCACCATGAATGGAGGACATAACAATGGCAAAGTACAGAAAACTCGGCAGAACATCTGACCAGAGAAAAGCATTACTTAGAAACCAGGTAACAAATCTTTTATACAACGGAAAGATTGTTACAACAGAAGCTAAGGCAAAAGAAGTTCAGAAGATGGCTGAAAAGCTCATCACATTAGCTGTAAAAGAGAAAGACAACTTTGAAGAAGTAACAGTTACTGCTAAAGTTGCCCGCAAAGACAAAGACGGCAAGAGAGTAAAAGAAGTCGTTGATGGCAAGAAAGTTACAGTTTACGATGAAGTTGAAAAGACAATCAAAAAAGATATGCCAAGCAGACTTCACGCAAGACGCCAGATGCTTCAGGTATTATATCCGATCAAAGAAGTGCCTACAGAAAATGCAGGTAAGAAGAGAGGAACAAAAGAAGTTGACATGGTAGCAAAGATGTTTGACGAAATCGCTCCGAAATACACAGAGCGCAAGGGTGGTTACACTCGTATCGTTAAGATCGGTCAGCGTAAAGGTGACGCTGCTATGGAAGTATTACTTGAGTTAGTATAAGTAGCATTCTAAAAGGAACATCCAATCGGATGTTCCTTTTTTGTATAATGGGGCTTTCGTTCTCGAATAATCTTTTGGAAGCGGTTCAGAGTTTCTCCCAACGCGGATGATTTTTTGTAATATGGGGAGAAAAATATAGAAATTGCAGAGTGTGTTTCTCCCCATAGAGCTAGTACAGTATAGTGAGGGAGAAAAAAACACCGACCTGATTTACATAAAACAAAGGCAAAGATTAAATATTCTCCCTATAAAGTGTTACATATGTTGTAAGAGGAGAGAAAGTAGTTAAAATAAAGGAAAAAGTCACTCTAAATTATGCAATTGTTACTGTGTCTTCTGAAAATGCTGATAATCCTTCAGTGTTTTCCAATGTCCGCCCCAGGTGAATCCGTGTTCAATAAACAAGTTGTAGCATAAGTCGCCTTCTAATATCATATGAGGGAGGCCGCTGTCCCGGTCGGCGTAAGGCTCGCTGCCCGCCGGCGAGATGCGTTCCACACCGTTTGGATAGGTGATGTACGGATTCTGAAACGGATTGATATCGATGGCCAGGCCCAGCGCATGCTTTGACAGGCTGTCGGTTCCGCCTACCACGCGGTAGTTAAAGCAGGAAGTGTTGTTGTCATCGCAGGAGAGGTCATCGTCGCCGCCGTATTCGTCTATGAGACGGATTTTGTCGATTTGGTAAGCGTTGTCGTAAAGCTCTTTAAAAATCTCCAGAAGATCCTGCGCAATGGCCTTGTTGCAAATGATTTCGCCTTTCTGCGTGTTGCCGTCAAAATCTACATATAAAACATTCAAATATCGCAAATCATCGTAGGTGATATGGTCGTTTTCATGAAAAGAAACACCGGTAATTTTCTCTATGATGTCAGATGGCAACGGTTCGCTGTAAAACCCGTAGGCATAAATAGTACGGTCAGTCGCCGGAACCGCCTGCGGATCAAATTTGCCGATATGCTCCGGCGTGACTGTTGTCATAGATGGTTTTTTTGCAGCGATAGACGTTGCATTGGAAGATTCAGGTGTCACAATTTCTTCTCCTTCCGAAATAGGAGTCTCTTCACTAACATATTCATTTTTTTCAACCGTAGAAGTCATACTGTAAAGAATTATCAATACTGCTAAGATGAAGACAGAAACAATACCAAGTTTTTTCATAAACATACCTCTTTATTAATTCTTAATCTTTATTATAATCCAAATCACTTGTATTTCAAACACAAACCATGTAAAATAGAACCCGTGAAAAAAGCGTATATCGCAGGCAAAGGAAGTAATATGAACATTATTGATGTAAAAAAGCTTGTATTTGAATATATCAGACGAGACGATGAAGGCAACGTGGAAGGAATCACTACGGCGGTGGACCATGTGGACATGGACATTAAGCAGGGTGATTTTGTGGCGGTGCTGGGACATAACGGTTCCGGAAAGTCGACACTTGCCAAGCACCTGAATGCGATTCTTTACCCGACAGAAGGTACTGTCTGGGTGGACGGCAAGGATACGCAGGATGAGGAGAATTTGATATCCATCCGCAAAAGTGCGGGAATGGTGTTTCAAAATCCGGACAACCAGATTATCGGACAGATCGTGGAGGAGGATGTGGGCTTCGGCCCGGAAAACCTCGGCGTGGAAACGCAGAAGATCTGGGAGCGCGTGGAGGAGAGTCTCAAGGCGGTCGGTATGTATAAATACCGCAAGAAGTCGCCGAATCGCCTCTCCGGCGGTCAGAAACAGCGTGTATCCATTGCCGGTGTGCTGGCTATGCATCCGAAATGCATCATTTTGGACGAGCCGACAGCCATGCTGGACCCGAGCGGACGTAAAGAAGTGATCCGCGCAGTGCGGGCACTCAACGAGGTTGAGGGTATCACAGTGATTCTGATTACACATTATATGGAAGAAGTCGTGCATGCGGACAAGGTCTATGTCATGGACAAGGGACGTGTGGAGATGCAGGGTACACCGAAAGAAATTTTCTCGCAGGTGGAAAAACTGAAGTCTCTCCGGCTTTCCGTTCCGCAGGTGACGCTTTTGGCCCATGAACTTAAAAAATCGGGTGTGAAGCTTCCGGACGGAATTCTCACAACCAAAGAACTCATAGAAGAATTAAAAAAGGTAAGGTAAATTATGCCGATTATTGTGGATCATTTAAATTGCATATATGAGGCCGGAACTGCTATGGAGGTGGCAGCGCTTTCGGATATCAACCTGGTGATTCCCGACGGACAGTTTGTCGGACTGATCGGACACACCGGATCGGGGAAATCGTCCCTTGTACAGCATTTGAACGGACTGATTAAGGCGACAAGCGGAACGGTATATTTCAACGGGGAAGATATTTATGATGATGATTTCGATTTGAAAAAGCTTCGCAGCAAAGTGGGGCTTGTGTTTCAATATCCGGAGCATCAGCTTTTTGAGATTGATGTTTTCTCGGATGTCTGCTACGGACCGAAGAATCTCGGCCTGGATAAAAAAGAGGTGGAGCTTCGTGCCTATAAGGCGCTGAAGATGGTCGGAATGGACGATGACTATTTTTACCAGTCGCCGTTTGATTTGTCCGGCGGTCAAAAGCGACGTGTGGCAATAGCGGGCGTTCTTGCCATGGAGCCGGAGGTGCTCATTCTGGACGAGCCGACAGCGGGTCTTGATCCGAAGGGCAGAGATGAGATTCTTGGGCTGATCAAGAAGCTTCAGACGGAGACCGGTATGACAATCATTCTTGTGTCCCACAGTATGGAGGATGTGGCCAACTACGTGGACCGTATCATTGTTATGAACGGCGGAAGTGTGATGCTGGACGGTGCGCCTAAGGATGTGTTTGCGCATTATAAAGAGCTGGAGGAGGTCGGTCTTGCTGCGCCGGCGGTAACTTACATTATGCAGCAGATGAAAGAAAATGGTTTTGATGTGAGCGCAGATGCGACAACAATCGCAGAGGCGAAGGATGAGATTTTGCGGGTGTTGTCGGCAGGATAATGTGCATTCGTCACAATAAAACCGATGGGAGAAACTATGATAAGAGAGATAACGTTCGGGCAGTATTACCAGGCGGATTCCGTTCTGCACAGACTCGATCCGCGGGTAAAGCTCATTGGAACAATTATATATATAATTTCACTTTTTCTGTACAAAGAGGCGGCTCCGTTTTTGCTTGCGCTGCTGTTTCTGGCGGCGATGATTTCGGTGTCCCGTGTACCGTTCAAATATATGGTGCGCGGACTGAAAGCGGTAGTTATTCTGCTTTTGATTACGGCGGCGTTTAACATGTTCCTGACAAAGGGAGAACCGCTGTTTACGATCTGGAAGCTTACCATTACAAAGGAGGGGCTGACCAATGCGGTATTTATCGCAATTCGTTTGATATTTCTGATTATCGGTTCGTCTATTATGACACTCACCACGACGCCGAATCAGCTGACGGACGGCATGGAAAAACTGCTGGCTCCGCTGAAGGTGATCAAGGTTCCGATTCATGAGATTTCCATGATGATGTCCATCGCTCTTCGTTTTATTCCGATTCTTCTGGAGGAGACGGACAAGATTATGAAGGCGCAGATGGCGCGCGGTGCTGACTTTGACAGCGGAAATATGATGAAGAAGATAAAAGCGATGGTTCCGCTTCTGGTTCCGCTTTTTGTATCGGCGTTCCGCCGTGCAAACGACCTTGCCATGGCTATGGAGGCCAGATGCTATCAGGGCGGGGACGGCAGAACCAAAATGAAACCACTGAAATATCACAAGGCGGATATACTTGCATATGTTATACTTCTGGCATATCTGGCCGGAGTGATTGTGCTTGGGAAATTGTTATGAAAAGAGTTATGCTGACGGTCGCTTATGACGGCACCGATTACTGCGGATGGCAGGTGCAGCCAAACGGCGATACGATAGAGGGACAACTGAATAAACATTTGTCGGAGCTTTTGGGAGAGCCGATTACGGTAATCGGAGCGAGCCGGACGGATTCCGGTGTCCATGCACTTTGCAATCTTGCCGTGTTTGACACACAAGCCCGTATGCCGGCGGAGAAAATTTCTTATGCCCTCAACCAGCGTCTTCCGGAGGATATTAAAATTCAGAAGTCCGAGGAAGTGGCATCGGATTTTCATCCGCGAAAAGTAGCCACAAGAAAGACTTACGAATACAAAATATACAATGCGCAGTTTCCGAATCCGACAATGCGTCTTTACAGTCATTTTACTTATGTACCGATGGATGCGGAAAAGATGCAGGAAGCAGCAAAGCAATTTGTCGGCGAACATGATTTTGCAGCGGTATCGACCTTCAAACCGGAGGTGGAGAGCACGGTGCGGACGATCTATGATCTTTCCGTAACAAGGGAGAGCGACCTGATTACCATCCGCGTGACCGGAAACGGTTTCCTGTACAATATGGTACGCATTATTGCAGGAACACTCATGGAGGTCGGAAGAGGTCGTATGGAGCCTTCTTTTATTCCTGAGATGTTAGCTTCGGGTGACCGGGAAAAGGCAGGACCGACAGCGCCGGCGCAGGGACTCACACTTGTTTCCTATACATTTGAAAAATAGATGTTTTCCGGAAAAAAGTGGTTGACACACCCGGAAGCGTATAATATAATATTTCACAGTGGCGACCTATGGAGTGACTGACATAGCCCCGTCAGTTCCCGAGTGGAAGCCTTAAATTCCTTTCCATTCCGATTAGCCCCGGAGAGAGGAAGACACTTAAGAAACACCAGTATGTTATTAATTTGGAGGTAACACGATGAAAACATTTATGGCTAGTCCGGCTACAATCGATAGAAAATGGTATGTAGTAGATGCTACAGACATGACACTTGGACGTTTAGCTTCAGAAGTAGCTAAAGTATTAAGAGGAAAAAACAAACCGATCTTCACACCGCACATCGACACAGGTGATTACGTAATCATCGTTAATGCAGAGAAGATCAAAGTTACAGGTAAGAAATTAGATCAGAAGATTTACTACCATCACTCAGATTATGTAGGCGGTATGAAAGAGACTACATTAAAAGAAATGATGGCTAAGAAACCTGAAAAAGTTGTTGAACTTGCTGTTAAAGGCATGCTTCCAAAAGGTCCTTTAGGAAGACAGATGTACAAAAAACTTCATGTATACGCTGGTCCGGATCATGAGCAGGCAGCACAGAAACCTGAAGTATTAACATTCTAATTAGAGGAACTGAAAGGAGAAAGTTAAAATGGCTAAAGCAGCAACAAAATTCCATGGAACAGGAAGAAGAAAAAAATCAATTGCCAGAGTATACATGACACCTGGTAAAGGAAATATCATCGTAAACAAAAGAGAGTTAGACGACTACTTTGGATTAGAGACATTAAAAGTTATCGTTCGTCAGCCGTTAGTAGCTACTGATACAGTAGATAAATTCGACATCCTTGTAAACGTTAAAGGTGGCGGATACACAGGTCAGGCAGGTGCGATCAGACACGGTATCGCAAGAGCGCTTCTTACAGTAGATAACGATTACAGACCGGTTCTCAAGAAAGCCGGATTCTTAACTCGTGATCCACGTATGAAAGAGCGTAAGAAATACGGTCTCAAAGCAGCTCGTCGTGCACCACAGTTCTCAAAACGTTAATCGTTTCGAAACAACAAGAAATTACAAGTCCCGGAACTTCGGTTCCGGGATATTCTTTCTTATTTCAAATCGTTTTTATTTGTATTTCATTCAAGCCCACTTAAATTCAAGAATTTTCATTTAATTTCAAGCATTTTCATTCAGATTTATTCAAAATCCCGCGGACGTTTCGGCCTAAAATTCAAAAATGATATATTCGACCGTAAAATATGGAGGTGCTTACGGTTGTTAAACGAAAAATCAAGTATACAACCGTAAAATGTGTAGGGATTTACGGTTGTCAGAGGAAAAAATCAATATTCGACCGTAAAAATTGCCGAAGCTTACGGTTGGCAGAGGGGAAATTCAGTATACGACCGTAAAAATTGCCAGGGCTTACGGTTGACAGAGAGAAACCCCAATATACAACCGTAATACAAATCAAATCATACGGGTGCATATCAGAAACCATCTAATTTGAACGTAAGACGTAAGTACTCTTACGGTTCATATCTTAAAAATTCCAAAAGGAGAGGTAATACATGAAAGGATTAAGAAATTTATTGCTGGCAGAGCGGCAGAAACTGGAAAAAATTATAAGTGAAACAAAGACAAGGTTGGACGCGGCGCCGGAGGGAAAACTTCGCATATCAAAGAGCCACAATCATGTGCAATACTATTGCTATAAAGATGAAAAGAAATGCGGTAATTACATTGCGAAAGAGAATATAACCATGGCGCAGCAGTTGGCTCAGAAGTCATACGATGAAAAGGTGTTGCATTTGGCAGAAAAAAGGCATTCACAGATTAAGCGACTATTAAAGGATTATACGGATGATGAGTTAGAAAGAATATATATTAGTGAACATCCACAGAGACAGAAACTCATCCAACCCATAGAACCTACATGGGAGCAAAGAGTAAATGAGTGGAAATCAAAAGAATATAAAGGAAAAGATTTCGCAGAAGGAACACCTGTCATATTGACAGAGAAAGGAGAGAGGGTTCGATCAAAATCTGAGAAGATTATGGCAGACTTTTTTTATCGAAAAGGGCTCGAATATAAATATGAATGTCCGCTTTATTTGAGGGGAATGGGCACTATATATCCGGATTTTACTTTTTTGTCAAAGAAAACAGGTGAAGAAATATATTGGGAGCATAATGGAAAATGCGACGAACCTTTATATGCACGGGATATGGTAAGAAAAATAAATACATATGAAAATAACGGAATCTTTCCGGGGGAACGATTGATTCTTACTTATGAGACGGAACAGACAATTTTAAGTACCGGTAAAATAGAACAATTAGCGGAGCGATATCTGATGTAAAATTAAGGCTCTCAGACCAGAACTCCCCCCTCAACCTCCGGTTGAAACTCAAAGAAAAACTCTCTCTCACGGTTATTGCATGTAATAGGATGAGTGCGCTATGATAAAAGAAAACGGAGGTTTCGGAGATGCTTGATAGTATAAAGGTCGGCAATTTTATCATGGGAAAACGCAAGGCGCTCGGCATGACGCAGCAACAGTTGGCGGATAAATTAAATATCTCTTTTCAGGCAATATCGAAATGGGAGAACGGATCCACATATCCAAATATCGAAATATTAAAAGATCTGGCGACAGTGTTAGAAGTGTCTGTGGATGAAATATTGAATGGAGCTGAGAAGGAAAAGGAAGGATTGTCGTACAGTAAGGCAGGAATTGACATTGCTTATACAGATTCCATCAAGAAAGAAATGGCAAAGCATCTCGAAACGAAAGACAATCGTGTCTTAAATGGATTGGGGCCGTTTGCATCTTTGTATGATATGAAGTTTCCGTCCCTTGAGCATCCGGTTTTGGTGTTGAAATCGGAAGAGCCGGGATCAAAGCAAAAGTTAGCCATGGAATATGGATATACCGAGTCGATTTGCCATGACATGATTAACCATCTGGTCAATGACATTGTGGTTATGGGAGCAAAACCATTGGCGGTACTGGATACGATAGTGTGTGGAAATGCAGAAAAAGATACAATCAAGACATTGGTAAAGGGTGTTTCTGAGGCTTGCAAAGAAAATGAATGCTCCCTTGTGGGAGGAGAAACATCGATTCAGCCACTGGTTGTAGAATCCGGAGTTTATGTTTTGACCTCGAGCATTGCGGGAATTGTCGAGAAATCAAAGGTGATTGACGGCTCTGCAATAAAAGAAGGAGATGCAGTTTTGACCATTGCATCGAACGGACTGCATACAAATGGGTATTCACTTGTTCGTCTGCTGATGGATAGAATGCCTCAAATCAAACTCGATAAAATAGATGGCCTAACATTTGTTGAGCAGATTATGAAACCGCATACACCATATTACAAATCAATCAAAGGGTTGTTTGATAAAGACGTGATACATGGAATGGCGCATATTACAGGTGGTGGCATAGAAGGAAATCTTTGCAGAGTGATTCCGGATGGATTGAGTGCTAAGATTGATTTGTCGAAGCTCAAAATATTAAACATATTTAAATATATCAGAAACACCGGTAGTATCAGCGACGAAGAAATGCTGCGGACATTTAACTGCGGTGTCGGTTTTAATATTGTGGTAGCACAGAAAGACAAGACAGAAGTTATGGAGCATATTCGTCAGTTTTACGATTGCTATGAGATTGGAACAATAGAAAAGGGTAATAGGAAAGTGGAATTTGTCAATAGGATGAATTGGCTATAGAGTACTGTTTTTCTAAATCATTTTAAGTATATAAGGCAAGACAAAAACTCCCGCGGATTAGATTCCGCGGGAGTTTACATTTGCAAGATTATATTAACAAATCTTATTTTGCCTGTTCAAGAGCAAGTGTAACAGTTGTGATGTCACAAACTTCTGTCGGTCCGTAGTACTGGATAGCACCCGGATATACGAAGCATGTGTTCTCTGCCCACTCTTCACGATGAGCTTCGAAGAATTTGAACGGTTTTCCTTCCAGTTCAACAAGAGCTTTCTTGATAACCGGTTTGTCTTCGCCGTGTCTTCTTTCGATGTTCATCATCTTTGTGATCGGCATACCACCTGCAACCCACTCGTTTGCCGGCTGAGAAAGGTTAGAAATCTTAGATAAGTAACCGTTGTAGCCGTACTGGATAAGCATGAATGCGTTGTATCCCAATGAGTAGCAGTAGTCTGAGTCGAAGTTGGAAGGGAATGCACATCTTCCTTCGTAACCTAAGAAGTGGTGAAGTGCATTGAACTTACCTGTGTATGTACCTGCTGCCTTGCGAGCTGCTAATTTGTCAGCTACGAGAGCAGAGAATAATTTTTCTGACTCGATAAGAGAAACCTGTACGTTTCCGTGTGGATCTCTTTCTAAGAATAACTGCTGCTGGATAGCCTGTGGAAGGATTGCGAATACTTCCATAGATTCTTTTGTAAGACCTTTTTCGATGAATGCATATTTGTCAGCCCATGTAGGAAGAGCGTTGAACTCATCAGCTTTGCTTCCTGCAAGGAGCTCGTTGATTTCTGAGATAAGTACTGAGAACTCAGGAACGAATTCTACAACACCTTCCGGAATGATAGCAACACCGAAGTTCATGCCTTTTGCTGCTCTCTTTTCAACAGAGTCTGCAATGTAATCAGCGATCTGAGAAAGGGACATCTTCTTAGCTGCAACTTCTTCTGAAATTAAGCAGATGTTCGGCTGTGTCTCAAGAGCACACTCTAAAGCTACGTGAGATGCAGAACGTCCCATAACTTTTACAAAGTGCCAGTATTTCTTAGCTGAGTTAGCGTCACGCTCGATGTTACCGATGATTTCGCTGTATGTCTTTGTTGCTGTATCGAAACCGAATGAGCACTCGATATCTTCATTTTTAAGGTCACCGTCGATTGTCTTAGGACATCCGATTACCTGAACGCCTGTGTTGTTTGCTGCGAAGTACTCAGCAAGAACAGCTGCGTTTGTGTTAGAGTCGTCACCACCGATGATAACAACAGCTGTGATGCCGTGTTTTTTACAAACATCAGCAACGATTGCGAACTGCTCGTTTGTCTCAAGTTTGGTTCTTCCGGAGCCGATGATGTCGAAACCACCTGTGTTTCTGAACTGGTTGATGTACTCGTCATCAAAGATTAAGTAATCGTCCTCGATAAGTCCGCTTGGGCCGCCCTTGAAACCGTAAAGAACGTTTTCAGGATTGGTTGCTTTTAAAGCATCGTATAATCCGCAAACAACGTTGTGTCCGCCAGGAGCCTGTCCGCCGGAGAGGATAACACCTACAACCTGCTTTTTAGCTTCAGATGTGTTCTGGCCTTTCTGGAAAGTGATTTCCTTTTTGCCGTAAGTATTCGGGAAAAGTGCTTTGATCTTGTCCTGATCAGCTACGCTCTGAGTATCTGCACCTTCATTTACACAAATATCTGCAATACCGTTTCTCAGCATTCCAGGAAGTTTCGGAGCATACTCATATCTTGCTGTTTGTAATGATGAAATTTTCATAACTACGTCTCCTTTATATTTTTATTCAGAGTTAATTTTAATATATTTTGTCAATAAAGTAAACCATTGTAATAGGAAAAATGTTATAATAATTACAACAATTCACAGCCGGGCAAGTTAACGGGCATGCGCACGAGAGGTGATGCTATGGAAAAAGATACAAGACTGATCAACATCTATCTCAAAATACATAACAAACGGCCGATTACCGTGGATGATTTGCGTTATCTGGCAGAGCACGATCCGGAATGCTTCGAAAAGACATGTAAAAATGTCGTTTACAATCTTCCGCAGTCGAAACCTCTTGTGGATCCGGATGCAGAAAAAGCGAAAGCGCTGTCACCGGCAGGTTCCGGCGCAGGAGGCATCGGGGAGGAAACGGTCGGAACCCAGTTTGATGCTGCTGCGGACCAATATGCATGGGACGTGCCGAGCACATTTAACGCCCGGGCAGTGATCAAAAATTTAAAACGGGCAGAAATCGGGGATACTCTGTTTGCAGGTGTGGATTTGGAGCAGGTAAAAGATCTCCTCGGAAATCTTTACATGGAGCTTTTGTTTCCGCACAATGATGAAGAAGAGTCGTTTTTCGATTTGATGTCGGAGGAGATACCGCGATTTGATTCGAAAGCATAATGAGAGGAAAATAAGTATGGAAAACAATTATACAGAAGAATATACAGAATATGTTACATTTCACACAACGGCCAGAGACGGATCGGCGCTCGAGATGGCGGTTGTGGATGAGTTTGATTTTGAAGGAAAGCATTACGTGGTCGGCGCTTTGATTGAAGGAGATGCCATCGCAGAAGAAGGGCGCTATATCTATCGCAGTGTCATAAAGGGTGACGATTTTACGGTGGAAAAGATTCGCAATCAAATTGATTACAACCGTATCGCACAGGCGTATATGGAGATGGAGGAGTCATAAAAGCAGCTGAGAGATAATCTCAGCCGCTTACCGAAGGAAGGTTCCCTAAATTGTTGCTCTCTCTTCCGGCCTTTTTGGGGTCTGTGTTATAATTTGAAAAGAAATTTTCATGCGAGGAGAAAAAACATGATTCGTGCGGTTGTTTTTGATATGTATGAGACACTGATAACACATTATCACGGGAAAAGTCCGCTCTATTTCAGTTCGCAGATGGCGGAGGATGCAGGCGTTTTGCTTGAAAAATTCCAGTCGGTCTGGCGGGGAAAAGAACAGGAACGCACCGTCGGAAAGCTTTCGCTGGAGGATACGCTCCGGGAGATTTTAGCGCATAACACATCCTGTTCGGAGGATGAAGTGACGGCAAAAGTTGCAAAGATTGCAAAAAAGCGCATTGCGACGGCGGAATGTTGTTTTGAAAATCTGCATCCGGAGATTATTCCCATGCTTGAAGAATTGAAAGAGAGGGGAATCTTCATCGGGCTGATCAGCAACTGCTTTTCGGAGGAGGCCGAAGTGATACGAAGGAGCATTCTTGCGCCTTATTTTGATGTGATGTGCCTTTCTTATGAGCTGGGCGTGTGCAAACCGCAGCAGGAAATATATCGGATATGCGCAGATAAGCTCGGGATGAAAGCGGAAGAATGTTTATATGTCGGTGACGGCGGAAGCAGTGAGCTTGAGGCGGCCCGGCAATTCGGTATGCGGACGGCGCAGGCTGCGTGGTATCTCAACGACAGGGACGATTGGCCGCTGAGAAAAAAAGACGGATTTGAGACGCTTTACAGCCCGGCGGATGTGCTGAATATGAAATAGAAGAAAAGGCCCCATAAGGGGTAAAGGAGAAAATGATTGGTTCAAAATAAAACGTTTGCCCTGAGAGGCAATATAATTTACAGCAAAAATAAGGATGAGCTGTGCGTCTTTGAAAACAGCTATGTTATCTGCGTAGACGGGCAGTGTCTCGGCGTATTTGAGGTGTTGCCAAAGGAGTATGAGGGAATACCGTGTACCGACTACGGGAACAGCCTGATTCTTCCGGGAATGGTGGATTTGCATGTGCATGCACCGCAGTACAGTTTCCGCGGGCTCGGGATGGATCTGGAGCTGATTGACTGGCTGAATACCCATACCTTCCCGGAGGAGGCAAAGTACAGCAATCCGGAATACGCCGGAAAAGCCTATGATATTTTTACGGAAGATTTGATGAAAAGTGCCACCACAAGAGCCTGCATCTTTGCGACCATACACGGCGATGCGACGAAGACGCTTATGGAAAAACTGGAAAAAGCGGGATTTTGCGGTTACGTGGGAAAAGTCAATATGGACAGAAACAGCCCGGAAAATTTATGTGAAACATCGGCAGGACAGGCCCTGGCGGACACGAGAAAGTGGCTGGAGGCGTGTGCGGACCTGAAAGGTATTCGTCCGATTTTGACACCGCGTTTTATACCGTCCTGTACCGACGAGCTGATGAAAGGCCTGGCCGGGTTACAGAAGGAATACCGGTTGCCGGTG
>JAFTWX010000094.1 GCA_017465095.1 Lachnospiraceae bacterium | reverse complement strand
GGAGCGTTATATGACCTTACAGGAAATGATCGACCACGAAAAGGATGACAGCTATAATGCCGGAGTTCAGCAGGGCATACAGCAAGGAATACAGCAAGGAATACAAGGCATCATCCGGACCTGTCAAAATCTAAATCAGACAAAAGAGACTACGATAGAGTCGCTGATGCGTGAGTGTGATATCACGCAGGAAGAAGCTGAGGGGTACATCCGTCTCTATTGGCAGGAAGAAAACGTAACAGGCTAAACATATCTTCGGAAGGAATGACACGATAGCAGCGCAGAGCCCAAAAGCTTTGCGCTGTATTTTATGGTCTGAAAAAATAACTACTACACAGCAGAAAGAAAACTGTGCTATAATGCAAACGAATAAAGGAGGCATCAGTGATGAGGCTTGAAAAACGAATATTCAGTATGTTTCTTTGTTTGGCATTGGTATTATCAGGGATGGTGATACCCGTAAAGGAAGTGCAGGCAGAGGAAGTAAAAGAGGCAGAAATATATATTGAGGAGTCCCAGACGTTGCCGGAAAGCACTCCGGGGCTTGGTGCAGAGTATAAATTGACACTGATTGACAGTGATATTACTATTGCATCCAGTGGCGTGAAAAGAGTAGGAAATACCGTGACTATTCCGTACAGTGTCGGCGGCGCGAACATGGGCAATGTGACGCGGGTTTCCTTGATGATTCTTGATAAGGAATATACAGCGGGGAATACAAACGGAGCAACGATTCTTGCTTATGAAAAATTAAATGAGGGAGATTTTGCGGCAAGCGGAACCGGTGTTTATACGATTCCGGACTCTTTCGTCGGAAAAACGCCGGGAGTTGATTATCACGTTTATCTCATTGCAGAAGATAGAAACGGCGAGAACGGGTCGGATTATGCAAGTGCGCCGTTAGAAATACCGATTTGGGCAGCGCCGGCTGCAAAGCAGATATGTATCGGTACGCAGGGGATCGTTGACCCGGCTGTTCCGGGCAGCGAAAAGGACAACTGGAATGGTTGCTATGTTTACTACGGAGCCTATGATACAGATGGTGATCAGGTTGCAGAGCCGGTAAAATATCGTGTACTGGATGCAAGTACTACTAAGTTTGGCGCGGAAACCATGTTTTTGGATTGTGACAGTATTCTGTTTCAGTGTGTATTTGCCGGCAGTAGCGGCGAAAAATGGGCAAACAGCGATATAAAGCAAACTTTGAATGATGACGGCGGTCTGATCGGTACTGCTTTTACCGATGCGGAGCAGAATGCTATCGCCGCAAGCATCGTGGAAAGCCACGTATTGACGACAGACAGTGAAACAGGAGTCAATGTGTCAAGTAATATAGAAAGTACATTCAAAAATTATGTGGCACTGGGCGGCGAAAAACTCTTTTTGCTGGATGTGGAGGATGTTTGTAACGGAGCGTACGGATATGGGATGAATGGTAATCCCAGTAGAAATCGGATGAAGACCGGTGCATCGACAGGTGCGTGGTGGCTTCGTTCTGTCGATTCCTGGAACAAGGCGAAGGTTGGGGTTGTCCTGCAAGAAGGCGGTATTTACACCGGTAATGCAGATAACACCAGCGGTTACAATGCCGGTGTGAGTCCTGCCATGAATTTGGATTTGTCATCCATTCTCTTTTCGTCTGTGAGCGGAGTGGATAAAACTTCTGCTCTTACAAGCGAGAGCAACGGGATTGGCATGACAACGGATACGCAGTGGAAGCTGACACTGTCAGATGCCGATAAAACTATCACTCTGACACCGGGCAGAAGTGCAGTTAAGGCGGGTGACGGAACAATCACCGTTCCATATACCTATACGGACAATGCTGCTTCAGAACATGAAAAAGTGAATCAGATATCTGTTATGATTACAGACAAGACGTATGGAAGTGAGAATGCACAGATTCTTTACTACGGCGCATTGCAGAATATAAAAAATGCAGAAGGAACAGACGCTGCTGTGGCAGAAGCGACAACAGGAACAGGAACTTTTGCGCTTCCGAGCGGTTTGACCGGAATATGGGGAACGGACTATCACGTTTACATTTTGGCAGAGCGTGTGAATGCGGATAATTTTACGGATTACGCAAGCAGTCCCCTTGAAATTAGTATAAAAACACAGGTTACCGCTGTGAATATAGCAGGTATCAATGCGCCTGTTACCGGACTTCCGTTAACAACAGAAACGGAAGTATCGGGAAAAGGTGTGGTTTCGAAAGCACCTGTTACATGGAAAAAAGGAGAAACGGCAGCAACCGGTAATGCGGAGGCCAATACCTCCTATCGGGTGTTTGTGACATTGACTGCGCAGGAAGGATATACGTTTGCCGATGCGACAGGTGCAGTGGAAAGCATTGCGGTGGGAGGAAAAAACGTGGCTTCCGGTAGTGTTACGCAGAATGCGGACGGTACCGTTACGGTTGCCTGCGGAGAATATAAGACAGCAGACGATATTGCAGCAAATGATTCACAGGTATCCGTGAATCCGGATGGTACCGTAACCTATGTGGCACCGACTGATAAGAATGCAACAACAGTAACTATTCCGACTACCGTAACCGTTGGCGGCGTTGTCCGCAAGGTGACTGCCATTGAAGCGAATGCATTTAAGAACTCTAATATTACGTCGATTACCATCGGTGACAACATTACAACCATCGGTGCGAATGCGTTCTACGGATGCAAAAAATTGAAAACCGTGAAACTCGGTAAGAACGTGACGACCATCGGCGCCAAGGCCTTCTATAAATGTACAGCACTTAAAAAGATTACTATTCCGTCGAAGGTAAAAAGCATCGGAAAGCAGGCCTTCTACGGTTGCAGCAAGCTCAAAACTCTCATCATTAAAACGACCAAACTTACGAAAAAGAGAGTTGGAAGCAAGGCATTTGGTAAGACATCGAAAAAAATCAAAGTAACTATGCCGAAGAAGAAATTTAAAACATACAAGACCATGCTCATCAAGAAGGGCGTGAACAAGAAGGCGAAGTTTAAAAAGAAATAAAAGGAAGTGAAATGATGTATTCATTTGACAGCAGAATAAGATACAGCGAAGTGGGGAGCGATACAAAGCTGACGCTGCTTTCCCTGCTCAACTATTTTCAGGACTGTGCGACCTTTCACTCGGAGGATCTCGGAGTGGGCGTAGAATACTTGGAGAAGCTCCAAAGCGTATGGGTGATGAATTTCTGGCAGATTGACATTGACCGTTTTCCGGAACTGGGAGAGCGTGTTACGGTGCAGACACATCCGTATGACTTCAAGGTGTGCATGGGATTTCGTAATTTCGGTCTGAAGGATGGGGATGGCAAAATGTTAGCGGTGGCTAACACTTTATGGACGTTTTTAAACACACAAAACGGCCGTCCGAGTAAGCCGCCTGCAGACATGCTGGAAAAGTATGCGACGGAGCCGCCTTATGAGATGGAGTACCTTGATCGCAAAATTTCTTTTGCCGGGGAAGGTGATGCGCAGGAGCCGGTAGAAATCAGAAAACATCATTTGGATACCAACCATCACGTGAACAATGCACAGTACGTCGGTATTGCGTATGACTACCTTCCGGAGGATTTTCAGGTGCGACGCATGCGGGCGTCCTATCATAAGTCCGCGGTGCTTTCGGATCTTTTGTATCCGGTTGTGTACAGAGAAAAAGAAAATTGTGTCGGTGTTGCGCTCTGCGATGAAAGCGGAAGTACTTATGCCAATATTGAATTTTGTAATTGCAAATAGAAAGAGGAAGCTATGTTATTTGGACAAAAACAAACTCTGGTGATTGTAAAAAAAGTAGAATTCGGCGTGTATCTCGCAACGTCCATGGAGGATCGGGAAAACCGGGTGCTCCTTCCGGGCAAGCAGGTTCCGGCCGGAGCGAATGTGGGCGATGAGATAGAAGTATTCCTGTACAAGGATTCACAGGACCGCCCGATTGCAACGACGAATACACCGAAGCTTACGCTCGGTGAGACGGCGCGTCTGAAGGTCGTTTCAGTCGGAAAAGTCGGGGCATTCCTTGACTGGGGATTGGAGAAGGATCTGTTTCTTCCGTTTCGCGAGCAGATTGTGAAGGTGAAAGAGGGCGACGAGGTGATCGTGGCACTTTATCTGGATAAGAGCAGCCGCCTTTGCGCTACCATGCGGATTTACCCGTATCTTTCTACGGAAAGTCCGTACCAGGCAGAGGATGAAGTGACCGGAACCATCTATGAAATCAGTCAGAATTTCGGCGCATTTGTGGCGGTGGATGACAAGTATTCGGCGCTGATTGCCAAGAAAGAGCTGTACGGCGAACTTAAGGTATTGCAGCAGGTGTCCGCCCGCGTTATCAAAGTGAAGGAGGACGGAAAGCTGGATCTTTCCATCCGCCAGAAAGCTCATATCCAGATGGATACGGATGCACAGGCGCTTTTGGAACTCCTTGCACAAAACGGCGGAAAGCTTCCGATCGGAGATAAATCCACACCGGACAAGATACGAAAATGGACCGGTATGAGCAAAAACGAATTCAAACGTGCAGCCGGAAGACTGTACAAGGAACGTAAGGTCATGGTGGAGGCGGAGCAGATCTTTGCCGTGCGTTGATTGCATTTTCGGATAACATGCATTATACTTGGAGAGACTATTCGAAAAAAAGCAAAAGGAGAAATGAGATGAAAGTTCAGAATATTACGGATATTGATAAGTTTTTTGAGGTTATCGACAGCTGCAGCGGAAAGGTGGAGCTTGTGACGGGAGAGGGAGACAGACTGAATTTAAAGTCCAAGCTTTCCCAGTATGTATCTTTGGCTAACATTTTTTCGGACGGTTCCATCGGAGAACTGGAGCTTCTCGCTTATGAGCCGGAAGATATCAACAAATTAGTAAACTTTATGATGAACAATTAAGATATGAATGCAAAAAAGACAAATTGGTTATTTACATCTATAATCGCATTAAATGTGCTGGTAGTGATTCTGGCAGCGGTATCCCCGGATGGACTGTCTCTGGGGGTGATTCCTGCTCTTTTGCTCAGTCAGCTGATGATTTTCGGCCCGGCCGTCCTGTTTTTGCTCTTTACGAGGACAAAACCGTCGGATTTGATTCAGATGGCAAAGCCGAAGTGGTCGCTGTCGCTTTTGGTCGTTCTCATCACGTTTTTGATTATGCCCCTGATTACTGCGGTCAACGCCCTTTCCATGTTGTTTGTGGAAAATGAGGTGACCAACATGCAGGCACTGTTTTTGGAGGCGCCGGGATGGCTGCTTCTTCTTGTTGTGGGTTTTGTGGGGCCGTTCAGCGAGGAGGCGGTGTTCCGCGGAGTGATTTACCACGGCTACCGGAGAAGCGGAAGGCTTGTCGCTGCGATGATTTTGTCATCCGTGCTGTTTGGCTTGATGCATTTGAATTTTAATCAGATGAGTTATGCCATAGTGGTAGGTGTAATCGGTGTGCTGCTGATTGAAGGAACCGGAAGCATTTTTTACAGCATCCTGTTCCATGCAACGATTAATACAAGCAATGTGATCATGATGCTTCTGCAGGACCCGGAGAGCGCATCCATGGATGCGGCCAAGACCCGGGAAATGGTGGAATCTCTCATGCATATGCCGTACCGCGAGGCGATGAGTGTTGTGTGTGCGGTTTACATTGTGATTGCCTGTGTGACTACGTCACTGGCGGGATGTTTGTATTATTTCATTTTGAAAAAAGAAGGAAGAGCAGAGCATGTGCGTCTTTTGTTTGCAAAAGAAGGCAAATCTGCTGTCTGTGAAAAAAACCAAAGAATCTGGTCATGGCCGCTTCTGATATCCATAGCGCTGTGCCTGGTGTACATGGTTGCAGAAATTGCATTGATAAAATAATTTAAGGTGACAAATATGAGACATATGCAGGTGCTCGGCGTGGAACTTAAGGATTATTCCGTGCGCGAAGCGATGAGAAAAGTGGATTTTTTTCTGCGTGACGGAAGAGTCGCGACCATTGCCTATATTGCGTCCCTCGGGCTTATGAAAGTGGAAAGCTCACCGGAGCTGCGGGCGTTTTTGGGGCAGATGGATATGACGGTGGCTGCCGATGCAGACGTTTTGCGTGCAGGCGGGGTCCATGTCCGAAGCAGGATAAAAGAAATTGAAAATGATGAGTTTTTAAAAGAGTTTATGAAAAAGCTGGCCCGGGGAAAAAAGGCGGTTTATCTGTTGTCCGATACAAAAGGACAGCTGGAAAGCCTGGAAAATAATTTGCGTGATTACCAGCCAAACCTATATATTGTAGGCAAGTTTTCCATGGATGAGCTGGAGCAGGATGAAGATTACCTGATCAATGAGATGAACGGCCTTACGCCGAATGTGTTGATTTCCAATATTTCTTCGCCGCTCAGAGAACAGTTTTTTGAGAATCATCATATGAAGATGAATGTGAGCATCTGGTTGATGCTCAAAGACAAGATGGATTTTGCGACCGAAAAAAGAAATCCGCTACACCGTCTGCGGGATAGGCTCGGGAGAGCATTGTTCCACAAAAAGGTGGAAAAGTATCAAAGTGACATCGAAAAGGAATAAAAGTCGGCTCTGTGAAAGATGAAATTCTTTCACAGGGTCTTTTTTTGAATAAAATTGCATAAAAAAATAGGCAAAATCGGTAGATTTTTTTGTTAAAATGTTTTAAAATGAGAAAAGCAATGTGCAAAAGGTATTTATGGGGTCGTGAATATTTGTGAAAAATGTATAAATGTTTGCGTTACAGATGTAATGGAAAAGGAGCGGGGATATGATTTCAAATCAGATACTGCAAAATACGTTAGATGGCTTAAAGGCCATTTCAAGAGTGGATTTTTCCGTGATTGACACCGACGGTAAGACGGTGGCTACGACGGAGGACAGGGAACCGGACTATATGTCGGCTGTGATTGATTTTGTAAAATCACCGGCGGACAGCCAGGAGGTTTCCAAATTTCAGTTTTTTAAGATTTATGATGAGCAGGCGGTAGAGTACGTGCTGGTTGCCACAGGTTCCGGCGAGGATGTTTATATGGTCGGCAAGATGGCGACATTCCAGGTGCAAAATCTGCTTGTTGCCTACAAGGAACGTTTCGATAAGGATAATTTTATTAAAAACCTTCTTCTTGATAATCTTCTTCTTGTGGATATTTACAGCCGGTCCAAAAAGCTGCATATCCGCATGGAAGCACCGCGTACGGTTATGATTGTCGAGGCGGAAGACGGAAAAGATGTGAATTCCGTGGAGATGGTGCGCGCGCATTTGCCGGCCGGTAACCATGATTTTATTACGGCGGTGGATGAGAACAGCGTGATTATCGTAAAAGAGACGGAAGATGAAAACGCCAAGGCGGAGCTGGAACAGACAGCTGCGGACATTATTGCTGCGCTGGAAAAAGAAGGCACATCCAAGGTACATATCTCATACGGAAGTATGGCGGGAGAGTTGAAGGAAGTGAGCCGATCTTACAAGGAAGCCAGAATGGCGATGGATGTCGGCAAAATTTTCTTCGATGAAAGACGCGTGATTGCGTACAGCGAACTGGGCATCGGACGTTTGATTTATCAGCTTCCGATTCCGCTCTGTAAAATGTTTATCCGCGAGATTTTCGGTACAAAGAGTCCGGACGATTTCGATGAGGAGACGATAGTGACGATCAACAAGTTCTTTGAGAACAGCCTGAATGTTTCCGAGACATCCAGACAGTTGTTTATCCACAGAAATACGCTCGTTTACCGTTTGGATAAATTGCAGAAAAGCACTGGGCTTGATTTGAGGGTGTTTGAGGATGCCATCACGTTCAAGATCGCCATGATGGTAGCTAAATATATGAAATATATGGAAAACTTTGAGTTTTAATTAAGGAGAGAAGATTCCTATGATTACATTGGAAAACGTTATTAAATCATACTCTACCGGAGCACCGGCGCTCAATGGTATCAGTTTGCATATCGAGGCCGGCGAGTTCGTATTTATCGTGGGGGACAGCGGATCGGGTAAATCGACGCTGATTAAGCTGTTGCTGCGGGAACTGTTGCCGACATCCGGTAAAATTGTGGTCAATGACATAGATGTGGCGGCGCTTCGGCACAAACACATTCCGAAATATCGCCGCAGCCTCGGTGTTGTATTCCAGGATTTCCGACTGTTGAAGGATCGGAATGTCTATGAAAATGTTGCCTTTGCGCAGCGTATCGTGCAGACGCCGAACAGAGAAATTAAGAAAAATGTTCCGTCCATCCTGTCAACGGTGGGATTGGCCGGAAAGTACAAAGCAAGACCACGCCAGCTTTCCGGTGGTGAGCAGCAGAGAGTAGCGCTTGCCAGAGCCCTTGTGAATAATCCGCCGATTTTGCTGGCAGATGAGCCGACCGGAAATCTGGACCCGAAGAACTCATGGGAAATCATGAAACTCTTTGAGGAAATCAATGCCAGGGGTACGACGGTGGTAGTGGTAACCCACAATCGAGAGATTGTCAATGCCATGAAAAAACGTGTAATTACAATGAACAAAGGCGTTATTGTCAGTGACGAGAAAGAAGGTACATACATCGATGAGATTTAGTACGTTAATTTATACTTTGAAACAGGGATTTGTTAATATTTTCCGCAACAAGTGGTACTCGCTTGCGTCCATGGCGACCATCAGTGCGTGTCTGTTCATGTTCGGTATCTTTTATGCGGTAGTTGCCAATTTCCAGTACATTGTCAAGGAAGCGCAGGAAGGCGTGGCAGTCACCGTGTTCTTCCATGAAGATACGACAGATGAGCGGATTGCCGAAATCGGCGAGATGATTGAAAAAAGAGCCGAAGTGTCGCATGTAAACTTTGTCTCATCCGATGAAGCGTGGGAGAGTTTTAAAGACGAGTATCTCGGCGAGTATGCGGACGGGTTCGGCGATGACAATCCGATTAAGGATTCCGAGAACTACGAGGTTTATCTCAATGATGTGTCCATGCAGGACAATCTGGTAACCTATCTGGAGTCGGTGCAGGGAGTCCGTAAAGTCAACCGTTCTGAAATTACGGCCAATACGCTGTCGGGTATGAACCGCTTGATCGGATACGTTTCTGTCGGTATTATTGCGATTTTGCTGGCGGTTTCCGTGTTCCTGATCAGCAATACGGTTACCATCGGTATTTCTGTCCGCAAGGAAGAGATAAATATCATGAAATATGTCGGTGCGACCGATTTCTTTGTCAGAGCACCGTTTGTCATTGAGGGTATGTTGATCGGTGCATTCGGAGCAGTAATTCCGCTTGCGATTATTTATGTAATTTATAACAATCTTATTGCGTATGTGACAACGAGATTCCAGATGCTGAGCCAGCTGCTCAAGTTCCTTTCGGTGGAGCAGGTGTTTGTTGTGTTGATTCCGGTTTCGCTGGCAATCGGTATCGGTATCGGTTTCATGGGAAGCTTTTCGACGGTTCGTAAGCATATCCGCGTTTAATGATAATGCGCAGGATACGATAGGAGTTAGACGATGATGAGAGCAAAGAGATGGCTTGCGTTTCTGGTTGCAACGGTTCTCCTTCTGAGCCTTCCTTGTGCGGTTATGGCAGATACAAAGGAAAGTCTGGATGAACAGATCAAAAGTGAATCGGAAGCTTTGAACGATGCGCAGGATGAAAAAGAGAGCATGCAGAATAATCTGGAAGCCGCACGTGCGCTGAAAGAATCGCTGGAAGACACGAAGGATGAATTGTCCGAGCATGTGGTTCAGCTAGACAATAAGATGAGCAAGGTTTCCGAGAAACTGATGCAGGTAGAGATGCTGCTGGAGGCAAAAGAGAAGGAACTGAAAGAGACGGAAGATGAGCTTGTCAAAGCAAAAGAGGACATTGTCCGTCAGTATGAGGATATGAAAATCCGTATTCAGTTTATGTACGAAAACGGTTCTCTTTCCTATCTGGATATTTTGCTTTCCAGTTCCAGTTTCAGCGATCTTTTGAACAAGGCAGAATATATCGAGCAGGTTTCGGCATATGATAGACAGATGCTGGAATATTACGAAGCGACCAAAGCAGAGGTGGAAGAACTGGAAAAAGAGCTGCAGTCGCAGAAAGATATTCTTGAAACGGTCCAAAAAGATGTAAAATCCCAGCAGGATGAGATGCAGGGACTTATTATCGAAAAACAGGATCAGATTAAAGCTTATCAGACGGATATTTCCAACAAGGAAGCAGCAATCAAAGAGTATGAAGATATGATTGCAGCGCAGGATGCGATTATCCGCGCGTTGGAAGCTTCGGTTGAGGAAGCGAAAAAAAAGCGTAGAGAGATGGATGTTTCCGGGAATACTACAGAGGATTCCTACGGTGGCGGACAGTTCTGCTGGCCGGCGCCGGCTTACACGAGAATCTCTGATGATTACGGATACAGAACTCATCCGATTCTCGGTGTGCAGCAATTCCACAACGGCGTAGACATGGCAGCACCGAGCGGAAGTAATATACTGGCAGCTGCAGACGGTACGGTTATTGCAGCTACATACAATGCAACCATGGGAAACTATATCATGATTGATCATGGCGGCGGACTGTATACGATTTATATGCATGCGTCCGCATTGTACGTTTCTTCGGGAGCGACGGTGTCGAAGGGCGACTTGATTGCAGCGGTCGGTTCCACCGGGCGTTCTACCGGTCCGCACCTTCATTTCGGTGTGCGTCTGAACGGACAATATGTAAGTCCGTGGAATTATTTATAGTTGGAAGGGTATAAAATTGAACGATATCTGGCAGGATTTAAATCAAACAGAACAGAAAGAGTGTACAGGGCAGGAATTGCTTGACCGCATCACGGAGGAAAAGCGTGAGCGCAAGGCGATCAAACGCAACTGGTTTATGGGCGGAATCATTGTAGGTCTGGTTGTTGCGTTGCTTCTTTCCTGCGGAGTTTATTTGGTCGGAATGCGAAACAATCAGGCGGCGTATGTCCGTTTGATGGGAAATGATGCATCCGCTACCGAAGCTGAGGATTCGGTTTTAAATGCCCAGGTCGGACAAAAATTAGGTGTTCTTGAAGACAGCATACAGGAATATTATCTTGGAGATGTCACAAACGAGCAGCTGGAGGAAGGTCTGTACCGGGGATTGATCGAGGCGACCGGCGATCCGTATGCGGAGTATTTTACGGCGGAAGAGTTATTGGAGTTAGAGGAGTCCACCAGCGGTATTTACTATGGAATCGGCGCATATGTGGGTATTGATTCCGATACGCAGTATTGTAAAATATCTTCTGTGATTGCGAATACACCGGCGGAGGAAGCGGGTCTGCAGGCGGAAGATGTCATTGTTGAGGTGGACGGAACCGATACAAGAGGTATGACGACCACCGAGGTGGTTGCCTTGATTAAAGGCGAGGAGTACACCGAGGTTGTACTGACCATATACCGGAAAGGTGAGCCGGATTATTTGGAGATTCCGGTGACGCGCCGTAAAGTGGAAGCGCCGACGGTAGAATACGAAATGCTGGAAGATGGCATGGCGTATATTGTGATTGCTCAGTTTGATACGGTTACGGTCGATCAGTTTGCAGAAAAATTAGAGCAGGCCAGAAGCGAGGGAATGAAAGGTCTGATTATTGATTTGCGCGGTAATCCGGGCGGAACGCTCTACAGCGCAGTGGAAATTGCCAGAATGATATTGCCGGAAGGCCTGATTGTGTATATGGAAGATAAAAACGGAGATCGGGAAGAGTACAGCTGTGACGGGGAAAATGAGCTGGAAGTACCGCTTGTGGTGCTTGTGGATGACAACAGTGCATCGGCGGCCGAAATTCTTTCCGGAGCGGTGAAAGATTACGGCATCGGAACGCTGGTAGGCACCAAGACCTTCGGAAAAGGCATTGTGCAGAAAGTGTTCGGAATTACAGACGGTTCCGGTGTGAAACTCACAATCAGTCATTACTATACACCGAAGGGAAATGATATCCATGAAGTCGGCATTGAGCCGGATGTGGAAGTGGAACTTGATGTTGATAAATATGTAGAGGACGGAAGTGACAATCAGTTAGAGCGTGCGAAGGAAATTCTGTCAGAGGAAATGAAATAATGAAGCAGGCTTACTTGATTACAGCTTACAAAGACGCAGGTTCCCTGTTTGAACTTGCCGAAATGTTTACAAAGACCGGATATGTGTATATCCATATCGACAAAAAAAGTCGGACGATCACGGATGAGGATATTGAGAGATTAAATCATATTCCGAATTGCGCGGCGATTCGAAAGTATGACATCAAATGGGGCGGGTTTAATCATGTCCGTGCCATTTTGGAGCTTGTTCTGATGGCGCTGGCCAATCAGGAAGTATCCTTTGTTCATCTGCTGACGGGGGAAGATTATCCGCTGCTTCCGGTGGAGGAATTGGACCGGTTGTTTGTGGATGATGACCGTATTTATATGAGTTATATTGAACCGGAGAATCTTCCGTCCGCTGTGACGGTGCGTTACCGTTATTACAACTGGTTTCAGGATAAAAATGTCAAAAATAAATTTCTCTGGACGCTGCAGAATATGACGGTAAAACTCCAAAAGCTTGTGGGAGTGTTCCGGGAAGGTATCGGGGAGTTTAACCGCATTTACAAAGGTCTTGTCTATATATCGATGCCGAAGGAGGCAGCAGCCTATGTCATAGAGTATGTAGCGACCCATGAAGATTTTTGGAATGATTTGTATCGCTGCCAGGTTCCGGAAGAATTTTTCTTCCAGACGCTGTTTATGAACAGCAGCAAATGGGCAGATCGTGTGACAGACAGAGAGCTCCGCTACATGGATTGGAGCCGCGGGGACGGTGCAAGCCCGTGCTATCTGCTTCCGGAGGATTACGGGAAAGTCATGGAAAGCGGTTGTGTATTTGCCCGCAAATTCCATCCGGAATCATCCAAGGAACTTCGGGACAGAATTAGAAAAGAAGTGCATGAAAGTTAAAAAATAAGTAAAAATAGGTACAGAACAAACATTCGATTTTGTTCTGTACTTTTATTATTTATTCTGTTATAATCGGATTGAAAAAAGACAATCAACACGGGGAATAGATTTATGGACAAATTCAAATTACATTCTGAATACAAGCCCACCGGTGATCAGCCCCAGGCGATTGAAGCACTTGTGAAAGGATTTCGGGACGGAAATCAGTTTCAAACGCTTCTCGGTGTGACCGGCTCCGGAAAGACATTTACCATGGCCAATATTATCGCAGCGCTGAACAAACCGACGCTGGTCATTGCGCACAATAAGACGTTGGCCGGACAGCTCTACGGAGAATTCAAGGAGTTCTTCCCGGAGAACGCAGTGGAATATTTTGTATCCTACTATGATTACTATCAGCCGGAGGCATATGTGCCGTCGACGGATACTTATATCGAAAAAGATTCATCGATTAATGATGAGATTGATAAATTGCGCCTTTCGGCTACTGCGTCTTTGGCAGAGCGCAGAGACGTGGTGGTCGTTGCGTCCGTGTCTTGTATTTACGGTATCGGAAGTCCGGATGATTACACGGAGATGATGGTGTCCCTGCGCCCGGGCATGATTAAGGACAGGGATGAGGTAATCCGCGGTCTGATTGAGATACAGTATGACCGCAACGATTTGGATTTGGACCGAGGATGTTTCCGTGTGCGGGGAGATGTGCTTGAGGTTAATCCGGCGCAGGGAAGTGATTATATTATCCGGATTGAATTTTTCGGAGATGAGATTGACCGGATTGCAGAGGTGGACGGTCTTACGGGTGAGGTTCATGCGATCCTTAACCACGTCTCTATTTTTCCGGCGTCCCACTATGTGGTTCCGCGGGAAAAGATTCTCCGTGCCTGCGGAGAGATTGAGAAGGAGATGGAGCAACAGGTTAAGTATTTTAAAGGAGAGGACAAGTTGCTGGAGGCCCAGCGTATCAGTGAACGGACCAATTTTGATGTAGAGATGCTTATGGAGACCGGCTTTTGTTCCGGCATCGAAAATTACTCCCGCCATTTGAACGGAATGGCGCAGGGGGAGACGCCGATGACGCTGATGGATTATTTTAAGGGGGACTATCTCATTATTATTGACGAGTCCCATATGACGGTTCCGCAGGTGCGCGCTATGTTTCACGGGGACCGTTCCAGAAAGACGACGCTGGTAGACTACGGTTTCCGGCTTCCGTCGGCGCTGGACAACCGTCCGTTGAATTTTGAAGAATTTGAGTCAAAGATAGATCAGCTGTTGTTTGTGTCGGCTACGCCGGCGGAATATGAGGCGGACCATGAGCTGCTGCGCGTGGAGCAGGTGATCCGTCCGACGGGACTTTTGGACCCTCAGGTGGATGTCCGTCCGGTGGAAGGACAGATTGATGACCTGATTTCAGAAGTGAAAAAGGAGACAGAAAACGGAAACAAGGTTCTTGTTACCACGTTGACAAAGCGGATGGCGGAGGATTTAACCGATTACATGAAGGAAGTCGATATCCGCGTGAAGTATCTGCATTCGGATATCGATACGATGGAGCGTGCGGAGATAATCCGTGATATGCGTATGGATGTGTTTGATGTGCTTGTCGGAATCAACCTTCTCCGTGAGGGGTTGGATATTCCGGAGATATCCCTCGTGGCCATTTTGGATGCGGACAAGGAAGGGTTCCTGCGTTCCCGCACATCGCTTGTGCAGACGATCGGACGCGCTGCCCGTAACGTAAACGGACATGTGATTATGTATGCGGATACGATGACGGATTCCATGCGCATGGCTATCGAGGAGACGGAGAGACGCCGCGGGATTCAGGATGCCTACAACCGGGAGCACGGCATTGTGCCTCGCTCCGTTAAGAAAGATGTCCGTGATTTAATCAGTATTTCGCGGTCGGTAGATTCCAAGGATACCCGTATGGAAAAAGATATGGAATCCATGAGTGCCGAGGAACTGAAAAAAGAGATCGGCCAAGTGCAGAAACAAATGAAAAAAGCGGCTGCAGATCTCAATTTTGAGGTAGCAGCACAGCTGAGAGATGAAATGCTTGCGCTTAAAAGGCATCTGCATGAAATAGAAGGATAAAAGAGGTTACAAAATGGTTTTTTCAACAATCCTGTTTTTGTGTGCATTTTTACCGGTTACGATTATCGGTTATTATATAATGCCGGCCAAACTGAAGAATTACTTTCTGCTCCTGATGAGCCTGTTTTTCTATGCGTGGGGAGAGCCGAAATTTGTCTGGGTTATGATTGGGTCCGTTCTGTGCAATTACGGTTTGGGCATGTGGCTGGAGCGATGCGGAACGGGAGAAGCACATATCCGTCTCAGAAAGGCGGTTGTTACGCTTGCGGTGTTACTGAACATCGGCATTTTGTTTGTGTTCAAATATCTCACGTTTGCCATGGAATCGGTACAACGGATTGTTTCGGATTTTCCGGTCTGGACCATTGCGCTTCCGATCGGGATTTCGTTCTATACATTTCAGGGACTGTCGTATGTGATTGATGTGTATCGCGGCGAGCGGGCGCAGCGCAATCCGTTTAAGCTGGCCCTGTATATTTCCATGTTCCCGCAGCTCATTGCGGGACCGATTGTCCGTTACAAGGATGTAAGGGAAAGGCTTGATGGCAGAGTGCACTCGCCGCAGATGTTTGCAGCGGGCGCAGAACGTTTTGTGGTCGGACTGGCAAAAAAAGCCGTTCTTGCCAACATGACCGGACAATTGGCAAACAATATTATGACATCGGATGTTTCTGCCATGGGAGTTTCGGTTGCATGGCTGGGAGCTCTTGCTTATACGCTCCAGATTTATTTTGATTTTTCCGGCTATTCGGATATGGCCATCGGTCTGGGTAAGATTTTCGGATTTGACTTCTTGGAGAACTTTGATTATCCGTATATTTCCCGGTCTGTCCGGGAGTTTTGGAGACGCTGGCACATGTCGCTCTCCGGTTGGTTCCGTGACTATCTCTATATTCCGCTGGGCGGAAACAGACGAGGAAATGTCTACTTCAATCTTGCTGTCGTGTTCCTGGCGACCGGCATATGGCACGGCGCAGACTGGGGGTTTTTGCTTTGGGGTGTTTGGCACGGATGTTTCATTTTGATCGAGCGTTTTCTGTCGCAGCGACATTCCGAAAAAAGCGGAGCATCACAAAAGAAGACGATTCTGTCTTCTGTACTGGGCTGGATTTATACCATGTTTGTTGTTGTCGTAGGCTGGGTGCTGTTCGGTATTGTGGATATTCGGCAGTTCGGCGCCTATGCTTCCGTTATGTTCGGTTTTGGTGCCGGTGAATTTGCTGCGTACGGAATCCGTTATTATCTGACCAATCAGATGATTTTTTACATGGTAATCGGAATATTTGCATGTGTACCGTGGGGGCGCATACTGCGAAAACTTCCGCCGGTGAAGCGTATTTCGGAAGGTGCGGTTCCGGAAGCTGTGTTGATTGCAGGGGACATTGTTAAGAAAGCGCTGATTTTATGTCTTCTGGTCATCTGCTTTGTCTTCATTATCAACAGCTCTTACAATCCGTTTATTTATTTCCGTTTTTAACGGCGAGGAATGAAATGATATGAAAAAGAAAACAATGAATATAATCAATTGTATATTTTCGATTTTGTTTTTGCTTATTATCTTTGTGCCGTTCTGTATGCTTGACACGACCGAGATTATCGATTCGGAGTTGGAAAACCGCAGGATGACCATGTGGCCGGGATGGCATTTTAACAAAGAGACAAATGAGTGGTACGGACATTATGTGGAGGACCGGGTCGGCTTCCGGGAGGATGCGGTCAGGTTGTATACGAACGCGGTGTACGATATATTCGGTGAATTTACCGAGGATCTCCATATGTACGGCAAGAATGAGGAGATTTTTCCGGCGGACCGGGAGTATGTCAGGGCCTACCAAAATCTTGCTACGGATGAGCAGCTGATTGACAGCCTGGTAACGTATCTCGACCGTACGGATGCATATTTGGAAGAGCAGGGAATTGCCTTTGCCTTTGTGGCGGGACTGGATAAAAAAACCGTGTACGGCGAATATATGCCGGATTATATCCGAGTGGATGAGAGCAAAGAAGGAATTATGGAAATGCTTTCCCGTAAACTGACAGATGCCGGCGTTCCTTATGTGATTCCGATTGAGGAATATGCGAAGGCAAAGAAAAACGATAAAATATATAACCGCATCTACGATACGGCCCACTGGAATGCGCTGGGAGCCATGGAGTGTATCCGCCTGCTGGATGAAGAAATATGGAAGCAGAATGATGCGATCGTACCTGTTTCCGAGGATGCTTATGTGCTCGGATATGAGGAGAAGCGTTTGGACAATTCGTGCATCGATATCCGGGAGAATGTACCGGTTTACACATTGAAGCCGGAATACGCAGACACGGTTTGGCAGAATACAGAAACGACTGCGCAGCTGGAGGGCATCGGAAGAATGCCTTTGATGCATATGGAAAACAGCGAGGCGTTGTCGAATCAGAGTATCCTGATTATGCACGATAGTTTTCTGGATAACAAAACCTACTATTTTACCTATCGGTATAAGGATGTGTACATGGTATCGCGTCATGACTATGAATGTATGCAGCAGTATGTGGAGATACTTGAGCCGGATGTGGTTGTGTTTGAGGTTGCGGAGCGGGCTTTCGTGGATGACCTGCATGCTTATGTCAATCTGGCCAATGTGACTTATGAATAAAAGATAAAGGATACATCATGAGTGAGAAAAGAGAATTTATAAAAATCAGAGGTGCCAAGGAGCACAATTTAAAAAATATTGATCTTAATATTCCGAGAAACGAGCTGGTGGTTTTGACCGGTCTTTCCGGGTCCGGAAAATCATCACTGGCGTTTGATACGATCTATGCGGAAGGGCAGAGGCGATATATGGAATCGCTGTCTTCCTATGCCCGTATGTTCCTCGGACAGATGGAAAAGCCGGAGGTGGAAAATATTGAAGGGCTTTCGCCGGCCATTTCCATCGATCAGAAATCCACAAACCGGAATCCGCGTTCCACGGTAGGAACCGTTACCGAGATTTACGATTATTTTCGATTACTCTATGCAAGGGTAGGTATTCCGCATTGCCCGAAATGCGGAAAAGTTATCGCCAAGCAGACGGTGGACCAGATGGTGGATCAGATTATGCTGCTTCCGGAGCGGACAAAAATCCAGGTACTTGCGCCGATTGTGCGCGGAAGAAAGGGAGAGCATGTGAAGGTGCTTGACCGGGCCAAGAGGAGCGGTTATGTCCGTGTGCGCATTGACGGCAATTTGTACGAGCTCTCCGAAGAGATTAAATTGGATAAAAATATTAAGCATACCATAGAGATTGTTGTGGACCGTCTGATTGTGAAGGAAGGAATCGAAAAGAGACTGACCGATTCCGTGGAAAACGCATTGGAGCTGGCGGAGGGACTTCTGGTGGTGGATACGGGGGAGGAAGTGCTGAATTTCAGTCAGAGCTTTTCCTGTCCGGACTGCGGCGTCAGCATTGACGAGATTGAACCGCGAAGTTTTTCGTTCAACAATCCGTTCGGGGCTTGTCCGGTGTGTTTCGGTCTCGGTTATAAGATGGAGTTTTCGCCGGAGCTGATGATTCCGGATGAGTCGCTGAGCATCAACGAGGGTGCCATTGTTGCTATGGGATGGCAGTCCTGCCATCAGAAGGGCAGCTTCACCAATGCGATTCTGCAGGCACTTGCCAAGCATTATCAGTTCAGTCTGGACACGCCGTTCCGGGATTATCCGCAAGAAGTCCGTGATATTTTGATTAACGGAACCGATGGCGAAGAAGTGGAAGTGTATTACGAAGGGCAGCGGGGGAAAGGCGTCTATCCTGTGGCTTTCGAGGGACTGGTTAAAAATGTGAACCGGAGATACCGGGAGACGGGTTCCGAGACGATGAAACAGGAATACGAGGCGTTTATGCGGATTACTCCGTGTAAGGAGTGCGGCGGAATGCGTTTGAAGAGAGAGTCTTTGGCCGTGACTATCGCAGATAAAAATATTCATGAGATTACATCCATGTCCATCCGTGGGTTGCACAGCTTTTTAGAGACATTGGAACTTTCGCCGCAGCAGCAGCTTATCGGTAAGCGGATTCTGAAAGAGATCCGGGCGAGAGTAGGATTTTTGGTTAATGTCGGTCTGGAGTATCTGTCGCTGTCCCGGGGAACGGGAACTTTGTCCGGCGGAGAAGCCCAGAGAATCCGTCTGGCGACACAGATTGGTTCCGGGCTGGTGGGCGTGTGTTATATTCTGGACGAACCGAGTATCGGATTACACCAGAGGGATAATGACAAGCTTCTCGGAGCGCTGAAGCGTTTGCGCGATTTGGGGAATACCCTTCTCGTGGTGGAGCATGATGAGGACACAATGCGCGAGGCGGATTGGATTGTCGATATCGGTCCGGGTGCGGGAAGCCACGGCG
>JAFTWX010000093.1 GCA_017465095.1 Lachnospiraceae bacterium | reverse complement strand
GAATTTCATAGAAGGATAACAGAGTACCGTGCTGCTTAGTCGCATTTTTAATACCTTTCATCGCAGAATCATAAAATTCTTGTGATATGCCCGCAGTTTCCAAGTCTTCGGGTGAAAACGCCAAATAATCGATCATTGTAAACGAGAGTTCTCTATTCTTCTCGTATGTAAGTGATATTACGTTTCCTTTATCGTCTGTTATTGTATAGCTTTCAGTTTCGAACTCCTCATTGTCGACCGGTTTTGCCACTACCGCAAAGGTCAAAGTCTCTCCGTAAGGCGGTAGCTCAACTCCATCACGAGTAGATACCAATGTGGTATTGCCATTTTCGTCGATTTCAAGATAGATCACAAAACCGTCACTTACTGTTAGGGTAATATCCATAGTCTCGGGATCAAAGTTCGCCAACATTTCCGTAGGAATAGTTTCTGTATCAAGTATCGGTACCACACCGCTCATACCATCAGGCGCAGAAACGGTTACATCACCAACGGTCCAGGAGCCGGTACCAAGATCTATGTAATAAACATTTTCGCCGGGATTAGAGGACTTTTCTACTACCGAGAAAGCAATATCTGCCGGAACGCCTCCATCATTGGTGTGCGCGGAAATGCTTGTCTGACCATCGGTAACCGCTAAAGTAGTCCGGAAACCGTCCTCAGCTTCCACTCTCACTTCCATGGTTTCGGGATCGAAGTTCTCCAACGTAATGATGTCATTTTCGGCCAGATATTGTACATCGGTTTTGTCTGCTGTTACGGTCACACCGCCGATTTCCCAGGAGCCTTCGCCAAAGTACACGGTGTAGGTGCCCTCGCCACCTTCGCCGCCGCCACCGCCGGGATTGGATCCTCCGCCGGTACCGTCGTGGTTGTCAAATTCTATTGTGAAGGTGATGTTTCCATCATTGTCTTGGATATTGTACGTCCATCCGGACACACTGATAAGTGCACCATAATCAAAGGATACCGTTTGATCCGTACCGGAAATTCCGCTGAAATTTTGATTCACTTTTGCTTCTCCGGTGGGAATCGCCTTGATTGTGATGGACGTTACACCGTTAATATCAATCGGTGTGTTGTTATTAGCAGATATAAAATCTCCGCTGCCATCCAGCTTATACTGCACCGTTCCCGTTTGTCCGTTTGCTTCTCTGATCTCAAAGGAAGCTGTCTCTCCTTCGCCGCCGACTGCGTATACCGGTGCTGCGGAGATGCCCAAGAGCAGAGAAAGCACCATAAGGAAACTAAGTAATCTTGCAATAGATTTTCTTGTTTTCATTTTTGTGTTCCGCCTTTCTTATTTATATTTACTTGATTTCTACAAGAGCAGCTTCCGCAATTTCCACATTTCCCTCATATTCATTATACTTGCCACCGCGTATAACTATAGTATCCCCTTCGGAAATACCAGCTTTTTCAAATTCCGCAAATTTTCCATCTACCATAACACCAAAGAGATTCAAAGATGTACCGAATTCATCTTCAACAATCGCCAAAGCCGGATTAACGATGGTTTTAACTGTGACTGTCATTGTTGAAGACTCCGTTCCACCCTTGTTGTCAAGCCATTCCTGAATAGAAATCTCGTTGGAAGCAGTCCCACCAAGCCTATTACCACATCCAGCCAGGATGGACAGTGCCAACAGAATAACGAGCAAAGCAATAACTTTTTTCATAATCAATTCTCCTTTTCAAACAATCAATAAGTCAACAAAACGAAAATATGCAAAAAAATCCCCTCATTATGCAATACACTGTTCCTGCTTCAATGCAGCGCAGTGTTATAATTTGATTTTAAAGACAACACAGAATAAGCACAATACACTTTCCGAAAATGTCATTGACAACTTTGGAAAATACTCGATTACTAATTGGACGGTGTGCTATACTTAAAATGGATAATTGTCAAGGAGGGATGAATTATGACTTTTAGCGAACAGTTAAATGAATATATATCTAAATTGGGATGCACGGCAAAAGATCTGATGGATGCATCCGGTTTATCTGCTTCTGTTTTGAGCAGATATCGTGCAGGAAGCCGTGTGCCGGAAATTAATTCAGAGCAATTTTTGCAGCTTGTCCAAGGAATTGTGTCTGTTGCAGTTGAAAAAGGCTGCACCGACTGTACTGCAGATGCGGTTTCAGAAACTTTGAGGCTGTGCATTACAGAGCAAACATTTCCCTACGATACGTTTCAGTCCAATTTCGATGCACTTTTAACAACGCTTTCTGTGAACGTAGCAGATTTGTCTCATTTTTTGAATT
>JAFTWX010000092.1 GCA_017465095.1 Lachnospiraceae bacterium | reverse complement strand
GGTGTGGATCTGGTAACAACTGCTGCGGAAATGGGCCATGCAAATGCCAATACTACCGCATTGATCTACGCGCACCAGATTGCCGTGGCCCGGGCAACCGCTTCCGAAGTCCGCGCAGGTGTGTTCGCAAACAGGAAATAACATTCAAAATCAGGTGTTTTTAGAAGTCGTTAACCCCAAGCTAACCCCATTCGAAGGTTTCTGGTCTTTCGTTTGGAACAAAAAAGTTAGAAAAGGGGCTGTCTCACTAAGAAAAGGTGGGGCAGCCCGAAAAAATTCAACGCCCAGCTCTGTACAAGAGCTGGGCGTTGGCGTAAAATTAAGGTGTGAAACAAAACTGTACGCAAGTCCAATATACCGCATACGGGACGGAATATCAAGTGTGCTTGCCCATAAATTTAGAAATAATTATCCCGTCAGACGAACCTGTGAGATTACTAAACGCTGTTTTGGAGGAGTTGGATTACAGTAAATTGACAGCGACCTACTCCCGTTTAGGGAGAATCGAGTACTCACCGCGTCTGTTGTTCAAAGTAGTGTTGTATGGCTGCTGCCGTGGAATCTACAGTTCCTATAAAATTGAGCAGGCCTGCCGCGAGAATGTGAATTTCATGTATCTTCTGGAAGGGCGCAATGCTCCGGATAACAATACCATCTGTCGGTTCCGCAGCGAACACCTGCCGGAAGCGGTAGAGGACCTGCTGTATCAAATGGTAGAACTTCTGGTTGCCAAAGGGGAGATATCATTTGAGGAATCTGCGGTCTTTATTGACGGAACAAAGATCGAAGCCAACGCAGGCCGATATAGCTTTGTGTGGAAGATAGCTGTAACGAAGAAACAACAAAAGCTGGGAGAAAAGATCGCAGAAGAATTGCCGTTGCTTTTGGAAAAGGCAGGTGGAGATATTGCTGCGCCCAAGGAGATAACCGTTCAGAAATTAAAGAAACTACGCAAGAAGCTGTATGCAGAAAAGGAAAAGCAGGGAATCGAATTTGTATACGGAAAAGGCCACCGCAAGAGCGGTATCCAAAAGGCGATCGAAACCATTAACAGCTGGCTGGAACGGGTGAAGCGGTATAATTTGGATATCCACATCTGCGGTGACCGAAACAGTTACAGCAAAACAGACCACGATGCCACATTTATGCACATGAAGGAAGACCACATGAAGAACGGACAGCTAAAGCCTGGGTATAATGTGAATGTAGCAACTGTCAGCGAGTACATAATCGGCAATTATATATCAGCGGATCGTACAGATACCAAGACATTCATTCCGTTTATGGAGAAGTTGTGTGGGAAGCATCCTGTAAAAAGAGTGGTGGTGGATTCCGGATATGAGAGTGAAGAAAACTATCACTATGCGGACGGAAGTGAACAACTCTCCCTTTTCGTAAAACCCTCCAATCATGAACAGAAAAAGAAGCGGAAATACCAAACGGATATTGGCCGGAGAGAGAATATGCCTTATGACACGGAAAAAGATGAATATACCTGTGCACAGGGGAAGAAATTGAAAGCAGTATCCACAAGAACACGGAAATCCGAAACAGGATATCAGCAGGAAGTGACCGTGTATGAATGTGCAGACTGCAAGGACTGCCCCGTCAAGGAAAAATGTATCCGTCAGAAGAGAACGGACAAGACACCGCTGGAAGACAGAGTTAAACGGCTGAATGTATCCAAATATTTCATAGCCCAGAGAGCAGCAATGGAAGAAAAGATTTCCACAGAGGAAGGAATCCTGCTGCGGATCAACCGTTCCATCCAGGCAGAGGGTGTATTTGCCATGATAAAGGAAGATATGAACTTCCGCCGGTTTATGATGCGTGGGAAAAAGAATGTGAATGTGGAATGGCACTTGGTGAGCATGGCATATAACATTTTGAAGCTGCATCATAAAATACAAAAAGGCCGGTTGGGAACGCACTTGGTTGTTCCAAAGGCTGCATAGCGGAAATAAAAGGAAAACAGCACACTTTTTTGAGAGGCAGAAATGCCCCTCAGGATTAGTGCGCTGTTTTTGGGGATTTTGAGGTGCTTTTTCCACAACTCCGTGGCTACAGAAGATAAAAAAGGTGCTGCCTCTTATGATTTGTCCAAATCATTTTGAGACAGCCCCTTTATTTTTTGTGCAGAGATCATGTTTTGAATGTTTCGTAGGATTCTCTCCCAACAAAGTATCAGATAATAGTTTCTTTACTGTGAATATGTATATCACACGGGCAAACCAGTTTCCTCTTTCTGCTTTCGGTATTGTTCAGGAGAGATACCGTACTCCTGCTTGAAGACCCGGTAGAAACTGGAATAATCCACAAATCCTACCATTCGGGCCACCAACTTCAGCTGTATATCCTCTTCAATGAGAGCCTTGGCAGCATTGAGACGCTGTAATGTCACATAGCGGTGAAAGCTGACACCCATCTTTTTCCGGAAGGTATGGGAAAGGGTGTTTTCGCTGACAAAGAAATGTTTGGCCACATCTTCGCGGGTAATCCTTTCGGCCAGATGAAGTTCCACATAAGACTGAATCTGGTCCACGAGATCTTTCGGTTTCACTTTCGGTTTGGTGCTATCCCGGAGGCAGTAAAACAGGTGGATCAGGATTTGTACCGTGCTTCCGACCAATACGGATTCCCAGTTGGATGCCCGGATTTCCGCCGTTTGGACACCGCTTCGGAACATATCGCCGATATATTCCCATTGTGTACCCGCCGTGTGCAGGAGAGCAGGGTGATTGTAAT
>JAFTWX010000091.1 GCA_017465095.1 Lachnospiraceae bacterium | reverse complement strand
GGTGCGTATCCGCCCTCGCTCTGGGAGCCTTTGCTCTCTGCAAACTCCTGGTTCTCCACAACGACATCTGTCGTGTAAACCTTCACACCATCTTTGTTTGTATAGCTTCCGGTCTGGATACGACCCTCTGCCAAAATCTTGGTGCCCTTGCGGAGATATTTCTCTGCAAACTCACCGTTTCTGCCGAATGCTACGCAGTTAATGAAATCTGCGGTCTGACCATCCTGATTATTACGATTGAATCTGCGGTCAACTGCCAATGAATATCTGGCAATGGCCATCGGATTTTCGCCCTGAGAATATCTGACCTCCGGATCTCTTGTTAAACGCCCCATTAGAATTACTTTATTCATAGTTTTCCTACTTTCTTTTTATGCCTCGTCCTGTCTTACGCACAAAAATCTTACGATGTTTTCCATAATACGAACACGGTTCTCGATTTCTGCTGGCGCTGTCGGCGCTGCATCGAACTGGATGAAATAGTAGAACGCTTCTCTCATGTGCTGAACTTCGTAAGCTAATCTTTTCTTACCCCATTCATCAACATTTGTGATCTGTCCACCAAATCTCTCGACGTAAGCTTTTACTTTTTCTACTACTGCAGCTCTTTCGTCGTCTTCGATTTTTGCACTTACAGCAACGGCTAATTCATATTTGTTCATGCTGTTACCTCCTTTTGGTCTCTGGCCCCTTCCCGCCGGAAGAAGCAAGGAATTTGTAATGTTTCACAAGAATATATACTACCACAAGGAGTTTTTATTTTCAAGCCTTTTTTTGCAGGTCTTTCGTATTTTTTTCCACGAGTTTGCGGGCTATCATGATTTGATGTCCGCACCCTTCACATTTCAGCCGGAAATCCGCTCCCACACGGAGGATTTCCCACTGCCGAGAGCCGCATGGATGTTGTTTTTTTAGTGTCACAATATCTCCAACCTGATAATCCATATCTGCCTCTGTTCTTTCTATATCTTATACTTCAATCTGAGCAAACAGTTCGCCGATGCTTCCGCTGACCACGAGATCCGCCATGGAATCGCGCGGTGTCGGTGTCTTGTTCACAAGCACCAGCTTATTGCCCCGGTAATAGTCAATCAGTCCGGCCGCCGGATATACCGCCAGCGATGTACCTCCGATAATAAGCATGTCCGCCTCGCGGATGCAACGGATGGATTCGGAGAGGATGCTGTCATCCAATCCTTCCTCATACAGGACTACGTCCGGTTTGATGGTTCCGCCGCACTGACAGGTCGGAACTCCGGTGCTGTCCAATATATACTGTGCATCATAAAACTTACCGCACTCGGTGCAATAATTGCGGAGGACACTTCCATGAAGCTCCAGCACTTTTTTGCTGCCCGCCGCCTGGTGAAGTCCGTCGATGTTTTGTGTCACAACGGCCTTTAGTTTTCCGGCCGCTTCCAGCTCGGCCAGTTTCCGGTGTGCTGCATTAGGCTCTGCCGTCAGGCAAAGCATTTTATCCCTGTAAAACCGGTAAAACTCCTCTGTCTTGCGCAGATAAAAGGTATGGCTCAAAATCGTCTCCGGCGGATAATCGTACTTTTGGTTGTAAAGTCCGTCCACGCTGCGAAAATCCGGAATACCGCTCTCCGTAGAAACTCCGGCTCCGCCGAAAAAGACGATGTTATCGCTCTCTTTGACCCACTCTTTCAGTTTTTCAAGTGCTTCCATTTAAATCGCCTCGTTTTCATTTTTCAAAACATTGCTTCTCTTATGTCTCTTCTCGATATAAAGATCCACATCGGCTTTGTCCATGAGGTCCTTAAGATTGGCGTCTCTGCTGCACTCGAATTCACAGATACCGACGCTCATGCTGACAAAGTACGGTTTCCCGTTTCCTTCGTTCCGCTTCTTTGTGATTTCAAATATGCGGTTGCGGATTTTCTTCGGTGTGTTCTCCTCCGATTCAAAGGTAAACGCCACAAATTCATCTCCGCCGAATCGTCCCACGATACTCTTCTTATCGTCGAAAGCTTCTTTGAGAATCTCAGCAATCAGACGAAGGGAATAGTCGCCTTCTTCATGTCCGAAACGGTCGTTGATAATCTTGAGGTTGTTCATGTCCGCATAGATGACATAGGCCTTTTTGCCCCGGTTGGTCGAGCGGATAATCTGGCGCTGGGTCGTGGCAAGGAATCCTCTTCTGTTGTATATCTGTGTCAGCTCATCCGATTTGGAAATTTCATCCAGAATAAGATTCTTTTCTTTGATTTCCTCAATGTTTTTCTTGAGCTGGTCCATCATGGATGCATTTTCTTTCAGCAGCTCGATGGTCTTAACCGCTGCACTCATCTGGTACGCAACCGGTACTGAATTGTGCAGATATCTCTCATCGATCTCGCTGATGAACAGTCCGTACTGCTCCAGCGTAGAGAACATGAGGTTGACGATGACAGTTACCCTGTCCTCCCGATTCTCATAAAGACCGGTCACAAGATTTTTCATGCTTCTGTTTTGGTCTTCTGCTTCTACCCAGCCAAGCTCCCCGCGGTCCAGATAGGTCTTAAGCAGAATGTCATCCGGCATCTCATACTCTTCATCTTTACGGCGGATCACTTTTTGCGGGAACATGCACAGGTAAGCACTTATGTAATGAAGGCTTTCCAGTTTTTCTATAATAGAGAAATATGCCCGTTCGTCTCCGATGGAGAAGTTCATGATATCTCTTGTAAAGGTCGTCGCAATATAGGTCACAAGATCCACATCGGTCTCATCTGAAATGGAAACCTTGCTCTGGTATGCAACCACATCGGAATAGAAGGTATAGTATGTCTCGCTGAGCTTGCGCAAAATATGGTCGTCTTCCACCACCTGCCGAATCAGGCTGTAGACGCTCTCAAAAAATGCAGACACTTTGCTCGTGCTTGTGTACGGCTCCAATTCCATATTGAATACACTCTGCATCAGATGAAACAGTCGGTTGAATTCAAAATCTTCTATTTCTTTTGTCGCAATACGGTCCACAACAAACTCGTAATATTCTTCGATATGTTTCTTGATGGAAGCCGTTCCCACGCGGTTTAAGTTTTTTCCGAACAGGTAATCATGTATCTTGGAAAGATTGGTTTCTTTCTTTTGTTTGTCAAACATTTCCTGCGGTGTGATATCAAAATCAACCAGGTGACGCTTCCTGCACCCGCAGGATGCACGAATCACCGGTACCGACGGAATGATAACATCCCCCATCTCACCTTTCGACAACGCCTCGATATTAACAATCGCCTGATAAGCCATATCTCCGGCGTCTGCTTTAACGGTAGACAGGTTTGGCTCCAGCGTCATAGCATAAGCCGCATCGTCAAAGCCGAGAACGGAAATGTCTTCTCCCACATCCAGTCCAAGCTCTTTAAATACTTTGTATCCGCCGATAGCCATTCGGTCATTTGCAAAAACAACCGCATCCAGATTCGGATTCTTTTTCATCAAAGCCCTGACAACTTCTTCGCTGAACTCCGAAAAATTGCCGTAGACAATGTAATCTTCTCTATACGGAATCTCATATTCTTTGAGCACTTCCCTGTAGGCAGACAGTCGCTCTTTGGCGTCCTCGCTCGCAGGCGGGCCGCTGACAAAACCAATGTTTTTCCGGCCATGCTCTTCGATCAGATGTATAATCCCCTTTTTCAGTCCTGTTTTATTGTCAAAGGATGCATTCGGGAATCCTTCTGTACGGTCTGCGATAACTACCACCGGCTTGTTGAAGCGTTTCAAAAACTCAAGACGGCGCTCCATAGTAATGTTGGCACCGATGGTTCCGAGACAGATGGCAAAAACGTCCATATCTTCCATACCGGCGTAATCAAACAGACTGCTGTACTGATAGTCGTATCTGGTACGGTAGGCATCGTTGAAATCCGCGTCAATATATTTACCCGGATAGATAAACAGATTGGCATCAATCTCTTTTGCTCCCGCAATCGCCCCTTCGCACAGTGTTCTGACAAATGCATCTTCAAATTCACTTACAAGTAATGCTATGTTTAGTCTTTTTTTACCCACGCTCTTACTCCTTGCTTTTACACACAAAAATCAGTTATTATAATTATAATATATTGACATTTATTCTTCAATAATCTCAAAAAAAATCAGCATCATTCATAATAAAAGGAGACATTTTTTATGAAAATTATACTTGCATCGGCTTCTCCCCGCAGACAGGAGCTGCTCAAAAATTTGTTTGACAATTTTGATATACGCACTTCTTCCTGTGAGGAAAACGCAGTCCTCGAGACCCCGTCACAGTATGTCATGGATCTCGCCCGCCAAAAAGCGGACGATGTGGCGACGCAATATATCGAAGAATCGGCCGGTTCATCTGCCAAAGAGACTCTTGTCATCGGCGCAGACACGATTGTTTACAGCGACGGACATGTTTTGGGCAAACCTTCCGGTCCCGCCGGAGCGCAGGCTATGCTACAATCCCTGTCCGGAAAAGATCACCATGTATACACCGGCGTTTCCCTCGTACACATCAAAGACGGCAAAAAACGCATTCATGATTTCTTCGAATGCACCCGGGTGTCCGTATCTCCACTTTCCGATGCTGAAATTTTAGCTTATATCGACACTTCGGATCCGTTTGACAAAGCCGGCAGTTACGGTATCCAGGGCTATTTCAGCCGCCATATCCGCGGTATCGAAGGCGATTATTTCAATGTGGTCGGCCTTCCGGTAAACAAGCTTTATGAGCAGTTAAAACAGCTGCGTCTGCTGTAGTCATTTTACACCAATTCGGTAATTATTGTCTACCTTTTAAAAATATCGACTATTTGTCTACTTTTTATATTTTAGGTTTTTTTACCTTATAATAAAAGAAAAAAGGCAGGTGATATTTTTGATAGGTGAACGTCTTTACGATCTTCGCAAAGACAAAGGATTGTCTCAGGATGAATTAGGCGAATTACTGAACATCAACAAACACTCCATCTCCTCCTATGAACGCGGCCGCTCAGAACCGCCGGACGAAATCAAAATTATGCTTGCAGAATTTTTTAATGTTTCGGTAGACTACTTGCTTGGCGTCACGGATATTCCAAATGCATACAGCAAAGAGTTCCACATGGTAAAATTGCCGAAAAATTTCCCTGCCTGCGAAGAAGCAGAACTCAAAAAATATATTGCATACTTGACTTATAAACACAAGAAAGATAAGTAACATCAAAAAACCGCACCTAAGTGCGGTTTTTTATTTTTCCCTGCAATATATTTGAAACATGCATAGCTCCGGTCTTTTTTCATCCAAATTCCATGTATGAAAACCATCACCGCGGCAATAGTCTTTTTCACTGCAATTTTTACAATATTCGCTTTCCAAAGCTCTGTTCTGTCGGAACGCCTCAAATTTGTGGTTCCAAACATCCCAGAAATCATCCGTCCGGATATTACCCTGAATCGTCTGCGGTTTTCTGTCAATATCCAGGCATGCACCGATATCTCCGTTATAAAAAATACCGCCTGTTTTAATTCCGGCTGCACATTTGTAATACCAATTGCGGAAGCGGTGTTCATTTTCAACACCTAGCCAATGATTACAACCGTAACAGATTTCAAAATTCTGTTCTTTTACCCGATTTTCTTTGATAAAATCAAGCAGCTTCACATAGTCTTCTTTCTCCAGCAATATTTCGTCATTGGATTTGGCTCTTCCGATCGGCTCTACATTGATCAATCGCCATGTATTGATTCCCGTGCATTTCATCACCTCGTACATTTCCTGAAGCTGCTGAATGTTTCTCTTGTGGACAACGGTGGTAATCATTACATTGTGAAACGATTCCCGCACGAGAAGCTCCACTGCCCGCATCGACTTTTCATATCCATCCGGCGTCTGACGGAACCAATTGTGTGTCTCCTCAAGTCCGTCAATGCTGACCGACACCGTCTTCATTCCTGCATATTTCAGCCGCTCGACCATCTGCTCGTCAATCAGAGTTCCGTTGGTGGTCATTCCCCAATGATATCCGAGCTCTGAAATCTCATGCATGAGTTCCGTAAAACCCGGGCGCAGCAACGGTTCTCCGCCCGTAATATTCAAAAACGGTTTTTTCTCTGCCTTGTCTTTCAGATCTGTCAGAAAATCTAAAATTTCCCTGTCCGTCAATGTATTTTTCATCGCCACATCACCGCATTTGCTTCCGCAATGTCTGCAATGTTCGTTGCAATTTAACGTCATCTCAATAAATAAGCTATCCAGACTCGGCTTCTGATAGAGTCCATCCACATAATCTTTTACCATTTGCAAATGCTCCGTCTTATGCTCGATAGGTAAATCAGCATATTTGTCAATCATCTGATTTTCTCCCTCTTATCTCAGTTATTCTGTCGGCGCAGGCCCATATATACACACTTCTGTCTCTTCTCCCGGTGCAAAAACGTCTTCCGGCGTAAGCACTTCTTCCTGAATCTCTTCTTCGCTGTTTACATCATTTTCGGAAACCTGTTCCTTTGTTTCTTCTGTAGGTGTGACCTCTTCATAAGGCGCCGGTCCGTACACTTCTGCCATTTCCTCTTCTGCCGGATTAAATCCGCATCCGCCGGCCAAAGCTGCACTTACAATTGTCGTCGCCAACATCGCCTGCACTTTTTTATTTTTCATAAATTACCATGCCCCCAAAAATTATAATAACGCAAAAAGCTTCAAAACCATGCAGATTCAAGGTTTTAAAGCTTTTTTGAGAGGCGCCAACCGGATTTGAACCGGTGATAGAGGTGTTGCAGACCTTTGCCTTACCACTTGGCTATGGCGCCTTATCTTTTTCTATTATAATATATGCAACTGATTTTGTAAATATAAATGACCCCAACGGGAATCGAACCCGTGTTACCGCCGTGAAAGGGCGATGTCTTAACCGCTTGACCATGGGGCCATAGTGTTTCGCCTGTTTCAGGCTGGTTTTACTTCCGCACGGGCTTCGCCGTCGTGCTTGTGGTTTCTTTCTCAACTCTGCGACTCGACTAAATTCGAACTTCGTCTGCGACTCGTTCTCATTAAGTCTCCCTGCAAAGCTTCGCACTAAGCTCGTTCTGCGCTTCGCTGAACGAGCAAGTGCTCAGCTCCCCAAGTAGGACTCGAACCTACGACAACTAGGTTAACAGCCGAGTGCTCTACCGACTGAGCTATTGAGGATTATTCAAAGGCCATGCCTTCAAAACCGAATACTGAAATCTCTCTTACATCCAACCTATCTCCTTCAGGATAAGCCCTCGACCGATTAGTACTTATCAGCTGAACGTATTGCTACGCTTACACCTTAAGCCTATCTACCTCATACTC
>JAFTWX010000090.1 GCA_017465095.1 Lachnospiraceae bacterium | reverse complement strand
TTAAAAGAAGACGGAACGAAGGTGACAGAGGGAAGTATCGTGACACAGGCAGATAATCCGCTTGTGTTTGCGGACAGCCCGGAGCTTGATATGAGCGGACTTGTGGTCGGAAACGACTATTCGGGGAATTATTTCCATGGTCTGGTATTCGGCGGAAGCGGCGAATATACCTTAAGCATCGATCCGGAGACACCGCTTCCGTCAGGATTGGAACTTAGAGTGCGAGATGATGCAACATTCCGCACGGCCTATATCGGAGGAACATTGAATGGCGAATGTGCAGCCGGTAGTTTTAATCTTGTTGTGTCGGATTCTGCTTCGAACAAAGCTTCGATTACGGTGAATTACGATGCGGTTACCGTCGCAAATCCGATTACCGGAGTATCTTTTGCACAGAGTGAAGTTGTGTTTAATATAGGGGATTCGCAGACTCTTGTGCCTGTGATTACTCCGGATGACGCTTCGGATAAAACGGTCAGTTGGTCATCTTCTGCCGATTCGGTTGCGTATGTAAATTCCAATGGTCTTGTCAGGGCAGCGACAACGGGAACGGCGAATATTACGGCGACGACCAAACAGGGTGGTTTTCAAGCAGTCTGCAAGGTGTATGTCAAAGAAATTAAACCGGCGGCGACAGTGGGCGAGACACATTTGGAAGGGCTGGTGTCCGATGCATCCTATACGGTTGACGGAGATTCCGTGACAGCGGATGCATCCGGAAAAATCGAAATTTCGGACGATTGGCGCGAGAAAACAATTGATATTATCAAAACAAATGCGGAAGCAAAATGTAACAGTGATGCACAACAGCTGGAGATTCCGGCAAAAGGCGCAGTCAGCATCCGGACCGTATCGGATCTTGTGACATTATCTTATGCGGAAACAACATATGACGGCGCACCGAAGGAACCTACCGTGTCTATTGAAGACTTGGTATATGGTACAGATTATACGGTTGCCTATGAAAACAACGTAGATGCAGGAAATGCGACAGTTATTATTAGTGGAACAGGAAACTATTACGATTCTTTTAGTAAGACATTTAAAATCCTTCCGCTGCAACTCTCGGGAATTACCGCAACTGCATACAGCGGAACGTATGATAAGATGGGACACACCTTTACGGTAAGCGGTGTACCTTCCGGGGGAGTGATCACCTATTCGCTGGAGGAAGACGGGATCTACACCGATTCAAAACCTACCCGTTCTGAGGCCGGTGAGACGCTGGTATATTTTAAAGTTTCCTTAAAGAACTATGAGGATTATTACGGAAGTACAAAAATTACCGTTCTTCCGATTTCGATTGCAAATATGACAGCGACATTGTCACAGACAAGCTTTGTTTACGACGGCAAAGCAAAAACCCCGTCGGTTACCGTACCGGAGCTTGTTGCCGGAACAAACTATACCGTAAAATATGTGGGTAATGTCAATGCGGGAACAGCGAAAGCAGTGGTAGAAGGAAAAGGAAATTACGGCGGAACTATCACAAAGACCTTTACGATTACACCTGCATCCATCGCCGGAAAAGCTGTGACGCTCTCACAGGTTTCTTACACCTATGACGGAACAGCGAAGACACCGGTGGTCGGTGTTGCAGGATTGAAGCAGGGAGTGGATTATACCGTTTCCTATGCGAACAATGTCAATGTCGGAACAGCGACTGTGACAGTCACAGGAAAAGGAAACTATACGGGAACGCTGACAAAGACGTTTGAGATTAAAGAAAATCCGGCTCCGGCTGAAAACACAACTATCGCCGATGTTAAAACCGGAATCACCTACAAGGTGACCAAGTCCGGCGAAAACGGCGGAACCGTTGAATTTGCAGCGCCGAAGGACAAAAAGGTAACAAGGGTTACCATTCCTGAGACGGTTACCATCGACGGAATCACCTATGACGTGACAAGTGTTGCAAAGAATGCGTTCAAGGGTTGCAGCAAACTTAAATCCGTAACCATCGGCAAGAATGTGAAAACTATCGGTACAAAAGCTTTCTACGGATGTAAAAAACTGAAAACAATCACGATCAAAACAACCAAGCTGACAAGCAAGACCGTCGGCAAAAACGCATTCAAGGGAACGCCGAAAAATGCAAAAGTAAAAGTGCCGAAAAAGTCATTGAAAGCTTATAAAAAATTCCTTTACAAGAAAGGTCTCAGTAAGAAAGCGAAGATAAAAAAATAAAACGAAGACCGGGAAGATAAAGGAATTCTATACTCCCTTAGTGCGGGGCATATAGGGTAGCGAGATACTCTGTATGCCCCGTTTTTATGTCTTGGCATAGAATTATGTAAACTACTTGGGCATGGAGGCCCTAATATTGATTTCTATGCCCCGATTTTTTGAAAAAACGGGGCACCAGAGCAATTATATTATTCATATGCCCAATTAGTTTACATAACACAAGAAAAACAAGCTCAAGCGGGGCACCACGGCAAGCTTTTTTCATATATACCCCACGGGTTTACATAAAACCAAACACAAGACAAACATAACCCCGACCACAACCATAAAAATCCCCGGCAATTCTTTTTGGTAAAGTCGTTAAGCGGCAGCGTGACTTTGCAAAAAAAGAATTGCCGGGGATTTAAAATTTAATCTTTTAGGTTTTTGTTTGCCGTCGAAAGCATCAGCTTGATTCGGTTCAGCTGGTTTACTTCGCTGGCGCCCGGATCGTAGTCGATGGCTACGATGTTCGCCGCAGGGAAACGCTTGCGGATTTCCTTGATAACACCTTTGCCGACCACGTGATTCGGAAGACATCCGAACGGTTGTGTACAGACGATATTGGCTGCACCGCTGTGGATGAGCTCCAGCATCTCGCCGGTCAAAAACCATCCTTCACCGGTCTGGTTACCGAGGGATACGATATCCTTAGCATCTTCTGCGAGCTTGTAAATATTAGCCGGCGGATCAAAATGCTTTGATCTTGTAAATGCTTTGGAAGCAGCACTGCGGGCAAAGTTCATGGCAGCAATACCTGCTTTGCAGGCACGGGCCGTTTTCTTGGACGTTCCCAGCTGCTCTGCCTTATATATCTGATTGTAGAAGCAGTAGAACATGAAGTCCAGAAGATCCGGACAAACGGCTTCGGCACCTTCGGATTCCAAAAGCTCAGCCAGATAGTTGTTGGCTGCAGGAAGGAATTTAACGAGAATTTCGCCGACGATACCGACGCGGGGTTTTCTTTCCTCATGAATCGGAATCGCATCAAACTCAGCAATCATCTGTCTGCACATACGATTGAATGTCGCAAAGGACATGTGTTTGCGGGCAACAAATTGCTGACATTTCACTTTCCATTTTTCGTGGACTTCGTTGACGCTTCCCGGAGTGATTTCATACGGTCTCATGCGGTATACGCATTTCATAATAATGTCACCGAAGATTGCACCGTATACCGTGCGAATCAGTACGTTGGCATTTAGCTTGAAGCCCGGATTGCTTTCCAGTCCGCTCATGTTGATGGAGATAACCGGAATGTGTTGCAGGTTAGCTTTCGCTAATGCACGGCGAATGAATCCCACATAGTTGGTGGCACGACATCCGCCGCCGGTCTGCGTCATGACAACAGCGGTTTTGTTCAGGTCGTATTTTCCGGATTGCAGCGCATCCATAATCTGACCTACTACAATCAGGGACGGGTAGCAGGCGTCATTATTTACATATTTCAGTCCGGTTTCCACCGCATGGCGGTTGTCGGACGGTAACACTTCAAAGTTGTATCCGCAGGCTCTGAAGCCGGATTCGATAATGTCAAAATGGAACGGTGACATCTGCGGACAGAGAATCGTATATTCTTTGCGCATTTCCTCGGTAAAGGAAACTTTATTGATTGCGCAGGAGTGCACCACGCGCTCTTCGTTTCGAAGTTCTTTTACGTGGAGCGCAGCAATGAGAGAACGGATACGGATTCTCGCAGCACCGAGGTTGTTTACCTCGTCAATCTTGAGACAAGTGTAAATCTTGTCACTGGCTGTAAGAATGTCATTTACCTGGTCCGTCGTCACAGCATCCAGACCGCAACCGAAAGAGTTGAGCTGGATTAAATCCAGATTGTTCACCGTGCGCACATAACATGCTGCTGCATATAAGCGGGAGTGGTACATCCACTGGTCGGATACAATCAGCGGACGCTCCGGCCAGCCGAGGTGTGACACGGAATCTTCTGTTAAAACGGCAATGTCGTAGGAGTTGATCAGCTCCGGAATTCCGTGATTGATCTCCGGGTCAATGTGGTACGGACGACCGGCAAGAACAATACCACGCTTGTTGTTGGCGTTCAGCCATGCGATGGTTTCCTCGCCCTTTTTCTGCATGTCGTAGCGGGCGTTTTCCAGTTCGTCCCATGCTTTTTCCACAGCGTGATAAATCTCGCCGTTTGGAATATCCGGAAATTCTTTGCTCAATACTTTATATATTACTTCCTTGTCGCGGAAGGAGAGGAACGGATTGTGGAAACGCACGTCGCCGCGTCCGATTTCCTCCACGTTGTTTTTGATGTTTTCCGAGTACGAAGTTACAATCGGACAGTTGTAGTGATTGTTAGCTCCCGGTACCTCGTCGCGCTCATAAAAGAGAGCCGGATAGAAAATATACGGTACACCCTGTTTAATCAGCCATGAAATGTGACCATGAGCTAACTTTGCAGGATAACATTCGGATTCGCTCGGAATAGACTCAATACCAAGCTCATAAATCTTGTGCGTTGAGAGCGGTGAAAGTACCACCTGATATCGGAGCTCCGTAAAGAAAGTAAACCAGAACGGATAGTTTTCATACATGTTAAGAACACGCGGAATACCGACCTGACCGCGCTCGGCTTCGTCCGGGGTCAGCGGTTCGTAGTCAAAAATCCGGTGTAATTTGTATTCGTAAAGGTTCGGAATATTGTTTTTATTCTTTTCTTTTCCGATACCGCGCTCGCAACGGTTTCCGGATATGTATTGGCGTCCGCCGGTAAACTGGTTGATGGTCAGTCGGCAGTGGTTGGTACAGCCCTGGCATTTTGCCATGCGGGTTGTAAATTCCAGTGTGTTAATCTTTTCGATGGACAACATGGAAGATGTCACATCTCCGGCGTCAACATCCTGTGCGGCAACAGCCTCCTTTTCGTGGAAGCGTTCTTTTGCAATCAGGGCAGCACCGAATGCTCCCATGATTCCGGCAATGTCCGGACGGACCGCTTCGCAACCGGCAATTTTTTCAAAACTGCGCAGAACGGCATCATTGTAGAATGTACCTCCCTGCACAACGATCTTTTTGCCGAGCTCGCTTGCAGAGGATACCTTAATTACTTTAAACAGGGCATTTTTGATAACAGAGTAAGCCAGACCGGCGGAGATATCCGCAACGGAAGCGCCTTCCTTCTGTGCCTGTTTTACTTTCGAGTTCATAAATACGGTACAGCGGGTACCGAGATCAATCGGATTTTTTGCAAACAATGCTTCTTTAGCAAAATCTTCAACGGTATAATTCAGTGATTTTGCAAAAGTTTCAATAAAGGAACCACAACCGGAAGAACAGGCTTCGTTGAGCTGGACGCTGTCCACGGTTCCGTTTTTGATTTTGATACACTTCATATCCTGACCGCCGATGTCAAGAATACAATCAACGTCAGGAGAGAAAAATGCAGCAGCATAATAGTGAGCGACCGTTTCCACTTCGCCTTCATCCAGCATAAATGCAGCCTTCATCAGTGCTTCTCCGTAACCGGTGGAGCAGGCGTGCATAATGTGCGCATCCGCAGGCAGCTGGGAATAAATATCTTTAAATGCGGTAATCGCTGTTTTTAAAGGACTTCCGTTGTTGCTGCTGTAGAAGGAATACAGAAGAGAGCCGTCCTCGCCGATCAGAGCCACTTTCGTTGTGGTGGAACCGGCGTCAATGCCGAGATAACAGTTTCCTTTGTACTGAGAAAGTTTGCGACTGCGAACTTTGTGTGAACTGTGTCTCGTGGTGAAAAGCTCATATTCGGTTTTTGTGGCAAAAAGCGGAGACATACGTTCCACTTCGAATTCCAGTTTAATATCCTCGGATAATTTATTTACCATTTCATCCAGTGGCAGACAAACGTCGCCTTTGGCGGTCAGGGCAGAGCCGATGGCAGCAAAAAGATGTGGGTTCTCCGGAGAGATAATATGGTCGTCATCCAATTTTAAGGTGCGGATAAACGCCGCTTTGAGTTCTGATAAAAAGAAGAGAGGACCACCCAAAAATGCCACATGTCCGCGAATCGGTTTTCCGCAGGCAAGACCGCTGATGGTCTGGTTGACAACCGCCTGGAAAATGGAGGCGGAGAGGTCTTCTTTGGTGGCACCGTCGTTGATGAGCGGCTGAATGTCGGATTTTGCAAATACACCGCAGCGGGCTGCAATTGTGTAAAGAGACTGATAGCCTTTGGCATATTCGTTGAGTCCGGTGGCGTCCGTCTGAAGAAGAGAAGCCATCTGGTCAATGAAAGAACCGGTACCGCCGGCGCAGATGCCGTTCATACGCTGTTCTACATTGCCGCCTTCGAAATAAATAATCTTTGCGTCTTCGCCGCCGAGCTCAATGGCAACATCCGTCTGAGGGGCATACTTTTTGAGCGAAGTGGATACGGCGATAACTTCCTGGGTAAACGGTACCTCAAGACAGTTGGCAAGGGCCAGACCGCCGGAGCCCGTAATCATAGGAGCTACGGAAACGTTTCCGGCCTGTGCGAAAGCATCCTTTAAAAGATCAAGTAAAGTTTCTCTTATATTAGCAAAATGTCTTTTATAGTCGGAAAATATAATGTTTTGCCCTTCATCGAGAAGTGCAATTTTGACTGTGGTCGATCCAATATCAATTCCGAGAGTGTAAAGTCCGGTTTCCATTGTATTCGTCCTTTCTTATTTACTATACAAATTTTGACACCATTTTTCATTATACGCCAAGGTTTTTGATTGTGCAATGTGGATTTTGGTTAAGAAATATAAAAAAAATCTAAACAATAAAGGCAGTTTTTGTTAAAAATATATGAAGGAATTTACTTTCAAATGTTTGCGTGATAAAATGAAAAACGATACGATTAAAAAAACAGAGGTGTATAATTTATATGAGCTGGTTATCAAAAATGGAACGAAAATACGGAAAATATGCCATCAGCAATCTGACGCTGTATTTGATTGTGTGCTATGCATTCGGATATGTGATTCAGCTGATTAATCCGGGATTTCTCAATTACCTGACGCTGAATCCTTACGAAATCTGCCACGGGCAGGTGTGGCGTATTGTCACATGGGTTTTGATTCCGCCGGAGAGTCTGGATTTCTTCACTTTAATCATGCTTTATTTTTATTATTCCATCGGTACATCGGTGGAGCGTGCGTGGGGAACATTCCGGTACAATGTGTATCTGTTTTCCGGTATGATTTTTACTATCGTAGGAGCATTTTTGCTTTATCTGATTTGTATTTTTACCGGATTAAATGAGACGATGACGGTCATGGAGCTGGGAGTGAATCTTGCGTCTTTTTATTCAGTGCTGGCCCGTTACTTCAGCACATATTATGTGTGTATGTCGATTATATTGGCCTTTGCCATGACTTTTCCGGAAGTACAGGTTCTTTTGATGTTTATCATCCCGATTAAAATCAAAGTTTTGGGAATTATTTATGCAGTGATTCTCGGTCTGCAGTTCCTCGGCAGCTTTAGGGCAGTATTGGCGGGAGTATTGGCGGGAGGAGCTACCGTTTTATGGTATTGTACCGCAGCCGACTGCATTGCGATTTTATTCTCGCTGTTTTCGGCCATTATCTTCTTTGTCACTACGAGAAAATCCTTCCGAACACCGACGCAGATCAAGCGTCAGAATGCATACAAAAAGCAGACGGTCAAAATACAAAAAATTGCAAAACATAAATGTGCAATCTGCGGTCGCACCGGGGATGAGTATCCGGAACTGGAATTCCGTTTCTGCTCGAAATGTGACGGAAATTATGAGTATTGCAGCGACCACTTGTTTACACATACACATATAAAAAAATAGACAGGAGTTTTTGTATGAACGAGCAACAATTCAGGGAAAATCTGGCGGCGCTTACGCAGCTGGCAAAGGCGCAGAAAATGTGTGTCAGCCATGAGCAGGTTTCGCAGTATTTTTCCGACATCATAGAAAATGAAGAACAAAACAAACTTTTGCAGGATTACCTGCGCTCGCAAAAAATTTCCATCGGCGAGCAGGTGGATCTGGATGAATATCTTTCCATGGAGGACAAGGATTATCTGAAGGAATACGAAGAGAGCCTGCAGGCAATACCGCAGATGGAGAAAGAGCAGCTTTCCGAGGTTATGCTTTCGGCGGTTGCGGGAGATCAGGAGGCGCAGCAGGTTGTCCTGGCTCAGTTCCTTGCGCAGGCAGTAGAGCTTGCAAAGCTTTATGCAGGGCAGGGGATTCTTCTGGAAGATCTGGTGGGCGAAGGGAATCTTGCACTGACACAGGCGGTATCGCAGCTTCCTGCTTTGGAGGCGACGGACAGGATCTGGGATGATGTGAACGGTTTTCTCGGAAAGTACATGATGGATGCCATGGAACAGATGATTAACGAAGAGGCCGATGAAAAAAATGTGGACCAAAAAATCGTGGATAAAATTAACCGGGTGGCGGAAATTGCCGGTGAACTGTCGGAGGAGATGCGTCGCAAGGTCACAGTGGAAGAGATTTGTGCCAATTCGGATCTGACCATGGATGAGGTGGCAGAGGCCATGAAAATCAGCGGAAATCAGATAGATACCATAGAGATGGAGTAAACATATGACAACGATAGGAAATGAAAATGATTTTAAATTTGTTTTGCAGGATTTTTCGAATATCTATATCGGTATGCGTATGACATATAAAGAGATGGCCGAGGCTGAGGATACGCCGCAGAGATTAAAAACAGCGATTTACATGTATGTTCTGCCGGAAACCGGTGAAGATATGAGAGTGTGCGAACATGTTTTGACGATGACGCCGGAAAGCCGGGCGTTTGAGGTTTTTAAGCAGCTGAAGGGAAAATTTAAGGTCATGACACCGATAGCTGTGAAAGGCCGGAGGGGAAATGTGAGAGTGGAGTACAAGGAGCAGCTTTACACCGTGGGCGATATTGTAAATAGTCCGGAACTGAAAGAACATTTGAAACCGGAATACATTATGGAATATAAGTTTTCCAAACTTCATCTTGCAGCCCTTGCGGTATAAAATTTTTTCGGAGGCATTGACATGAATTTTGACAGACTGAAAGCATATGAACGGATCGAAGAAAGAAGAGTGGAGGACCTGAAGTCACAGGGCTTTATTTTGCGCCACAAAAAAACAGGGGCAAAGATAGCGCTTCTTTCCAACGAAGATGAAAATAAAGTGTTTTATATCGGATTCCGCACACCGCCGACAGACAGTACGGGAGTGGCGCATATTATCGAGCACAGCGTACTCTGCGGTTCGGACAAATATCCGGTGAAGGACCCGTTTGTGGAATTGGCGAAAGGATCGCTCAATACGTTTTTGAATGCGATTACCTATCCGGATAAGACGGTATATCCGGTTGCAAGCTGCAACGACAAGGATTTTGCCAATTTGATGGATGTGTATCTGGATGCAGTTTTCCATCCGAATATTTACAAAGAGAAAAAGATTTTTCAGCAGGAAGGCTGGCATTATGAATGTGAAAGCCCGGAGGCTGAGATTACGTATAACGGAGTCGTTTACAACGAGATGAAGGGGGCATATTCGTCTGCGGACGATCTGCTTGACCGCAATGTGTACAATGGTTTGTACCCGGATACGGCTTACGGCGTGGATTCCGGCGGAGCACCGGAGTGTATTCCGGATCTCACTTATGAAGATTTTATCGCCTTTCATCAAAAATATTACCATCCGTCCAACAGCTATATCTATCTGTACGGCAACATGGATATGGAGGAAAAACTGATTTACCTCGATGAGGAATATCTTTCCAAATATGAGTTTTTGGATGTGGATTCGCAGATCGGAATGCAAAAACCGTTTGAAAAGGCGCGCAGACTCGAGAAAGAGTATCCGGTGCTGGAGACGGAGGATACCGATACGGCGGCTTATTTTTCATACAATGTTTCTGTCGGGACCTGTCTGGACAAGGAGCTTTATGTAGCGCTTCAGGTGCTGGACTACGCTCTTTGCTCTGCGCCGGGGGCACCGGTGAAGGTGGCACTTTTGGACGCAGGCATCGGTGAGGATGTTTACAGTGTTTGTGAGAACGGAATTCTTCAGCCGTTTTTCTCCTTTGTTGCAAAAAATGCCAAGGCGGAAGACGGGGAGCGTTTTATCGCTGTTTTGGAAGAGACACTGAACAAACTTGTACAGGACGGAATTCCGAAAAAAGCACTCCTTGCTTCTTTGAATTATTTTGAATTCAAATACAGGGAGGCGGATTTCGGTGCATATCCGAAAGGGTTGATGTACGGTCTGCAGGCACTTGACAGCTGGCTTTACGATGCAAATGCACCGTTTTTGCATATTGAGGCCAACGATACATTTGCCGTTCTTCGCCAAAAGGCGGAGACAGGATATTTTGAGAAACTGGTCAAAGAGCAGATTCTGGACAATACCCACAAATTGATTCTGTCCATGTTACCGGTAGTGGGACTGGAAGAAAAGAAGAACAAAGAGCTTGCGAAGCAGTTGGCAGAGTTTAAAAAGTCACTGACGGAAAGCCAGCTTGCGCAGATTATAGAGGATACGGAGGCACTTGCGCAGTATCAGGAGGAAGAGTCGGCGCCGGAAGATATGGCGAAGATTCCGATGCTTTCCAGGGCAGATTTAAAGAAGGAGGCTTCCGGATTCTGTACCGTGGAAAAAGACTGTGCGGGAGGAAAACTTTTGTATCATCCGGTGGAGACGAACGGAGTGTCCTATGTACGTCTGGCATTTGATGCGCGTGATTTGCATGCAGAGCTGCTTCCGTATTTGGGGCTTTTGAAAAATGTGCTCGGACTTGTGAATACGGAAAAGTATGCGTACGGAGATCTGTTTAATGAGATTCATCTGAACACCGGCGGTATTTCGTTCCAGGTGAACAGTTATACCAATTCCAAGAACACAGAGGAGTTTAAACTGCTTTTTGAGGTGAAAGGAAAGGCGTTTGAGAAACAGACACCGCAGCTGTTTGACTTGATTTCCGAGATGTTGTTTGCGTCGGATCTGACTGATGAGAAACGATTGAAAGAGATTTTGGGAGAGCTGAAATCACGTCTGCAGGCCAGAATGAGCAGCGCAGGACATTCGCTGGCAGCTATGCGCGCCATGTCTTATTTTGCTCCGCAGGTATGGGCGGACGATCAGATGGGCGGAGTGAGCTTTTACCGCTTTGTCAGTGATCTTCTTGCAGATTTCGACAATAAAAAGCAGGAATGCATAGAAAAATTACAGGAAGTGCTTGCGTTTTTGAATCACAGAGGACGCATGATTTATGATTTTACCGGATCGGAAGCCGGATTATCCGTTTTGATGCAGAGTGCAGAGACATTTTCGGCGCATTTGGATGCTGCGGATAATGCGGGGGAACCGTTTGAGATGCAGCTTTCCAAAAAACAGGAAGGCTTTTGTACTTCGGCCGGAATTCAATATGTTTGCAGAGCCGGTGATTACAGAAAAGCCGGCTTGGATTACACCGGAGTACTTCGTGTTTTGCGTGTTCTGATGGGATATGAATATCTTTGGCTTCAGGTGAGGGTAAAAGGCGGGGCTTACGGATGTATGAGCAGCTTTACCAAAGCCGGAGCGTCTTATTTTGTTTCCTATCGCGATCCGAATCTGGAACAGACTGTGGATGTTTACGAGAAGGCGCCGGAATATCTGCGCAGTTTTTCGGCGGATGAAGATACGATGACCAAATATATCATCGGAACTATCGCCGAGAAAGATATGCCTTTGTCGCCGAGCAGTGAGGGAGCACGCAGTTTTGCAGCCTACATGACCGGATATACCTTCGAGGAAGAACAGAAGGAAAGAGATGAAATTCTAGCCTGCAGCGAGGAAGATATTCGCCGGATGGCGGACTATGTGGAAGCTATGCTTTCAGAGAATGCATTCTGTGTTGTGGGTAATGAGGCGAAGATTAAGGAAAACGGAGAAATGTTCGGAGAAATTTTGCCATTATTTTAAATAATTACCAAAAATGGGGAAAAGAAGAAACGTATTTTTATTACAACACATTTTCAAGGGGGTTTTATTATGAAAAAACAATGCAAAAGATTAACGGTGTGGTTACTTACGCTCGCTCTGCTCGGAGTGATGCTGACCGGATGCGGTTCTTCGGAGAGATCTAAGTCTGCGGCGGCTACAGATTCAGTGGCGACGGAGCAGTATAACTACAGTGATTCTTGGGAAAACGGTCTCTATTCGAGTGCGGTGACGGAAGATTATGCAGAGGAGCCGATGGAGGAAGAGGCAGTCGAGGAAGCTGCTCCGGAGGAGATGGCGGACGGAAGTGCAGGGACAGGCGGAGAAGAGCTGGGCAATACCGTGGCTTCCAACCGGAAACTGATCCGCCGTGTCAATCTCAGTGCGGAGACGCAGAATTTTCCGGAACTTACGAAGTTTATCGAGGATAAGGTTACGGAGCTGGGCGGCTATATGGAATCCAGCGATGTGTACGGCGGAAGCTATGAGTATGATTCGCTTCGCAATGCGGAATATATCGTGAGAGTTCCGGTAGATAAGCTGGATGCTCTTGTGGGAGCTGTTTCCGAACATGCCAATATTACAAGAAAAAATGAAAGTGCAACGGATGTAACACTTTCCTATGTGGATACAAAGAGCCGCAAGGAGGCTTATGAAGTAGAGTATGAGCGCCTGATGGCTCTTTTGGAACAGGCGGAGGATATCGACACCATCGTGGCGCTGGAGAGCAGACTGACCAGTGTCAGATATGAGATTCAGGGGCTGGAATCCCAGCTTCGTACATATGACAATCTGGTAGACTTTGCGACAATCAGCATCAGCGTGCAGGAAGTGAAGATTTATACACCGGTGGAGCCGGAAGTGAAGTCTGACTGGGAGCGCATGACCGAAGGATTTGTCAACAGTATCGAGAATATCATCTATGATTTGAAGGAATTTGCCATTGATTTTGTTGTCTCTTTGCCTTATCTTATGATATGGGCACTGATTATCACAATCATTGTGCTTGTGATTCGTAAGATTGTGAGACGTTCGAAACAGAAAAAGGAAAAGAAGCATGCAGAAAGAAAAGAAAACGGGGTTTGTGACGCTGATCGGAAGACCGAACGTGGGGAAGTCAACGCTGATGAACCGGCTGATCGGACAGAAAATAGCGATTACATCAAATAAACCGCAGACGACAAGAAATAAAATTCAGACGGTGTATACCTGTGACGAGGGACAGATTGTGTTCCTCGACACCCCGGGTATTCACAAGTCCAAAAATAAACTCGGCGATTATATGGTGAGTGCAGCCATGCATACGCTGAAAGAAGTGGATGTTATCCTCTGGCTGGTGGAGCCGTCCAATTTCATCGGGGCGGGAGAACGCCATATTATTGAACAGCTGAAAAAAGTGAAAACACCGGTTATCCTTGTGATTAACAAGATTGACACGGTCAAAAAAGAACAGATCCTGGAATTTATCGACACATACAGGCAAGTGTTTGATTTTCAGGAGATTGTTCCGGTATCGGCGCTCAAGGGTGATAACGAGGAAGATTTGATACAGACGATTTTCAAATACCTTCCTTACGGACCGATGTTTTATGATGAGGATACGATTACCGATCAGCCGCAGCGCCAGATTGTGGCTGAGCTGATAAGAGAGCAGGCGCTCCGCTGTCTGGATGAGGAAATTCCTCACGGAGTCGCAGTTTCCATCGAGAGCATGAAATACAGAGAGCATGTGGTGGATATTGAGGCGACGATTGTCTGCGAGAGAGATTCCCACAAAGGTATCATCATCGGAAAAGGCGGAAGTATGCTCAAGAAAATCGGAAGCAGGGCCCGCCGTGAGATTGAGGAATTGCTGGAATATCATGTCAATTTGAAACTTTGGATAAAAGTGAAAAAGGACTGGCGTGACAGCGATTTTCTGTTGAAGAATTTTGGGTACAATCCGAAAGATATCACAAAATAAAAATTAGGAATAAACTGGTACACATATTTTCAGGTCAAAAAGCAGACCATAATTTCAGGTTCAAAAGATATGGAAAGCGGGTGGATGACCATGGAAAAGGATGTGTGCTGGGAGAGATTTATGACGAGCGGAAGTGTTGCGGATTATCTTGCGTTTAAACAAAAAGAGCAGGATGAAACATCATATTTTTCGCAGGGAGCAAAGCCCCGGACGGCAGAAAAAGAGTCCGGCGGTTTTGGCGACAGGGTGGAACATAATGCAGGATTTTATTGAAGTGACAGGGATGGTTTTAAAAGCCGTCCCTGTTTTGGAAACGGACAAAAGAATCACGATTCTGACCAAAGAGAGAGGAAAGGTGTCGGCCTTTGCAAGGGGCGCAAAGCGTCAGGGGAGCCGGTTTATGGCGGCGACCAATCCGTTTTGCTACGGGACCTTCCGGCTTTACGAGGGGAAGAGTGCATACAATCTTTCCGATGTGAGGATTGAACAGTATTTTGAAGGTCTTCGGGAGGATTTTGAGGGCGCATTTTACGGTATGTATTTTACCGATGTAGCGGACTATTATACGCGGGAAAATAACGATGAAAAAGAGATGCTGAAGCTTTTGTATGCATCATTGAAAGCACTGGAAAAAGATGCGATTCCCAACGAACTTGTGCAGTACATATTTGAGATGAAAGCCCTTGCGGTCAACGGAGAATTTCCCGGCGTAATCGAAGGACATGAAATGATGGAATCCACCGCATATGCCATATCATATGTGCAAAATGCACCGATTGAAAAGTTGTACACCTTTACCGTTTCGGAGGAAGTGCTCCGCCAGTTGGAGCGGGAATGTGCCCATTATCGCAAAAAATATATCGGGCACAATTTCAAAAGTCTCGACATACTGAAAAATTGCAGGTTGAAAAACTAGCTTTTCGCTAGTATAATATAATGCGGTATGCAGGAGGTAAAAATATGAGAAAATTGAGAACAGTACTCTTGTTAGGGTGCATGGCTTCTTTCATCTGTGCATGCGGACTGGGAAGTAAAGTAGATACGAACACCGTTGCGTTTGATAAAAACGGAGAAGTGACGGAAACGATTGTGGAAGATTTCTCGCAGCCGTATTATGACATAGAAGAATTAAAGACAGATATACAGACAGAAATATCACAGTACAATGCAAAAGCAGGTTCTGAGGATGCAGTGGAGCTGGGAGATGTGGAACTGACCGATGAAAAAGTGATTTATGTCGAGATGGAATTTAAGAGCAGCGCGGATTACAAAGCCTTCAACGAAAAAGAACTTTTCTGGGGAACCGTGGCGGAGGCTTACGGCGCCGGGTATGAGTTTACTTCCATGCGGGATGTAAGCCAGGAAGGTATTGTGCTTTCTGCGAAGGACGTTCTGGAAAAAGGCGATATGCATATTGTTATTCTGGAAGAGGCACAGCAGGTCATTGTGCCGGGCAAGATTGCATATACCAGTGACGGTGTTTCCTTGGTGGAAGAAAGCAGAGCAGTCAATTTAAACGACGGACAGAAAGCATTTATTCTTTATGAATAGAATGTGTTTATATAAAACGAACTAAATAGAACAGTGAGGATAAAAACATGGAAAAATCATTTGAGAAAATTGTAGCACTTGCAAAAAACAGAGGTTTTGTATATCCGGGTTCCGAAATTTACGGCGGACTCGCCAATACATGGGATTACGGTAACCTCGGTGTGGAATTAAAAAATAATGTAAAAAAAGCATGGTGGCAGAAGTTCGTTATGGAAAATCCGTACAACGTAGGTGTGGACTGTGCGATTCTTATGAATCCGCAGACATGGGTAGCCAGCGGACATTTAAAAGGATTTGCAGATCCGCTTATGGACTGTAAAGAATGTCACGAGAGATTTCGTGCGGATAAATTGATTGAAGATTATGTGGCGGAGAAGGGACTTTCTCTCGATAAGCCGATCGATGCATACAGCCATGAAGAGATGAAAGCTTATGTGGAGGACAACAACATTCCTTGTCCGACTTGCGGTAAACACAATTTTACGGATATCCGTCAGTTTAACCTGATGTTCAAAACATTCCAGGGTGTAACGGAAGATGCGAAAAATACCGTATACCTTCGTCCGGAAACAGCACAGGGTATCTTTGTAAACTTTAAAAATGTACAGAGAACATCCCGTAAAAAATTACCGTTCGGTATCGCGCAGATCGGTAAATCCTTCCGTAATGAGATTACACCGGGTAACTTTACATTCCGTACAAGAGAGTTTGAGCAGATGGAGCTTGAGTTCTTCTGCCAGCCGGGTACAGATATGGAGTGGTTCCAGTACTGGAGAGGCTTCTGCCGTGACTGGCTTCTTTCCCTCGGTATCAAAGAGGATGAGATGAGACTTCGTGACCATGATCCGGAAGAACTTTGCTTCTACAGCAAAGGTACAACCGATATCGAGTTCCTGTTCCCGTTCGGCTGGGGTGAACTTTGGGGTATCGCTGACAGAACCGATTATGACCTGACTCAGCATCAGGAGACATCCGGACAGGATATGACATACTTTGATGACACGACAGGTGAAAAATATGTTCCTTATGTTGTTGAGCCGTCTCTCGGAGCAGACCGCGTGGTTCTTGCATTCCTTTGCGCAGCTTATGATGAGGAAAATATCGGAACCGAAGAAAAACCGGATATGAGAACTGTCCTTCATTTCCATCCGGCTCTTGCACCTGTGAAAATCGGTGTGCTTCCGCTTTCTAAAAAGTTAAATGAAGGCGCAGAGAAGATTTACACAGAGCTTTGCAAAAAATACAATTGTGAATTTGATGACAGAGGAAATATCGGTAAGAGATATCGTCGTCAGGACGAAATCGGAACACCGTTCTGTATCACATACGACTTTGAGTCTGAGACAGACGGCTGCGTAACCGTTCGTTTCCGTGATTCCATGGAGCAGGAGCGTGTGGCAATTGCCGATCTTGATGCATATTTTGCAGATAAATTTACATTTTAAGCAAGGAGAAGGGTTGAGATGAGACAATTCACTTCAGATGAGTTAAGAAATACATGGAAACAGTTTTATATAGAACGCGGACATGTAGATGTAGGAGCGGTATCCCTCGTTTCCGACGGTTCTACCGGCGTTATGTTCAATGTAGCAGGTATGCAGCCTCTTATGCCGTATCTGCTCGGACAGAAGCATCCGATGGGCACAAGACTTTGCAATGTGCAGGGCTGTGTGCGTACCAACGATATCGATTCCGTAGGAGACAAGAGCCATGTTACCTTCTTTGAGATGATGGGTAGCTGGAGTCTCGGCGACTATTTCAAAAAAGAGCGTTGCCAGTGGAGTTATGAACTTTTGACAGAAGTGTTCGGATTTGATGCAGATCACTTGGCTGCAACGGTATTTGCCGGCGATGAGAATGCGCCTCGCGATGAGGAAGGTGCACAGTACCGTATTGAATCCGGATTTAAGAAAGAGAATATTTACTATCTTCCGGCAGAGGATAACTGGTGGGGACTGGAGTACGGCCCTTGCGGACCTGACAGCGAAATGTTTTATGTTGCAGACAGACCGGATTGCGGACCGAACTGCGGACCGGGATGTTCCTGCGGTAAATATACAGAGCTTGGTAATGATGTGTTCATGCAGTATGAAAAGCATCAGGACGGTCATTTGACACCGCTTGCAAAGAAAAACGTAGATACCGGTTGGGGACTTGAACGTATTCTTGCGTTCCTGAACGGCAGCAGAGATGTATACCAGATTGATCTCTTTGCTCCGGTTATTGCGTATATCGAGCAGAAATCAGGCATGAAATATGATCAGGACGAGAAAATGACACGTTCTATGCGTATTCTTGCCGATCATATGCGTACGAGTGTTATGCTCATCGGAGATGAAGCAAAGCTTCTTCCGTCCAATGCAGGTGCAGGTTACGTGCTTCGCCGACTGGTTCGCCGCGGCGTGAGACACGGACGTACGTTGAAACTTGCAACAGAAGATTTAATCAAGATTGCAAGTATTTATATCGATGACATTTACAACAAAAGCTATCCGCTTTTGGTGAAAAACAGAGAATACATTCTTTCTGAATTACAGAAAGAGATTGCCCGTTTTGAGAGCACACTTGAAAACGGAATGAAAGAGTTTCACAAGATTCTTGAAACGAAGAGAGCGCAGAAAGAGACAGAAATCGACGGAAAATCTGCATTCTATCTGTATGATACGTTCGGATTCCCGCTTGAGCTTACTGTGGAGCTGGCAGAGGAAGAAGGCTTGAAAGTAGATGAAGCCGGATTTTCCGCTGCTATGGAAGAACAGAAACAGAAGGCAAGAGATCATCAGAACTTCTCCGCAAAATTAACAGCGGGAGCAGACCTGTTTGAAGATTTGGATGCTGCTGTTGTCAGCGAGTTTGTAGGATATGATAATCTCACATTCGAGAGTGAAGTGCTTGCCGTGGCATCTGCGACAGAAAAGACGGATGTACTTACAGCCGGATGCGAGGGTACGGTTATCACAGCAAAAACACCGTTCTATGCAACTATGGGTGGTCAGAAAGGTGATATCGGTGTGATTCGTACTGCAAAAGGTGCGTTTGAGGTAATTGAAACGGTAAAACTTGCCGGTGACCGTATCGGTCATGTGGGTAAAGTGACAGAGGGTGAAATCAGTGTCGGCGAAGCGGCAAACCTTATGGTGGATACCGTGAACCGTAGCAATACATGTAAAAACCACTCTGCAACACATTTGCTCCAGAAGGCATTAAAGATTGTTCTCGGTGACAGTGTAGAGCAGAAGGGATCTTATCAGGACAACGGAAGAACCCGTTTTGACTTTAACTATTCACAGGCGATGACAGCGGAAGAAATTTCCAAAGTAGAGCAGATTGTAAACGAAAAGATTGCTGAGAATATTGCGGTAGTAACGCAGGAGATGAGCATCGAAGAGGCCAGAAACAAAGGTGCAATGGCATTGTTCGGTGAAAAATACGGCGACACGGTTCGCGTGGTATCTATGGGTGATTTCTCTGCAGAGCTCTGCGGAGGTACTCATGTAAAGAATACCGGAGATATTTCGTTCTTCAAGATTCTTTCGGAGAGCGGTGTTTCTGCAGGCGTGAGAAGAATCGAAGCACTTACGGGTGCCAATGTCATGGATTATTACAAGGCAATGGAGGAGAATCTTGCAAAAGCGGTAGCGGCGGCAAAGGCAACTCCGGCGACGCTTGTAGATAAGATTACGCATATGCAGGCGGAAATCAAGGCGCTTTCTTCAGAAAATGAATCATTGAAGAGCAAAGCGGCAAAAGATGCCCTCGGCGATGTTATGGACCGGGTGAAGGAAGTTTCCGGCGTAAAACTTCTTGCGACAAGTGTGGCAGGAGTGGATATGAACGGACTCCGTGACCTGGGTGAACAGCTCAAAGAAAAGCTCGGTGACGGCGTGGTGGTACTTGCTTCCGAAAAATACGGCAAGGTAAATCTGATTGCTATGGCAACCGATGCGGCAATGGGCAAAGGTGCACACGCAGGAAACCTGATTAAGGGGATTGCGGGACTTGTCGGCGGTGGCGGCGGCGGTCGTCCGAACATGGCGCAGGCCGGCGGAAAGAATCCGGCGGGAATTCCGGATGCAGTGGCAAAAGCGGCTGAAGTTTTGGCAGAGCAGTTAAGTTAAACAAAAAAGTGTTGACTTGAGAAAAAAATCTGCTATAATCATAATGTACGTCAATGCGTACGAATAATATTAACCCACCAGTCAAGGGACTGAAGGGAGGTCAGGTGTTTATATGTCTAACGTAATCGTTAAAGAGAATGAGACTTTAGATAGCGCTTTACGTCGTTTCAAGAGAAGTTGTGCGAAAGCAGGTATCCAGCAGGAAATCCACAAAAGAGAGCACTACGAGAAACCAAGCGTAAAACGTAAAAAGAAATCTGAAGCAGCAAGAAAACGCAAATATAACTAATGTCATAAAATCCCCAATCAATAGATTGGGGATTTTTTGAAATGATGAGCAAATATACAAAGGGAGGATTCGGATGAAAAGAATGAAATTAAAGCTGAAGAAAGGTATGGCGAAACTTCTTACAGCCATCATGGTAATAGGACTCCTGCCGATGATGCCAAGTGACATGGCAACGGTACATGCGGCAGAACCAAGTTCTACAGCCTATGCAACCAAGGAAGAACTTATGAACTGGGATTACCAGAATACTGTGGGTAAAATCGTATTCGGCAAAGACAGTAGTGGTAATCCTATGGAGTGGTATATTCTGGGAAGTGACAGTGGCGTGAATGGTGATAATACAGCCATCTTTGCTACAAGTCCTATTGTAACTAATATAATGTTTGAGGATGATTGTGATAATAACAAGACATATCAGGAAAGCTTCGGAACATATCAGAATAACACTCCAACAGAAGTATATCCTAACCATTATGGAGCAAGCGATTTACGTGCTGAATTAAATAAAATGCTGGATGATAATACATACTTTACAGAAGGAGAAAAGTCACTGTTACAGGCGACAACTGTTACCACAACGGATAAAATGAATAGTGCATCGTATACTACTACAGATAAGCTCTATGCATTACATGGTGATTACTATAACAATGATGAAATCTTGTATGCAGGAAGCGATAATGGTAAGGCATTGGTGATGAGTACATATTGGAACGATAGTTCCGCAGACTGGTTCTGGCTCCGCTTGCCTTTCGATTGGGAAGATGACGTCATCGTGGTGAATCCGGGCGACCGTGTCTACATCATTAATGTAGACTACGACCGTGCGGTTCAGCCCGCTTCTAATTTGAATCTGTCATCTGTCATCTTTGCATCTGCTGCGCCAGCAGCATCATCTGATGCAGTAGAGGCAGGAACAATCCAGACGGGTAAGGCGATGACCTTGAGGATGGACGGAAGCAATATGAATATGGGAAATGTCATCTATGACTCTGCAAGACCCGGTATGATTTTTGTGAAAAAATCTGCAAATGCCACAGGAACCGTATCCCTTGTAGTGCAGGGCAATGACGGAAGCAATGACTGGTATTACAGCAAGACCGTGATTGCAGGTGAAGTCATCCGTATGGCAGATATTAAAACGGCACTGAATCTGTCGGCTGATATCTCTGTGGACGATTGTAAGATCTGGCTGGAAACCACCACCGGCGGAATGATTTATGCGAAGGAACTTGTCAGTGGAAATTATGCAGAGATTAGTGAGGTCGCCCTTACCATGGATGCGCCGGTAGCAGAAAGTGCACTGGATACACAGGCACAGATATCGCAAGCCGGATTTACAACATCGACTCCTGCGATAATATGGAAGGCAGGGACAGAAAATGCGGGTGTGAAAGCAGATTATGCCACGGAGTATACTGCATATGTAACACTTACGGTGGCTGATACTGCGATTCTGGCATCTGACGTGACGGCAACTGTGAATGGGGAAACAGCAGATATTACCATAAATGATAACGGAAAGGTTGAGGTGAGTTATACCTTCCCTGCAACGAAGGAGAAAAAAGAGGAAGATAAGCCTATAAGTAATATACAGCCGAAGGTTGGTGCTGAAATCAAAAGCGCAGATGGAAAAGCAACTTATAAAGTGACGAAAATCGCAAAGAATGCTAATGCAGTTACTTACAAAGGACCGACAAATAAGAACGTAAAAAAGGTGGTTATTCCTGCAACTGTTACCATTAATAATGTTACATATAAGGTGACGGCCATTGCTGATGGAGCATTTAAAAATTGTAAAAAACTAAAAAATCTGACAATCGGTAAGAATGTAGTTACTATCGGTAATATGGCATTTTATAAATGTACGGCTCTTACGAAGGTAACCATTCCGTCAAAGGTTAAGAAGATTGGCTCTAAGGCATTTTATGGATGCAGCAAGATGAAGAATCTTATAATTAAGTCATCAAAGTTGTCCGCAAAGAAGATTGGAAGTAAAGCATTTGCAAAGACACCAAAGAGTATGACAGTGAAAGTCCCGAAGAAGAAGTTTAAGACATATAAGAAGATTCTTATCAAGCGTGGCGTGAATAAGAAGGCTAAATTCAGAAAGAACTAGTTTTATTATAAGTACCGGTTATCGCCGCCATAATCCACGGTTAAATATTGACAAAGTTTTTTAAATGACATATCATGTTGAAAGTGGCGTCGGCGATTTATCGCAATAAAGTATTTTTGCCACAAGAAAGTAGGAGGAACACATTATGAAAATGAAAAAGTTACTTAGCCTTGTGCTGACAGCAGCTATGACAGCTACATTGTTAGCTGGTTGCGGCAACGCTGAAGGTTCAGCAGACGTTGCTACAACAACAGATGGTAGCGCTGTATTTAAAATCGGTGCCATCGGACCGACAACAGGTAGTGCAGCAGTATACGGTACAGCTGTTATGAACGGTGCGCAGATCGCAGTTGATGAAATCAATGCTGCCGGCGGTATCAATGGTATGCAGATTGAGCTTAACTGCCAGGATGACGAGTGTGATGCAGAAAAATCTGTTAACGCTTACAACACTTTAACTGACTGGGGTATGCAGGCTCTTGTAGGAACAACAACATCCGGATGTTGTGTAGCAGTTGCAGCAGAAGCAGCAGCTGACAACACATTCTTATTAACACCATCAGGATCTGCAGTAGAATGTATCGCATATGACAATGCATTCCGTGTATGTTTCTCAGACCCTAACCAGGGTATCGCTTCTGCTCAGTACATCGGACAGAACGGTATCGCTTCCAAAGTTGCAGTAATCTATGACAGCTCTGATGTTTACTCATCAGGTATCTATGAGAAATTTGCAGCAGAAGCAGCAAATCAGGGAATCGAAATCGTTGCAGCAGAAGCTTTCACAGCTGACAACAAAACAGATTTCTCTGTTCAGATCCAGAAAGCAAAAGATGCAGGCGCTGAGCTTGTATTCTTACCAATTTACTACACAGAAGCTTCTTTGATTCTTGCACAGGCAGATCAGGCAGGCTTCAAACCGATGTTCTTCGGTTGTGACGGTTTAGACGGTATCCTCGGTGTTGAAAACTTCGACATAACATTGGCAGAAGATGTTATGTTATTAACACCGTTCGCAGCTGATGCACAGGATGAACTTACAAAGAAATTCGTTGCTACATACAACGAAAAATTCGGTGAAACACCAAACCAGTTCGCAGCAGATGCTTACGATGCAGTTTATATCATCAAAGCAGCAGCTGAAAAAGCAGGTCTTGCAGCAGGTATGTCACCTTCTGATGTTTGTGATGCTTTAGTGCCGGTTATGACAGAAATCACAGTTGACGGATTAACAGGTGAAGGCATGACATGGAGTGCTGACGGTGAGCCTTCCAAAGCTCCTAAGGCTGTTAAGATTAAAGACGGTGTTTACACAGCAATGTAATTTGCGCAGTAAAATAATGGAATTTTTTAAGGCGTCGGAGTTTACCGGCGCCTTTACTCTTGTCTTTTTCTGCGCTTTTATGTTGTGAAGTGTTAAAAAATATGATATGATACTGAAAGTGTATTAAGATGTAAGAGAAAGAATAGAGGGATTTTTTATGAGTTTTATTTCGTATTTAATTACCGGCATCAGTCTCGGAAGTGTGTATGCGATTATTGCACTCGGTTATACGATGGTTTACGGAATTGCAAAAATGCTTAACTTTGCACACGGTGATGTCATTATGGTCGGCGGATATGTTGTGTTTGTCGCCGTGAGTAACATGGGAGTTAATCCTTATGTTGCACTCTTGATTTCTATGGCCACATGTACCATATTGGGTGTCACAATCGAGAGAGTGGCTTATAAGCCGCTGCGCGGTACATCGCCGCTTGCGGTTCTTATCACGGCCATCGGTGTGAGTTATTTGCTTCAGAATCTCGCACTTTTGATTTTCGGTGCGGATACAAAGGCATTTACATCTGTTGTAAATGTTCCGAATTTAGAGTTATTTGACGGACAGCTTACGATTTCCGGAGTGACGATAGTGACTGTCATTGCATGTATTATCATCATGGCTGTCCTGACGTTATTTGTAAAGAAGACAAAGGCAGGAAGAGCGATGCAGGCTGTTTCTGAGGACAGAGGAGCCGCACAGCTTATGGGTATTAATGTAAACGGAACAATTGCACTTACCTTTGCAATCGGTTCGGCGCTTGCAGCGGTAGCCGGTGTTCTTCTGTGTTCCGCGTATCCGTCATTGACGCCGTATACAGGTTCCATGCCGGGTATTAAAGCGTTTGTTGCTGCAGTATTCGGAGGTATCGGATCGATTCCGGGAGCTATGATCGGAGGAATTCTGCTCGGTATTATCGAAAACCTGAGCAAGGCCTACATATCCTCACAGCTTTCCGACGCTATCGTATTCGGCGTGCTTATTATTGTGTTACTTGTTCGTCCTACCGGTATTCTCGGTAAAAATATTCAAGAGAAAGTGTAGGTGGGACCCGATGAAAAAATTGAAAACCATGAATAAAAATACAAAAAGTAATATGATTACATATCTGATGGTGATTGTTGCTTATGTCATCGTGCAGATTTTTGTGGTGACCGGAAATATGTCTTCTCTGATGGAAGGACTTCTGGTTCCGGTATGTACCTATGTGATTCTGGCGGTTTCCCTGAATCTGACAGTAGGTATTCTCGGGGAACTGAGCCTCGGACACGCAGGGTTTATGTGTGTCGGTGCTTTTGCCAGTGCTCTGTTTTCTCTCGGAATGAAGGACAGTATTGAAAATGACTTGCTTCGTTTTATTATTGCGATTATCATCGCTGCGGTTTCAGCGGCTCTTGCAGGTATTTTGGTCGGAATTCCGGTACTTCGCTTAAAAGGAGACTACCTCGCCATTGTGACGCTTGCGTTCGGTGAGATTATCAAGAACTTTATCAATGCCATTTATCTCGGTGTGGATGCAAACGGCCTTCATTTTTCTATGAAGGATACGATGGACCTCGGGATGGGGGCGGACGGAACCGTGCTGATTAAAGGAGCACAGGGTATTACTGGAACACCGAAATGTTCCACATTTACGATTGCAGTGATTTTGATTTTGATATCTCTCGTGATTATCAACAACCTTGTGAATTCCAGAACCGGTAGAGCGGTTATGTCCATTCGTGATAACCGTATTGCTGCAGAATCTGTCGGTATCAATATTACCAAGTATAAATTGATTGCATTTACGATTTCCGCGTCTCTTGCCGGAGTTGCAGGTGCCCTTTATGCGCACAATCTGTCGACGCTTATGGCGACACCGAAGAACTTCGGATACAACATGTCCATCATGATTCTTGTGTTTGTGGTACTCGGCGGTATCGGAAATATGAGAGGTTCGGTGATTGCGGCGATTCTTCTGACACTCCTTCCGGAGCTTCTGCGAGGACTGGCAGATTACCGTATGCTTATTTATGCAATTGTACTCATCTTTATGATGCTCTTTAACTGGAGCCCGCAGTTTATCAATTTCCGCAAAAAGATGATGGCAAAAATCAAAAAAGATAAGAAAGCAGAGAAGGAGGCATAGGATATGGCATTATTAGAAGTAAAAAATCTCGGCATTTCCTTTGGTGGTCTCCGTGCGGTAAATGCTTTTGATATTCAGATTGAAAAAGGACAGCTTTATGGTCTGATCGGACCGAACGGAGCAGGTAAGACAACGGTCTTTAACCTTCTTACCGGTGTGTACAAACCGGATGAGGGCAGTGTAGTGCTTGACGGTGTCAACATTACCGGCAAAAAAACAATCGATATTAACAAGGCGGGAATTGCCCGTACGTTCCAGAATATCCGCCTGTTCAAAGATATGACGGTGCTGGATAATGTAAAGGTTGGTTTACATAACAACCATACTTACGGTGTGGTGACCGGAATTTTCCGACTTCCGAAATATTTCAAGGTGGAGAAGGAGATGGATGAGAAGGCGATGGAACTTCTCAAAGTGTTTGAGCTGGATCAGTATGCAGATGTGCTTGCAGCTAATCTTCCGTACGGTAAGCAGAGAGAGCTTGAGATTGCAAGAGCACTTGCCACAGAACCGAAGCTTTTGCTTTTGGATGAGCCGGCGGCCGGAATGAATCCGAATGAGACGAAGGATTTGATGAATACCATTCGTTTTGTCCGCGACAAATTTGATATGACAATTTTACTTATTGAACATGATATGAAACTTGTTTCCGGAATCTGTGAGAAACTGACGGTGCTTAACTTCGGAGAAGTGCTCGTACAGGGTGATACGAGTGATGTACTTAACGATCCGCAGGTAATTACCGCATATCTTGGAGAATAGGAGGAAACAGACATGGCAATGTTAGAAGTAAAAGATTTACATGTCCATTATGGGATGATCGAAGCGATCAGAGGAATCGATTTCGAAGTAAACAAGGGTGAAGTTATCGCGTTGATCGGTGCCAACGGTGCAGGAAAGACAACGACGCTTCATACGATTACCGGACTGATTGCTCCGTCCAAGGGTGAGATTTTGTACGAGGGTAAAGATATCAGTAAAATACCGGGACATAAGATTGTGTCTCTCGGTATGGCCCACGTTCCGGAGGGCAGACGTGTGTTTGCGCAGCTTTCCGTATATGAAAATCTTCTGATGGGAGCATATACAAGAAAAGACAAAGAGGAAATTCAGAACACATTACGTGTTGTGTATGACCGTTTTCCGCGATTGGAAGAGAGAAAGAATCAGATGGCGGGAACACTTTCCGGCGGTGAGCAGCAGATGCTTGCCATGGGACGTGCGCTTATGAGTCATCCGAGTATTATTTTGATGGATGAGCCTTCCATGGGACTTTCACCGATTTTCGTAAATGAAATTTTTGATATTATTCAGAAGGTAAGTAAATCAGGAACAACGGTACTTCTTGTAGAGCAGAATGCGAAGAAGGCACTTTCCATTGCGGACCGTGCGTACGTTCTTGAAACCGGTAAGATTGTTCTTTCCGGGGATGCAAAAGAATTGATGAATGATGACTCTATTAAGAAAGCATATTTAGGCGAATAAAAGAAGGGGGCAAATGCTATGGGAAAAATGATTATTACCATTGCAAGACAGTACGGAAGCGGCGGAAAGACCGTGGGACACATGCTTGCAAAAGAGCTTGGAATCAACTGCTACGACAGAGAACTGATGCGAATGGCTTCCGATGAGAGCGGTATTTCGGAAGGACTTTTCGGAAAGGCAGATGAGAAACTGAAAACATCTCCTATTTTCCGTATTACCAAAAACGTATACAAAGGACAGCTGATTCCGCCGGAGAGTGACGAATTTACATCCAACGACAATCTGTTTAATTACCAGGCAAAAGTAATCCGTGATCTGGCAGAGGAGGAGTCATGCATTATCATCGGCCGCTGTGCGGATTATGTGCTCAAAGAGTATGATAATGTAGTCAGTGTATTTGTTCACGGAAGTCATGATTTCTGTGTAAAAAATGCAAAGGAACGCCTTGGATATACATCCGATAAGGAAGTGGAGAAGTATATTGCAAAAACAGATAAGTACCGTGCAGATTATTACAAATACTACACGGGACGTGAGTGGTTTGATGCCCGTAATTACGATCTTTGTCTGGATGCTTCCAAACTCGGATTTGAAGGATGCGTGGAGGAAATCAAAGCGTATCTGGATGTGCGTTTTAAAAAATAGCATTTTCAAGTTATAATAAAAACCTCTGAGACGTAAACTAATACAAAGAAATAGCAGAGGTATATATGGATTGGTTGAATCAACTGAAAAAGCAGATGTCATGTCTGCTTTTTTCTTGCATCTTTTTCGTGACGGCGGTAGGGGCGTCTGTCTGTGCGTCGGCGACAGAAGTTACTCCGCCAAAGCAGGAAGCGGGGGAAAGTGCGGAGCAGATGGCAAACCTGCAGCTGCAATCGGAAAGTGCAGTTCTTATGGAGGCTTCCACCGGCCGGATTATTTATGAAAAAAATATGACAGAGGAGAAAAGTCCGGCAAGTATTACAAAGATTATGACCATGCTTCTTATCTTCGAAGAATTGGAGAAGGGAACATTGAAACCGGAGGACGAGGTGATAACCAGTGCACATGCCAAATCCATGGGCGGTTCACAAGTGTTTTTGGAAGAGGGGGAAGTGCAGACGGTAGATACGATGCTAAAGTGCATTGCGGTTGCTTCCGGAAACGATGCTTCTGTGGCTATGGCAGAGAAGATTGCCGGAAGTGAGGAAGCGTTTGTGGAACGAATGAATCAGAAGGCGAAGGAACTGGGGATGGAAAATACGCATTTTCTTGATTGCTGCGGTTTGTCCGACGATGACGGGCACTATACAAGTGCAAGGGATGTGGCACTTATGTCGCGGGAGTTGATTGTAAAGTATCCGCAGGTGTTTGACTATACCGGGATATGGATGGAAGACATCGAGCATGTGACGGCAAAAGGAACCAGCACATTCACGCTTTCCAGTACCAATAAATTGCTCAAACAATACGAATATACGACCGGACTGAAAACCGGTTCCACAAGCAAGGCAAAATATTGTTTCAGTGCAACGGCTGAGAAGGACGGAATTTCCATGATTGCTGTTGTGATGGCGGCGCCGGATTATAAGGTGCGTTTTGCGGAGGCGAAACAGCTTTTGGAGTATGGATTTGATATCAGTGCACTTTATACGGACAATGAGCTGGGGAAAGTGGACGACTTGGAAGTTGTCGGCGGCGTGGAGCAGCAGGTGTCTGTCGGTTTAAATGAAAAATTCTCATATCTGGATACAAAAGGGCGGGATATGAGTGCTGTAGAAAGAAAAATTGTGCTTCCGCAGTCGGTAAAGGCACCGGTCGCAGAAGGGGAACAGGCCGGTGTTGCAGTATATTACATAGGGGAAGAAGAATTGGGAAGAAATAATATTGTGTTCTTTTCTTCCGTGGAGAAAGCGGAATACAAAGATTATTTAAAAAAAGTATGGCATAAGATGCTTTTATAAATCGGATTTTTTTGGTATGATAAGAGAAACTATGCCCGAAAGGAAAAACGATGCAGATATTGATAACAGTGCTTGCCGCTTTGGCTCTTGTGCTGGCAGGTTTGATAATATACGATTCCAACCGGTTTTGCGTTGTGGATTATGAGATAGAAAGTCCCAAGATAAAAAAAGATTTTCATTTTTTGTTTCTTTCCGATCTGCACAATAAGCAGTACGGGAAAGACAATGAAAAACTTCTTGCGGCCATTGATAAAAAATGTCCGGAGGCGATTTTGATCGGCGGAGATATTCTGACGGCGACGCCGGGGAAAGATGTGACAGCGGCTGCGCGCTTTGTGCGCACATTGGCAGAGAAGTATCCGGTGTATTATGCCAACGGAAATCATGAGCAAAGGCTCGGACTTTATCCGGACACCTACGGTGAGATGGGGCCTTTGTATGAGAAGCTTCTGAGTGAAATCGGAATAAAACGTCTTGTCAATGCAAAGGCGGAGGATGCAGACCACGGAATTGAAGTAGTGGGATGCGAGATTGATAAACGATTTTATAAGAGATTTGAACGGGTTGTGATGCCGGAGGATTATTTGCCGCAGATTCTTCCGCAGAAAAACGGGGAGACTTATACGATTCTTCTGGCACATAATCCGGATTATTTTGAACAGTATGTTTCGTGGGGAGCGGATCTTGTTCTCAGCGGACATGTCCATGGCGGTGTTGTGAGAATTCCGTATGTGGGCGGAGTGATTGCGACCAATTTCCGCCTGTTTCCGAAGTATGACGGAGGACTGTTTTGCAAGGGAAAACAGGCGATGATTGTGAGCCGAGGGCTCGGAGCACATACCATACCACTTCGTTTGTTTAATCCGGCGGAGCTGGTTAGTGTTGTGATCAAAAAAGAAAGATGAGAGAGGCATTATTATGGCACTGGAAGTAAAATTGCAGGTGTTTGAAGGACCTTTGGACCTGCTTTTGCATCTGATTGAGAAAAATAAAGTGGATATTTACGATATTCCGATTGTTTTGATTACGGAGCAATATCTGGAATACATCCGGCAAATGGAAACGGATGATATGAATGTTATGAGCGAATTTCTCGTTATGGCGGCTACATTGATTGATATCAAATGTCGCATGCTCCTTCCGAAGGAAGTCAACGAGGAGGGCGAGGAGGAAGATCCGAGAGCAGAGCTTGTACAGAAACTTTTGGAGTATAAGATGTACAAGTATATGTCTTTTGAGCTGAAGGACAGGCATATCGATGCGGTGAAAAATTTCTACAAAAAACCGACGATGCCGGAGGAGATTGAACAATACCGTCCGCCGGTGGATTATGAGCAGTTGCTTGGTGACATGAATTTGGTCAAGCTTCAGGAAATTTTTGAATCTGTCATGAAAAGACAGGAGGATAAGATTGACCCGATTCGCGCAAGCTTCGGCAAAATTGAAAAAGAAGAGATTGACATGGAGGTCAAGACCAGATACATAGAAAGCTATATTTTAGACCATAAAAAGCTTTCGTTCCGGGATCTTTTGGAAAAACAGAATTCCAAAGCGGAAGTGATTGTGACGTTTTTGGTCGTGCTGGAGCTGATGAAAGTCGGAAAGATTGACATCCGCCAGGAGCATACCTTCGATGATATTGAGATAACCAGAAAGGATACAGAATAAGATGGACGAGAAAAAACAGAAAGCCGTGCTGGAGTCGGTTCTTTTTACCATGGGCGATTCCGTGGAAGTCGGCAAACTTGCGGAAGTGATTGAAGCGGATGTAAAGACGACAAAGCGTCTGCTCGGTGAACTTCAGAAAGAATACGAGGAAGCAGGACGCGGGATTACTATTACAGAACTGGAAAATGCATACCAGATGTGCAGCAGCCCGGACTATTACGATTATCTGATCAAAATCGCCAAAACGCCGCGCAAATATGTGCTTACGGATGCGCTTTTGGAAACGCTTTCCATTATTGCATACAAGCAGCCGGTAACCAAAGTAGAGATTGACAAGATTCGCGGCGTCAGCTGTGAACATTCGGTCAACCGCTTGCTGGATTTTGAACTGATTACCGAAGTGGGAAGATTGGACGCACCGGGACGCCCGATTTTGTTCGGAACAACAGAGCAGTTTTTGCGCAGCTTCGGTGTGAAGAGTCTGACAGAACTTCCGGAGTTAAACGCAGACCGTATTGCCCAGTTCAGAGAAGAAGCGGAAAAAGAAATACAGCTTACGCTGGATATATAACGAGGTGAAAAATATGAAAAAAATGTGTAAAAGAGTAGTTCTGTTTGTTATGGTGGCGGTACTTTGCTTGCAGAGCGTAATTCCGGTCATGGCAGGCAATAACAGTTTTAAAGATGTGCTCTCACCGGAGGAGACGACAGCATCCGGTATGCAGGGGATTGATATTTCGGAGGCCGGGGTAGAGGCTTCTTACATATCGGAAGAAGAAATGCAGCAGATGGGTGTGTCGGATAAAGATATTGCAGCATCTGTCGAAAAAATGAACAGTGAACTGTGTATGAAGCAGGATGTGACAGAAACGGTATCTGCGAATGGCATTTCGGTGTCCGGAAATGCGGAAGTGATTCAGCCGGAAGGCGCGACCTATGCCACACAGGAAGATGCAGCAGCTTACCTGCGCAGCAAAATTTTGAAGCGTGCAGAAGAATGCAGTATCCGTATAGTGTCCTCCAAATCCGCTCTCAACAAAAATATTTCGGAAATAATGGCAAAGGCATTTGCATATGATATAGACGGTGCGCCGATCGAAGGCGATTATATGTATTGGCATATGGCATATTACGGAGTGCCGAAAAGAAACGGTATCGACAAAAATAAAGACGGCACATACACAGTGACGCTTCTTTTGGGATACCGGACAACGGCGGAGGAAGAGGCCTATGTAACCGGACGTGTCAATGCAATCATAAATCAGCTGAATTTGCGTTCAGCTTCGCTCAACGATTATCAGAAGGTGCGTGCGATTTATGACTATATCATGAGTATTGTGCAGTACGATACTTATCATTACGAGACAAATCAGAATTACAATTATATGTATACAGCCTATGCGGCGCTGGCAGACGGCTATGCCGTGTGTCAGGCATATGCCACCTTGTTCTACCGCCTGTGTGAGGAAGTCGGTATCAGTGCCCGTGTCATTTGCGGAAATGATTATGAAAACGGGAATCCGAGTCACGGATGGAACATCGTAAAGATTGGAAATTATTATTATAACGTGGATGCGACATGGGATGATGCGGATACACCGACCCACGTATATTTCTTGAAAAACATGACAGATTTTGTCGGTCATCAAAGAAATCGCAGACATGTCAATGCGGAGTTTGAAAAGGAATTCCCGACGGCGAAGGTTTCGTACATTCTTCCGGAGGAGAGGGTTTCTGTTCCGATGACGAATGTGGCTAACGTATCCGGTGCTTTGCGGATGACGGATGGCTCTACATGCTCTTTGGCGGCAAACGGGAAAGAAAAAATTATTCTTTTCCTCAATGGATATGAGTCCGGTTCGGTGACCATGCTTAAAAATTTCTATGCATTGCCTTCTGTGAAAGCGGGAAAATATGAAGCGATTGTAGCTGACATATCCAGCGGATATGCAACCGATGATTCTCTGACGCCGGAGAAGATGATGGCGGCTTACAAAAATATGACACAGACACCGGCGGCCTTTAAATACTGTTCAGATTATACGACTGCCCTTGCTTATCGCAATCAGTACGCGGCAAAGGCAGGATACCCGGCGGGAGCTGTCAGTATGGTTGTTGTAATTGATACGGCGAACCGTGTGCGCTATGTCGGAATGGGAAGAAACGGTGTAGCTATGGTAGACTGCGGAGCGATAAGCGGACTGACTGTCCGCCAGACAAAAAACAACGCAGTAAATCTCACGTGGAACGCATACGCCGGCGCAACCGATTATCTCGTGATGCGCAAGAGCGGTTCCCAGCCGTATTGCTGCGTCGGAAGCACAGCGGCGACTGCCTTTGCGGATGAGGTGAAACCGGGAGCGACATATACATACCAGATTTTTGCGATTCAAAACGGGAAAGAAATTGCAAAGAGCGGGGAAATGTCGGTGGCGGCAAATCTGATGTTGCCGAAAAAGGGTGCGACATATGTGGTGGATGAATATAAGTACAAAGTTCTCAAGTCCACAGCCGGTGCAAAAGAGGTTGCTTTTGCCGGTGTGACAAACAAAAAGCTGACCGTTGTTTTGATTCCTGCCACGGTGAAGATTGACGGACTGGAATATAAGGTGACCCAGATTGCTTCTAATGCCCTGAAAGGAAATAAAAAAGTAAAAACCGTGTCTATTGGTTCCAATGTGACCAAAATCGGAAGCAAGGCTTTCTATAAAGCAAAAAAACTTACCAACATTGTGGTCAAGACGAAAAAACTGAAAAAGGTCGGAAAGAAGGCTTTGTCCGGAATATCATCAAAGGCCGTGATTCGCGTGCCGTCTTCTAAACTGAAGAAATACAAAAAGGTATTCAAAGGAAAAGGACAGAAGAGTTCCGTAAAAATCAAGAAATAGAATGTGAGACTGCTTTTTCTCATATGATAAAGAGACAGAATATATGAGGAAGTGCGGATCTTATGAAATTTATAAAAGAATACGTTGCAGTTATGATGCTTGTTTGTTTTGTGTTTGTCTGTGTATTTTCGTACAACGCAGAATATGTACAGGCAGAGGAATTGTCGTTATACGCCCGCTCGGCGCTTCTTATGGATGCGTCAAACGGGCGTGTTTTATATGAGGAAAACGGGTATCAGGTGATGCCCATGGCGTCCACAACCAAAATCATGACATGCATCCTGGCGCTGGAATATATGGAAGGTTGTCCGGAGGGCGGAAAGGAAAAAGTGAAGGTGACCGCCTATGCGGCGAGAATGCCGAAGGTACACCTTGGAATGTCCGAGGGGGAGGAATATTATCTGGAAGATTTGCTGTACTCACTGATGCTGAAGTCCCACAATGATACGGCAGTTGCCATAGCCGAGCATATCGATGGTGATGTGCAGGTGTTTGCGGAGCGGATGAACCGCAAAGCTGCGGAGCTGGGATGCAGAAATACCAACTTTATTACACCGAACGGATTGGATGCGGAGCAGGACGGGAAAGTCCATGCCAGCACAGCGTATGACATGGGATTGATTGCGTCCTATGCAATAAAGAACGATACGTTCCGTGAGATTATTGCAACCCCGCAGTATTCCTTTTCGGAACTGACACAGGGGAGAAATTTTCAAATATATAATGCGGATCTTTTCCTTGGGATGATGGACGGCGCCATCGGAATCAAGACCGGTTTCACGGCAGATGCAGGGTATTGCTTTGTGGGAGCGCTGGAGAAGGATGGAAAAAGATTTGTTTCGGTTGTGCTGGCAAGCGGATGGCCGCCGAATAAAAGCTGGAAATGGTCGGATACAAAGAAACTGATGAAGTATGGACTGGAGAATTATGAAATCAGTAATATTACGAAGAGAGGAACGTATACACCGATTGAAGTGGAGGAGGGGATAAAAGATAAAGTAACAATTGCAGCGGACAAAGAAAAAGAGGAAGAACTGACCTTACTTTTGACAAAAGACGACAAAGTTTCGGTAAAGAATATTTTGAAAGACAAGATGAGGGCACCGGTTCAGAAAGGGACAGTGGTGGGCTACAAGTGCTATTTTGTCAATGATAAGCTGTATAAAAAGTACGAAATAAAGACGACAGAATCCGTTGAATTACGTACATATTTCTATTGTCTGCGTCAGATTTTTATGATATACTTTTAAACGAATGTGGTGTGCGGGCAAACTATGCCCATACATAATCTAGTTATTCATAAATTAATATAAAATGGAGGTCCAAAACATGAGTAATTCTTCAAAAGCGAGTCAAAGAATTGCAGCTTTACTCGACGACAACAGTTTCGTTGAAATCGGGGCTATGGTTACTGCCAGAGCAACAGATTTCAATATGAAACCAACTGAGACTCCTTCTGACGGTGTTGTTACCGGCTACGGAGTAATCGAAGGTAATCTTGTGTATGTTTACAGCCAGGATGCATCCGTGATGAACGGAAGTGTCGGCGAAATGCATGCCAAAAAGATTGCAAACCTCTATGATCTGGCTCTTAAGACAGGAGCACCTGTCATCGGTCTTATCGATTCAGCCGGACTTAGACTTCAGGAGGCGACAGATGCTATGAACGCCTTCGGTGAAATCTACATGAAACAGACACTGGCTTCCGGTGTGATTCCGCAGATCACAGCTGTATTCGGCAACTGTGGCGGTGGACTTGCCCTGATTCCGGCGCTTACAGATTTCACATTTATGGAAGGAAAGAATGCAAAATTATTTGTAAATTCTCCGAATGCATTAGACGGAAACTACGCAGAGAAATGTGACACAGCAGCAGCTGATTTCCAGAGCGCTGAAGCCGGTCTTGTAGATGTGGTTGCCGATGAGGCAGATATCTGCGCACAGATCAGAGCACTCGTTTCTATGCTCCCTGCAAACAATGAAGATGACATGTCTTATGAAGACTGCACAGATGATCTCAACAGAGCAAGTGCAAACCTTGCTGCATGTGCAGGAGACACAAGCATTGCATTGTCTGAAATCGCAGATGACAACGTATTCTTCGAAGTGAAAGAAGCATACGCAAAAGATATGGTAACAGGTTTCATCCGCTTAAACGGATCTACTGTTGGTTGTGTGGCTAACCGCAGCGAAGTGATCGGTGAGGACGGAAAAGTAGCTGAGAAGCTTGACGCTGTTCTTACTCCGAACGGATGTGCAAAAGCAGCAGAATTTATTACATTCTGTGATGCGTTTAACATTCCGGTTCTTTCTCTTACAAATGTAAAGGGATATGCAGCATGTACATGCTGTGAGAAGAAAATTGCAAAAGCGGTAGCTAAGCTTACATATGCATTTGCAAACGCAACCGTTCCGAAAGTAAACGTAGTAGTCGGAAAAGCTCTCGGAACAGCAGCAATCGCAATGAACTCAAAAGCAATCGGTGCTGACCTTACAATCGCATGGTCAAACGCTGAAATCGGTGCTATGAACGCAAATGATGCAGCACAGATTATGTACAGCGGAGAAGGTGCTGATGTAATCAAAGAAAAAGCAGCAGAGTACGCAGCACTTCAGACAAGTGCAACAGGCGCTGCTAAGAGAGGATATGTAGATCAGGTAATCGATGCAGCAGACACACGTAAGTATGTGGTTGGCGCATTTGAGATGCTGTTCGCAAAAAGGGAAGACCGCCCGGCTAAAAAGCATGGTACAGTTTAAGAGAAAGGATGTACTTAATATGATGAAAATAGTATTAGTATTAGGTATGATTGCCTGTCTTTTCGGACTGACAGCATGTGGAAATGAAGAGGCTTCCGTTATGACAGAGGAAGAATTGGCAGCGGTTCAGGTTGCTGATTCTTATATCAGTCAGGTGATGGAAGTCGTTAATCAGGGTGCGGAAGCAGAGTATGTTGCATACGATGAATCACTTGCACCGATCTTCGACAGCTGGAAAAGCGGTATGGAAGAGTTAGGCAGTTATGTAGAAACGACCGGACATGAGGTGAAAATCGACGGAGATGAGGTTGTTGTTAATACAGCAATCACAGGTTCTGCGCTCGATCCGAACGGAAACCCGAGAACGGCCGATGTGGAACTTATTTATAATTCCAAAGAATATATGATCAATTCCATGGTTGTAAACGTAAATTACACGATGGGAGAGAAGATGACAAACGCAGCCCTCAATACCCTTCTCGGTATGGGAACCGTGTTCATTGTCTTAATCTTGATCAGTTTGATTATTTCATGTTTCTCATTGATTCCGAAAATTCAGGCATTATTTGCGAAAAAAGAAAAAGTGTCAGAAACAGAAAAATCTGTAGATAACACAATTGCTCAGATCGTTGCAGCAGAAGAAGCGGACGATACAGAACTGATTGCAGTTATCTCTGCAGCAATCGCGGCTTATGAAGCGGCAAACGGCGGAACTGCTGATGGAGTAGTCATCAGAAGTGTGCGCAAAGTAAACAGAAATAAATGGCAGAATGCCTAATTAACAGGAGGAAATTAAGATGAAAAATTATACAATTACCGTGAACGGAAACGTATACGATGTAGTAGTTGAAGAAGGCGCTACTTCAGGTGCTGTTGCAGCAGCTCCTAAGGCAGCTCCGAAAGCAGCTCCGAAGGCAGCTCCGGCAGCAGCTCCGGCAGCAGCAGGCGGTGCGGGATCTGTTAAAATCGAAGCAGGTGCAGCAGGTAAAGTGTTCAAAGTAGAAGCAAATGTTGGTCAGGCGGTAAAGAAAGGTGACACAGTTATCATTCTTGAAGCTATGAAGATGGAGATCCCTGTTGTTGCTCCTCAGGACGGTACAGTAGCAAGCATTGACGTAGCAGTCGGCGATGCAGTAGAAGCAGGTGCTACTCTTGCAACATTAAATTAATACGTCTTTGGTTAAAGCAAACGACAAATAACAGGAGGTCGACAAATGGATTACATTATTACTACGTTAGATAATCTTGTACATCAGACGGCTTTCTTCAATCTTACAGTCGGTAACTATGCAATGATTGCAGTGGCATGTGTATTCTTGTATCTTGCCATTCGACATGAGTTTGAACCACTTCTCTTAGTTCCGATTGCATTCGGTATGCTCCTGGTAAATATTTATCCGGACATCATGATGAGTATTGAAGATTCTCCAAACGGAGTCGGTGGTCTTTTGTACTATTTCTATCTTTTAGATGAATGGGCTATCATGCCATCCCTCATCTTTATGGGTGTAGGTGCGATGACAGACTTTGGTCCGCTCATCGCAAACCCGAAGAGCTTCCTGCTCGGTGCAGCAGCTCAGTTCGGTATTTTCGCAGCTTACTTTGGAGCAATTGCCATGGGATTCAATGATAAAGCTGCAGCAGCTATTTCTATCATCGGTGGTGCTGACGGTCCGACGTCCATTTTCCTTGCGGGTAAATTGGGACAGACAGCTCTTATGGGACCGATCGCCGTGGCGGCATATTCTTATATGTCCCTCGTGCCGATTATCCAGCCGCCGATTATGAAGTTGCTTACAACAGAAAAAGAACGTAAAATCAAAATGGGTCAGCTTCGTCCGGTTACAAAACTGGAAAGAATTCTTTTCCCGATTATTGTTACAATCGTTGTATCATTAATTCTTCCGACCACAGCTCCGCTTGTAGGTATGCTGATGCTCGGTAACTTATTCAGAGAGTCCGGAGTGGTTCGTCAGCTGACAGAAACCGCATCCAATGCTCTTATGTACATCGTAGTTATCTTACTCGGAACATCCGTTGGTGCTACGACAAGTGCAGAAGCGTTCCTTAACTGGGATACGATTAAAATCGTTATTCTCGGTCTTGCAGCATTCTGCTTCGGTACTGCAGCCGGGGTATTGTTCGGTAAGCTTATGTGCGTTATGACAAAAGGTAAGGTTAACCCACTGATCGGTTCTGCCGGAGTTTCCGCAGTTCCAATGGCAGCGCGTGTTTCCCAGAAGGTCGGTGCGGAGGCAGATCCGACCAACTTCCTTCTCATGCATGCGATGGGACCTAACGTTGCCGGAGTTATCGGTACAGCCGTTGCAGCCGGAACATTCATGGCTGTATTCGGAGTATTCTAAATTTAATTGATAAAAACAGGAGGAAAAATAAATGGCAGAAAAAAGACCGGTAAAAATTACCGAAACCATATTACGTGATGCGCATCAGTCATTGATCGCAACAAGAATGCCAACAGAATTCATGCTTCCTATTTTAGAGAAGCTTGACAAAGTAGGATACAATTCTCTTGAGTGCTGGGGTGGTGCAACATTTGATGCTTCCCTTCGTTTCTTAAAGGAAGATCCATGGGACAGACTTCGTAAAATTAAAGACGGATGTCCGAACACACCTCTTCAGATGTTATTCAGAGGACAGAACATTTTAGGTTACAGACCGTACGCTGACGACGTTGTAGATGCTTTCGTTGAAAGATCTGTTGCAAACGGTATCGATATCATTCGTATTTTCGATTGCTTAAATGACCTTCGTAACTTAGAAGCAGCAGTTAATTCTACAAACAAAATCAAACAGCGTGAAGGAAGAGGTCATGCACAGATCGCTCTTTCTTACACACTCGGCGATGCTTACACAATGGAATACTGGACAGACATGGCTAAGAAGATCGAAGAGATGGGTGCAGATTCTATCTGTATCAAGGATATGGCTGGTCTTTTAGTACCATACAAAGCAGCTGAGCTTGTGAAATCTATGAAGGAAGTAACAAAACTTCCGATTCAGTTACATACACACTACACATCAGGTGTTGCTTCTATGACATACTTAAAGGCAGTAGAAGCAGGTGTAGATGTTATCGACTGTGCTATGAGTCCATTCGCTCTCGGTACTTCTCAGCCGGAAACAGAAGTTATGGTTGAGACATTCAAGGGTACAGAGTACGACACAGGATTCGATCAGAACTTACTTGCAGAAATCGCTGATTACTTCAGACCGTACAGAGATGAGTGCTTAGCATCCGGTCTCTTAAATCCGAAGGTAATGGGTGTTGATATCAAGACATTGTTATACCAGGTACCGGGCGGAATGCTTTCTAACATGGTTAGCCAGTTAAAAGAGCAGAATGCAGAAGATAAATACTACGATGTATTAAAAGAAATCCCTGCAGTTCGTAAGGACCTCGGTGAACCGCCACTCGTAACTCCTTCTTCACAGATCGTTGGTACACAGGCTGTATTTAACGTTCTTATGGGAGAGAGATACAAAATGGCAACTGACCAGACAAAAGACGTATTACGCGGAAAATATGGTCAGACTGTAAAACCGATGAGTCAGGAAGTTATCGACAAAGTTATTCCGGGTGAAGAAAGAATTACATGTCGTCCGGCTGACCTTATCGAAAACGAAATGGAAAAACTGGAATCAGAAATGAAAGAATGGAAACAGCAGGATGAAGACGTATTGTCATACGCTCTCTTCCCACAGGTTGCTGTAGACTTCTTCAAGTATCGTAAGGCACAGCAGGATAAAGTAGATTTATCAAAAGCTGACACTGCAAACGGTGCATATCCGGTATAATCTCCGATAAGATGATATGAAAACAGCATAAGAGCTCTTGCATATTGCGTGCAGGAGCTCTTTTTGTTTTGCTCCTTTTCTTGCAAAAGGATACAAAAGTTGTTACACTATACAAGGAAAATGAAGGACATTTTGCAGGATAAAAACAGCTGAAAATGCCCGTTTTATGCGGATGAAGGAAAAACGTGCGTTATTTGGACTTTTTTGAATGTCTGCGCAAAAAGAAATATAACGAATGTTACGAATGGTTTATAACAGGTGTTACGGCCTTCCGGTAACAAATGTTATTGTCGTCAAAAAAGGAGGAAAATAAGGGGATGAAAGACTACAAACCGTATGAGAGAAAAACCTATTATTACGAGACGGATCAGATGGGGATCATCCATCACTCAAATTATATCCGTTGGTTTGAGGAAGCACGCATTGATTTTTTGGAGCAGATCGGGTTGCCGTACGATGAAATGGAAAGAAGAGGACTTCTTATTCCGGTACTCGGTGTTTCCTGCAAATATAAAAAAGCATTCCGCTATGGCGATACCTTTCGGATTGTGTTGAATTTACAAGGGTTCAAGGGAGTTAAGTTCAGTGTCACCTATGAAGTATATAAAGCGGATACCGGAGAGCTGCATGCCACGGGAGAATCGGAACACGGATTTGTGGATTCGAATTTGATGCCGGTCAACATAAAGAAAGTACACCCGGATATATATGAGCGCTTTGTTAGCAGTATTTCTTGAAAACAATAAAAAAATAGGTTCACATAATATTGACAAAAACTCAAAAATAGACTAGAATAACAAGTGTTATGATACATAAGTTATTTTGGTCTGTTTTTATGAGGTGAAAAAGATGGCAAGAAAAATCAGTATTACAAAAGAAATGATTAAAAAAGCGGCGTTTGAAATCGCCGAAAGTGAAGGGATTGACAGTGTTACCGCAAGAAAACTTGCAGACAAAGCAGGTTGTTCGACACAGCCGATTTTCCGCATTTACGAGAATATGGAACAGCTGCATAAGGATGTGTTTGAAATGGCGATTCAGGAGTTTTCGGATTTCTACGGAAATTACTGCAGTCAGCATTCCGAGGAGGACAAGCCGTTTGTTCGTTTTGGGATGGCATATATCGACTTTGCTGTGAAACAGTCTCAGTTGTTCTGCCTCTTGTTCCTGTCAAAAGAAAGATACGGAAAAAGTCTGTATGAACTTTTAAACGGATCCACAGGAGCGTTTATGAAAGAGATAGCCCGTGCAAAATCTTTGGGGGTGAAAGATCCGGGTGAACTTTTTATGAAGATGTGGATTTTTATCCATGGAGCAGCCAGCATGGCTATTACGGGAGACTATGATCTTCCGGAGGATGAAACAATCCGTCTGCTTCGTGAAACGTATGTAAGCAGCGCATCGTAGAAAGCCGGGGGTTAGCATATGCAAAAAACAGTGGATATTATTGCCAGAATAGAAATGAAGTACCCGAAGATGAGTAAGGGGCAGAAAAAAATAGCAGACTATATTACGGAATATTATGATACGGCTGTGTTTATGACGGCAGCGAAACTCGGTGCAGAGATTAATGTCAGTGAATCGACGGTTGTCCGTTTTGCCTCCGTTCTCGGATACAACGGATACCCGGAATTTCAGAAAGCACTGGAAGAATGGGTCCAGGGGAAATGGAGCAGTGTACAGAAGGTTGGGGTAAAATACGGAAATAGTTCTCAGTCGGAACTTGTCATGTCCGTTTTACAGGCGGATATGGATAAGATTTCCCATACCATGGAACATTTGGATCCGGTTTCTTTTGAACTTGCGGTTGATACTATATTGGAAGCAAAGCATGTCTATGTGGTCGGACTGCGAAGCTGTGAACCGCTTGCCAACTTTTTGGGATTTTATTTGTCCATGATTCGCGGTGATGTCATTATGCTGCGGACAACTTCCATGACAGAATTGTTTGAGCAGATGATTCGCGTCAGTGATGAGGATGTGGTAATCGGCATCAGTTTTCCGCGCTATTCCATGAGAACCTTGAAGGCGATGGAATTTGCAAGAGACAGAAATGCGAAAGTGATCTCGATTACAGATACAGAGCATTCGCCGATGAGTTTATATTCTTCCTGCAATTTGCTTGCAAGAAGTGATATGCTTTCCATCGTGGATTCGCTTGTGGCACCGCTGAGTCTGATCAATGCGCTTGTGGTGGCACTTTGTGTCAAATCGCCGGATGCAACGAGAGATAACTTGAAAGAACTGGAGAGAGTTTGGGGAGATTATCAGGTATATCTCAATGATGAAATTAATTTTATTGATGATGAACCGATTTTGGATAATTCTCTGACAAAGGAATAAATATATGAAAAATAGCATTGTAATCGGTGGCGGAGCAGCCGGTATGATGGCTGCGGTCATTGCAGCACGTCGGGGGAATCGTGTGAAATTGTACGAACAGAACGAAAAACTCGGCAAAAAATTGTTTATAACAGGAAAAGGCAGATGTAATGTGACAAACAATACAGACTGCGAAGATTTACTTTCCAATGTCATTTCCAATCCCAAATTTTTATACAGCGCTTTTTATGATTTTGATGCAGGAGCCTGTATGGATTTTTTCGAGGAGATCGGAGTGGAACTAAAGACGGAGAGAGGAAACCGGGTATTTCCGAAGAGTGATCATTCCTCCGATATTATAAGGGCACTTGAGTACGAGATGCGCCGTCTCGGTGTAGAGGTACATTTAAACAGCAAGGTAAAAAGTCTGCTTGTTACAGACGGCGTCTGTGAAGGAATTAAATTGTCAGACGGAAAAGAAATCAAAGCAGATAATGTTCTTCTCGCTACCGGCGGTGTTTCCTATCCGTTGACAGGGGCTGACGACAGCGGACTTCGGATGGCAGATGAAACAGGGCATAAGGTGACAGAACTTTATCCGGCTCTTGTACCGCTCAGGACCCGGGAAGTGTGGTGCCATGAACTTATGGGACTTTCCCTGCGCAATGTTTCCGCAAAAATTAAAAACGGAAAGAAGACATTGTATGAAGGATTCGGAGAAATGCTGTTCACGCATTTTGGAGTGAGCGGTCCGCTGATTTTAAGTGCCAGCAGCAAGATTACAAAGCACTTAAAAAAAAGTGAGCTTATGCTAACTATTGATTTAAAACCGGCATTGACTCCGGAGCAGCTTGACAAACGAATCCTCCGTGATTTGGAAAGCGCAAAAAACAAGCAATTTAAAAATGCGCTTTCGGATTTGTTGCCGTCGGGACTTATTCCGGTCGTAATAGAATTGTCCGGTATTTCACCGGAGAAAAAGGCCAATGAACTGACGAGAGCGGAGCGGCTTTCTTTCGGGACGCTTTTAAAAAATCTTCCGCTTACGGTCTATGATACGGCAGATTTTAAAGATGCAATTATCACTCAGGGCGGAATCAGCGTAAAAGATATCAACCCGTCCACGATGGAGTCTAAGAGAGTACAGAGATTGTATTTTGCCGGAGAATGTATGGATGTGGACGCCTTGACCGGCGGCTTTAATTTGCAGATTGCATGGTCAACGGGATATCTGGCAGGAAGCAACATGTAACAGAGAAAAGGAGATACGTATGAGTTTTAATGTGGCAATTGACGGACCGGCAGGAGCCGGTAAGAGTACGATAGCAAAAAAGGTGGCAAAGGAACTTGGATTCATTTATGTGGATACCGGTGCAATGTACCGGGCTATGGCACTGTTTCTTTTGAAAAATAATGTGGACCAGGAGGACAAGGAAGCCATCGGAACAAAATGTCAGGAGGCAGATATTTCCATTCGCTATGAAAACGGAGAGCAGATTGTGCTTTTGAACGGAGAAAATGTCAACGGATTTATCCGCACGGAAGAAGTCGGAAATATGGCTTCGGTAAGTTCGGCCAATCCGAAACTCCGCGAGAAGCTGGTGGAATTACAGAAAAAGCTTGCGGCGGAAACGGACGTTATCATGGACGGAAGGGATATCGGTACCTGCGTACTTCCGAATGCGGATGTTAAAGTATATTTGACCGCGTCATCCAAGGTGCGTGCCATGAGACGTTTCAAAGAATTGGAAGCAAAAGGGCTTACATGTGATCTTGCTCAGATTGAAGCAGATATTATCGAGAGGGATAACAGAGATATGACAAGAGAACATTCACCGCTCAAGCAGGCGGAGGATGCGCAGCTCGTGGATTCTTCGGATATGACAATTGATGAAGTGGTGGAAGCTATCTGCAGCCTTGCCCGTGCCAAGATGTAGTCATGGCATAGGGGCCGGCAGAAAAGATGTGACAGGAAAGGAATTTGCAATGGAAGTGATATTGGCAAAGTCGGCCGGTTTTTGTTTCGGTGTGAAGCGGGCGGTAGATACCGTGTATCAGCAAATCGAATCCGGTGATAAAATTTACACCTACGGACCGATTATACACAATGAAGAAGTTGTGAAAGATTTGGAGAAAAAAGGTGTTTGTGTTCTGCAAAGCGATGAGGAACTGGCAGGAACAAAAGAGGGAACAATCGTAATACGTTCCCACGGGGTAGAAAGAGAAGTCTGCGAGAAAATAGAGAAGTACGGGAATAAATGTGTAGATGCAACCTGTCCTTTCGTGAAAAAGATTCATCGTATTGTGGAGGAAAGAAGTAAAGAGGGGTATCTGATTGTCATTATCGGAAACAAAGAGCACCCGGAAGTGCAAGGCATTTGCGGATGGTCAGTCAGTGCTCCGGTAGTGATTGAATCTGTTTCCGAAGCGCAAAATTTTGAGGCGGAAAAAGGGCAGAAAATATGCATTGTTTCGCAAACGACATTTAACTACAATAAATTTAAAGATTTAGTTGAAATTTTTGAGAAAAAAGGTTATGATATAATTGTTGTGAATACAATCTGTAACGCAACAGAAGAGCGACAGACGGAAGCGCGAAACATTGCATCGCGCGTGGATGTTATGATCGTGATAGGCGGTACTCACAGTTCCAACTCGCGCAAACTGTACGAGATTTGCAAGAAGGAATGTGAGAACACGTATTTCATACAGACACTGGATGACTTGCATTTAGAAGATATACCTAAATCTGCAAAACTGGTGGGAATTACCGCTGGGGCGTCTACCCCGAACAATATTATTGAGGAGGTTCAAAATTATGTCAGAATTAACTTTTGAACAAATGTTAGAAGAATCATTAAAAACAATTCATAATGGAGAGGTAGTCGAAGGAACAGTTATCGATGTAAAAGCAGATGAAGCTATTCTTAATATCGGATACAAATCAGACGGTGTTCTTACTAGAAACGAATACACAAACGAACCGAATGTCGATCTTACGACTATGTTAAAGCCGGGCGACAAAATGGAAGTAAAAGTCGTTAAAGTAAATGACGGCGAAGGACAGGTTATCCTTTCCTACAAGAGACTTGCTCTTGAAAAAGGCAACAAGAGAATTGAAGATGCATACAACAATAAAGAGGTTCTCACAGCAAAAGTTGCTCAGGTACTGGACGGCGGACTCAGCGTTGTTGTGGATGAAGTAAGAATCTTTATCCCTGCAAGCCTTGTTTCCAATGTATATGAAAAAGATTTGACCAAATATGACGGTCAGGAAATTGAATTCGTAATCAGCGAGTACAATCCAAAGAGAAGACGCTACATCGGTGACCGCAAACAGCTTATGGTTGCTAAGAAGATGGAAGCACAGAAAGAGCTCTTTGATAAGATTAACGCAGGCGACGTGGTAGAAGGAACTGTTAAGAACGTAACAGATTTCGGTGTGTTCATCGATCTCGGCGGAGCGGACGGACTTCTTCATATTTCCGAAATGTCATGGGGACGCGTTGAGAATCCTAAGAAAGTATTCAAGGTTGGCGATACAGTAAAATGTCTCATCAAAGAGATTGACGGTACTAAAATCGCTCTCAGCCTTAAGTTTGATGATACAAATCCTTGGAAAGATGCAGACAGCAAATATGCAGTTGGCAATGTGGTAGAAGGTAAAGTTGCAAGAATGACAGATTTCGGTGCTTTCGTTGAGTTAGAGCCGGGTGTTGATGCACTCCTTCACGTATCACAGATTTCCAAAGAGCACATCGAGAAACCTTCAGATGTATTAAAGGTTGGCGATGATGTAACTGCAAAGGTTGTTGATTACAACGCAGATGACAAGAAGATCAGCTTAAGCATGAAGGCACTTCTTGCTCCGGACCCGGTTGAGGAGAAGGAAGAAGAGTCAGATGCAGATGTTGTTTCCGTTGATATTGATGCGGTTATCGCAGCAGAGGAAACAGCAGAAGATGCTGAATAGTCTGAGATAATAATTTATGCATATGTTGAATAGGCTGTATGTTTCATACAGTCTATTCTTTTACAAAAAAATGTTTGCGGAGGGTTACTGTATGCCTGAATTCGATTATGAATATTTAAAAAAAGCAGTGTTTGATCTGACCAAGATTGATTTGAATGCATATAAAGAGAAACAAATGAAAAGACGTATCGACACGTTGATTACCAAGCATGGAATCAGTGGCTATGATAAGTATGTCCAGGTGCTGAAAAATGATCCGACCATGTTTGAGGAGTTTGTCAATTATCTGACCATCAATGTCTCAGAATTTTACCGAAATCCGGAGCAGTGGGAACTTTTGGACAAAGATGTATTTCCGGAATTGATTAAAAAATTCGGTAATCGTTTAAAGATTTGGAGTGCGGCCTGTTCGACAGGGGATGAACCGTATTCGCTTGTTATGGCGCTTTCCAGGCATTTACCGCTTTCCCAGATACATATTATCGCAACGGATATTGATAAACAGGTAATTGCTAAGGCAAAAGTCGGTCTTTATTCGGAGAAGAGTATTGCATCTGTTCCGGCGGATTTGAAAGCAAAATTTTTTACGAAGGTCGGAGCCTCTTATCAGATTTCCGAGGAAGTCAAAAAATGCGTGGAATTCAAGCAGCACAATTTGCTTAAAGATGCATACGAAACTGATTGCCATCTGATTGTTTGCCGTAATGTGCTGATCTATTTTACAGAGGAAGCAAAGGATGCTGTGTTTGAAAAGTTCAGCAAATCCATTATGAGCGGCGGATGTCTCTTTATTGGAAGTACCGAGCAGATTATCGGATACAAGGCTATGGGATATTACCGTAAGAATTCATTTTTCTATGGGAAAGAATAACGGACTTGTTTGTATTGAAAAATCAAATTAATTCTATGCCAATACAGAGAATTCTCTGTATTGGCATCTATATTTCTAATATTTCTATTTTTCGCTGACTAAGAATTTGCATATTACTTATGTTGGCATATATATCAATTCGAATTTTAATTCCTATACGTTAACATTTTTATTATAAGTATTACTTTGGCATCTAAAAAGCATATTATTGCTGATGTTATCTGTTGTTAGTGCATTACAATTCACAAATGTTTTATATATTGCAATTATTTTATATTTCATACATGGAAAAATTGAAATTCTGGCATATAGAATTATGAATTTCGACTGTTCCATCGGTTGTGTCGGTGTTTTAAAAGAAAAATACAACAGATAAACACAGCAAAAGAGAAAACCTATATGCTGTGATGCAAAAATAAAGAATAAAATGCGAATGATTTTGAAAAGGGGAGAAGCGGATATGAAGAAAATTAAAAAAACATTGGAAGAACGAAAAGAAATTTTGTTGCGAATAAAAAAAGAAAAGCAAAAAGCTCTCCGATCAGGACCGGAAGGTTTTCTGAGAGTTTGTAAGCATGGTAAAAAAATGCAATACTATCATAGGCTGGATTCTAAGGACTTAAATGGCGTTTATATTAAAGAAAAAGATCGAAAATTAGCGCAAAAATTGGCGCAGAAGGATTATGATGGGAGAGTGTTAAAAAGTGTTGAGGAGGAAATTAAAGCTATTGAGAAGTATTTTTCTTGCCTTCCGAAAATAGCAGCGGAGGAAATCTATGAAGCTCTGCACAGTGGGAGACAGCAACTTGTAAAACCAATTTGTGAAACGACACAGCAGTATATTAAAAATTGGGAAAATGTCACATATGAGGGGAAAGGTTTTGGCGCAGAAACTGCGAAACTATACACGGAGAAAGGAGAGAGAGTACGTTCCAAATCCGAAGTAATCATTGCGGATTCTTTGTATAGAAAAGGAATTCCTTATCGCTATGAATATCCGATAAATTTGAAAGGGTGGGGAATCGTTTATCCGGATTTTGTGATATTGAAAACGGAAGAGCGAAGGGAGATATACTGGGAACATTTTGGAATGATGGATAATCCTGAGTATACAGAAAAGGCAATCAGTAAAATCGCATTGTATGAACAAAATGGAATTTTTCCGGGCGATAATTTAATTCTTACATTTGAGACAAAGGCGAAGCCGCTGAACCGAAAATTGATTTTGGAGGTTATTGAGCGATACATAATAAAACAAACTCTTGCATGATGCAAGAGTTTGTCGTTTTCTATTCATTTTTTCCGTGAGCCAGCATATCGATAATATGAAGTGCGTATTTATAAAACTCAGCGGGTGAGCGTTTGATTTCTTCTGTCAGTTCAAAATAGCAGATTTTGTCGCCGTATTCCTGTTTGAATACCGGTGTAAAAATGAGATCCCACTGCGGGAGAAAAGCGCCTTCTTTTTTGGTATAACAGGTAGCGGCTTTGGCCGGTTCGCGGAATTCTTTGCCCACGTAAGCGGCAACCGATTTGTGCATTGCCACATCCTCTGCAGGAAGATAATAGTAGTCTTTATAATTGCTGTAAAAATATTTTAACGTATCATAAAGAATCGGCACTTTAAGATTGCCTTCGTTTTCGAAGCCGTCAAAGCGGCAATTCCGTCCGGTCAAAGTGACAGGCTTCGGAAAGGCAAACGGAAACTTCAATTTCATCATGACTTCGGTCTGCGACTGGCCGTTTTCGTCCGTGTACTTGTTTGCCTGGACTTTCGTTACGCGGAACGGCTGCACAAACATATCTGCATAGGAAAGAATCGGGAGAATTTGGAGCATTCCCCGCATGTCATCCGCATTGTGAAGCAGAAGAAGCTCGGCCTTTTCGCGGGAAGGGGTGCGGATATAGTCTTTGTATATGTCTATCAGCTGCCCGCCGTTGTATTTGTCCTCGCGATCAATCTCCAGATAGGCTTCTATTGTTTTTTGCTTCACATTATCAAGGTGAAGCATTTTTTTGTACGGCATAATCCGTTTGTAAATATCGATTCCGTCCATGTCAGAGAACGGCTCATCCAAATGATACTGGGAGCATTTTTGTTTCATATACGGGATGTCGAAATTGTTGCCGTTATAGTGAATCAGAATCGCATGGCTCCGGCATTTTTGCAGAAAGGCAGAGAGGATTTTTTTCTCTTCCTCCGGCTTTTCGGCAAACCACTGAATCAAATGAATCTGGCCATGCTCGAAAAAAATGCAGCCGATCATGTACAGTGTGGATGTGCGGGCAGTAAAGCCGGTTGTTTCAATATCGACAAACAGAATATCCTCCGCTTCGCCGATCATCTCCAGGGGATATCGGCAAAGTTTCGGTGACAGTAAAGTCTGAATGGTTTTCATGATAAACTCCTTAAAGATTCTTTTATCAAAAGCTAACGTAATCATAACACAAAATAACCAAAATATATAGCAATTTTGGTCAAAAAATGGTATCCTAATGTTCAGAATATTTTCAGAAAGAAGGGCACGATATGGCAGGTAAACTGACTTTCAGCGGCGGAATCCATCCGTATGACGGAAAAGACATCAGCAAAGACAAGCCGATCAAAGATGTGTTGCCGAAGGGAGACCTTGTCTATCCTTTGTCACAGCATATCGGAGCACCGGCGACGCCGATTGTCAAAAAGGGAGACCGCGTTTTGGTCGGACAGAAGATAGCAGAAGCCGGAGGCTTTGTCTCTGCGCCGATTTATGCGACTGTTTCCGGGACAGTCAAAGCCATCGAACCGCGCAGAGTGGTAGTCGGTGACAATGTAAATTCGATTATTGTTGAAAATGACGGTCAATACGAAGAGGTTGATTTCGGACCGTGCAAACCTTTGGAGCAGCATACAAAGGAAGAGATTATCAAAAAAATTCAGGAAGCGGGCGTTGTCGGAATGGGCGGAGCCGGTTTCCCTACCCATGTCAAATTGTCTCCGAAGGAACCGGACAAGATTGACTATGTGATTGTAAACTGTGCGGAGTGTGAACCTTATCTGACTTCCGACTATCGCAGAATGATTGAGGAGCCGGAGCGCGTAATCGGCGGATTGAAATGCTCGTTGGCGCTGTTTGATAATGCAAAAGGTATTTTGGCTGTGGAGGACAATAAGCCGGATTGTATTGCGAAGTTCAAGGAGCTTCTGAAGGATGAAGACCGTATCATGGTTAAGGCACTGAAGACCAAATATCCGCAGGGAGCGGAGCGTCAGCTTATTTATGCGTCTACCGGACGTGCCATCAATTCCGATATGCTTCCGTCCGATGCAGGATGTGTTGTAAATAATGTGGATACTGTATGTGCGATTTACGGTGCGGTTCTCGAGAATAGACCGCTGATGTACCGTATTGTTACAGTGACCGGTGATGCCATTGCCGATCCGCGCAATTTCCGCGTGCGTATCGGTACCAATTATCATGAGTTGATTGAGGAAGCCGGCGGATTTAAGCAGGAACCGGCGAAGATTGTTTCCGGCGGTCCGATGATGGGCTTTGGTATTTTTGATTTGGATGTACCGACGACGAAGACTGCATCAGCGCTTTTGTGCCTGACAAAGGATGATGTTTCTGCATGCGAACCGAGTGCGTGTATCAACTGCGGTATGTGTGTGGAAGTGTGCCCGGGAAGAGTAGTGCCGAGCCGTCTCGGTAAGGTCGCAGAGCGCGGTGATAAAGAGGCCTTTGTAGCGATGAACGGTATGGAATGTTGTGAATGCGGATGTTGCAGCTTTATTTGTCCTGCAAAACGCCCGCTGACCCAGCAGATTAAATCTATGAGAAAAATGGTTTTAGAAGACCGTAGAAAAAAGAAGTAGGAGGAAAGCAGAATGAGTGGCTTAATGAAAGTATCATCCAATCCGCATATCCGTGCGGCGATCACGACGAATAAGATTATGCTCAGCGTTATTATCGCGCTTTTACCTACAACAATCTTCGGAGTGGTCAATTTCGGAACCAATGCACTGATTCTGGTGCTTGCGACAGTAGCATCCGCAGTTCTTGCCGAGTGGTGCTTCTGCAAAATATGTAAAAAGAAAAGTACAATCGGAGATCTGTCAGCAGTTGTCACCGGCTTACTTTTGGCACTAAATTTACCGCCGTCCGCACCATGGTGGATTGCAGTAATCGGTGGCGTGTTCGCAATTGTAGTAGTAAAGATGTTGTTCGGAGGTTTGGGACAGAACTTCATGAATCCGGCGCTCGGAGCCAGATGTTTTCTCCTGATTTCCTTTACATCTATCATGACGAACTTTGACTGCGACGCATACACAGGGGCAACCCCGCTTGCTGTTTTAAAAGAAGGCGGTGCTGTCAATGTATACGATATGGTAATCGGAAAAACAGCCGGAACCATCGGGGAAACCAGCATGGTTGCCATTGTGCTCGGTGCATGTTTCCTGATTATTTTAGGCGTTATTGATCTTCGCATTCCGGGTACATATATTGTCAGCTTTGTGATTTTTCTTGTTCTTTTCTCAGGAAAAGGACTTGATTTTCACTATATTTCCGCCAATCTTGCAGGTGGTGGTCTGATGCTCGGTGCGTTCTTTATGGCAACGGATTATGTCACGCGGCCGATTACCAAAAAAGGACAGTATGTATTCGGTATTTTGCTCGGTGTGCTGACCGGTATATTCCGTGTGTTCGGTGCATCTGCGGAAGGTGTATCTTATGCAATCATTATCGGAAACTTACTTGTTCCGTTGATTGAAAAGATTACTTATCCGAAAGCATTTGGAAGAGGAGGGGAAAAATCATGAAAAGTATGTTGAAAGATACCCTCATCATTTTTGTTATTACACTTATCGCCGGTGCGGTGCTCGGACTTGTCTATGATGTGACGAAGGAACCGATTGCCCATCAGCAGCAGCTGGCAAAGGATGCAGCCTACAAGGAGGTCTTTGCCGATGCAGAGAAGTTTGAAGAAATTGCAGTGAAACCGGATCTTGCACCGGAGGATTTGACAGCCTATGTGAACGGACAGGGCTATGATGCTTCCGTTGATAGTGTTGCTTCTGCATTTGACGGAAGCGGAAATTTAGCCGGCTATGTGATTACGGTGACAACCCACGAAGGTTATGGCGGTGATATACAGTTTACCCTCGGTGTTCGCAATGACGGTACATTGAACGGTGTTTCCATCCTCAGTATTGCGGAGACAGCCGGTCTCGGTATGAAAGCGGGAGAAGTTCTTGTTCCGCAGTTTGCCGGTAAGCAGGTGGAAACTTTTGTGACATCGAAAACAGGTGCGTCGTCACCGGAGCAGATTGATGCCATTTCCGGAGCGACGATTACAACCAATGCGTTTGTAAACGGTGTCAATGCAGGTCTTGCCTGTTTTAGAGAATATCTTGCAGAGGAAGGAGGCGCTCAGTAATGAATAAGTGTGTCGAACGTTTATATAACGGCTTATTGAAAGAGAATCCGACCTTTGTCCTGATGCTCGGTATGTGCCCGACGCTGGCGGTTACAACCTCTGCCATGAATGGTCTGGGAATGGGACTGACGACGATGGTAGTGTTAGCACTCAGCAACGCATTTATTTCCCTTCTCCGAAAAGTAATTCCGGACAAGGTGCGTATTCCTGCGTTCATTGTAATTATTGCTTCTTTTGTTACGGTAATGGAGCTTCTTTTGGAGGCGTTTATTCCGTCTCTCTACAGTGCACTCGGAATTTATATTCCGCTGATTGTAGTTAACTGTATTATTTTAGGACGTGCGGAAAGCTACGCATCCAAAAATCCGATTCTGCCATCCTTCTTTGATGGTGTAGGAATGGGACTTGGATTTACATTTGCTTTGACATGTATCGGTGCGGTGCGTGAAATCATCGGTGCGGGACAAATTTTCGGAGTGACGATTATGCCTGCGTCTTATGTGCCGGCCAGCATCTTTATTATGGCGCCGGGAGCATTCTTTGTACTTGCGGTTCTGACAGCGATACAGAATTATGCAAAGATCAAAGGAGAGCAAAAAGGAAAAGATATGAGCAAAGTCGGTTCCGGATGCAGCGAAGACTGTATGAACTGCGGCCAGAAAGGGGGATGCGGTAAATGAAAGAGTT
>JAFTWX010000089.1 GCA_017465095.1 Lachnospiraceae bacterium | reverse complement strand
TACGTTACCGGATGTGTTACTGTCGTCACGAAGGACGGTGGCGACATGTTCCTCGACCTTACGCAGTCGGCGGGTCTTTTTGCTAAAGAACATGGCGCAAGGGTGTAAAATATGCAGAATGTCGATTTGGAAAAATATGAGAACGCTGTCCTGATACAGGAAGGCAGAACCAACGCACATAAAGACAGGATACATGCACTCTTCCCGAGTGCGGGGGATACCCCGCCGGGGAAGTGGTGCAGGGAGCATATCCTGATACAATGCGCGGATACAAGGTTAGAGATAAGCGCATATCGGGAATCAGAGGACAACGATGAGTACGCGGGAACGCTCACATTGCAAATTTTCGCGGGAGATGATGTCATTTTCTGTGAAAAGATAGATGAACCCAAAAGTGATACATAACATGGAAAGGAAGGGAATATTGGAAGAACACTTTGACCTGGCGGACATGATGGAAGATGAAATTGCTTACAGGAATCTTCCAAAAGAAACCGCGGATAAGGCAATAAGATATATCAGGGAGTCCAGCCGGCTTCTGGAGATGCTTGACCTTATTATCTCAGAAGCAATTGACGCGGTTACATAATTTGGACGGCAGGCATAAAAACTGTAATTATCTTCACCGACAAGAAAGACAAGGGGTAAAAACATGAGTGAGTGTCACTGGATTGCAACAGGATATGGAATTAGTGAAAATGACCTTTATCCTTCCGTGGATTTGCAGATTTCCTTTATTAAAAAATATCTGCCCGACCAGTATGGGGAAATGCAGGACTATATTGATGACTGTACAGACTGTGATATGAGTAATACATCCGACTATCTGGACTGCTGTAAAAGATGGATAGAAGAATACGAAAACGAGGAAGGGTATACGGGGTTCGGGGTACTGTTCGCAATGGCTATACAGAATAACGAGGATGAATTCAACCCCGAATACTTTTTTGATGACGGATGCGGTGCGGTTATCTATGAAGACAGACAGCCGTGGGAAATGTCCGAAAGGGTAAAAAACATGAAAGCAGAGGACATGGCCGCCATATTTAAAAAATATCTTGACGACCTTGGCATTTCAGCACCCATAGGCAGACAGTCCGTTGAGTATTACGGATGATACATGAAACAGCAAACCGCTCCCGGTTTTCATCGCCGGGGGCGGTTTTTGTTTTAATCCGACAGATGCAGTGCGTGCCGGCGGACGGATATCCCGCGGATTCAGTCATTATTGATAATCCCCTCGCATAAACAGAACCTCGATAACAAAGCAACGGTATGATGCACAAAACGCAGGAACATAAATGTACAGAAAACGTGCGAAAAATCGAGGTATTCCTAGAAAAACAGAGGATAAGCCGTAAATGATAAGATATACATACAAACGGAACAGATAAACAAAAAGAAATAAGGAGGAAACATTATGAGTTCACAAAATTGGGGAGAAAGCGGATTTGGTCTTGCTGTTTCGGAAACAGATTACGCCATGGATGAAATACTGAGAAAAGTTGCGAAAGATGCCGGAATTTCTGACGAAGACGCCGAGAATTTTGACGGGAACAGCGCAGCCGAGTTTCTTAACGAT
>JAFTWX010000088.1 GCA_017465095.1 Lachnospiraceae bacterium | reverse complement strand
TGTTTTAATCTGTAACACCAAAGAGGAAGCAATCGCAGGCGTAAAAGAAATCATGGAAGATAAAAAATTCGGAACAGCCGGAAATCGTATGGTTGTGGAAGAGTTTATGACAGGCCGTGAAGTTTCCGTTCTTTCCTTTGTGGACGGAAATACCATTCAGATTATGTCTTCCGCACAGGATCACAAACGTGCAAAAGACGGAGATCAGGGACTGAATACAGGCGGTATGGGAACATTTTCTCCATCTCCGTTCTATACAGCAGAGGTAGATGAGTTCTGTCACAAATATATTTTCCAGAAAACAGTGGATGCCATGAAGGCAGAGGGAAGAGAGTTCAAAGGAGTTATCTTCTTCGGACTGATGCTTACACCGAAGGGACCGAAGGTGCTTGAGTACAATGCCCGCTTCGGTGATCCGGAAGCACAGGTTGTTCTTCCGAGACTCAAAAATGACATCATCGATGTGTTTGAGGCTTGTATTGACGGAACACTGGATCAGATGAAGGTTGAGTTTGAAGACAATGCAGCGGTTTGTGTGGTTCTGGCTTCCGACGGATATCCGGTTTCTTACGAGAAAGGTTTCCCGATTGGTGGTTTGGATGCTTTTGACGGAAAAGATGATTATTTCTGCTTCCACGCAGGAACTGCTTTGAAAGACGGCGCTATCGTGACAAACGGCGGACGTGTGCTCGGTGTCACAGCCAAGGGGGCAGACTTGAAAGAAGCAAGGGCAAAAGCCTATGATGCAACGAAATGGGTATCATTTGACAACAAATATATGCGTAACGATATCGGTAAGGCAATTGATGAAGCATAAGAATGTGTTATGAGGGACGGAAATGGGAAGAAAAAAATCGACCAGTGAAATCGTTTTGACTTGGATAATTGTAATCGGAATTGCGGTAGCTATCGGGTGGTATATCAAAGACAGCAGAACCCGTATCGATGTGACCGGATTGATTAATGCAGAGAAATCCACTATAGAAACCGAGCTTGGGTTAGAACTGGAAAATAATCCGAAAATGGTGAAAAAGATTTATGAGTATTCGGAAGCGGAGCTTACCGTTGAGGGAGGAACCTCTCTGGGAGTTGCCCTGCTCTATGCCGATGGCAAAAGAAAAGGTTTTCATATCGATGACAAGCGTTATACCATGTTTGGAATTGAAATCGGAGACAATGTAGTGGATGTGGACAACAATCTGGCGTATGACTACGAGGGTACCTTTGAGGTTCTTAATGACTATATGGATCAGGGGATATCAAAAGGAGTCTTCTATTATAATGAGGCAAAAAATGATTGCCTGATCATCGTGTACAATGATGCCACCGGTTTGGTAGTGGCATTGACGTATTATTCCGATTATAAGAAGATGACAGAAGAATTGAGCGGAGTATAGAAGCTGAAAACAGAAAAAGATGTATTTTAGAGAAAGAAGGGCATTACCGCCCTTCTTTTGTTTTTTGCAAAAAAGGTGGTAAAACACAATATCTAGCATTTGGAACATAAATTTTCCTCGAACAAACACTATATTTGGGTTGACGCATACGGGGTAGAATAGTATGATAAATATGGATTATTTTCTAATAAAATAGGAGAAGTATGTACTGAACAATTACGGACCATCAGATAAAGTTTATGAAGGAACATATTATGAGACGAAATAAAAGAATACGAGGCGTGATGTTTGCAATTGTGTGCTTATGTATGATAGCGCTTGCAGGCAGTGTGACGGCGAAAGCGGAGACCGGAACCGGTACGATTAAAGGGAACAATGTCAATGTACGTTCCGCAGCAGGAACCACCGGTGCAAAAGTGACATCCATGAATAACGGCGATGCGGTTATTGTGACAGGAAGCGCCAGCGATACTGCAGGAAAGAAGTGGTATGCCGTTAAGTTTACCAAAAACGGAAAAGAATACACGGGTTACATAATCGATACTTATGTAAACTACACAGCAAGCGCGACATCATCTTCTGACAGTACAGCGCAGGAGAGTGCGCCTGCGACGCAGGAAACGCAGACAGAGCAAACAGGTGACGCGTCTTCGGCGGAGTGGACCGGAATCGTAAAAGGGACAAATGTCAATGTCCGCAAAAAGGCTGTAAGCGGATCGGTAGTTGGAAGCGTTTCTACAGGCGCTTCGGTTACGGTGAAAAAGAGCAAGACGGGATCGGACGGCAAAGAATGGTATTATGTATCCGTAACGATTAATGGCAGTTCAAAGAAGGGATGGATTCGGGCCGATTTTGTAAAGAAGGAAGAGGCTGCTTCGTCCGATAATTCAAATACATATCAGAAATGGAAGGGAAGAGCCAAGGGAACCGGCATCAATGTGCGGAAAAGCCCGGTGAACGGTGAAGTTGTTTCTTCTATTTCAAACGGAAAGAAAGTGACGGTCCGCAAGGATCAGACGGGATCGGACGGAAAAGTATGGTACTATATCACATTTAATAATCTGAAAAACAGAGGATGGATACGGTCCGATTTTATAAAAAAAATAGAAGCAGCATCCTCGGAAACATCCGATTCTGCGCAGGCTAATACAGGGGCTGAGAGTACAGAGGAATCTTCCGGCGAGCAACCGGCAGAGAAAAAAGGAACGATGATTGCCAACTATGTCCGCGCGCGTAAGGCACCGGTTGACGGAGCGTTTATCTGTTATCTGATGTCAGGCGCGGAGCTTACTATCAAAGGTGAGCAGACCGGCTCCGACAATTATGTGTGGTATTTGGCAGCGTTTTCATACAACGGACAGGCGAAAGAAGGATATGTCCGCAGTGATTTCGTGAATGTGTTGCCGGAGGAAGGAGCCGAAGGCGATACGGCATCCGATGTGACGACAGACGCTGATTTCGATACTTATTTAACAGAGCAGGGATTCCCGGAATCTTATAAAAATGCACTTCGGACACTTCACAATGCCCATCCGGAGTGGGAATTCAGAGCGGTGCAGACCGGTCTTAAGTGGGCAGACGTTGTGGCGGCCGAAAGCAAGGTCGGAACCAACCTGGTGGCAAAGACAGCGATTACTTCATGGCGATCAACGGAAAAGACAGCATATAACTGGAAAAATAATACATGGTATACTTTTGACGGCGGAGCCTGGGTGGCTGCATCCAAGGATGTAATCAGTTATTATCTGGACCCGCGTAATTTTCTGACGGAGCAGGCGGTGTTCCAGTTTGAGTCATTGGAATACGAAAGCTATCAAAATAAAACCGGCGTAAAGAGAATATTGAAAGATACTTTTATGAGCGGTAAGTTTACCGAGCCGAACGGAAGCAAAAAGAGCTATGCAAGCACATTTGTAAAAGCAGGAAAAGCGGTCGGTGTCAATCCGTATCATCT
>JAFTWX010000087.1 GCA_017465095.1 Lachnospiraceae bacterium | reverse complement strand
GAACCATCAAGGATTTTCAACAGTTTTTCGATGCCTTTTCCGCAACAGATTATCTGTCCTGGGTAAAAGCCGTGGTTATGGATATGAATGCCTCCTACCATACCATACTTTGGTTAAAAAACACCTGCCGCAAGCCGAGATCGTGTATGATCGGTACCATGTACAGGCGCAGTTCGGGCGGGATATGCTTGGAAAGTCCGACTGGATGCAGCAAAGGCGCATATGAAAACGGCGGAGAAGATGAGTTCGGAACTGCACCGGACTCATTCCTTTAATTTGGTTGAAATGCGTACGTTGTTGCAGTAGTGAAAATCATTATTCAATTCATCAATGAAAGCGTTAACGCTTTCAAATTTTTCGCCGCAGAACATTTCGACTTTCAGCCTAGCGAAGAAGTTTTCCATAACGCCGTTGTCCATGCAGTTACTTTTTCGTCGCCAACTTTGAATTAAGTCGCATCCGTTGTCAGCTTCTCAAACGGCTTGTCGGCATGAAACTTTCTTACCCTTTTTACCGTTCTCTCGCTCTTCCGCAAGAACTCAGTCGCTCAATTATTTTATGTATCCGATCTCCATCCTTAGTCGCTGATTTTCGGCAATAAGATCTTCTTCCACTTTTTTATCCGGCTTCGATGGCGACATTTGTTTGAACCGCCTGCCTTGCAGGCTCTGCCTCGTCTTTCTTTCATCAGACCTTCGGCTCTTTCTTCCAAGTATATGCGTTCCCACCTCTGCACCATCCTCGTTTTTGGCGTTCCCTAATTCATACTTACATACTGTTTCATGGTAGCTTAATTGATGTTATCGCATATCCATTATGACACAGATTTTGAATTCCGGCGAGTACTTTCTTTGATATTGTCCTTTTTTACCATTAAAATTTGCACCTTCACAAGCGTCTAACTTTGGGGGTGCATATCATCCTGTCATTTTATAATGTATTTGATCAAATCAGCACAAAAATATTGTTATCAATCCTTATAATTATGTAAAGACACAAAAATCTTACAGAGTCTTCACAAAATAATTGAAATTTTCCCCATTTTATGTTATAATAACGACAGTGACCATTTTATTTTTACATAATATACGGGGACAAAACCATGAAATCTGAAAAAGATAACAAAGAAAACAAAAAGGCCCATCTTCACGACGGACACAGAGAGCGGATGCGTGAGCGCTTCCTTGCATCAGAGGACCATCAGAACAGCAGCTTCCAGACGCACGAGCTTTTGGAAATGCTGCTGTTTTTTTCGGTTCCGAGAAGCAACACAAACGAAACAGCGCACCGCTTGCTGGCAGAATTCGGTTCTCTGCGCGGTCTGATGGATGCCCCGAACAACGCGCTTTTGCAGATCGACGGTGTCGGAAAAAGCTCAGCAATGTTGATTCGGATCGTCAGCGCGCTCATCCGTGCGTATAACTGCGAGACCGAAACTTACCGTTCCTCCGTGCCGTTTTCCGGTGTCGATGTCACGATGGAGTACCTCCGTCCCATGTTTTTCGGCCACAGAAGCGAACGGATGTATATGATCCTTCTGAACAACATCGGATACCGGTTGGATACCGTTCAGCTCGCCGTCGGCACTTCCAGTCAGGCGGTCATCGACCGCAAGCGGTGCATCCAGCAGGCACTCAATGCCGGTGCCGCGAATGTCATTCTCGCTCACAATCATCCGGGCGGAAGTCCGCTCCCCTCGCAGGAAGATCTGGACTTCACGGATGCAATGGAGCGCGCGTTTTCTGCGGTTGGGATTTGTTTGTTGGAGCATTACATTGTGACCGAGACGGCGTATTATGCGATTATCGGGGAACGGAATCTGAAAAGGTATGGACGGGGAGGGAAATCGTGAGTATTTCTGTTATGAGTACAAATTACACTTAAAATGAAAGATTCTTCCGCACTCTTCCGGAAAAATAACGCAGAACAGTACATATGCGTTGAAGAACGCAAAAGAAAATTTTGTTGTGCGTTTAATCAATATGAAATGAATAAACGTACAGGAGCTTAAAGGTAAAACCACATCCGATGTCTTCCTTCACCGGATGTGGTTTGGTTTATAAATTACCTGAACAAGAATTTTTCCTGTATTTTCAATTTTCTCTTGACGATTTCCCGATTTTATGATATACTATATAAGATAAAATGTTCCGGTAGCTCAGTTGTATAGAGCGGTCGCCTCCTAAGCGTTAAGCCGTTCGAGTCCAAATTCTGTATGTTCTCCGCATAATCATTCAAAAAGTAAATATGTCTCAGTACCTCAGTAGGATAGAGGGTCTGCCTCCTAAGCAGGACGTCGGCGGTTCGAGCCCGCCCGGGGACGCCATTCAGTGCCGAAGTCGTATGATTTTGGCACTTTTTCATTCTTTGAGACCTCTTTTCGCGTTAATGAGTTATTTTGTCCGAAAGTTGTATAACATAAGTGGACAAATCGAAGAGTTAATGGTATAATTAACTTGAAAGAGGTGAGTCCATTGAAAAGGACGTACAGCAAGGAGTTCAAAATCAAGGCGTGTGAACTTGTGCTCAAAGACAACATAGCAGTAGCAGTTGTGGCAGAAAAATTCGGAATCCATCATGTGAT
>JAFTWX010000086.1 GCA_017465095.1 Lachnospiraceae bacterium | reverse complement strand
TTCCGAATTATGTTCATCTCTTAGCATATCATCGTCTGTATAAACCTTGGTTGCCAGCATCATATCCTGTTCACTTGTGGAAAATGCACTGCTTTCCAAACTTGGTAAGGTAATCAGACGCAGATCACTTGCTCCATAGTGGTTCGCATATACCCGACTTGGAGCTGTTCCATAGGTACAGTTCCAATTATTGTCATAAGTCTTATAATCAGTGTCAACCAGATCACTCTTATCATCAAAACAACCAGTTGTCATCGGAAGCATCGGGTCACACAACAGTACGATACTGTTATCTGCATCCGAACCTGCGATATACCAAGTCTGCTGACTTTCTCCATTCATTCCGAAGTACACCTTCTGTGCCGTACCACTTCCTGTATCGGTATGCAGAGCAAAGTTATCACTGCTCATCAACTGCTCCGGTGTAGCAAAGGCTGTCACGCTTAACTCAGTAGAACTGCTTTCTTCTGCCCTTACAGTCATCACATTCCCCGGCATTAGTCCTACCACTAGGGCGGCTGTCAGTACAATGCTTAGTATTCTCCTTGTAAGTTTCCTTCCTTTTTTCATAATCTTTCTCTCCTTTTAAATTCCCTCTTATGTTTCCATAAGCATAACTGTTTTTACACTTCTGTCTATTTGCTCGGTGCTTTTTTCCCATGCGCCGCTGTTTGACACTAATATGCTTCCTGTTTTTCGCATAATATTATAATGGTTTTTCCTGCTCCGCGCAAGAAAAACAAAAAACAATCCATGGTTCTTATATAACTGTCACGCTTTATTTCATACCCATACCTCTCGTTGAAAATCTCCTCCCAAATGGGTCGATTTTTTCATTTTACAGCAAAAAAAGCCCGCAAACCTGAGTTTACGGGCAATCTTTCTCTTCGTATATATTTAAATACTTTTGTATTTCGCCAATTATATATTCTGCAGCTTCCAGCTGCTTTTCTGTTTCTTCTAATGAAGCCACAAAGAAATCATCATAATCACTATTTTCCCGCTTACGCTGCAAAGTTCTCTTTCTTTATTCTCCACTTATTAAAACCCCCTCTTTTTTAACATTCTGATAAAATGGCAACACATCCACCCAATACTCAAACTGTTCTTCATTTTTTATAATCGGTGAAATATGGATTCCATGATCCATCTCAATATCAAAAGCCACGTCAAAAACAGCCTCTTCTACCTTCTCAATTTCTTCTTGAGAAAGCTTTACCAAAACCATTACATCCACATCGGATTCCGCCTCAAAATCACCTCTGGCGTAAGAGCCATATAAAATAACTTTCGACAAATCATTTCCCAATAACCGCCTAAGCTGTACAGAAAATCCAAATATTATATCTCGTATTGTATTTGGCACTTTAACACCTTCTTTCTAAATATACTTATAGTATAACACTTTTTTATATTAAGTTATCGGACTTTCAAAAAGATTTCTTACCATTCGTAAGGCGTCATCTGATAAACGTAATAATTGAGCCAATTGCTGTACAGATTGTTGCTGTGCGCGCGCCACTGAAGATGCGGGCGTTGCGTGTCATCATCCTCCGGGAAATAATTGACCGGAAGTGAAATCGGAAGACCTTTTTTTAGGTCACGCTCATACTCATTTTGCAGCGTGATCCGGTCATATTCCAGATGTCCCATAACAAAAATCTGCTTTCCGTCCGGCGTCATACAAAGAAGTACACCCGCCTCCGGAGACTCGGCAAGCACCATGAGGTCATCGCAGGCACGAATTGCTTCCACCGCAACCGTCGTGTGGCGGCTGTGCGGCGCAAGAAAATAATCATCGAACCCGCGCACCAGCGGTTCTTTCCGGTTCATCACCTTGTGCTCAAACACCCCGAACATTTTTTCGCGAAGCTGAATCTTCGGAAGTCCGAAATGGTAATAAAGTCCCGCCTGGGCACCCCAGCAAATGTGGAACGTGGAAGTTACATTTTCCTTGGACCACTCCATAATACTGCAAAGCTCTTCCCAGTAATCTACTTCCTCAAACTCCATCTGCTCTACCGGTGCTCCGGTAATAATCAGACCGTCGTATCTCTTTTCCTTCAATTCTTCAAAGGTGTTATAAAAACGATTCAGATGGTTGGCTGACGTGTTCTGGGAAACATGTGTGCTCGTCTTCATAAAGTCCACATCCACCTGGAGCGGTGTATTGGAAAGTGCACGAAGAAGCTGCAGCTCCGTATCCTCTTTGAGCGGCATCAGATTTAAGATACAAATCTTCAGCGGTCGTATCTCCTGTCCAAGCGCTCTTTTTTCATCCATCACGAATATATTTTCATTTTCAAGAATCTCCTTTACCGGGAGATCGCTCTGTATCTTGATCGGCATTTCATTATCCTCTGCTTCTTAATATTTTACACCATTACCCGGTCAAGGCTCATTATACCATATTTTAGTAAATAAACAACCGATAGATATTGTCCGTCCCGTGTTATGTTAACCAACTTCAATCCCCGACATTGCAAGGAAACTGTCCTCATCAACAATTGCAACTCCCAATTCTTTTGCTTTTTTATTTTTCCCGGAAGTGGATGCAATGTCGTTATTAATCAGGTAATCCGTTTTTGAAGTAACGCTTCCCGTCACTTTTCCGCCCCGCTGCTCGATCAGTTCTTTGAGTTCATTGCGGTTGCCGAAATGATTGAGGGAACCGGTAATGACGAAAACCTTGCCCTCCAGATTTTGCTCGTTCTCGTTCATCTGCGGCTTTTCTGTCTCAAGTTCCGCCATCAACCTGTTAAGCACATCGTTTGCTTCCTCATCCGCAAAATATTCACAGATTCCCGCTGCAAGTACCTCTCCGATACCGTCCACCGACGCCAGTTCTTCCTTATCGGCTGTCCGGATTTTTTCAAGATCATAGTCGAAAAACTTACATAAAACTTTAGCATTGGCTAATCCGATTCCCGGAATTCCCAAAGAATAAATTACCTTTGGCAAACTTGTTTTTCTCGCTTTGTCGGCATTGTCTATCATATTTTGGAATGACTTTTCACCGAATCCTTCCATCTGCGTAATTTCATCTTTGTAGTTATCCAAATGAAACAAATCTGCATATTCCCGGATGAAGCCTTTTGCAATCAGTTTCTCCAAAGTTGCTTCTGACAAACCATCGATGTTGATGGCATCTCTGCTCACAAACAGCGCAAAAGACTTGAGTTTCTTGGCCGGACACGCAGGGTTGACACAACACAAAACCTCCGCTTCGTTGGCCGCCGAGACCTCTGTCTTGCCTCCGCAGGCCGGACACGCATCCGGAAGCTCCATCATTCCGCTGCGGGTGAGATTCTCCGCAATCTGCGGAATAATCATATTGGCTTTATATACAGTTACCCGGTCACCGATTCCGAGCTTAAGTGCCTTCATGTAGCTGATGTTGTGAAGGCTTGCACGGCTGACCGTCGTTCCCTCCAGTTCCACATCATCAAAAATCGCCACCGGGTTGATAAGTCCCGTACGGCTCGGACTCCACTCCACGCTGCGAAGCGTCGTTTCCGCAATCTCGTCCGCCCATTTGAACGCAATGGAATGGCGCGGGAATTTGGCGGTCAGACCAAGCGACGCCGAATAAGCCAGATCACAATAAGAAAGCACCAATCCGTCCGACGGAACATCGTACGTCTTCACCTTATCGGCGTAGGTTTCAATCGCCTCCCCGACATTTTTCGCATTTACCCTGATGTAATCCACCACATCAAATCCCTGCTCCTTCAGGAATTTAAAGTGGTTTTCTCTGTCATTTGCGAAGTCCGGTTCTTTTTCTCCGTCCGCACTGTTCTCTGTCGCCAGCACATAGGAAAACGCATAGAAATATACATTTCGCTCTGCTGTCACCTGGTTGTTGAGCTGTCTTACGGACCCGCTGCACAGATTTCGCGGATTTTTATATTTGGCTCCCACATCCTCGATAGCAGCATTGATTTTTTCAAACTCCGAATAAGGTATGACTGCTTCTCCGCGCAGCGTCAGTGTTCCTTTGTACGGAATAACCGCCGGAAGATTTTTAAACACTCTGGCATTGTTTGTAACAACCTCTCCCACCTCGCCGTTTCCGCGGGTGACGGCCTTTAACAGCTTTCCTTTTTCATAGGTCACCACAATGGTGAGCCCGTCCAATTTCCATGAGAGAAGTCCTTCTTTCTCTCCGAGCCAATCTGCAAGCTCCTCCCGGCTTTTTGTTTTTGCCAGGGAGAGCATCGGCTTTTCATGACGCTCCTTCGGAAGCGCATCAACCGCTTCATAACCAACGGTTACCGTCGGCGAACCGGACAACGTAATTCCGGTCGTCTCCTCCAATGCAACAAGTTCATCGTAAAGCTTATCATATTCATAATTGCTCATAATCTCGGTATCCTCGGCATAATATGCTTTGGATGCCTTATTTAAAAGAGCAATCAATTCTTTCATTCTCTCAGTCTGATTCATTGTTACTTCACTCCTGTTTTTATTTCAAAAATTCCCCCGGAACCTGCATTCCCACAGCCCGATACAGCCGCGCGCATTCCTGCGGCGTAAGCACTCTGGACTCTCCGCTTTTCAGTGTCCCCAGTTCCACGCTCATGATACGCACTCTCTTCAGCGCTTTCACTTTATATCCGAACGTCTCGCACATACGGCGGATCTGTCGGTTCATTCCCTGCGTCAATACGATGCGGAACGTGTACTTTCCTTCCATGGTAACCTGACACGGCTTGGTCGTCCGCTTCAGTTCCTCCAGATAAACCCCTTGACCCATATCGCGGATAAATTCTTCCGTCAGCTCCTTGTGCACCTTGACTACATATTCTTTTTCGTGGACTTCGGACCCCTTCATCATGCGCTGAATCAAATCTCCGTCGTTTGTCAGAAGCATAAGCCCCTCCGACTCCTTATCCAGGCGTCCTGCATAGGTCACTCTGGTTCTTGTCTTCACGTAATCCAGCACTTTTTTGTCCGCAAATTTATCTTTCTCCGTGCAGGTCACACCGACCGGCTTATAAAACGCAAGCACAAGCTTTTGTGCACTGCCTTTTATTTCTTTTTTTGCCTTCTGTTCTTTTCCGCCGACGAGCTCCACCTTATCTCCCGGCTGTACCTTCATTCCGCTTTCGGCCTTTTGTCCGTTCACAAGCACTTTTCCCTGCTCCACAAGCACATCTGCCTGTCTGCGGGAACAAATCCCCGCCTGCGCCAAATATTTATTTATTCTCTCCGCTTTTTGCTCTGTCATTGCTCATTCCTTATATCTTCATAGTAGCCGAATCGGCCAACGGTCATATCTTATTTCAAGTTAATATTATACCTTATTTACATTATATTTTGTACCCTATTTCTTCCCATATCAGCAATAAAAACCGGCCCGCCGTAAGCGAGCCGGATCTTATACCTTATTATTCAGACTATTCTGTAATTGTCTGTTTTTTGGATGCAAAGTAATCATCAAATTTTTGCTGTACTGCATCGAATGTCTGCTGGGAAATCTCCGGAAGCTCTCCGCCCCATTTTTTCTCAGCCATCTTAAAGCCTTTTTCAAAGGCATCTTTCATCTCCTGCATTTTCTCCTCGTCATCACCTGCCAGCGCCATGGCGAAATCGAAAATACGACTTGATGTCTGGTTTACGCCCCAATATCCATCCTCAGCGATATCTGCCTGCGCCTGTGCTTTTGTCTGCGCATCTACGGTGAAATCACCGCTCGCTAAGAATTTCCAAATATCATTGGCCTGTCCGTATGCATTTCCCTGTTTGGAAATCATGTCGTGTACAAGCTGTGTCAACTGATTGGTGCGCGCTTCCATATCAGCATTGAGCTGTTTTACAAGTGCTGCTCTCTCGCTGTCTGACATCTTACCGACGGATGAAGGCTCATATACAACACCCTTATCTGCTGTCTTAGCTTCAGGTGCTGTCTCTGCACTCTTTGCTGTTTTTGCTGCGGTAGCGGAATATGCTTTGTATGCATTTGCGCTGCTGCTTACTCCATTTACATTCATACCTGTTCCTCCTTGATTTTTATGACGGCAAATCCATTTGCCCGGTTGACGGTTTCTAAACATATTATCGGCTTATTGCTGTAAAATGTTTAGTATAATCTGATGATAAAATACTTTATGCAAAAATACAAGTCAAAAACAACTATTTCTGCCGAATACTGCTGATTTTTCCGTCCTTTTTCATTTGCTGTTTTTGTTCGTACATTTGCTCATCGGCTCGCCGTAATACTTCTTCGTATTTTTCGCCCTCTTTACACAGTGCAATACCGACCGCAGCATAAATCTGCATCTTTCCGTTTGCCTCCGCCAACTTCTCATAAAATGCATTTTTTTGTTGCTCACAAGCAACTTCATCCGCATGACGGAGCACAGCCACAAATTCGTCGCCGCCGACCCGGTAGGTATTCGAAAAGTCAAACACATCCGCAATCACTTTGGAAGCTTCCACAAGCAGCTCATTCCCGCAATGATGTCCAAATGTGTCATTCACCTGCTTTAATCCGTTAATATCAATCACAAATACAGCATATCCGTTCTCTTTTTGTTCCTCACGAATATCTTTTTGCTCCTGCACGTAAGCCGTATGATTTTTCATTCCGGTAAGAACATCCAAATAAGCCAGATTGTTAATATATTCGATACGCTGCTTCAGTTCCTGTGCGGTTTCTTTAAAGCTTTGCGCCAAAACACCGACTTCGTCTTTGCTTTGCGTTTCAATTTTTACATCCAGATTTCCGTTTGAAATCTCATGAGCAGCCACTGTCAACTGTTTGAGCGGTCTGATAATATTTTTCATCACTCCGACAGTCAGAATAACCGCAAGTGTAATAGTCAGAATTGTCGCCAATATTATCTGAAATATCAAAATCTCTATCTCTTTGCTGATTTCCTTCGCCGGAACCGCTGCCCCGAGACACATGTTATTTCTGAGTGTTTTGTAGGCTATCTTTACATCCTCTTTGACAACCGGACTTCCTTCCTCATAGATTTTGCTGTGTAACACCTCATATTTATGATTTGTCAAAAACACATGCCCGGTTTCATATATTTCAATTTCATCCACAATATCCGCTATATATGCAAAATCAATATCCATACCGATAATACCGATGGTTTCTCCGTCTTTATACAACGGCACCACATAGGATATCATGAAGACATCAATATTTCCGTTGTAGTAAGGAAGCATCCACGTCGGCTTTCCGTTTTTTACCGGACCGTAATACCATCCGACATGCTCTGCATCATCTTCCTCATACATGGAAAAATCGGTCACGGGAATGCTGTGAAAATCTTTTTCTTCCAAATTTCTGATTTGAAAGAAGCCTGAATCTGTCGGCATCGTATCCGGATTGTACCGAATGTACACTCCGACGGTTCCGGCAGTTTCATTTGCAATGGTTAATCCAATAGCTTCGATTTCTCTTGTATAATCTTCCAAATACTCTCTGTCAGAAATCAATCTATCAGTACTTTCAATATGATTCAGCGCATACTGCGCCAAAACATCCACCGACTGCTCAATTCTTCCGAACAGTGCATCCAATTCCCCTGCGGTTTCTCCCGCTGTCAGATTTAAAATATGGTCGCTGTCTCTCTTCATGGCGCGACTGAACGAATAAATTCCAATCGATCCGGTCAGAAGTTCCGCTGCCAAAATTCCGACTACAATTAACCATATAATTTTTGTCTGTATCGATCGTTTTTTCCCCATATTTTCCCCCTGCTACTCGTTATTTTTAATCACTTCTTCAATTCGGTCATGTACCATCTGTGCAAGTTCTACCGTATTGAGATCCTTGTACTCCTCATACGGAATCTGCGGAAGAAAATGAAGCTGCACTACCACAGGTTTGTTGCCTTTTTCATCTAATACTTTATGTGTATTAATCAGTGCAATCGGCAAAATCGTGCACTGTGCCTTTGTTGCACTCTTAAAACTTCCGCTGTGAAACTCCAGCATATTGTTTCCGTCCTTACTTCTTGTTCCCTCCGGAAAAATCAGATAATTCCGACCGTTCTTGACTTCTTTTGTCACTGCCTGAATCACTTTCATGGATTGTCTCAAATCATCACGGTCCATCGGATAAGATTTCGTACAGTCCACAATCTGTTTCATAAACGGGATTTTGTAAAGTTCTTTCTTGAGTACTGCTCCCCACGGTCTCTCGCATGCTGCACAAATTGCCATAATATCAAACAATCCCTGGTGGTTGGAAAACATCATATATCCATCCTCTTCCGGGATATTCTCTTTCCCGTACACCTGAAAATCAATATTTCCCGTATCAACCGCCGTTTTTAAAATATAACGGACATGGGCATATTTTTCCGCCTCCGGATATTCATCAGTGTGCTTGGCATAATGGCATAACTTAAACCACGCTGGCGGTACCTTCCATATATTTCTTGTCACCATATAAAGTAAGCGGTTCATGTCTGGTCCTCCGTATGTATTAATCTGTCCTATAACTGTTTCCACAATCTGACAGGAATCACTTGCCTTATCATAACATTTTGACAGTTTTTCGTCCAGTAGCGTTTTTCTCGGCTGGCGGGGTATATGGTGTCGCACTTGCTCTCCTTTGCCCCGCTTGAGATGGTTGTGTTTGAGTTATGTAAACCCGTGGGGCATATGGAAAACTTCATTCTTTCCTATGCCCCGATTTTTTGAAAAAACGGGGCATAGGAGTATGCTTTTTTGGTATATAGCCATTTGGTTAACATAACTCCAATCCAGGTATCACAAACGGGGCATACAGAAAAATATTTTTTCTACATGCCCCGCAAAATCCAAAAAATCGAATATTCCGCCAAATTCAAAAAAGATCGAACGCCACGCCTCTTAACTAAACTGTTCTGCCTTCTGTACGGCTTCTTCGATGGTCATACCGTAAAAGTCAGCTGCAGCAAACCAACGGCCGGATTTTCCGTCGTCGACAAAGGCTCCGACCACGACACCCGGAATCGCACTTGCCGGATCGTTCGGCGCGTTCTCTCCGCCCAGGTCGGTGCGACACCATCCCGGATCTGCCAGACTGAGAATAATGTCAGTCCCCTCATATTTGGACCCGAGATCGACGGTAACCTTGTCAAGGGCCGCTTTGCTGGCCGAATATCCCGCCTGCTGCGGGTCAAGCTGAATACCGCTCGATGTGTTTACAATTCTTCCGAATCCTCTCTCCACCATTTTCGGCAGGAAGTGGTAACAAATCATCATCGGTGCCATCGTATTAATCTTAAAACTTGTTTCGTAATCCGACATCGGTGTTTTCAAATACTCGTCTCGGTACGCAACCTGGACACCTGCGTTATTGAGCACAATATCAATCTGTGTTCCTTTTTCATCAATAACGGCTAACATCTTTTCAATCTGGTCAAACTCCGAAAGTTCTGCAGTCACAACATAGGCTTCTACGCCAAGCGCCAATACTTCATCAAGAACCCTCTGACAATGTTCCTCGCTTCTTGCGTGAAGTACAAGATTACAGCCCTGCTGCGCCATAAATTTTGCCGCGTGATAACCGATTCCGCGACTTGCTCCCGTAATGAATGCCCATTTCCCTTTTACATTAACCATACTGTTGCTTCCTCCTGCTTTTATATGTTGATTTTCATAGCTCTTTTTTATTTTATCATCGCCGTACAGATATCTCAAGGCAGTTCCCTACGGCTAACGAATATCTTTTTTTCCAAATACAGCCGTTCCGATTCCGAGGGCTGCCAAAAGCCACAGAACATCCGACACAATCCAGCGGACCGGACTTAAATATTTCATTTCAGAAAGCTGTGCAATCTGCCCCATGGGATTCATGTCATGGAGCAGTTCGTGGCAAATACGCTTCACCCCTGAAACATAATGCGGATTTAATACTCCGTTCTTATACTGCGACTGTGCAAGAATCTGATTGGTATGTAAGCATAAAAACAGCATCACAAACGCCAGTCCCATACACACAGTAACCGCCGCGGAGCGATTCCCGATACCCATGGAAATCAAATAAAATATACTTCCCATTGCAAGCACAGTAAAACACCCCAAAGCAAAACAGGTCATTATTTCTCCGGCTCCCACATTCTGTTCGAACAAAAGTAAGCCGACGCTTACCGCCACAAAAACCGTCAAAAAATACAACACAAGACATGCACTCCAGACACCGATCATCTGTGACATAAATATATCCGTGCGGCGATTTCCGGTCACAATCTTATTGCGCACCGTTCCGTCACTGAAATCCTCCCCTGCAAAGAAACCGACATATGCTGCAATTACCAGTCCGAAAAATGTCATCGGCAGAAAGATAACGCGGCTGAGCGGCACTTCATAATCCATTCCCGAATACTGCATTGATATCATCATGCCCGCAGCCGAAAGCATGGCAAGTAAGGCAATCCATATTTTCTTATTGTGATACATCCGGTACAAATCAGCTCGGAGCAATTTACGCATGACCGTCACCTCCTATCAGAGAAATAAAATATTCTTCCAATTTTTTATCCTTCTCCGACACAATCTCATAGGAAATACCGCGCTCCTCAAGTATCCGGAGAACTTCCTTTGCATCGGAAACATCCGCTTTGATATGTAGCTTACGATTACACTCTTTTTCCAAATCATCGGCGCTGAATTCTTTTACCATCTTTCCCTGATCGATAATTCCGTAATGCGTCGCAATTCGTGCCAGTTCATCCAAAATATGACTGGAGATCAAAAATGTAATCCCATGCTCATGATTCAGTTTTAAAATCAGTTCACGCAGTTCTATGATACCCTGCGGGTCAAGTCCGTTTGTCGGCTCGTCCAGCACAAGAAAATCAGGTTCCCCGGCCATTGCCATGGCGATACCGAGACGTTGTTTCATTCCGAGCGAAAAAGCTTTTACTTTTTTCTTCCCTGTCTGTTCCAAACCTACCAATGCAATAAGCTCTTTTATTCCGTCAAATGATGACAGTCCGAGAATCCGGTATTGCTGTCTGAGATTTTCTTCCGCCGTCATATCCGAAGAAAGCGCAGGAGTTTCCACCACTGCGCCCATCCGCTTACGCATCTGCTGCATGTCGGAGTTTGTATGTTCTGTGCCGTATAATGTAAAACTTCCCGATGTAGGATGTGAAAGTCCGCAAATCAAACGAATCAGCGTCGTCTTTCCCGCTCCGTTTTTCCCGACAAATCCGTAGATTGCACCTTTCGGCACATGCATGCAGAGACCGTCCAAAGCCTTGCCTTTTTTATAATGCTTCGACAGGTCGTCCGTCGTCAGAACATATTCCATCTTCTGCTTCCTCCTGTTTTTCTGTCAATCTGATTCCCTTTTCTTTTTCTAACTGCTCCGCATATCTTTCTTCGTGTTCCTCGCGCATCTGCTCAATTATTTTTTCTTCTATATCATCAAAATTTTCAAGCATCTTATCCCACTCTTCTTCCGTGAAAGAAGCTCCGCCGATCTGAATGGACGGTGCGCCTCCGTTTCCGCTCTGAATCCGCTGATATAAATCATCCATATACTCTTTGAACATCTCCAGCAGCTTATCCGCATCGAGTGCCTGCTTAAAAACACCCGCTTTCATATGGTTATCTTTCATCTTGCCGACCATGGAATTCCAGTCCTGTCTTACTGTTGTAAACTCCTCAACAGAATCCGCCATGGAGAAACCGCAGAGATACTAGGCATTACTGCCGTTGTTTTTGATCACATGCCAGCTTCCGAAAGTAGATGCCACTTCTTTTTTTCCGAGTGCATCGTTATAGTTGCATAATGCAAACATTTCCAGCTCCGTCGCATTTTCCGGATTAATTTCTTTGATTGCGACATCGTATGTTTCCTTCACTCCACCCGGAAAAGTAATGGCTACTTGAACCACAGGATTTTCAGGCGTAGATTCTGCTGCATATGACGCTGTCATGCCAAGGGACTGATTTTGTCCCACAGGAAGAAAAGCCATTCCGAGTACGACCGGTTCCTTGCAATCGGAACCTGCGCCCTGCGCCAGGGACATTTCATCCGCAAAGCCCGCTTTCTGACGCCCCATTTTCGACGCCGCCTCAAAATCCATGCTAATATTTGTACGCTGTGATACTCCGATTGTCATACAGCCACTCCTTTCATAAAAAAACGCCTGATTCCAATATTTCACTTGCAAAGTTCCGTCGCAAGCGCCTCAAGCTGTGCTCTGCTGTCATCGTTTAATGCAGACAGGATTTTTACCTGCGGTTGCACAAAGGTCAAATCTTTACTTTTTTCCAGCATGCCCGACATAGCTCTCGCCGCCGTCGGTGCCCAGCTTCCGTTCTCAATCATTCCCACTGTGCGGTTTTGGAAATTGTGCTCCGTCAATTCATGAATAAATTCCCGCATAAACGGAAACACATCGCCGTTGTAGGTCGTGGTAGCCAAAACCAACTTACTGTAACGGAACGCATCCTCCACAACCTCTGCCATATCGGAGCGCGCAAGGTCATTGACTACTACCTTTGGGCATCCTTTTTTCTCAAGCAGAGAAGCCAGCTCGTCCACTGCTTTTTTTGTATTGCCGTACACGGACGTGTAGGCAATCATGACACCTTCCTCCTCCGGACGATAGCTTGACCATGTATTATAAAGATTTAAATAATACCCAAGATTTTCCGTAAGCACCGGTCCGTGGAGCGGACAGATGGTCTGAATATCAAGTGTTGCAGCTTTCTTAAGCAGCGCCTGCACCTGCGCACCATATTTTCCCACAATGCCGATATAATAACGTCTTGCCTCGCAGGCCCAGTCTTCCTCCACATCAAGAGCTCCGAACTTTCCGAACCCATCCGCCGAAAAAAGCACCTTATCCGTCGCATCATAAGTGACAATTACCTCCGGCCAGTGCACCATCGGCGCCGTATAAAAAGTTAGCGTATGCTTACCAAGAGAAAGAGTCGCCCCTTCGGCTGTCGTTATTCTGCGCTCGGCATAATCGGTACCGAAAAAATTCTGCATCATTTTAAACGCAGGAAGCGATGCCACCACCGTCACATCCGGATATGCATCCGTAAAAACTTTTATATTAGCGGAATGATCCGGTTCCATATGCTGAACGATGAGATAATCCGGCTGTCTGTCTCCGATCACATTTTTTATGTTGGAAAGCCACTCCTCACCGAACGCCGCATCCACCGTATCCATGACTGCAATCTTTTCATCCATAATAATATAAGAGTTGTACGCCATACCGTTTGGCACAACATACTGTCCCTCAAACAAGTCAATCTGATGGTCGTTGACCCCGACATATCTGATATCTTCTGTAATCTTCATATCGCAAACCTCATTTCCGTTTTCTATCAAATGAAAACTACAATTATTATATGAAAATAAGCTGTAAAATTCAATCTGAAATTCTACAGCTTAATCTCCAAATATTGCTAATTGTTCTCCTTACTGCTTTGCTCTGCCATGAGCTTTAAGCGCCGGAATCTGTCGTCCGTTTCCTTTTGCATCCGCTCCACGACATCCCGGTACTCATCCTTTTGCAAATGCTTTGTTCTTCCCATCATGGAAAGCCAATCGAGCACCGGAATTTTTTTGCCGGTCTTTTCCGGATCAATTGTCAGCGTCGTCTCACCCCGCTCTATTTCGTAGAGAGGAAAATAACAACAATTTACTGCAGCCTCTATGACACGTCTCTCTGTCGCCGGTTTGTCATTCCAGTTGAGCGGACAGGCCGAAATTGCCTTTATATAGGCAGTTCCTGTTGTTTTAGCATAATACGCCGCCTTCGCCGCTTTTTTCATAAAATCGGTCGGATGCGATTCCGCCACCGTCGCCACGTACGGAATACCCGTGGCCGCCATAATTTTCGGCATATCCTTGTGGAAAAATGTCTTTCCGTACTGGTTCTTTCCCACATGCGATGTGGAACTGCGGGCTCCGAGCGGTGTCGAATACGAAAGCTGATATCCGGTGTTCATATACCCGCCGTTATCGTACTCAAAAATAAGCAATCTGTGTCCGCGCAGCGCCGTTCCGAGCGCAGACCCCATACCGATATCCATTCCTCCGTCGCCGCTGACCATAACAAAAATAATATCCCCCGGCGGAATTTCGCCCTTTTGCTGTTTGCGATAACAAATCTCAGCCACACCGCTGAGTGTGGCGGCGCCGTTCTGAAATAAATTATGCACATACGGCACTTTAAAACTTGTACGCGGATAAGCAGTCGTTACAATCATCGCGCACCCGGTCTGAAACAGAAAGACAACCGGGTCTTCTATCCCTCGAAGAAGCAGGTTCAGATTTACCGGTATTCCGCAACCCGGACAGGCTCCGTGTCCCGGTGCAATCCGCCCCGGCATCGCCGTCACGTCATTTAACATACCTCCGGTTACCTTTAGCTTACCATCTGCCTCCTGCATTACTTTTGTGGCTCCGATATGCGTCCGTTCTCTCGTGACCGGTGCAAACAACGGATTCTCCGTCGCAGCATCTCCGGAAGCTTCCGACAAGCTTTCCCCCGGAGTTACCCCATAGTAACTCTTGTCCGGCTTTGTGGGATCATCCGTCCACGCCAGAAAGGTCTTCGCATCTTCCCGGCTGAAATCTTTTCCGCCAAGCCCGTACACGATATTTTTAATACAAGCTCTGCTTCCTGCCTTTTGCATAGCGGCGCGCAATTCCAGCGACAGATTACCGCCTCCGCCGCCATAGCTGTCCTGACGGTCACCTACCAAAATATGATCTGCATTTGATAACATTTGCGTCAATTCTTTTTCCGGAAACGGACGGAGAACATGAAGTGTTGCTGCTCCGACTTTCCGGCTCTCTTTTCGCATATCCTCCACCGCTTCCATGGCTGTATCGTAAGCAGAGCCTAACAAAACAAGCACGTTTTCCGCATCCTCACAGTGGATTCCTTCCACTTTACCATACGTTCTGCCGGACAGTTCTCCGTAAGCCTTAAACAACACTTCCAGTTCTCTGTCTGCCTGCTCCATGGCCAGATGCAGCTGATACCGGTTATTCATCAAATCCGGCTCATTCATGTAAGAACCGACAGTGATCGGATTGTCAAGGTCCAAAAACGGATACGGTTCTATTTTCGGGCCGATAAAACGTCTTACTACATTGTCATCCGAAAATCGGCAGCATCGTGCCTTTTGATGGCTGGTAAAAAAACCGTCGTAAGCCACCACCACAGGCAGCCGGACCGTTTCCGCCAGTTTGAGAGCAATGATATTAAAATCGTAAACCTGCTGTACCGTGCTTGCAAAAAGAATGGGCCATCCGGCATTTAACAGATACATAATATCACTGTGGTCTCCCTTGATGGAAAGCGGTCCGGACACCGTACGGCAAACCACATTCATTACCATAGGGTAACGCGTTCCCGACTGCACCGGAAACTGCTCGATGGCGTAAAGAAGACCGTTTGCACTTGTTGCGTTGACCACGCGTCCTCCAGCAACCGCTGCTCCATAACAGATTCCCGCTGCGCTGTGCTCGCCTTCCGCCGCCACCATTACAAGATCCGTCTCTCCGTTTGCACGCATAATGTCCAGATTTTCCGCAATCTGTGTGGAAGGAGTAATCGGGTAATACCCCATCAAATCGTAACCGATCTGCTTGATGGCGATTGCTGCCATTTCGTTACCCGAAGCATACTCCAGTCTCTGCTCTTCCATTATACTTCTCCTCCTTCCATCCGCTTTTCCGTCAAATAAGACTCCGACGTAATATAGCCGTCCGGCCCCGCCTCTTCATAGTAATCCGGATTGCGCAAAAGCTCCTGATTCGGCATAAAATAGTCTTTTTCCGGATGTTCGGACTCAACACCTCTCACCAGAGCATTTACCGGACACACATCCACGCATCTGAGACACCCTTTGCAATGATAATAATCCAGTCCCTGATTAATCATCATTTTTTTCCCTTTATATTC
>JAFTWX010000085.1 GCA_017465095.1 Lachnospiraceae bacterium | reverse complement strand
CCCGCGGTATCTTCCTTTTACCTGCAACGGGATTCCCGTAAAATCATCTCTGACAGCAGAAACTTTATAGTCCCCCAATGTCTGCACGGGAACATCACCGTTTGCAGCTGCAAACGCTGCTTCCTCCAGTTTCCTTTGAAATTTTACACCACCCAGAGGGCCTTTGTCACTATAATCCTCCGGTGTCACGGAAACAATAATGGCACTGTTGGCCACTTTACTGTCTCTCGCCCGGTAGCTCATACCGTTCACTGCAACTCTTCCCTCTTCGCTGGAAGCATTCACCACATAACCGCCGGGACACATACAAAAGGAATAAACGCCCCGGTTTCCGGAAGTCTGCGTCGTCAATTTATAGGATGAGGCGCCAAGCATTTCATACATATCATCACTTTGCTGCCCGTACTGGGACACATCGATTGCATTTTGAAAATGCTGCACGCGGTATCCGACGGCAAACGGCTTCGGTTCCATGAAAATCTGCTTTTCACACAGAAGCGAAAACGTATCCCTTGCGCTGTGTCCGATGGCAAGCACTGCGTGCTCTGTCTCTATCCGCTTTGCTCCGTTGACGATCACAGCCTGTAACCGTCCGTTCTGTATTTCAAAATCCGTCACCTGACTTCGGAACCGGACAATTCCGCCATGTTTCTCAATGGCAAGCCTTAAATTACGGACCATATCAATCAGCAAATCCGTTCCCACATGTGGTTTGTTTTTATAAACAATATCTTCCGGTGCTCCCATCTGCGCAAACAAACGAAGCACCTGCCCGCATCTGCCGAATTTATCTTTTACGAGGGTATTGAGTTTCCCGTCGGAAAAAGTACCTGCACCGCCCTCACCGAATTGGACATTGGACTGTGTATCCAGCACTCCCGTTTCCCAAAAACGCTGCACATCTTCCCGGCGTTCCTCCACACATTTCCCCCGCTCCAAAACAATGGGGCGAAATCCGTTTATCGCCAAAAAATATGCACAAACAAGACCGGCCGGTCCGGCGCCGATAATCACCGGCGGTTTTCCCATAAAAATTTGACCGTTTGACGGAAAAACATATGGTTTTTCTTCCAAAATGCGAACATTTTTATCCCTGCACCGGGCAAAAACCTTTTTTTCTTTTTCCACTTCCACATCAACGGTAAGCGAAAAAAACAACTCCGGCTTTTTTCTTGCATCCAATGATTCTTTTCGAATATTCAGTTTCTTTATCTCTTCCGGCCTGACACCGAGAACCGTCGCTGCCTTTTTGCGGACAGTCTCCGTAGTATAGCCCGGTCTTACTCTGCACTGGCTGATTTGTAGCATTGTACTTCTCCGTTTACACTGTGACATCCGGCCACATAGCCGCTGCTCCATGCCCACTGAAGATTGTATCCGCCGCATCTTCCGTCAACATCAAGCATTTCTCCCGCAAAATATAAACCTTCTATTTTTCGGGACATCATATTTTCATCCACTTCCGCGACATCTACGCCGCCCTGTGTCGCCTGGGCTGCTTCAAATCCCGGAAATGATACGATTTCAAATCTGAATTTTTTTGTAAGCATGACAATCTGCTGTATCTCTTTCTCTGTCAGCTTTTTCATGGACGTTTCAAAGGTTATGGACGCTTTATGTAAAATTGCCCCGCAAATCTTTTTGTGAAGAATGCCTCCCAGAATTTCACTGACCGGTAACGGACCGTACATTTGCACCATCTTTTTGATCTTGCTCTCAAGCTCTTTTTCACTGCACTGCGGAAGAAAATCAACAAAAAGCACTGTTTTTTTCTTTTGATCCACCGCTCTTATGGCTTTGTGACTCAACTGAAAAACCGGAATTCCGGAAAGATTGTCCTTATTGAGCTGAAGCTCTCCCGTCTCTTTCTGCAGAAGTTCTCCTGCCGCCTCAAGTGATATTTCCGCCCGGCAACGCACTCCGGCCAACTCTTTCAGGCAGGGTTCTTTGCTTTTTAAATAAGTCAATACCGGGAGCGGTTTATGAATCTTATGTCCGAACTGCTCTGCAATCCGGAATCCGCTGCCGTCAGACCCTGTTGCCGGTGCAGCCTTTCCGCCGCAGGCAAGAATCAGCCGGTCAAAACGGTAGATCCGGTCTTTTGTCTTCACGCAAAATGTCCCGTTTTTTTCTTTTTTTGCCTCCTCAATCTGTTGGTCGGTCAATACCTTTACCCCCAGAATCTGAAGCTGATACCGCAAAGTGTTCAGTACAGTAGACGCCTGTCCCGTGGCCGGATAATAATATCCGTCACGTTTTGACTCCGTAAGCATGCCACAATTCTCAAAAAAATCCACGGCTGCAACCCGGGAAAATTTCCGCAGCGCCGTTTCCGCAAAAGAAGGATGATCGCAGTTATAATCATCCTTCGAAAGTTTCTGATTGGTAAAATTACACTTTCCGTTTCCGGTGGATAATATTTTCTTTCCGATTCGGCCTGTGTGTTCCAGCACAGTGACTTTTGCTCCGTTACGCGCTGCAAAAATTGCTGCTGTCATTCCGGATGCGCCACCGCCGATAATTCCAACCTCCATTGGTACTTCCTTTCCTCAGCTCGAATAAGATTCGATCAAATGATACAATTCTTCTTCCGACCGGACATATTTTCCCGCCAGGATTTCCTGTTGCTGCTCCTGCGGCAAATCAAACAACGGTATGTCCGTATATAAAATCACATGACGTCGCTGGCTGTCATAGACCGTCAACAAACCATCCTGTGCCAAAATGCAACCGTAATATGCAATTCCGTTCCCCGATACGGTACTTTCCTCCGCATTTGAAACATAAATCCGGCCCGGTTTCTGCACCTCTTCCTCCTGCAAAACCGGTGCGGGATCACTTTCCACCCGCTTTCTTATCCGGATTTCTTTCTCCGAAAAAGAAACAAGCTCCATGGACAGAAGCCCCTGCTCCATTTCCTCCAGTGTCAGATGCATACTGTGTTCATCGATCCACGATAGGAGCTGTTCTCTTGTCATCCCGATAAAAGACGCCGGGAGCGTTTCCTGATACACCTGTTCCCTGCCCAAAGACAAATCATATTCCTGTACGATATAAATTGTGTCACAGGTTACACGCTCTCCCGCAGCCGCTGTCTCCACCGGCTCGTCCGCCACAGCAACCTTGTTTTGCTGCACATCAGAGTCGTAGAAATAATCCTGGGCAAGCAGCTGACTTCCTTTGATCAGAATATAAAACGCAAATATGATATTTAAACCGATACTGATACGAAATAGTGTTTTCATAATACTCCTCTGAAAAATTTTTCTTGTATCAGTATTGACTTATTTATTTTATTTCATACCGCCGAACATTTTGGCCATAGCCACCGGAATTTTTGCAAACGGAACTTCACTCCACTCATGCGCTTCAAACACATGAAGTATCACAATTATAATATTGTGAATCAGATAGCCGACCACAGCGCAAAGCAAAAGCGTTACAACATCCGGCATAAAGGAAGCCGTAATCCGGTATAATCCGTACGATACTCCCGCAGCAACAAGCGATGCCAAAAACGGCATGAAAACAGCAGTTATAAGGCGATTGAAAATACGGATTTTTTTCATTACCGCAGCTCCGGTCACCAAAAGATGAACCAGACACGCCAGCAAATAAGCATATGCAGCGCTTTCTTCTCCGCTTAATTTACATTTGTGGAGAAGCAGGAAAAACAATATTCCGCTGACACCGAGTATACCTGCGTACAAATTTCTCATGTAAGGCTTTGCAAATACCGCATACGTTTGTCTGACGAAAAAACTGTATGCAAGTACCGCTGCAATCCCCATGCCCATGCATATAAATCCGGAAAAGCCTGTCAGCTCCGTATCGAAGAAGACCTTTCCCGCAAGCGGAGCAAGCGCAATCCCAATGGTCACGTACGGCAAAACAGCGTAGGACAACATCTTCAGCGCAAAAGAAGTTTTTTCCTTCGCATGATGGAAATCAGACTGACGCATAATGGATACGAGCTGTCTTGTAAAATGCGCCGTCAGCTGCGAAACAAGAATTCCGGCCGGAAGCGCAACCACTCCGCAGACAAAGAGCATTCCGGCTCCCGTCTCCGCGCGTCCCTGGGTGTGACAATATATAATTACCAGAACAATCACCAAAAGCACGCCCACATGATCAATAAACGCTGTTTTAAAATAACCGACAAAGAAATTCCAAAGTATATCCTGCACGGTATCCGTTTTTCTCATATCATCCTGTCGGATACGATTTCTGATTTCTTTTCCGAATACAGACCGAACAAAGGACAGAAACAGCAAACTAAGCACAGAACCAATCAAAAGACCGAGTATTCCGCTGCAGGCAGCATACGCATACGCATAAGAATCACTTCCCATAACTGCAGCTACTTTTCTTCCGTAATCGGCAAATGCAGGCTGGAAAATCACAGTGACAATCAGCCCAAAAAGATTCGCCAATACATCTGCATACATTCCCGGAACCGGATTCCCGATTCCTTCCAGATATCCCTTGATACTGAAGCCAAAAACCAAAAACAAAAGCGCAACGGAAACAAGTCTGAGCATCAAAGAACAAAGAACGGTTCCGAATATGGCTTTACTCAACGCATCCGAAAAAACAAAGAGAAACGCACATAGGATAACGGTCAAAACATGCACAAATCCGGATATCGTCCTGTAAACTTTATAACCGTTACGATAGCTTCCTTTGTTCATCTGGAAACATATCATCTTTTTCATAATCGGAACAACCGCAAGGCCCAATAATATATAACCCAAAATATACACCGCATCTGCAAGCGCATAATACGTCATCCCCTGCATCCCGTTTTTGTATGACATATAAACAACTTTTATTAAAAACAGCAAGAACACAATCCACATGGTCACTCCGCGAATACCGCCCTGCTCTATATAATTTTTTCTTCCGTTTCTTTCACCCATAGTTTATCCTCTAGTAGTTTTTATCTGTGAATTCCCATGCTGTCTAAAATAGCATCCTGCTTTTCAAACATAAGCTTCTCCTCTTCCTCCGTCATATGATCATAACCGAGTAAGTGAAGCATGCTGTGTGTAATCAAGAATGCGAATTCCCGTTTTTCGCTGTGCCCGAATTCTTTGGCCTGGGATATCACCCGGTCCATGTTTAATATAATATCGCCGAGCATGAGTTCCTGTGTGTCAGGATTGATATAACATGTAAGATCCTGTTCCACCAACGAAAAATCGGAAGGACTCTCATAATCAACTCCCGGAAACGAAAGAACATCCGTCTCCCTGTCAATATCCCGGTATTCCCGGTTATAGACGCGGATCGCCTCGGAATCCGTCAAAAGAAGATTGATTTCCGCTTCGTACGGACAGTTTTCTTCCGAAAGGACCTGCTTTGCCACCGCCTCAAACAACTCTTCCACAGAAAAGGATACCGATATATCCGTTTCTTTCTCAACGCAAAAAGTCATAATACAACGTCTCCTCTATAAACATAGTACGAATTTGCTTCATCTGTTCCATGGTAAGATCGCAATTATCCAAAATACCGCTGTCCATCTGCTTTTTAAATACAACCGATACAATTTGCTCATAGTCGAGCTTTGCATTTCTGTCTTTTTCAAACAGGAACATAACGGATGAAACCATGGCATCGGCAAGAATCACAATCGCCGCCTCCTTGGAACGCAGCACCGTATTTTTGCCTCCGTACTCTTTCAACAACTGAACCAGCTGTGGCGGAAAATGATATTCCGCTGCAATTTCAAGCGCGTTTTTCAGATTATTGTTTCCTCTCATTTTGCCGATTTTATGATAATATCCGCCCGCCTTCGCAAGCATTTCATCGGCCCCGATTTTTCTTGCAATTTTCTCACTGAAATACGCTGTATGCACCGCATGGTAATAGGCCCTTTGCGATGTTTTTTTCAATTCGGTTAACAGTCCGTATTCCGGATCGTTAATCTCCTGGTATTTATCCCTGTCTTTGTGCAGCACCTGATAGCTCAAATACTTCAGCGCAAATATCAGCAGCAAAAAGCTGACAAACACATTGATGGCTGCATAAAGGAATGCGTCAAAATGCAGATATCCGCATGTTGCATACTCCATGGTAAGTATTGCCACAAACACAAGCACAAGGGACGAAAACAGCGGAACGCCGAACAGAAACTCCATATCCAAATGGCTGAATAATATAATCCCGATCATTCCGACACAAGTATATGCATAAAACACCGCCGGATCCGCTCCCGTAATCATCATCTGCAAATACAACAGGAGAATATATGCGCAGACCCCAACCTGAAGTCCCGAAAACAGGACGAGCACAACAGCAAGCGGCAAAAACAGCCAAAGCTTGTCCGGGATGAAACTCTGCCCGATTACAAGCAGAATCCCCGCAAGGAAAATCACAAAAAAACGCCCCATATGACTGTTGTTTTTGTAAAAGAATCCTTTTTGCGAAATCGCCATCAACAAAACAAACAAAAAGACAACCGAAAACAGCAACAACCTGATTTCGCCAAGCAAAAATACCGAATCAATCTGATTTTTCATAAAGCAGAACAAAAACAGAAAAACAGACGGTAAAATCGCTGTTGCAAAACAAATCAAAATATCTTTAGCGCTGACGGCTTCTGTAATTTTTGGCTTTTTCTCTTGTTTTTCCTTCACTTGCTTTTCTTGTTTCTTTTCTTTCATAGTCTTCATATGCCTTTACGATTTTTTGTACTAACGGATGTCTCACAACATCCTTGCTTGTCAGATTGCAGAACGCAATCTCGTCCACCTTCGAGAGAACCTTCACCGCAATATCAAGACCGCTCCGTGTTCCGGCCGCAAGGTCTTTTTGCGAAGCATCACCGGTAATAACCACCTTGGAACCGAAGCCGATACGTGTCAAAAACATTTTCATCTGTGCTTCCGTCGTATTTTGTGCCTCATCAAGAATAATGTAGGCATTATCCAAAGTACGTCCTCGCATATACGCAAGCGGCGCCACCTCAATCAGTCCCTTTTCCATATTTTTTTGAAAGCTCTCCGCTCCCATAATCTGATAAAGCGCATCATACAGCGGTCTTAAGTACGGATCCACCTTACTCTGCAAATCTCCCGGAAGGAATCCGAGTTTTTCTCCCGCTTCAATGGCCGGTCTTGTCAGAATAATCCGTTCTACTTCGTTGTTTTTAAATGCAGTAATCGCCATGGCCATAGCCAAGTACGTCTTTCCCGTTCCGGCCGGTCCGAGCCCGAACACAATCATATGATCCCGCATGGCATCTACGTATTTCTTCTGCCCCATGGTCTTCGGTTTGATCGGTTTTCCTGCAATCGTATGACAGATACAGGTACTGTCCATCTCGTCCAGCATAAGGTCTTCGCCTTCTTCCGCCAGTTCGAGTGCGTAATTTACTCTCTGTTCTTCCAACGGATTCCCTTTCTCCACGGATTCTGCAAGGGAAAGAATCAGGCGCTTGGCCCGGTTTACATCCACCTGGCGTCCTTTGATTCGAACCTGCCCGTCTCTGTCTACAACGACAACATTCATCTCTCTCTCTATTTTTGCAATATAGGAATCATATTGACCAAAAATACTTTGCATGACATCCATGTCAAGCTCAAGATTTTCAATATATTCACTCAATTTCAGTTTCTCCTGTCTGTTTCCTTTCGGTAATCGGTTTGTTATCACCGTCGGACATCTCTACAAGGATTTTTCCATTGGCATGCAGAGTACGCCCATTCTTTTCTATTTTAACATCTTTCTCCACTATTTGAACACCTTTTTGTTGCAAAGTTTTGCAAAATTTTTCAAATTCATAATTGAGCAGGCTTTTTCCTTCGGATTCTGTGTAACTGATAGCTTCCATTTGGTATTCGCGGTACGTAATTCGCCCGAAATAAAGGGGCAGATAGAAGTCATTCATCAATTTCGCCTGCTGTAAATCCGTTACGATATCGTATTCGGAAAAACCGGGGATTCCGGCGGTGGAAAAGCTATTGTTATGCACTCTGAAATAATACGTTTTCTTTTCATTCCCTGTATATACCTTTTTTTCGTAATCCAGGGGGATTTCCTTATGGTATTTCAGCTCTGTCTCCAAACGGATGTCCGCATCCGACCGGACATACATATATTCTCTTATCGTTTCATCATCGTTATACACGGGAATTTCCCCGTCCACCAAAACATCCCCCTTTTTGACCGCATCCCCGATTTTAACTTTCGGAAGACCGTTTCTTGTGACGATGGACACAACCGTTCCGTCCACGGTGGCATACAGACTTCCCGGCTCCTTACTATCTTCCTGCGCAGTATCGTTCCATTTTATCTGCTCGTTTTCTTTCACATAGACAAACAACCGGGTACCCTCTACCTTAAAAGAAGTCCATATGATAAACGGATATTCGTCGCGGAGTTTTTTTTCCGCCGCATCTATATCAATCCCGTCTCTGTAGCTCCCGTAATAAATTCCGTTTTCCTGCAAAAACTGGAGCAGCATTTCATCCGTCAGCCTCCCCTCATCCACAAGACGGATATCCCAGATAAAAAGCGATACCGCATACAATCCGATAACACAAAGAAAACTGCATAGAATAAAAACTTTTCTTTTTTTCCATTTCTGCATGCGAAAAGGTAGTCCTCTTTTTCCGAGAAGGACTACCTTTGTCTTTGTTTTTTTCACAATCGGTCTCAGGCGAAAAAAATCCGAAACCGACAAATTCAGTTCATAACAGTTTCCGTCTGACACGATATCCCAAAGGGAAATATCATGAACGGAACATAAATTCAAAAAACGCTGCGGGGATACCCCATCCACACGAATTCTCACATACCCCCGAAAGGAACGAATCAGTCCGACCATACCGTCTCCTTACATAAATGTAATTTGGTGTAAAAGTCCTTCAATCTTCATCTCATCGTTGGTGTAATAATCTACCTTCAAATCTTTTCCTGTAATCTGTACTCTGCAACGGCCGGTGGCAATCACAACAGAGCTCGGGGTACATTCGAGAATCCCTTTGTAATTCTCAATATAAACTTCCTCTCTGCCGGTCAGCCCGATTAGCGCCTCCCCTTTTGCAAGATCCTTCGGAAGCTTCAGCGTATCCGATACCTTATTTTTTGCATGTTCAAATAATTTTGTTTTTCCCATATTTCACTATATGAGAAAAATGTCTTATTCATTCCAAGAGGAAGGAACGATCACTTTTTTAATCAGCGCCTCTTTCTCCCTTTGCTCCGATGCAATCGTATAAGCAGAAAGGAAACGCTCCTTTGCCTGTCTGCACTTATCTGCATCATTGGCATAAACGGTCGCCAGACTCTCGCCGGCCTCCACCTTGTCGCCAACCTTCTTATGAAGCAGAAGCCCTACCGATAAATCAATCTCACTCTCCTTTGTCTCTCTTCCTCCGCCGAGAATGAGAGAACAAATTCCGATTTCATCACAGACAATGCTCTGAATATATCCGCCCGCCGGCGCCGGAATCTCTTCCCGGATACTTGCAAGTTCCAATTTGTCCGGCTCGTACACATAGGACGGATCGCCGCCCTGTGCCTGCACAAATTCTGCCAGCTTATCCAGTGCTTTTCCGTTATCTATCACTTCCTGCAGCATCCCTCGCGCCTGCAATTCATTTTCCGCTTTTTGGCCGGCCACAAGCATATAGCTTCCAAGCGTCATGCAAAGCTCCGTAAAATCCTCCGGTCCTTCTCCGCGAAGGGTCGCAATCGCCTCCTGTACTTCCAGCGCATTTCCCACTGCATAACCAAGGGGCTGATCCATGTCGGAAATCACGGCGATTGTTTTTCTTCCTGCACCGTTACCGATGCGCACCATCTCCTCGGCAAGTGCGACGGAATCCGGAAGCTTCTTCATAAAAGCTCCGCTTCCCGTCTTGACATCCAGCACAATCGCATCTGCTCCGGAAGCAAGCTTTTTACTCATAATGGAGCTTGCAATGAGCGAAAGCTGATCCACCGTCGCCGTCACATCGCGAAGTGCATACAGTTTTTTATCCGCCGGCGCCAGATCTTTGGTCTGTCCCATAATCGAAATACCGATTTCGTTCACATTTTTTTCAAATGCATCCAGCTCTATCTCTGTAGAAAATCCCGGAAAGCTTTCCAGCTTATCAATGGTTCCTCCGGTATGTCCGAGTCCGCGACCGCTCATCTTGGCTACTTTTGCGCCGCACGCTGCAACCATCGGCGTCAGGGCAAGGGATGTCTTATCCCCCACACCCCCTGTGCTGTGTTTGTCGACTTTAATCCCTGCAATGCCGGATAAATCAAGGGTGTCACCGCTTTCTGCCATCGCCATGGTCAGGGCAAGTGTCTCATCCTCATTCATCCCCCGGAAATAAATTGCCATCATCATGGCCGACATCTGATAATCCGGAATGTCTCCCTTGGTGTAAGAGTTTATCATGAAAATGATTTCCTCTTCTGTCAGTGCTTCCCCGTTTCTTTTCTTCATAATCAGGTCATACATTCTCATACGCATACCCTCCTGTCCTGAAATTATACCTTCTGTTTTAAGTTCTTTTTCCCCGTTTTACATATGTCATTCAAACAACATGTATCACAATACGGCGTCGTTCTGGCCGTACATATTTCTCTTCCGTGATCCACAAACCGGTGGCAGAGATCATTTCCCTCCTCGGGCGGAACTATTTTCCAAAGAGCCATTTCCACCTTCTTCGGCTCCTTGATATCATCCACAAGACCGATGCGGTTACAAAGCCGGATGCAATGGGTATCCGTCACAATGGCCGGCTTCCCGTAGATATCACCGAGTACAAGGTTGGCGCTTTTTCGTCCTACCCCCGGAAGTTTCAGCAGTTCTTCCATGGTATCCGGCACTTTCCCGCCGTACACATCGCGTATCATTTTCATGCAGGCACTGATATCCCGCGCCTTGCTGTTTCCGAGACCGCACGGACGCACAATCTTCTCAATCTCTTCTACCGGCGCCTCGGCAAGTGCATCCACATCAGGAAACTTTGCATACAAATCCTGCACAACCACATTGACCCGTGCATCGGTGCACTGGGCCGCAAGACGAACACTGACAAGCAGTTTCCACGGTTCCTGATACTCCAGCGAGCAGCCTGTGTCCGGGTATTCTGTTTTTAAACGCTTAATTACTTCCTTTGCAAGGTCTTTTTTTCTCATAAAAACTCCTACTTGTGGTACGGCTCATGACTGATAATCCGGTACGCTCTGTATATCTGTTCTAACAGTATAACACGCATGAGCTGATGCGGGAACGTCATCTTTGAAAAACTCAGTTTGTAATCCGCCCGTGAAAGAACGCTTGCATGCAGTCCGAGGGATCCGCCGATGATAAATTGAATATGACTTTTTCCCTGTACACCGAGTGTTTCCATCTTGTCGGCAAGTTCTACGGAATCAAGCTGTTTTCCCTCAATAGCAAGTGCAATGACGTACGCATCGTCGCGGACATATTTCATAATACGCTCCGCTTCCTTTGCTTTGATCTGCTCTTCCTCTGTCTCGCTTGCTTTGTCCGGCGTTTTCTCATCCGCCACCTCGACAATATCCAATTTGCAATATTTCGAAAGGCGCTTAGAGTATTCCTCTATAGCGCCTCTGAAATACGATTCTTTTACTTTTCCAACCGTAATTATTGTAATTTTCATTTTAATATCCCTGTCCTAAGACATTTTAATCATATTGTTTGCTGTACCAGTCATCTGCCAGCTTGTCTGCAAGAGGCATATCAAGATCCGGAAATGCTTCCAAAATCTGTCTCTTCATATACTCCATACGGGCAAAATAAAGTCTCGCCTGTTCCGCATCATCTGCAGCAGCTGCAGCACTGATATGAAGTGTTCCGTCTACATGTTCCTTTGTCAGACGCTCCTCCATAAATGCGTTAATCTCATCAATCAACGTATTTTCTTTGGATGCAACACCGACATAGGTCTTGTACATCTTGATGGAGTTGAATCCCATCACAAAGAATACAAGGAACATGAATCCCATAACACCGGTAAACATGATTTTACCCATACCGTACATACGGAACGGAAGTACTCCCATCCAGAACAACACAAGTGCCACAATACCAAGTGCACCTACAACAATCAATGCAACTGCACTTGACTTGTATTCTTCTGCCTTGGCTGCTTTGTCTTCGTAGGAGCCGCCTTTTCTGCGGTCCGGAGACTTCGGTGCATTCTCATCCACCACTTCGCCTTCCACTTCTTCCACTTCAATCTGCTCTTCTGCTTCCTCTTCCGCTTTCTGGCGCAACAGCGCATTAATCATATTTTTTGCATCCTGCATTTTTTCATTCGGAACATAAAGCTCATGTGCTTTTTCCTTTTCGTCATAACGCACGAATGCATCGGCGATACCGTTGGCTTTCAAAAAGTCCGCCATCTGGTTCACCGGCTCCTCCTCCCCGAAAATAATCGGTTTCGGACCTTCTTCCAGTGATTCTACCAGATCCACGTCACAGTCGCTGCAACGTGTATATCCTTTTACATATTCATTTTTACAAACCGGACACCAAGGCATAATCTTTTCTCCTTATTTATTGCTCAAATATTCATCGATACCTTTGGCAGCTTCTTTTCCTGCGCCCATGGCAAGAATAACGGTCGCTGCACCTGTTACCGCATCACCGCCGGCAAAGACACCTTCTTTTGTGGTCTGGCCGTTTTCCTCTGCAACGATACATTTGTACTTGTTGATATCAAGTCCTTTCGTTGTAGAAGAAATCAACGGGTTCGGTGATGTACCAAGTGACATGATAACCGTATCTACATCGATTACGAACTCAGATCCTTCGATAACTACCGGTCTTCTTCTTCCGGATGCATCCGGCTCACCGAGCTCCATCTTCACACATTTGATACCGCTTACCCAACCGTCTTCATCTGCAAGAATTTCAACCGGATTGGTCAGAAGGTCAAAGATGATGCCTTCTTCTTTTGCATGATGTACTTCTTCCACTCTGGCCGGAAGTTCTTCTTCCGAACGGCGGTATACGATATGTACCTCTGCACCGAGACGAAGGGCTGTTCTTGCCGCGTCCATAGCAACGTTACCACCACCGACAACGGCCACTTTCTGTCCGCGCATAATCGGTGTAGTGGAATCTTCTTTGAACGCTTTCATAAGATTACTTCTTGTCAGATATTCATTGGCTGAGAACACACCGTTTGCCTGTTCTCCCGGAATACCCATAAACTTCGGAAGACCTGCTCCGGATCCGATAAATACAGCTTCAAATCCTTCTTCTTCCATCAATTCATCGATCGTTGTAGACTTACCGATAACAACGTTTGTCTCAATCTTCACGCCGAGTGATTTTACATTTTCAATTTCTTTTGCAACTACGTCAGTCTTCGGAAGACGGAACTCCGGAATACCGTAAACAAGTACACCGCCCGCTTCGTGGAGCGCTTCAAAAATAGTCACATCGTAACCCATCTTCGCAAGGTCACCTGCACAGGTAAGCCCTGCAGGGCCGGAGCCGATAACTGCTACTTTTTTGTTTTTCTTTTCTGCTGATACAGCCGGTTTGATTCCGTTCTCGGAAGCCCAGTCTGCAACAAAACGCTCCAGTTTACCGATAGAAACCGGCTCACCTTTGATACCGCGGATACATTTTCCTTCACACTGGCTCTCCTGCGGACAAACACGACCGCAAACCGCCGGAAGGGCACTTGACTCGCTGATCACCTGATAAGCAGCTTCCATATTTCCTTCTTTTACCTGCTCGATAAATCCCGGAATATTGATGGAAACAGGGCAGCCCTTTACACACTGTGCATTTTTACAGTTGATACATCTGCTCGCCTCTTCCATGGCCTCTTCTTTGTTGTATCCCAAACATACTTCATCAAAATTCTTTGCACGAACCTGTGGATCCTGCTCTCTGACAGGTACTTTCTTTAATACGTCCATTATTTGTCACCTCCGCAGTGTCCGCATCCGCCGTGATGCGTATCACCTTCCTGCTGTTTTAATAAAGCTCTGCCTTCTGCTGTTTTATACATCTGCTGACGTTTCATCGCCTGATCGAAATCAACGAGATGTCCGTCAAACTCAGGTCCGTCTACGCAGGCAAACTTCACTTCGCCGCCAACGGTAAGACGACATGCACCACACATACCGGTTCCGTCTACCATAATCGGGTTCATGGAAACGATGGTCTTTAAATTCATTTCCTTTGTTGTAAGACAAACAAATTTCATCATGATCATCGGACCGATGGCAACGCAGACATCATACTGTTTGCCTTCTTTTTCCACAAGATCCTTAAGTGTCGTCGTAACCATTCCGCTTCTTCCGTAAGAACCGTCATCCGTTGTCGGATATACATTGGCTGCCACTTTTTTCATATCTTCCTCATAAATGAGCAAATCTTTTGTCTTTGCACCGATGATAACATCTGCATCCACACCGTTCTCATGAAGCCATTTCACCTGCGGATAAACAGGTGCGGTTCCGAGACCGCCTGCCACAAAGATAATTTTCTTTTTCTTAAGCTCCTGCGGATCTTCCATGCAGAATTCGGAAGGCTGTCCGAGCGGTCCTACGAAATCGTGGAACGCATCTCCGGCTTTTAAACCGGCCATAGCCATTGTTCCTGCTCCGATGGTCTGAACAACGATTGTGATGGTTCCCTTTTCGCGGTCATAATCACTGATCGTAAGCGGAATACGCTCTGAATCCTCATCCACTCTGACAATTACAAACTGTCCCGGCAAACATGTCTTTGCTGCTCTTTTTGCTTCTACTTCAAAAAGATAAATGTTTGTCGTAAGTTCCTGTGCTCTTACAATTTTGTACATTTTTATCCTCCTCGTTATACCGGAACGAATTATCCGGCTACATCTTTTTTATAGTAATAGAATTACATTCAAATAGCAATCTTTTTTTGAAATCCGTCACATACCGATCACTTCATATGTTCCGCCGGCGTTTCTGACCGCACGGTAACACTGTCCTGTCTGCAAATCGACTGCAAAGTGATTCTCCGTCTGCTGAGAAACCCCATCCGGCGCAGTAAAGATTTCGTAAAACAGATAATAGTGATTTCCCGCAATATCTATAACGGTATCCAAACGGAACTCCGAAATCCCGTCCATACCGGTTATATGTCCGTTTGCATCCGCAAGGTAACGGGTCGACACCGCATTGACAATCAAAAGATTTCTTGCATGCTCCGCCGTCATCGGAAGCTGCATATCAAACGTGTATTTTACATGGCAGGCATCGCCGAAATTGCCGTTCTCATCGCAAATCGCAAATGCATATTTGCTTGTTCCGAGTGGCAACGGAATCGGATGCTCATAAAAAAAGCTTTCGATTCCCGGTTTGGAACCGTCTGTCGTGTAATATACCTGACAATCTTCATTCGGAAGTGTCAAAGTAATGTATTGCGGCTCCGTATATGCCCCCTCCTCCAAATCAACCACCGGTACGGCAATTTCCTTGGCATTGATTCCGTATTCCAGCGAAACAATTTCACTGCTTATCTGATAGCTGTTAATATATATCGCCTTTACTACATGATGTCCGACATCAAGCAGAATCGGATTGATATATTTTTGCGAACGCAAATCCGGATCGCTTCCGTCCAGTGTATAATATACCTCACCTTTTCCCGGCGCCAACAGTTTCAGGGCAATTGCTTCCTCATAGGTGCCCGGTTCCTCGCTCGGTTTCGGTACATCCACCAGATAATCTACATATTTATCCAGCACCGATTGCTGACTGCACTTTGCAAGAATATCTGCTATTTTTTCATATGCGCCCGCTTCTTCATACATCGGAATAAGCAAGTCATAGGCAAGCACATATCCGCTGTCAACTGCAATCAAATCTTCCAGCGCTTCGCGCTTATACTGTTCATTTCCCAAGCCACCGTAAGCTCTTGCAATCAGCATTTGGGCATCGGAAGAGTTCGGCGCAATATCTCTTGCCTTCTCTGCATGTTCAAGCATCTGCTCATAGTTTTCTGCAAGGCACATTTCCTCCGCTTTCTTGATATGATAATCATAGGATGATTCATTTCCGGCAGAGAAAAACAGCACACACGCCACCACCAGAATAATAACAAAAGCAATTGCAAATGCTATCATCCGCACGGAAGAAGGCGTATTTTTCTTCTTAACTTCTTTATTATTCAGTTGTTCATTTTTTTGCTCCGTGGCCGGCTCTGTTTCCGGACTCAAGTCTTTCTCCACGTGAACCGGTTTAATCTCCTGGGTATTTGCCAAATCTACCGCAATCCCGGAAATCGCATTTTCCACCACTTCATCAATTTCGGCTTCAAATACAGGTACAAGCTGTCTCTCTTTTCCGCAGCTTTCGCAAAAAACCTGTTCATCACTCATCGGAGCATCACAATATGGACATTTCATCCGTCTATCACTCCAATTTAAAACAGACCCGTAATCTTACCATTCTCATTTACATCAATAGAAAAAGCTGCCGGCTGTTTCGGAAGCCCAGGCATTGTCATAACCGCCCCCGTAAGCACTACCACAAATCCGGCTCCTGCAGACACATAAACCTCTCTCACCTGCATGCGGAATCCTTCCGGTCTTCCGAGAAGTGCCGGGTTGTCGGAAAGCGAATACTGTGTCTTTGCCATACAGACAGGAACATTTCCGAACCCGAGCTGTGTCAGTCTTTCCAGCTGTTTTTCTGCCGCCGGCGCATAATCCACACCGTCCGCTCCGTAAATTTCTTTGGCAACAGTCTCTATCTTTTCTTTTAAAGACGCTTCATCTTTGTAAATCGGCTTAAAATCACTCGGTTTTTCCTCCAATGTCTTAAGCACTTTTTCGGCAAGGGCAACTCCGCCTTCGCCGCCTTTGCCCCACACATCGACAAGAGCAAACTCGCATCCTCTGCTCTCGCAGAAATCTTTTACAAAATTCTTTTCTGCTTCCGTGTCCGTAACAAAGGAGTTCAGTGTCACAACAACCGGAACATTATATTTCTGCAGATTTTCTATATGTTTTTCAAGGTTTACAATACCTTTTTTCAGTGCATCCAGGTTTTCGACGGTCAGCTCCGCCTTCGAAACACCGCCGTTGTATTTGAGTGCCTTGATGGTCGCCACAAGAACAACCGCATCCGGTTTCAGGCCCGTAAGGCGACATTTGATATCAAAGAATTTCTCTGCACCGAGATCCGCACCGAAACCGGCCTCCGTAATGACATAGTCTGCCATGCGAAGTGCTGCCTGTGTCGCTCTCACACTGTTACAGCCGTGTGCAATATTGGCAAACGGTCCGCCGTGAATCATGGCCGGATTTCCTTCCAATGTCTGAATCATATTCGGAAGCATCGCATCCTTCAAAAGTGCTGCCATGGCACCGACCGCCTGCAAATCCGCAGCGGTGACCGGCTGATTATCCATATTGTAAGCTACAATAATCTTGCCGAGACGCTCTTTCAAATCATCCATATCCTTTGCCAGACAAAGAATTGCCATGATTTCTGATGCTACCGTAATAACAAAATGACCTTCTCTCACGACACCGTCCAGCTTGTTGCCGAGACCGATGACGATGTTGCGGAGTGCGCGGTCATTCATATCCACACAACGTTTCCATACCACCTGTCTTGTGTCAATCCGCAGTTCATTTCCCTGCTGGATGTGATTGTCAAGAAGTGCAGCCAAAAGATTGTTGGCTGAAGTAATCGCATGAAAATCACCGGTAAAATGCAAATTCAAATCTTCCATCGGAACAACCTGAGCATATCCTCCGCCGGCTGCGCCTCCCTTGACACCGAAACAAGGTCCCAAAGACGGCTCTCTGAGTGCAATCAATGTCTTTTTGTTTAATTTGTTAAATGCCTCGCCGAGACCGACACTGACCGTTGTCTTTCCTTCTCTCGCCGGAGTCGGATTGATGGCTGTCACAAGAATCAGCTTACCTTTCGGATTATTTTCAATCTTTTTGAGATAATCCTCCGATAATTTTGCCTTGTATTTTCCGTACAATTCAAGATCGTCAGCTGTCACTCCCAATTTCCCCGCAACCTGCGTAATCGGAAGCAATGTTGCCTCCTGGGCGATTTGAATATCTGTTTTCATGTTTTTTCTCCTTAAAATATATCCTATATCCTTGTTTAAATCTCTTCCAGCAATTGTTCAAACTCATCCATTGTCATGAGTACCTTGCGCGGTTTCGTACCTTCCTCTTCACCGACCACTCCGTATTCGCAGAGCTGATCCATAATTCGGGCTGCGCGGTTGAAACCGATTTTGAACACACGCTGAAGCATTCCGATGGATGCTTTTTCTTTCTCAATAATAAAACGTCCTGCATCGGCAAAATACATATCCTTTTCGTCCCCGCCGGACATTTTGGATGCTCCGCCTTCGCCGGAAGAACCGATCGACGCAAGTTTCGCTTCCATCTCCTGCACGCCTGCATCGTCCCCCGTATTCTGCGCCTTTAAAAAGTCAACCACATCGGCAACTTCCTTGTCGGAAACCAATGCTCCCTGCACACGCACCGGCTTTGGATATCCCTGCGGATAGAAAAGCATATCACCTTTACCGAGAAGCTTTTCTGCACCGTTCATATCCAAAATCGTTCTGGAATCCACACCGGATGACACTGCGAACGCCACACGGCTCGGCATATTGGCTTTGATCAGTCCCGTAATGACATCCACGGAAGGACGCTGGGTAGCGATAACCAGGTGGATTCCGGCCGCTCTTGCAAGCTGAGCCAGGCGGCAGATGGACTCTTCCACCTCACCCGGAGCTACCATCATAAGGTCTGCAAGCTCGTCTACGATAATGACAATCTGCGGTAACTTCTGCGGTAATTCTTCTCCGCCGTTTTCGGTCATTTCCTCGACCTTCTTATTATAGCCCTTCAGGTCTCTCACATGGAGATCCTCAAACTTCTTATAACGCTCCGTCATTTCATTGACACCCCAATGAAGCGCTGCAGCCGCCTTCTTCGGGTCTGTCACAACAGGCAGAAGCAAATGCGGAATACCGTTATAAACACTGAGTTCAACCACCTTCGGGTCCACCATAATCAGTTTTACATCATCCGGACTTGCTTTATATAAAATACTCATAATAAGCGTATTGATACACACACTCTTACCGGATCCGGTCGATCCTGCAATGAGGACATGCGGCATTTTTGCAATGTCTGTCACCACCGTCTGTCCCGCAATATCCTTTCCGACTGCAAATGCAATATTGGACTGGAATTCTTTAAAATCACGGGTTTCGAACAAATCCCTGAGCACAACCATGCTGTTTTCCTTGTTCGGAACTTCAATACCGATGGCTGCTTTTCCCGGAATCGGCGCTTCGATACGGATATCCGTCGCCGCCAGATTCAGTTTAATGTCATCGGCCAGATTGACAATCTTGCTGACCTTAACTCCCATCTCCGGCTGAAGCTCATATCTTGTCACCGCCGGCCCCTGGCTGATGTCTGTAATCGTCACATTGACACCGAAGGTCTGCAATGTTTTCTTCAACTGCATGGCAGTCTCTTTCAACTGCTTCTCTGAATTTCCGCCGCCGGCGCTTTCATTCTTTTTCAGAAGGGAAATCGGAGGCTTTTTGTATGGTTTCTTCTTAACAGGTACCACCGGTTTCACAAGCTCCGGCTCCATAACATCTGCCGCCAGCTTGTCCGCATCCGCCTCCAGCGCAGCCGACAACTTATTCATATCCACGGCGTCCTCATCCAGCACTTTTACTTTATGTACACGTTTCGGAGGTTCCGGTGCTGCTTCCGTCACCGGAGCGGCAAGCCCCTTAATCTGAATGCGGTCAAGTTCCTCCTGTTCGGACAGCATCTCATGTTCTTTGACATCCTGTACCTCGTACATGCTTTCCTCTGCGACACTCTCCTCATTTTTCGGAATCGCCGTATCCACCGAAACGCCGGATACCTTTTGCTCCATACGTTTCTTTTTGCGTTCTTCTTTTTCCTGCTCTCTGACAGAACGCTGCTGCATTCTGCTCTCGCGCAGTTCTTCATTGCGGACAATCCGGCGGTCGATATCATCTCTCGCCGTCTCATACATTCTGCGTCCTCCGCCGGCAACTCCTTTCACAAAGGATTTCTCCGTCAAAAGGACAAGACACACAATCATGACAATAAGAACAATCACTATCGTTCCCACGATTCCGATCAGTCCGGATATGCCTCTCGCAAGCGCTGCTCCGAGAACACCTCCGCTGAATGTGTGATCCACCGCATAACTGTAATAACTTCCGGCGCTGTCTCCGACCTTGTCCACGCCGGTCAAAAGCGCCAGTATAATTTCCGCATCAACAAACAGTACGATCGCCGCCCAAAGTTTTATGGTCGCCGTACGGTTGCCGAGATTTACAACTCCAAACAAGCACGCAAAAAACAAAGCCGGCGGTGCAATATAGGCCAAAAGCCCGAACAAACCGAACATCACATTGCTCACTGCATCTCCCGCTTTGCCGATAATATGAAAATTACAAAGAAAAAGTAAGATAGTCAACGCAATTCCGCCAAGCAGAATCACCTCGTCCTTTACTTCCGTGCTGAAGGATTCCTGTTTTTTGTTGGATGATTTTCTTCCGCCCGATGACTTCCGGGAAGAAGCAGGTTTCCTACCTCTTTGTGCTGCCATTTCTTTCACTCCGGTTTCTTAAAAATAAAAATAAACACTGCTTTTCAGTATAGCACAAAATCTTCGGAATGTCATCCCGGAAGATTCTCAAGAATCTCCAATCATTTCATGAAGCTTTTTCATAGCATCCTGCAGCCCTCCGACCTCATCGATAATACCGCATTTCACTGCTCTTTCCCCGTCAAGGACACTTCCGACATCCTTGGTGAGCACCTTGGTCTCCATCATGAGTTTTTCAAATGCTTTTTTATCAATGTTCGAATGCGACACCACAAATCCGGTAATACGGTCCTGGATGGATTTGAAATACTCAAAAGTCGCCGGTGTCCCGATAATCATCCCGTTCATGCGCACCGGATGAATGACCATCGCTCCGCTTTTTACAATAAAGGAATGATCGGCGCTGACTGCGATGGGAACCCCGATGGAATGACTCCCTCCAAGCACAAGGGAAACCGTCGGTTTGCTCAGGGATGCTATCATCTCGGCGATGGCAAGCCCCGCTTCCACATCACCGCCCATGGTATTTAACAATATCAGCACACCATCCACGTCCTCCGCATCTTCCAGCTGTGCCAGCTTCGGTAGAAGATGCTCATATTTGGTAGTCTTGGAGCTTCCGGACAAATTCTCATGGCCTTCCACCTCACCGATGATGGTAATCAGTTCAATGTTATGCTTTTGCCTGTTTCCGTCCAGGGAAATGCTTCCGGTCTCTTCAATCAGTTCGGATTCTGTTTTCTTTTTTTCTGTTTTTTCTTTTTTGGACATTTTTTTCTCCTTGTTTTTCTTATTTTTCCTGTCGCTGACTCATCTCAAAATGACACAAAAAAAGGAATCGCACACACGATTCCTTTTTAGTATCTCCTGTTTTTTAAGAAATATCATAAAAATTGTTGCTCGGTTTTTCGATGTCAAAATGCATCTTATCTTCCGGAACATCATAATCATAGGTCATTTCTCTTTTTACGTGGGGTTTTGGCCCCGGCAGAGGATTTTCAATAAACTTGATTGTTTTTTTCTCATTCAAATTGTTTGTTTCCATTGCACATTCTCCTTACTTGAGATCATGTGTCAGATAAGTCTCCACATTGTAGCGCGGTCTGTGTTTCACTTCCATGTAAATCTTACCGATATACTGGCCGATCACACCGATGGCAAAGAGCTGAAGTCCGCCCAGCATCCAGATGGACAAAATCAATGAAGTCCATCCGGCAACAACCGTACCGTTACAATAGGACACAAATGCATAAATCGCTGCCAGCACGCTGAGGAAAATAATAATTCCGCCGAGCACGGCAATGAAATTAATCGGTTTCACACTGAACGATGTAATACCGTTCCATGCGAGTGCAATCATTTTGCTGAAAGGATATTTGGATTCTCCCGCAATACGCTCCTTGCGCTCATAATAAACGGATTCAGTCTTGTATCCGATGAGTGGCATAATTCCGCGAAGGTATAAATTCACTTCCTCGTAATTGGCGAAATGTTCTACCGCACGTTTGCTCATCAAACGATAGTCCGCATGATTGTAAACAGTCTTCACGCCCATGGCAGCCAGAATCTTATAAAACATCTGAGCCGTGGTACGTTTGAAGAAAGAATCTTTTTTGCGGTCATTGCGCACACCGTACACGATATCATTGCCTTCGTGATATTTGTCAATCATATCTTCCATGACGAGGGTATCATCCTGAAGGTCTGCATCGATGGAAATTAAAATGTCCGCATCCTCTTTCGCCTGCATCATACCGGCTGTCAATGCAAACTGATGTCCCACATTGCCGGCCAGTTTCAAGCCGAATACCTTTTTATTCTCTTTATGAATTTTTTCGATCAGTTCCCATGTGGCGTCTTTACTTCCGTCATCCACATACAAAATATAACTGTTTGGCGCAATTTTCTCCTTGCGGATCAAATCATCCAAAACGCCTGTCAGCTCTTTCGTTGTAATCGGAAGCATTTCCTCCTCGTTGTAACAAGGAACTACGATTGCAAGTCTATCCATTTTTTATCTCCATATCGTTGTAATATACACAAACTTGAAAACTATACGATTTCAAGCGCCTGTGAAAGGTCTCCGATAATGTCTTCCACGTCTTCGATTCCGACAGAAAGACGAATCATACCCGGATCCACACCGGCCTCAGCCAGCTGCTGTTCATTCATCTGACGATGTGTATGGCTTGCAGGATGAAGCACGCAGGTTCTCGCATCCGCAACGTGTGTCACGATAGCAGCCAGTCCCAGCTGATCCATGAAGCGGACCGTATCCTGCTTACCTCCGTTTACTGCAAAAGAAATAACACCGCAGGTACCGTTTGGCATATATTTCTGTGCTCTTTCATAATATTTACTGCTCTTAAGCCCCGGATATTCCACCCATTTTACCTTTGGATGGTTCTCAAGGAATTCTGCCACCTTCTGCGCATTTTCACAGTGACGCGGAACGCGCAAATGCAGAGTCTCGAGTCCGACATTTAACAAAAATGCATTCTGCGGAGACTGGATGGAACCAAGGTCTCTCATAAGCTGCGCAGTTGCTTTTGTGATAAATGCAGCTTTTCCGAAACGCTCTGTATACGTCACACCGTGGTATGAATCATCCGGATAGCAAAGTCCCGGGAATTTATCCGGATACTTTGTCCAGTCAAAATTGCCGCTGTCTACGATACATCCGCCCACTGCCATCGCATGTCCGTCCATGTATTTTGTCGTAGAATGTGTCACGATATCCACGCCGAACTCAAACGGACGGCAGTTAATCGGAGTCGGGAATGTATTATCCACAATCATCGGAACACCGTGTGCATGTGCTGCCGAAACGAATTTATCAAAATCAAGAACCACAAGTGCAGGATTGGCAATACTTTCTGCAAGCACACACTTTGTATTCTCCTGAAATGCTGCATCAAGCTCCTGCGGACTGCAATCCGGATCGATTACGGTACATTCGATTCCCATGCGTTTCATAGTAACCGTCAAGAGATTGAAGGTTCCGCCGTAAACACTGGATGACATGATGACATGATCGCCTGCGCTCGCAATATTAAACACTGCGTAGTAGTTTGCTGCCTGTCCGGAGGATGTCAGCATTGCAGCCGCTCCGCCCTCCAGATCACAAATTTTCTGTGCCACACAATCATTGGTCGGGTTCTGAAGTCTTGTATAGAAATAACCGGCCTCTTCCAGGTCAAACAGACGTCCCATCTGCTCGGTTGACTCATATTTAAATGTAGTAGACTGATAAATCGGAAGCACGCGCGCCTCACCGTTTTTCGGCTGCCAGCCTCCCTGGATACACTTTGTACCATTCCCGTATTCGCTCATTGGTTTCATGTTTTTATCCTCCTAAAATAATCCAAACGCTTTCTTTTGAAATCCGCTGTTGATTGTCTCAAAAGTCCCCGCTTTGATTTTATAGCCTTTAAAAGTCTTTGCCCAGCACTTTTCAATTGCCCCGGCAAGCTGTTTGTAATAATCGTTCCGACACTCTAAAACCGCCGGAAACAGGTATGTAACAACAAACAGGTTCATCTGCTCCTGCCACTGCGCTTCCTGCACGGCGTTTTTGAACGATTCACACATCTTACACTCCTGCACATAGCTGCATATCGCTTCTGCGGCTTCTTTGCAGAGCTTTTCTGCATCTTGGTGTTCCTCGTAACGCTTCATGCACAGCTTATCAAATCCGCGAAAAACTTGCTCATATTCTTCAAACGTTTCCGGATACTCTTTTTTATTGAATCGCTGCAAATAATATTCACGATTATCAAAAAGTTCATTCACTTGCCACATATCTGCTATCACCTTAATAAATATACCATAATCAGTAAATCAAAACAAGGCGAAAGATAATCTTCCGCCTTGTGTGCATTACATTTTCTTAATCTTCACCTTAGATCCGACGCCTTTTTTCTTAAGCCATTTTTTATAGGACTTATACTTACTTTTCGGAATTTTGATCGTCGCTTTGCTGTTAATCCCTTTAAATGCCTTACTTCCGACTTTTTTCGCACTGAGTTTTTTCGACTTGATGATGATTGTTTTTAATTTTTTACACTTGTAAAATGCTTTCTTTCCAATCTTTGAAACATACTTTCCAATCGTTACTTTTTTTAGTTTGTTACAATTTTTAAAAGCATTTGCACCAATCGCCGTCACTTGATATTTTATTCCGCCGATCGTTACCGTAGCAGGAACGGAAACAGTCTTTACGGTGATTTTGTTCGGCCTTACATAGGTAACTGTTCCGATTTTACCGTTGGAATCTCCCGGTGTTATCACCCGGTACAGAGCCGACGAAGTTGACAATTTTTCTCCTGCCTTTGGCACAGCAATTTGTGTATCATTGGCATCCTTTGAAGTTCCTCCGTTTCCGGTTGAATCGGCCGGTTTCTCCGTAACGGTAAGAGTTCCCGGGAGCACGGTCACTTCATAGTTGCTGTTCTCGCTCATACCTGTAATCTCATACGCTCCACAGGCAGACGTTTGAGCTGCCTTCGTGAAAAAATTCATTGCCAAATCATTTGTTGTATCGTCGTATGCCAAACTACCGCTTACAACTTCCACTGAAAACTGCGGATTCTCATCCCCTGCATATCTGCTCACACTACATATTTGTACCGTAATCGGGCGTTTTTTTACCGTCACCACAGCCGGCTCACTCTGTGCAATAAACTTGTACGCCTCGCCTTCCACCGATTCTCCGTTAATTTCATATTTCTGTGTCTGCACCTGAAATATAATCGTGTACTCACCCGCGTCCTTACCTGTTGCAAAATTATATTCATTAATGCTTTTCTTTACAACCTCTCCATTTTCCGTCCAATAACAAGAAATGGTTGCATCCACCTTCTTTTCATAAGAAGCCGACAGAGTTTTGTATCTTGAGTATCCATAAACAAGGTTTAGAGAATCCGGTGACTCCGTAATTACAACCGGTTTAACATAGCCACAGGAACAGGTTATCCCGTCATCCGGATATTGATGCGGTGTTTTCTCAATTTTTTCAACTGTTTGACCGCAAAGAGAACAAACGATCTCCTCCTGCCAGTGACCGGAAGCATCCATCTGCATATTTCCCACATGACATCCGACAGTAATAATTCCGCTTGCGTCAATCCCCTCCGCATATGTGATTTTTCCCACTTCTTTTCCCGCAATCACGCCGGGACACTCTATCTTCGTTGCACCGTCCGGCACACGGATTACTTTTACGGAAATCGTTCCGTCATTTTCCTCGGTTGTCGCCAACTGGGTATATATCGTACTCGGACACAGCATATTGTAAATTTCGCAATCATTGTCCCTGTAAATTTCCGGATAAATAACCGTATTTACATTAGAGGCAGCAACCAGCGCACCGCCGATATTACTTGATGTAAGCAACGCAGTTTCAATGATCAGCATATTAAGACTGTCACAATTTACAATTGGGCGCTTCGTTATTGTATGTACCGTTTTCGGTATCGTAAGCGTTGCCAGAGCATCGCAATTATAAAAGACATTCTCGCCCAGTGTCGTCAGCTGTGTACTTTCAGAGAAACTCACATCCGTCAATGCAGTACAACCGTAAAACGCATTATCCCCCAGCTGCGTCACCCCGTCCGGAATTTCAATTTTTTCCAGTTTCACACAATTATAAAACGTCGCATTTAATCCCCCTGTCAAATTCACAGGTAATTTTATACTTTCCAGACTTTCACAATTTTGAAATGCATTACTGCCGATTGTTGTTATGCTGTCCGGCAGAACCATCTCTGTCAAAGAAGTGCAATTTGAAAAACAGTATCCTCCGATTGAAGCGAGTGTTTCATCACTCAAAAAAGAAACTTCTGTAAGCCCTGCACAACTGCTGAACACTTCGTCCTTAAGTGTCACGACACTCTTCGGTATCTCAAATGTTCCGATTTTTTCACAACCGGCAAAGGCACTTTGTCCTATGGTAGCAAGATGACTTCCCTCTTCAAACGAAACCTGTTCCAGATTTTTCATGTAGTAGAATGTTCTGTCACCAATCCCCGTTACCTCTTTCATGATAACCGCCTGTGTAATTTCGCTTGCATACTCCATGTACGGTGTCTCGGCATATCTATCCTGTCCCTCTTTTTTACCACTGTAATTGTCCGTGGCACCACTTCCGCTGACCACCAATGTATCCGCACTCTGATTTCCGTCACTGTCATACAGAGTAATTGTTGCTCCCCCATCACACGTTGTGGTAAAAATCTGCTCTCCGTACTCTGCGGCCTTTGCCTCTTTTGATACAAGCAAAGAAAGGCATAGTGCCACCGTAAGCACTATACCTTTTCTGAAATTCTTCAAGTCTCTAATACTTCTGTTTTTCATTTTGAATTCCTTTTATTCATCCCAGTTATGATATACAGCCTGTACATCATCATCCTCATCGAGAAGGTCAAGGGTACGATTGAGCTGCTTAATATCATTTTCATCAGTGAGCGCCACATAATTCTGCGGAATCATGGTAACTTCTGCCGATGCCATCGGAATGCCCTCCGCGTTTAATGCGTCATAAACCGCCTGGAAATCGTCCGGATCGGTGATAATTTCGAAGCTGTCATCTTCCTCCGCAAAATCTTCTGCACCTGCATCGAGGGCGATCATCATCAGATCATCCGCTTCCATATCACACTCTTCTTTGTCGATGATAATCTGTCCTTTTCTGTCAAACATGAAAGACACACATCCCTGTGTTCCGATGCTTCCGGAACCTTTTGTAAATGCGCTTCTCACATTGGCAGCAGTTCTGTTTTTATTGTCTGTCAGCGCCTCAACGATAATCGCGATACCGCTCGGACCGTAGCCTTCGTATGTAACATGTTCGTAAGTTACATTGCCGAGATCTCCGGATGCTCTTTTGATACCTCTTTCAATCGTATCGTTCGGCATGTTATTTGCTTTGGCTTTGGCAATAATCTGTGCCAGTTTAAAGTTATTGGCCGGATCCGGTCCGCCCTCCTTAACCGCTACTGCGATTTCGCGTCCGATGATTGTAAAAATCTTGCCCTTCGCAGCGTCATTTTTCTCTTTTTTGTGTTTAATGTTCGCAAACTTTGAATGTCCTGACATGCGTAATTCTCCTCTTTCTGATTTTCTCTTTTTGTCCTTCAAAAAAGCGCAAAAAGCGCTTCGCATCTTTCATACTATATCATTTCACACAGTGTTCGTCAATCATGCGCCCGTCTTACATTATGTATTCAGAGCAAGGCTGATTTGCAGTGCATGATCCACTTTTTGCATGATGGAACTGTCCAGATGGCAAATCTTATCTTTCAACCGAAGCTTATCAATGGTGCGCAGCTGCTCCAAAAGAATCACTGAATCCTTCACCATATGATAACGCTCTGCATCCAGCTCGATATGAGTCGGAAGCTTGGCTTTGTTCATCTTCGATGTAATCGCCGCACAAATCACGGTCGGACTGTGGCGGTTGCCCACATCATTTTGAATGATCAGCACCGGGCGGATTCCCCCCTGCTCACTTCCTACCACCGGTCTGAGATCTGCATAATATATATCTCCGCGTTTCACGAAATACAACACTCCTTTTTTGTCTTTTTCAAAGTATTTCCAAAAAAAATCTGTTGTATTCCGTTTCCGTTAACGATAATCTTCGAAATAATCTCTGGTGCCTTCCACCTCGCCGCCTTTTACAAACACACGCGGAATTCGTTTTGCAAGTCCGCAGGCAAGTTCATAATTGAATCTTCCGGAAAGATCACCCAAATATTCCATGGACAACTGCTGCTCTTTATCCATACCGATCAGCGTCACCTCGTCGCCTTCCTGCACAGAATCGATATCCGTCACATCTACCATGAACTGATCCATACAAACTCTTCCGACAATCGGAGCCTTTTTCCCGTGTACAAGAACAAATCCTTTGCCGGAAAGTCCGCGCGGATATCCGTCACCATAGCCGACCGGAATAGTTGCAATCTTCCTTTTATCCGGCGCTACATAAGTTCCGCCGTAGCTGACCGGCGTTCCCTTTTCAATTTCTTTCACATATACAATATGACTTTTCAGTGTCATGACCGGTGTAAGCCCTACTTTATCTTTTGCCACCGCATCGGACGGCCAAAGTCCGTATAAAATAATTCCCGCCCGGACAAGGTTCATATTTGCCTGCGGGTATTCAATCACACCGGCGCTGTTGGAACAATGGCGAAGCGGTATTTTTATTCCGCACTGTGTTTCCACCGCATCGCAAAAATCACAAAAGCTTTGAAGCTGTTTCAGTGTCGGTTCCTTCTCCTCCTCATCCGCCGTTGCAAAATGAGTGAAAATTCCTTCCACCTCAAGCCCCGGAAGATCCATAACATATTTTACAAATGAAACACCGTCCGCATCCGGCGCAATACCGATGCGCGACATACCTGTGTCTACCTTAATATGAACTTTTACCTTCCTTCCCGCACTGACTGCGGCCTCGGAAATCTGCTCCGCCTGATCTCTGCGGAACACCGTCGGACGGATGTTTTCCCGCACGATACGCTCATAGCTCTCCGGGAACGTATAGCCCAATATAACAATCGGCTTTTTCATTCCGCACTGGCGCAAAATGTGGGATTCCTCCTCGGTCGCCGTGGCATAGCCGTACACATAAGGTATCTGCTCCAGTTCTCTTGCAATCTGCACCGCCCCGTGCCCGTAGCCGTCACATTTGATCACCGCAAGAATTTTTGTATCCTCTGCAATATTTTGTTTGATACTCTCCAGATTGCTTTTGATTGCATCCAGATCCACGTAAGCACAGACTCTTTTATACTGCTTCATGGTTATTTGCCTCTTTTCCAAGTTTTTTCATGCACTTTTTTAGTTCGTATATCATATCACTCGGCATCATACTGTGCGCTCCGAGTTTCTTCTTCGCCCGGTCACCGGCCGTCGCATGAATATATACGCCAAGACAGGCTGACATATATGGGTCCTTCACCTGTCCGCAAATCCCTGCCAGTACTCCGGCCAGCACATCGCCGCTTCCGGCCACCGCCATCCCGTCGTTGCCTTTTTCGGAAATACAAATATTTCCAAGGGAATCTGCCACAACGGTCTGCGCATCCTTCAGTACAAGAATCACTTTGTTTTCCGTTGCATATTTACGCGCCATCCGCACCCTGTCATTCTTTATCTCTTCCACGGAGTATCCGCTAAGCCGCGAAAACTCCAATACATGCGGTGTCAATATCACATTGCACGGAAGATTTTTGTAAGCCTCTGCCAACTTTTGTTCCCGCGCTATCAGATTGAGTGCATCCGCATCCAAAATAAGCGTTTTGTTCTCCGTTATATGATAAAGCAGCGCTTGCAACATCTGCTTTGCATCTTCCGACATTCCGATTCCCGGTCCGCAGCAAATGACATCTGCAAACGCCAGAAGCGCATCCACCTGTCCGGAGATATTCTCTGCGACATCATCATACAGCGAAAGTACCGTCTCCGGCACCGCCTGTAAAACAGCATTTTTATTGTTTTCATGGGTGCAAAGACGCACGTAACCGCCACCGCTGCGAAACGCCGCCTCCACAGCCAGCTGTGCTGCTCCGGCAATATCCCTGCTTCCTGCAAGCACACCGATTTTACCAAAAGATGATTTGTTTCCGCCGCTGTCACGTTTTAAATATGGAACAACATCTGCTTTTTCTAAAACAAAGGTTTTATCGGCTTTCTGCTGCTCCATTTTTTGCCGGAAATCCGGATAAACCATTCCGCAGGAATCATATTTCACCTTGCCTGCACATTTCTTTCCGTCTCCGAGGTATAACCCTTGTTTCGGGAGACCGAAAGTCGCTGTGACATCCGCCCGGAATGCTGTCCCCAGCATGCGACCCGTATCCGAGCAAATACCGGTCGGAATATCCATGGCAATCCGTTCGGCGTTTTGGGTATTCATCCATTCCACCGCTTCTTTAATTTCTCCCTCAAGCATTCTCGTACAACCGATTCCGAGAATTGCATCCACTATTACAGCATATTCCCGGCCGGATTTTTTGGTGTCTGTCAACGTGCGAAACAACTGCCCGCAAAAAAGCATGTTCTGCTGTTTCACATTAAGCGCACTCCTTTTGTCATCCGCGCCCAGCAAAAGTACATCCGCATTATAGTCTGCTTCGGTCAGAATTCGGGCAAGTGCCAATCCGTCCGCTCCGTTATTTCCGGTTCCGCAGACAATCAAAACCCTGCTGTCCTTTTGCGTGCGTTCTTTTACAATCTCCGCCGTAAAAAGTGCAGCGCGTTCCATCAAAAGGATGGCATCTATCCCCAGGGTCTCCATTACATATTGTTCATGGGCTCTCATCTGCCCGGCTGTCACCGCATATTTCATGGTTATCCTTTCTGAAAGGCAAAAAGGATACGGTAACGCATCCTTTTTTAACGTCACTATTATTTCAGTTTTTTATCTTCCGGATTGTATTTCATATCGAAAATCTCAATCACTTCCGGACCGAAAATATCATGCATATAGCTATATAAATTCTGATTAAAAAGCTCGCGCTCCTGTTTGCGGACCACATTCTTTTTCAAATCGATACGCATCTGATTGATCCACTTGTCAATCTGTTCGATTTCTTCTGTGTTGTCCTTTATGGCGTCATAACAAACTTCCATGGAAAGCAACATCAGCTCGTAATTGACTGCATTAATATCCTTCTCAATATCAAGAAGTTCATCCTGATCCGCCTCCAGACGCTCATTGCAGTCTTCAATCAATTTTTTGTTCTCTTCCTGCTTTTTCTGCGCCGCCTTATCCGCCTTTCCGTCCTCGCCCATAAGACTCACAATCTCATCGCGAAGCTTTGTCTTGATGCTGCGCAGTTTTTTGCACTCGTTATTCAGTTTTCCCTGGCGTTTCAGCAAATCATTGAGCTCTTTTTCTTTTTCTTTGATCTGCGGACTGATTTCCGTCTGGGTAAACAATCTATGCCATTTGTTATCCAATGTCAGTATAGGAATATTTTTGCCGACAAGCGCCGGTTTATATACCTCTTCTTTGCGTGACATAGTATCACCTCTGTTCTTTTTCAAACCTGGTAATATTGTAAGAAAGTTTCATTAAGCTGTCGGACAAATGTACATTTTCCACCTGCACACCGTCCGGAACCTCAAGGTCCACATGGGCAAAATTCCAAATCGCCTTAATACCGCAATCGACAAGCCGTTTGGAAACCGGAATCGCTCCTTCTTTCGGAATCGTCAAAACACCGATATCAATGTCATTTTCACCGATAAAGCTCTCCAGTTCTTCCATCGGCCGAACCGGAATTCCTCTTACCATCGTTCCGGTAATCTCCGGATTCTGGTCAAAGAGTCCGCGGACCAAAAAACCTCTCCGTTCAAAATTCATATAATTGGCAAGCGCCTGTCCCAAATGACCGACACCGACAATAATCAGCTTATGTGTCTGATCAATCCCGAGAATCTTGCCGATTTCCGTATACAAATATTCAACATTGTATCCGTACCCCTGCTGTCCGAAGCCCCCGAAATGATTGAAGTCCTGCCGGATCTGTGACGCTGTCACATTCATAATGCGCGACAGTTCCTGCGACGAAATGCGCTCCACGCCTTCATCCTTCAATTCTCCGAGGTATCTTAAATAGCGGGGAAGGCGGCCGATCACGGCCTGTGAAATCTCTTTTTCTTCCACGTTCAGTGCCTCCTGCCAAATGATATTTCTATTATATCCCTTTGTTAAATATATGTCAAAAAAAAGTCTCTTTTTGTGGCTTGTATTTTGGTGGGCTTGCATTTTGTAACTTGCATTTTGTGGCTTGGCGGGGTATATGGAGAAATATTTTCTTCCTATGCCCCGCCGAATATACCTTTTCTTGAATTATGTAAACCAGCGGGGCATATACAAATTATGTATTCTCTCATACCCCGTTTTTATGAAAAATCGGGGTATGGCTCAATATTTATTTTCTATATGCCCAATTAGTTTACATAACTCCCATTTTTAGTGCCCCGGCGGGGTATCACGAGAAATTATTTCCCTATTTACCCCGCCATATCTTGCTCTTCCCAAAACAACTCTTGCTCAATTTTCAGACCATTCCAAATCAAATAACACACCAATGCAAAATCCCATATGGAAAAACTCATCTTTTTCTGTTATATTGTTTCATGTGCACCAAAAACGCTGCACTTGATACATAATGGAGGAACAAATCATGATTTTATCCTGTCAAAACTTATCCAAAAGTTTTGTTGACCATACCGTCATCCGTCAGGCATCTTTTCAGATGGAGGACAACGACAAAGTAGCTATCGTCGGCATCAACGGCGCCGGCAAATCGACGCTTCTTAAAATGATTGTCGGGCAGCTTACACCGGACAGCGGTCAGGTGACTTTTGCCAAGGACAAGTCCTACGGTTATCTGGCGCAGCAGGACGGAACCGACAGCCCGAATACCATCTACGAGGAAATGCTCTCTGTCAAACAGGAGCTTGTGGATTTGGAGGAAGATTTAAGACAGCTTGAATTTGACATGAAACATGCTTCCGATGCGGAGCTTGAGAATCTGATGAAACTTTATACAGCCAAAACACAGGCCTTTGAATCCAAGGACGGCTACAAATACCGCAGTGAGCTGATCGGTGTTTTAAAGGGACTCGGTTTTGCCGAGGAAGAATTTTCCAAACCGATTTCCACTCTTTCCGGCGGGCAGAAAACCCGTGTTTTTCTGGCAAAACTTCTCTTGCAAAATCCGGACCTGATCATTCTCGATGAGCCGACCAACCACCTGGATATTTCATCTATCAACTGGCTGGAAAACTATCTTCGCACCTACAAGGGCGCTGTGATTATCGTTTCACATGACCGTTATTTTCTGGATCGCATTGTCAACAAGGTACTCTCTGTGGAAAACAGCGAGACAAGAATGTATCTCGGAAACTACTCTGCTTTTGCTGAAAAATCTGCTGAAATCCGTAACGCTCAAATGAAGGCTTACCTGAAACAGCAGGACGAAATCCGACACCAGCAACAGGTCATTGATAAATTAAAATCTTTTAACCGGGAAAAATCCATCAAACGTGCGGAGAGCCGTGAAAAAATGCTGGATAAAATAGAGGTTCTCGATAAACCGACAGAGCTTCGCGATGACATGAGGCTTACACTCTCACCTCGTATCACCAGCGGTAACGATGTACTTTCTGTCTGTGATTTATCCAAAAGTTTCGGGGATAACACATTGTTTGAACATGTAAACTTTGAAATCAAGCGGGGTGAACATGTTGCCATCATCGGCGACAACGGAACCGGCAAAACGACACTTTTGAAAATTCTCAACGAAGCGGAAACTGCCGACGCAGGTGAAATCAGATACGGTACCAAAGTTGAAATCGGTTACTATGATCAGGAACATCATGTTCTGCACGCCGAAAAGACATTGTTTGACGAGATTTCGGATGATTACCCGACGCTTACTAACACGGAAATCCGCAACACCCTCGCTGCATTTCTTTTTACGGGCGATGATGTGTTTAAGCGCATCGGCGATCTTTCCGGCGGGGAGCGCGGACGTGTCTCGCTTGCAAAACTTATGTTGTCCAGTGCTAACTTTCTGATTCTCGACGAGCCTACCAACCACTTGGATATTACTTCCAAGGAAATTCTGGAACAGGCATTAAACGGCTACGAAGGTACGGTTTTATACGTTTCCCATGACCGTTATTTTGTCAATCAGACTGCCACCCGAATATTAGATTTGGCTAACCGCAAATTTTATAATTTCGGCGGAAATTATGATTACTATCTGGAAAAGAAAGAAACGGTGGAAGGCACTGCTGTTGCAGGCTCAACCGGAAATTCTGTTTATGCTCCGCTTGCAGCCGGCACAACTGCCACTGCTTCCTGTGCATCCGGCGAAGACTCCGCCGGAAAACTTGACTGGCAGCAGCAAAAAGAATTGCAGGCCCAAAAGCGCAAGCTAGAAAATCAGTTAAAGAAATGCGAAGACCGCATTGCTGTTTTGGAACAGCGCATCAGTGAGATTGACGAGGAAATGGCAAAGCCCGAAGTGGCCACCAATGTCGCCCGTCTTCAGGAACTTTCCAAAGAGCAAACCACTCTTTCCGAAGAACTGGAACAGAAATATGAAGAGTGGGAACAATTACAAAGCTAAAAGAAATAAGGAAGGACTTGAAATTCAAAGTCCTTCCTTTTCTTTTTTATTTAAGCTTATGAAAAATCACACAGTTCGGACTCTTGATTTTCATCTCTTTGCCGTTCATGACAAGGAGTCCTTTTTCAAGATCTACATTAAAGAATGTCATCGTTCCGGATTCATGATTCAGGCTGACAAGATGCTTGTTGTCCGGGAACAAAGTCGCGTCTTTCGGGTAGTCGCCGCTTACCGGAAGACAGAACAGCTTTGTAAGCTCACCGGTTTTCTGGTCAATTCGATACACAATTACACTGTTGTCTCCTGCGTTGGAGCTCACCAGATATTTGCCGTCCTCGGAAAAATTCAATGCACTCGCTGCGGAGTTGCTTGCATGATATGCGTTGAGCGTGGAAATATTCTGTATTTTATTAAAAAACGGATTGCCGTCTTCCACCGTATAAGAATACACATCAATATAGTTTTTAAGCTCATGCACAATGTAAACAAACTTCCCGTCTTTGGTCATTTTTACATGGCGCGGTGCAGACTCCAGCTCACTGCGGATTACATCCACCAATTTCAGCTTTCCGGTGGTGTGATTAAGCTCATACACATCCACATGATCCATACCGATATCCGCTGCCATCAGATACTTATTGTCGCGGGTCATCTTCACACAGTTGACATGCGGGCGGAAATTGCGCTCCGCAACACTTCCCATTCCTTTTAAATATACTTCGTCCGTAATCTCGCCGACACCGCCGTCCTCACGCACACGAAGCACTGTGATTTTACCGTCGTGGTATCCGGCCACAAAAAGGAATTTTTCCTCATAATCCGTAGACAGATAACAACCTCTCATTCCGTTGATGGAACCGTGATTGATGCAGGTAAGACTTCCGCCCTCCCCGATTTCGTAGGCTTCCACACCGAAGTCTGTAATGGAATACAGGTATTTTCCGTCATGGGAAATTGTAATATAGGAAGAGTTGGTGATTTCCACTTCATCCTTCGGAATCAGTCTTCCGTTTTCCATATCCACATCATATATTTTAATACCGTGATTATCTCCCATCGTATAGGTCGATACATAAGCCACGTATTTACTCTTTGCCATTGCTTTTACCTCCGTACAAGCTCATTTTTAACTCATTTTGTACTATCTTATCACATCCACATTTTTTTGTTAAGAATTCACCGCTAATTTTCCTCTCTTTTTTTACAAATTACTGTCCAAATATATTGACATTTAATATAAGAATCGTATAATGGAAAACGGGTTGTTTAGTAAAACTAAACTCAAAGTTTATTTAATTGTTAGAACAGAAGGTGACATTATGGATATCGGGCTTAAATTAAAAGAGCTCAGAATACAGAAAGCACTGACACAGGAAGAACTGGCAGACCGAGCCGAGCTGTCCAAGGGATTTATCTCTCAGCTGGAGCGCAATCTGACCTCCCCTTCCATCTCAACGCTGATGGATATTCTGCAGTGTCTCGGAACCAGTTTAAATGAATTTTTCAGCGAAGAGGACGACTCTCAGATTGTATTTAAATCGGAAGATTTTTTCGAGAAGGTCGACGATGAACTTCACAATAAAATCGAGTGGATTATTCCCAATGCGCAAAAAAATGAGATGGAACCCATCCGCCTCACTCTGGCGCCGGGCGGTTCCACTTATCCGGACCTTCCACACGAAGGCGAGGAATTCGGCTATGTGCTGAGCGGAAGTCTAAAAATCCATCTCGGTTCCAAGGTACATAGCGCCAAAAAGGGAGAAGCATTTTACTTTACTCCGGAGAAAAAACATTATCTTGAAGCAGGCAAATCCGGCGCAACCGTTATATGGGTCACCAGTCCGCCGAGCTTCTAGGGAGGATACAAATGAGCAATAAACTGATTAATCTTTCAGGTATCAATAAATCTTTTGACGGTACGATGGTCCTTGACGACCTCAATTTGTATATCAGAGAAAATGAATTCCTTACGCTTCTCGGCCCTTCCGGTTGCGGTAAGACAACTACTCTGCGCATCATCGGCGGTTTTGAAACACCGGACAGCGGTCAGGTTTTCTTTAACGGAGAAGACATTACCAATGTTCCTCCGAACAAGAGACAGTTGAATACAGTTTTCCAAAAATATGCGCTTTTTACTCATATGAATATTGCCGAAAATATTGCATTTGGTTTAAAGATTAAAAACAAAAGTAAATCCTACATCGACGATAAGATCAAGTACGCACTCAAGCTGGTCAATCTCGACGGTTACGAAAAGAGAATGCCACACCAGCTCTCCGGCGGTCAGCAGCAGCGAATTGCCATCGCCCGCGCCATCGTAAACGAACCGAAGGTTCTTCTGCTCGATGAGCCACTGGGTGCACTCGACTTAAAACTTCGTCAGGATATGCAGTACGAACTGATCCGTTTGAAAAACGAACTCGGAATTACATTTATATATGTAACACACGACCAGGAGGAAGCCCTCACCATGTCTGACACAATTGTTGTCATGAACCAGGGTTACATCCAGCAGATTGGCACGCCGGAAATGATTTACAATGAGCCGGAAAATGCGTTTGTTGCCGACTTTATCGGCGAAAGCAATATCATTGATGCCACAATGATCAAAGATGAGCTGGTATCCTTCCTCGGCTGTAAATGGGCCTGCGTGGACAAAGGCTTCGGCAATAACAAGCCGGTAGACGTTGTCATCCGTCCGGAGGATATTGTTTTAAAGGAGTCCGGACAGGGTACTCTTGACGGCGAAGTGACTCACGTGATTTTCAAAGGTGTTCACTACGAGATGGAAGTTATGGCAGGCGGTTATGAATGGCTCGTCCACTCCACTTCCATGTTCCCGGTGGGCACAAAGGTTTCCATCAGCGTGGATCCTTTCAATATTCAGATTATGAACAAACCGGAATCCGAAGACGAGGAGGCAACGCGCATTGAAGAATAAACGTAATCTTCTGGCCGGACCGTATCTCGTTTGGTCCGTAGCCTTTATCATCATACCTTTAATCATGGTATTCTATTACGGTTTTATTGACAGGGACGGCGCTTTTACGTTGGAAAACATTATGGCCATTGCAAGTCCTGAGCACAGCAAAGCACTGTGGATTTCCATAAGACTTTCGCTGATCAGCACCGTCATATGTTTCCTGCTGGCCTATCCTCTTGCCATGATTCTTGCCAATATGAGTGTGAACCAGAATCAGTTTATTGTTCTTGTGTTCATTCTCCCGATGTGGATGAACTTTTTGCTTCGTACACTCGCATGGCAGACATTGTTGGAAAAAAACGGCGTGATTAATTCTGTTTTGAAATTTTTATCACTGCCGACCATAAATATCATAAATACGGAAGCCGCCATCATTCTCGGTATGGTATACAACTTCCTGCCTTTCATGGTTCTTCCGATTTACAATTCGCTTGCGCGAATGGATCACGATGTAATCAATGCGGCCAGAGACCTCGGGGCAAACAATGTACAGACGTTTCTGCGCATTATTTTTCCTCTGAGTATTCCGGGCGTTGTAAGCGGTGTGACAATGGTTTTTGTACCTGCACTCACCACATTCGTTATCTCGGCGATTCTCGGCGGAAGCAAGATTCTGCTCATCGGTAATGTCATTGAGCAGGAATTCACGCAGGCTTCCAACTGGAATCTGGGAAGCGGACTTTCCATCGTGCTTATGATTTTCATTATCATCAGCATGGTTATCTCTTCTATTCTTGATAAGGACGGGGAGGGAAATATGCTATGAAAAAATTTTTCTCAAGATTTTATATCACGATTATTTTTATCTTTTTGTATGCACCGATTGCCACGCTCATTGTTTTATCTTTTAACAAGAGTAAAACAAGAGCCAAATGGGGCGGTTTTACAACGAAATGGTACGTAGAGCTCTTTGAGAACGAGGTGATTTTGGAAGCACTGCAAAACACTCTGCTTCTCGCTCTTCTGTCTGCGCTGATCGCCACGGTAATCGGAACAGCAGCCTGTATCGCCATCAACCACATGCACAGGGCATGGCGCACGTTCTTCATGGGAGTTACCAATATTCCTATGCTCAACGCAGATATCGTGACCGGTATCTCGCTCATGCTTCTGTACTTAAGCTTCGGAATGAGTTTCGGCTTTACAACGATTCTGCTGGCACACATTACATTTAATATCCCCTATGTGATACTCAGCGTCATGCCGAAGATGAAACAGCTGAACAAACACACATACGAAGCTGCCATGGACCTTGGTGCCGGACCGGTTTACGCCTTTTTCAGGGTTGTATTTCCGGATTTGCTTCCGGGTATCTTTACGGGATTTTTGATGGCATTTACCATGTCGCTGGACGACTTTATTATCACGCATTTTACGAAAGGACCGGGTGTTGACACCCTTTCCACCAAAATTTACACAGAGCTGAAAAAAGGTATTAAACCGGAAATGTACGCTCTTTCAACAATCATCTTTGTTGCAGTTTTAGTGCTTCTGATCATCATCAACAAAGCACCTGCAAAAAAAGAAACCGGGAGGGAATTATGAAAAAAACAAAACTTATCTCAGCACTTTTAATGACCGCGCTCGCTGCTTTCCTTTTGACAGGCTGTGGCGGTGACAAAGGCGGCGAAAACGGCGAAGTTATCGTATACAACTGGGGCGAATACATCGACCCGGACACAATTGATATGTTTGAGGAAGAAACAGGAATCAAGGTAATCTACGACGAGTATGAAACAAATGAAATCATGTATCCGAAGGTTGCATCCGGAACAAGTAACTACGATCTGCTCTGCCCTTCCGATTACATGATTCAGAAACTGATTGAAAATGATCTGCTGACAGAAATTAATTTTGATAACATTCCGAACATGAAAAACATCGGCCAGCAGTATTTGGATCAGTCCAAAGAATTTGACCCGGAAAACAAATACAGTGTCCCTTACTGTTTCGGTACCGTCGGTCTGTTATACAACAAGACAATGGTTGACGAACCGATTGATTCCTGGGATGTTCTCTGGGATGAAAAATACAGCGGAAACATTCTGATGCAGGATTCCGTGCGTGACGCTTTCATGGTTTCTTTAAAGAGACTCGGCTACTCCATGAACTCTCTGGATGCAGCCCAGCTCGAGGAGGCACGAGATGAACTGATTGCCCAGAAACCTTTGACACAGGCTTATGTTGTTGACCAGGTCCGCGACAAAATGATCGGTGACGAAGCTGCTATCGGTGTCATCTACTCCGGGGAAGCCATCTACACACAGCGTGAAAATGAGAATCTGGAATATGTCGTTCCGAAAGAAGGAAGCAACGTTTGGATTGACTGCTGGGTTATTCCGAAAAATGCACAGAACAAAGAAAATGCAGAAGCTTTCATCAACTTTATGTGCCGTGAAGATATTGCACTCATGAACTTTGAGTACATTACCTACTCTACGCCGAACGATGCAGCAAGAGCATTGATTGAGGACGAAGCAATCCGAAACAGTGAAATTGCTTTCCCGGATCTTTCAAAGTATAACGATATGGAAACCTTCCACTATCTCGGCGAAGAAGGCGACGAAATGTACAACGAATACTGGAAACAGGTAAAATCTGCCGATTAATTCCGGTTCAAACCAGAGGACACTATGAAACGAACTCTCTGTTATGAAATATCGCAGAATGACTGCGGACTTACAATTTTACAATTCTTAAAAAACAAAGGCTACTCATCTTCGAATGTGGTAGCCTTAAAAAAAATCCCGAAAAGCATTCTGGTAAACGGAAACTGGGAACATGTAAATTTCCGGCTGTCCGCCGGGGATGTGTTGACCATTCACTATGAGGAAACACCTTCGGCTGAGCACATTGTTCCGGAACGTTATCCTCTTGACATCGTCTATGAGGATGAAGATTTGATTGTCATAAACAAACCCTGTGACATGCCGATTCATCCGTCACTAAACCACTACACAGGTACCCTGGCCAATGCACTTATGCATTACTATGCAGAAAAAGGGGAAGCCTTTACGTTCCGCTGTCTCAACCGGCTCGATAAAGACACCACCGGTTTGGTTCTGATTGCCAAACACGGAATCAGCGCCGGAATGCTGTCACTGCAAATGCAAAACCGGCAGATTAAGCGCACATACCTTGCCCTGGTAGAGGGAACTTTTGAAAGCAAATCCGGAACCATCGATGCACCGATTGCCCGAAAAGGAGCATCCATTATCGAGCGGGAAGTCAACTTTACATCCGGTGAACGTGCCATCACGCACTACGAAGTTGTCGGCACGTCGAAAAAACATGACTACAGTCTTCTTTCCATCCGCCTGGAAACCGGGCGCACCCACCAGATCCGCGTGCATATGCAATATATCGGTCATCCGCTGATCGGAGACACCTTGTATCCGTCAGACTGTACCCGGATCAGCCGTCAGGCACTTCACTCCTACCGCCTGCAGTTTACACATCCCGTCACAGGAAAAGCGATGACGTTTGAAGCACCCTTACCAAAAGATATGAGCAGGCTGTTATAGCCTGCTCCTTTTATCTTTCTATAAAATTGTTTCCCTGTTTACTCCTCCGAAGTTTCCATCTCAGTAGCTCTGCATTCGCAGGCTCTCTCTCTTTCTCTTTCTCTCTCTCTGCAGTCACAATCTCTTTCCGGTGCAAAAGGTGCGGAAGGATAATCGCAGTCATGTCTGTGGTGCATATTGGCACGTGGCATGATGACCGGTCTGTCGCATGTGTTACAGCCACATTCCTGTCTGTTGCTGTTTCCGTTGCAGCAACAAAGTAAAATTAAAATCCATAAACAGTTCATAATAAAACCTCCTTCTTTCCATTAGGATATGAAGGAGGTCTTCTTTTGGTGCTTTTCTTTTTGCATTATAAAATATATGTTTTTTTCAAAATGCGTTTTCTGATATAGGCAAATGTCTCCTCTTCGCCTCGTTTTGCAAGCATCCGAAGCAGAATTTCAAGCTGTCTGTGCGTCTTTGGATGCAACAAATTCTGATTCTTTCCTTGCAGGAAATAAGTAAGCGGGTCAGAATCCTTGTATTTATCCTTATTGTAGACTTTGCTGGCCGCCACACGGTCCATAAACATCTCGATCACGTAGCGCACAGGCATCTGCGCCGGGCGCATTCCGCCTTCGATCTCTTTCATGCTGTAATCAATCCAATATTCATAGTGATGCTTATTTCTGCCCTTGTGATGAAGCCATGCGGCCGAATACCCCTTTGCCTCACGCTCTGCATTGTTCGGGCTGCGGTCTCCCTGATAATACTTTGCTCCGACCAAAAACTCGGAAGGCATATACTTTGACAAATCATGTGTTAATCCCTGCCAATACAGTCCAACCTTAAAACATCCCTGCATGACAAGATATTTGTGATATGTGATTGTTTTAAAATGTTTGAAAGCTTTCATTTTTATTCTTCTTTCTCTTTCTTCGGCGATTCCTTTTTACAAACAGATGCACTTTTCTTTCCGACGAGCACCAGCACACTTCGCGGCGCCACTGTCACCTTTTTCTGCTCTTCCCCTTCTTCAAACAAAAACTCTCCTGCCTGCTTATCCTCTTCATGCAGTCTCGTTCCGTATACAATCTCCCAATCATAAGCTTGCGGTAGAATCGGAAGGGCAAATTCATGTGTAATCCAGTGCATATTGTATGCGACATACACAAAATCATCCGATGTAAGGTCTGCTTTCTTTTCATATAAACCGCAGTACAACACACCCAAATGACGATTGTAGTTTTCAAACTGGGCATACCAGGCCTGTTCTCCGTGATACGAAATATCCGGATATCCCTGAGACTCATAATCCATTGCCCGCAGCATTTTTTTGCTGTGGAGAATCGGATGATTTTTCCGGAACTCAATGAGTTTTTTCGTAAAATCAAGCAGTTCACTGCCCGGTTTGTCGTGATTCCAGTTGAGCCAGTTGACCTTATTGTCCTGACAATAAGCATTATTATTTCCGCCGGCGGAATGTCCGAACTCATCTCCCGCCATCAAAAGCGGAGTGGCCTGTGACAACATCAAAAATGACAACGCATTTTTTCTCTGGGAAAGGCGAAGCGCCTGAATGTTTTTCTTCCGGGACGGACCTTCCACACCACAGTTCCAACTGTAATTGTAATCACTTCCGTCACGATTTTCTTCGCCGTTTTCTTCGTTATGTTTCCTGTCATAGGACACAAGATCAAGAAGTGTAAATCCACGATAATCGGTAATATGATGTATCTGTGCTTCCCAAGGGCTGTTATCTTTAATATATGCAGCCATACGGCTCAGCATATCCTCATCACCCTTCAGGAATTTTCGGCTGTCGAAACGGAAATCATCTCTGTAACATCCGATATTTTTAAATTCCGGTACATCCTTTTTTCTTCCATATATCTGTTCCGCGCAGGTGGTTTCACAGTAAATCTTCGTCCGCTTCAGTATCGGATCCCGCCCGATTAATTCCATCGGAAGCCCGATTCCCATCAAATGAAAGCCGTCCACATGGTATTCCAGCACCCAGTGGCGCAACACATCCAGTATAAAGCCCGGTGCCTGCTCCTTCGCAAAATAAATCTGCATCACACATTCCAGCCCGTTTTTGTGAAGCTGACGAATCATATTTTTGCAGGACCGCACCGGATCCTTTCCTGCCCCATAAGAATATTTCGGTGCAAAATAGTAATTATCTCTATCCGAAAATCCCCAATAATTCAAGCGATATTCCCATACGTTTTTCTCCTCCATAAAAGGCATACGCTGTACATCAAAGGTCGTGTAAGCAGGATTGTAAATAATCTCATTAAACTCGTAAAACGGCATAAATTCTATCGCCGTAACACCAAGCCCCTTCAGATAATCCAGCTTTTCTGTCAGTCCCTCAAAGGTTCCCTTCTGTTTCACGCCGGAAGAAGAATGTTTCGTAAATCCGCGCATATGCAAGCTGTAGAGAATCGTATCCTCATAATCTCTGCAAAGAGGTCTGTCATCCTCCCAGTCAAAGCTTGTCTCATCCATGCAGAAAGCCGCACGCGGGGAAGTTTTTTCGCCCAAGGCTTTCCCCCACTTTTCGCGACCGGCAATGACCTTTGCATACGGATCGCAAAATACCTGATCATCCAAAAAGAACTCGTACGTAAACTTTTTCACCCGAATCCCTTCCAGTCTCACACAATATAGGGTTCCGATCCGATATTTCTCACAAAAAGGAATCCGCATAGTCTCATTTCCCATGGTATATAAAATGATACCACAAGACTTTTCCGGACTGTGCGGAAACTCAACAACAATATTCAAAGCGCCATCCTGCGCCGAAACTCCCATCGGATATGAATAACCAAGCTTGGTACAATACTCTGACTTCATACTTTCTCCCTGAATGTAAAAAAAAATTCTGGCACTATTGTACCATAAAATGCTTTATGGCACAATCTTCGGAAGAATTTCTTTTACATATTCATGTATCACGATATCTGCGGCTTTATCCGTAAAGTGATCATGCTTGGTCACAAGAATGAGCTTGTCTCCCTGGTAATGGTTCACTGCAAACTGCACCATATCGTCAAACAGATTGGTTCCGAGCACAAGAAGTACATCTGCCTCCGCGCAGGCATTTGCCGCCTTCGTAAGCAAATCATTCCGCATTCTCTCCCCATGCAGACGGATTCCCGGACGAATCGGTCCCTTGCATGCATCGCAGGAAGGAACACCGTCATAATCTCTCAAATACTCCATAGGAAATGTCTTGCCGCATTTACTACACCAATTATTATGTATCGAACCATCCAATTCATACACATTTTCAATTCCGAGCTGACCGGCCAAACCGTAAATATTGTAGGTAATGCAGGCCTTTAATTTGCCGGCGTCCTGCAATTTGCGCAGCGCATCATAGGTCGCTGTCGGATTCAGCTTGGTATTCAGCAACTCTGTCTTATAGAACTCATAAAACTGTTTCATGCGGACATTATAAAAAACAGAAGACATAATCTCTTCCGGACATCTGTCATACTCTTCCTCAATCCGATATGCCACATCATCTCTGTTGAAATTGAGTGCACCGCATTCCATCACTACACCGATTCCCGAAAGACATACCACATTATCCGATTTTTCAATGACTCTTTTGGTATATTCTAATTTTTCCTCCAAAGTCCACTTTTCTGCTCGATTTGTTTTTTTCGTCATAAAACCATCTCCCTTGCATCTATTGTATATATTTTTGTGCAAATTGTCAATATTTTTCAGTCAATTCTAGTGTTTTTCGTTGATTTTTCCTAAATATTTCTTTCGTTTTATGCAAAATTAAAACAAAACTCCATCTTTTCTTCTTTCCCCAAACATGCTAAGATTACTTAGAAGAAAAATGAATCATTCAAAAGACAGAAAGGAACCTATTATGAGCAAAAAAACAGCCATTCAGAATAACGAATATGATGAAGAAATGACCGTATCCATGACACTGGACAACGGCGAAGAAGTCACTTGTGCCATCATCACAATTCTCACGGTCAGCGAAAAAGACTATATCGTTCTTCTTCCGCTGGATGCAGACGGGAACAATGACGACGGCGAAGTGTGGATTTACGGATATAAAGAAGATGAATCCGACCCGAACGCCGAGCCGGAACTGTTCTTTATTTCTGACGATGCAGAATACGAAGCAGTCTCTGATGCATTTGACGAATACCTTGACAATGCAGAATTTGACGAACTGCTTTCATAATTATTCCAAGCACCATCGAAACAAGTATCACTCCCACGATGCGCAGGAACAAATACAGATAGCATCCCGCCGGAGAAGCAAGATAAGTAGTGGTCATGAAAATTCTGAGAATCACGTATTCTAACGGATCATGAAACAGATATACGGCAAACAAATTGCCCATGACCACTCTGTATGTGCTGCCATTTTCCGCACGGCGGAACAGGATACTGCACACTTCTGCCGTAAAATACGCAAAAAGACAGCCACAAATTATGTTCATGTTGTCATCAAAAATTCCGACTTTAATATTGAGCACAAATAAGATACCTGTAACCAAACATGCAGTTATCTTTTTTATTGCAGATAACTCTTCTATTTTTTCTTTTCTGATTTTTTCAAACACATATCCAAGGGCAAACCATCCCAGATATCCCAAACCTTGTTTCAGCGCCAGGATATCAAACGGAAGAACGGAAACAGACATCTGGATTGCCATACAAATGAGCAAAAGCAATACTTCGCTTTTAATCCGGAAACGATCAAACACTTTTTTACAAATTGCAAACAGCAGCATACACCAAAACAGTGCGGTCAAAAACCACAAATGTCCGCTGTCCGAACCGTTGTAATAGCTGCGGTATGCAAGATGCAGTCCTTCCCCTGTGTAAAAGCCTGCCAGATATTTCACCGGAAGCATAAACAGAAATCCCACGGCAAAATACGGAATAATCAAGCGGCGGAACTTTTCCGCACAAAAACGGTCGAAAGACGGAAGCGGCTTTAACCGAAGCACCGCCCCTGACAAAAAGAAAAACAGCGGCATATGAAAACTGTAGATATAGCTGACCATGAGTCCGAAAAACGACACAATCGGAGAATAAAAGGCCGGGTTTGTAAACTCCGGCATAACGTAATAAATGCCGCCGTTTGTCGCCTCCATTCCAATATATCTGCTGTGACCGATTACAACGAGCACAGTCGCAATCAATCGAAGCCAATCATATACACATACTCTTTCTTTTTTCATATGCATCCCTCTCCTGTTTTCATCTATCTTATGGTACAATCTACGCCTGCTTTTTTCAAGTCCCAATCGATTCCTCTTTCAGTTCTTTTACAAACAAGGACTCCTCAGCCCCATTCTCGTTTTTCACGTATGTAATATACAACCCTTTCTTGGCCCTTGTCATTGCCACATAAAACATTCGCCTCTCTTCCTCCATCTGTTTGCCTGTCAGCATATTGCCATGCGGAACAAGCCCACGGTTAACCTGCGGCAAAAAAACATGATCAAATTCAAGCCCTTTTGAAGCGTGATAAGTCATAATCCTTATCTGCCCCTCCGACGGCTCTGCATTCGTCTTTTGCATGTTTTCAAACTCTTCCCTGTATTCCCGGACAAATGAAAGAAACTTTTCCACCATTTGGAACTCTTTTGCTCTCTGCAGCAATTCCTCCGCAACAAACAGCAAATTTCTTTTCTGTTCTTCGTTTCCGCACGCTTTTTTTAGCATGAATTGTTTATATCCCATTCCGTTGAGAATAAAAAAAATACCGCTGTACGGGTCCGTCTTTGACAACAGGCTGCACTGTTTTTGCAATTTCACAAGAGAATCCCTGATTTCTGCATGGTCCCGATATTTCTGTATGAGCGCTTCCAAGTTGACCGTCTCCTCTTTTATATCCTCACGCAATATTCCTCTGTACGGCTTATTCATAAAACGTAAAAAATCACTTCGCTTTTGTCCGCAGAACACAAACCGGAGCACTGCCATGATGTCCTGTACCTGCGTTATATCATAAAAAAATCTTCTTTTTTCTTTTATCACATAGGAAATTTTGTTTTTAAAAAAATATTCCGCTGCATACTCTGCCATACTGTTTGTCCGCAGCAAAACAGCCGTGGTTTCGTTTGCCGGTATGGTTTTTACAGATTCCGTAATGTGACGGTATTCTTCTTCCGACGTCTCAAAAGACTGTATTTGTACTACATTTTCAAATTGCTGTACCGCTTCTGTTTTCTTTGCAAATCGGTTCTTATTGTGGGACACACACCTCGATGCGGCTTTCACAATTTCTGTTCCGCTGCGATAATTTTTCTCCAGTACCACCTGTCTGCAATCCGGAAAATCACGTAAAAAAAGCTGCATATAAGAAGGGTCTGAGCCGCGAAAAGAGTATATGGACTGATCATCATCCCCCACAACAAACAAATTTCCGTATTTCTGCGCCAATACCTTGGTCAGTTCATATTGTCTTCCATTCACGTCCTGAAATTCATCTACAAGAATATATGGAAAACGCTCCTGCCATTTCTTTTTTTCTTTCGGCTGTTCTTCCATCATCTTGTGACACAACTCCGTAATATCGTCAAAATCCATCTTCTCCTGATCATGACAAGCTCTGTTATACTGTTTTAGAATCCGCAAAAAATCTTCCTCTTCCTTCTCCTGCGCCGGCCACGCATTTTTATATTTACTTATCTTTTGTAAATACATCTCGCTTTCTGCACGGGTTTGCTCATAAGAATTCCCAAAACCGGAAAGAACTTTTTGGATAATTTCTTTTTTTTCACTTTCTTTTATAACGGAAAAATTGCGATAAGTTTTTGATGTCCTCAACATTCTGTAAAACACGGAATGAAAAGTTCCGAAGACTGCACCGGCGGAAGCCGGACAAATTTGATGACAGCGCTTTTGCATTTCAAGAGCTGCTGCTTTTGTAAATGTGATTGTCAGAATATGCGACGGATCCACGTTTTTTTCTTCGATAAGATAACGTATTCTCTGCGTTATGACATGGGTTTTTCCGCTTCCGGGACCAGCCAGAACAAGCATGGTCCCTTCTGCGAATGTGATCGCTTCCCGTTGCTGCGGGTCAGCGTTTAGATTCAATGGTTTCAAGATTCATCCTACTGCGCTACGGCATTTTCCAGCAGCTCAATACCCTTGCGGATACGTGCCAAAGATTCTTCCTTGCCGAGCACTTCCATAATCTCTGTTGCACCTGCAGGTGTCATTTGCTTACCGGAAACCGCAGTACGAACCGGCCACATTGCGTAACCGTTCTTGCACTCTTTCTTCTCCACATAAGCCACCAGCGTCTGATAGAGGGAATCGTTGCTGTAGTCCTCAAGCGCTTCAAAAATCGGAAGAAGCTCTTTTAATACTTCAAGCGCAGACTCCTTGGAAGTTTTCATCTTTTTATGCACATACATCTCCGGATCGTATTCCGGAAGCTGCTCGAAGAAGTCAATCAGATCTTTGATATCCGGGAAAATCTCGATTCTGGTTTTTACCATCTCGGCAATTTTCCTGTAATCCATGTCTTTTGTGATGACTTCTTTGATATATGGAAGCGCCATGTCATAGAACGCGTCAAAATCCATCTTTTTAATATATTCCCCGTTCATCCATTTCAGCTTGGTATAATCAAATACCGCTGGTGATTTGGACATATGGAGATAGTCAAATTCTTTGATCAGCTCATCCAGCGAAAAAATCTCCTGGTTGCTTGCCGGGCTCCATCCCAAAAGTGCCACAAAGTTTACAATCGCCTCGGTCAGGAATCCCTGCTCCACCAAATCTTCATAGGAAGAATGACCGCATCTCTTGGAGAGCTTCTGATGATTCTCATCTGTAATAAGCGGACAGTGCACATATTTCGGCACTTCCCAGCCAAACGCATCATAGAGACGATTATACTTCGGCGAAGAAGAAAGGTATTCATTACCTCTGACAACATGAGTAATTTCCATCAAATGGTCATCCACTACATTGGCAAAGTTGTAAGTCGGATACCCGTCGGATTTGATCAAAATCATGTCATCCAGTTCCGCATTATCCACGGAAATGTCACCATAGAGCTCATCGTGGAATGTGGTAGTTCCTTCTCTCGGCACGTTCTGTCGAATAACATACGGCTCGCCTGCTGCAAGACGCGCTTCCACTTCCTCCTTGGAAAGAGAAAGACAATGTTTGTCATATACATTGATTTCTTTTGTCTCCCCGCTTGCGGTTGTAATTACCTGATGCAGGGAATCCAATCTCTCTTTATCGCAGAAACAGTAATACGCCTCGCCTTTTTCAACCAACATCTTGGCATACTCCAGATAAACGCCTTTTTCCTGTCTCTCACTCTGTACATACGGTCCGAACCCTTTGTCTTTATCCGGTCCTTCATCGTGTACAAGTCCGGTTTTTGCAAGTGTGCGGTAAATAATATCAACAGCACCTTCCACAAGTCTTTCCTGATCGGTATCCTCGATACGGAGGATAAAATCTCCTCCTTCATGCTTTGTAATCAAATACGCATAAAGTGCAGTACGAAGATTTCCTACATGCATACGTCCGGTCGGACTCGGTGCAAATCTTGTTCTCGTTTTACTCATTGTGTCCCTCCATCTTCGGGAGCTGCTGCTCCGAATTAGCTTTAAAATTATTGACCTCTTTGGTTGCCTGTGCAACTGCAATATTGGTTCCGGCACCTGCAACACAACCGCCCGGGCAGGCCATACCCTCTATGAGACAGCCGTTCTTCTTGCCCATCTTGGCAAGCATCAGCATCTTCTTACATTCTGCAAGACTTTCCGCATGCTCAATATTAACTTCCACATCCGGATAATTCTCTCTTATTACATCCTCGATGGCTGATGCAACACCACCGGCCACACCGTATCCACGGCCAGCTCCGGTCGCATCTTCCATCTTATCCATAGCTTCAATTTCATCTAACAAAATGCCCTTTGCCTCAAACATTCCGGTCAGTTCTTCAAACGTGATAACAAAATCAACATCAGAACGGATGGTGCGGCGTGAAGCTTCCAACTTCTTCGATGCACACGGTCCGATAAATACCACACTTGCATCCGGATGCTGTTCTTTGATAATTCGCGCAGTTGCGACCATCGGCGTCAATGCATTTGAAATATTATCAATCGTCTCCGGGAAGAACTTCTTAGCAAGCACAGACCATGACGGGCAACAGCTCGTCAAAAGGAACGGAACTTCTCCCGTTGCAACCTCTTTCACATAGTGCTCCGCCTCTGCAAGGGCTCCGAGATCGGCACCGATGGCAGTTTCATAGACTTCTGCAAAACCGAGTTCTTTCAGCGCTGTCTTAAATTTATCCGGCGTCACTTCTTTTCCGAATTGTCCCACGAAAGCCGGGGCAACCTGCGCAATAATCTTTTTGCCGGACTGCATTGCGCGGATCAGCTGGAAAATCTGTGATTTATCCGCAATCGCACCAAACGGGCAACTTACCATACACTGTCCGCAAGAAACACAAAGATCATTATTTATCTTTGCTCTTCCTCTTTCATCACTCTCAATAGCGCCCACACCACATGCTGCTGCACACGGACGTGCCTGATGGGAAATGGCATCATACGGACAAACCGATTTACATTTTCCGCATTTAATACATTTTTCCTGATCAATGTAGGAACGCCCGTTCTTCATGGTAATAGCCCCGCGCGGACAAACCTCACGACACGGATGTGCCAGACATCCGCGACATTTATTGGTCACTTCATATTCGTTAATCGGACAGGAATTGCATGCAGAAGGAATAACCTGCATAAGCGGCGGCTCGTAATATTTCTCTGCGATATTACTTTCCTCTACCCCCTGTGACACATGAACAGGTGCATCCTCCGGCCGGAGTGACATACCCATAGCAAGACGGATACGCTCTCTGACAACCGCTCTTTCCCTGTAAAAACTTTCCCAATATTCTGTGTCCTCATTATCAACAATCTTATACGGAAGTGCTTCCATATCATCAATGAGGTTCTCTGAATGGTAAGCCAGATTGGCCACCTCTTTAAATACTCTCTTTCTTACTTTGCGAACTTCTGTATCAATCCCTCGCATTTTAGACCTCCAAAAATGTCCTTAATTAAACCAAATATCATTTTGACATAAAAAGACATGGAACGCAAGTTATATTTGCTTTTTCGCATGCTTCTTAGCCAATAAAAAAATGGGCTGTTCCTTTCACGAACAGCCCAAATATTTTCATCCCATACGATTAGAAAATGCTTACTAATTTCTTCTTTTCTGCCTCGTACTCTTCCTCACTTAAGATTCCGTTGTCACGTAATACTTTAAGTTTCTTAATCTTTGTCTCAAATTCTGAGATATCTGTTGCAATTCCTGCAAGTGCAACTGTATCGGAACTTGCCGGAGCCGCTGCCGGTGTAGGTGTCGGAGCCTGTGCTGCTGCAGGTGCTGCCGGTCTCGGAGATGCTGCTGCGGCCTGTGCTGCTGCATTCAGACGGAAATCAGAACTTGCAACTGTCTGTGTAACCTCTACCGGTGTACTTGCCATACCGCTGCTCTGACGGATACGTTCTGTAAGGGAAGCAGCCTTTGTCTTTGCATCGAAGATAGCATTAACAAACTGATCACCTTCATCAAATCCAGGAAGGAAACAATATCTCGTATATGCGCCTTCACCTTTGTTCTCAACAGTAACCATAAGAGTTTTCTTTCCGCCGTATGTAACCTGTGAACATTCTCTTACGTTCATCAAATAGTGAGAGAAATTGTCAAGACGTGCGTTGGATCCCTTTGGATTATCTGCGATAGAAACACGTCCGCTGATACGAAGGTTAGAAATCGCCACACGGAAATCTTCACTTTTCTTAATGAGTCCACCTTCTTTTGAAACCCATTCTTTCTGATAAATAATCTTTTCAAGTCGAATACACTTGTTACAAACTTCACTTGAAGAGTCACTTCCACAAATTAAACATTTCATAATTTCACACTCCCTATACCCATATTTCCCAAAACAGGATTGTTCTTGTTTATATACATAGTTTATCATGAAAAATTTCCAATAGCAACACACCGAAGCGACCAATTCTGTCGCAAAATGAACCAATTCTGCAAAAATGGCGTATCTCCTGCCGGATATACGCCTTTTTGCAATCTATCTCAAGTGTCGGGCCCAAGACACGGATTTTTATCTTTTATCTTTCATTTCGTTTGTATTGCAGGAATCAAATGCCGGGTTAAATGCATAGAAATTCTTCTCGTTCAATTTATCCTGCACAATGCGAAGTGCTTCGCCGAATCTCTGGAAATGAACGACTTCTCTTGCGCGAAGGAACTTGATGGCATCGCACACATCCGGATCCTTCACCATGCGGAGAATGTTATCGTACGTAGTTCTCGCCTTCTGTTCTGCCGCCATATCCTCCATCAAATCCGTAATCGGGTCACCTTTGGACTGGAACTCACACGCATTAAACGGAATTCCTCCCGCCGCCTGCGGCCAAAGAGCCAATGTGTGATCCACGTAATAAGGCGCAAATCCGGATTTCTCGATTTCTTCCATAGAAAGATTTCTGGTCAACTGGTGCACAATCGCTCCCACAAGTTCGAAATGCGCCAGTTCTTCCGTTCCGATATCGGTCAGAAGACCTGCAACTTCATTGTAAGGAATCGTATATCTCTGCGACAAGTAGCGCATGGACGCGCTGAGTTCTCCGTCCGGACCGCCGTACTGACTGATAATAATCTGTGCCGCCTTCGCGTTCGGCTCTTTGATATTGATCGGATATTGTAATCTTCTCTCATAACTCCACATTATCTGCATCCTCCTTCCCAAGGCATCGGAGCCAGCGACCAAAGCCATTTGTTGTCATCACTTTCCGGCGCATAAGCTACCGACATCGGCTCAAACTGACAACTGTACTCTTTTTCCAGCTCATTTTTCATTTTTACATAATGATTTAAATAAGCAATTGCTTCACGCTCGTACGGATGTGTGTCCAGATACATTGTCATTTCAACAACAACGAAGTCAATCACACTGATCTCATGCAGCAATGCTTCTCTTGACATATCATGATTTTTCATCATTTCACACATCTCCTTCCGCAAAATGGTTTGTTTAATTCCGGAAAAATAGTTCCTTCATGAAACGCTTCTTCCAAATTTTCGTATATTTTATCAAGCTTCTGCCAAGGCACATATGCCATCGCAACCGGAAATTCTTCCATCTGTCGATAATGTTCATAGTAGTTTTTCATAGACTGTTTCTCCTCTATTTTTATTATCATAGTATGTAGCTTTCTGTCGGATTGACACTCCGAAAGCGAAAAAAAGCGGAATTGCGCATTGTTCTAAGACATATTTGCGCAATTCCGTGCATATGATTTATACATTTCTTATGTGTCTCCGCACCAGGCGTTTTTTTAGTTCCTTAAAATGGAACGGGATCAGCGGATATAAATACCCTCTTCCGGAAATCATTTTGTTGTTAATCAGGGCCAAAACAAATATTCCGACTCCCGCAATAAATCCGTATATTCCAAAGAAACTTGTCAGAATCAAATTTAGAATTCGCATAAACTTAACGGCATAAGCTAACTCATAATTCGTCTGTGTATAGTTAGCAAGTGCTACAAATGCCATATAGAGCATAACCTCGGCATTAAACCATCCGCTGCTGACAGAAAAGTCTCCCAATATAAGTGCTGCCATAATGCTGAGTGGCGTGCTGAGCATATTCGGTGTGTTAACAGCCGCTAACCTCAAACCGTCAAGTGCCACCTCCAATATAATGAATTGCCAGAAAATCGGAATATTAAACGGATCTTTCATCTGTATAAAAGCAAAACTTTCCGGTATCCACTGTGGGTTGTTTGACAACAACAAATAAAGCGGCGTCACAAAATAAGAAAATACAAGTATCACAAATTTTGCAAATCGCAGATATGTCCCGGTAATCGGCGGAAAATAGTAATCATCCGCCTCCTCCGTAATATCAAACAGCGAAGTCGGCAGAATCATGGCCTGTGGCGCATTATCCACCAGAATCACAATATTTCCTTCCAGTATCTGCGCCGCCGAAGTGTCAGGGCGCTCTGTAAAGCGGAATTTCGGAAACGGATTCACCCAGGTTCTGTCATAGAGGCATTCCGCTAAAGATTCCTGATTTAATGTGAGCGCATCTACCTTCATCCCTTTGATGCGACTCTTAATTTCCATCAAAAAATTTTCATTCACTCTCTTCCCCATGTATAACAGCGCAATATCCGTTTTGGAGCTGGTACCTACCTGCAACATTTCCACACACAAGTCGGTATCACGGATACGGCGCCGGATTAACGCAGTGTTAAAAATGATGGTTTCCACAAATCCGTCCTTGGAACCGCGAAGCGCCTTGTCTTTGTCCGGTTCCGACACACTTCTTGCCGGATAAGTACGCGAATCAATCAGGATACATTTGTCGTATCCGTCGATAAACATTGCAAGCTGCCCGGAAAGTATTGCTGTCGCAATTTTATCTTTGCGATCCTCCATATCCACTTCCACATAAGGCATATTCTTTTTCAGCATTCCGGCTGCATCCGCCGGGAGATCACTCTCCTTCAGTCCGATGAAATACTGAAGCATCTTCATCATCAGCTCATCTTTACAAAATCCGTCGATGAAATAAATGATGCTGTCCTTTCCGCCGATGACCAAATCCCTGTACAGCATGTCGAAATTTACATCCACATTCAGTTTTTCATGAAAATACTTTCGGTTTTCTTTCAGACTCTTACTGATTCTGCTTTCCAATATGATCGGTTCCATTTTTCGTTGCCTCCATATTCTTTTCGTTCTTTCTGTTAAAAGTTAGTCTGCCAAAAACATGAAAAAATATGCGGCTTTTTCTTATTTACAAGATTATGCTAGTGCGAAGAATGCTCCTGTGTTATACTTGGAGTGATGTCAGAAACCCAAAAAGGAGAATAACCATGAAAGAAATACGCATTCAATACTTAGACGAAACTATCGAAAAATTAACTTACATAGACGGCAAATCCGACTGGATTGACCTTCGAAGTGCCATGGATGTGGAACTGAAAGCAGGTGAATTTAAACTCATTCACCTCGGCGTAGCCATGCAGTTACCGGAAGGCTTTGAAGCCCATGTGGTTCCGCGCAGTTCTACTTACAAAAATTTCGGTATTATTCAGACAAACCATTGCGGAATCATCGACTGCTCCTACTGCGGACCGGACGACTGGTGGTATATGCCTGTTTACGCACTGCGAGATACTGTTATTCATAAAAATGATCGTATCTGTCAATTCCGTATTATGGAAAACCAGCCGAAGCTTGTTTTTGACGAAGTCGATAAGTTAGACGGAAGCAACCGTGGCGGAATCGGAAGTACGGGAACGAAATAAAAAAACAAATAATCACTCAGTGACGCTTTCGCTCGGTGCAAAACGTAGCGGATACTAAAATCGTGGCAACCAATTTATTGGTTGCCACGATTTAAGTACCGACGTTTTACAACGCACTTCGTGTATTATTTGTTTTTTCTCATATATATTACGAAACTCACGATTCCAACCAGCAAATATAACGGCATAAATATTGCAAAAACTTTAATGGATTGGAGTTTCTGCATCTTGTCAAACGTCTCTTCTGTCGAAAACAGTGTCATTAAAACCATAACCGAGCAGTTATTATTTATCATATGTGCAAAAGATGCGGGATAAATGGATTTCGTCCGCTCAGTCAGCAAGGTTAAGAATGCATTCATAGCTGTACACATCAGACACATCGCTCCGATTCCAAGCCACGGATAAAACGGATAGTCCACTCCGAAATTGTGGCCTGCTATCGTAAGAGGCGCATGCCACAGCCCCCACAGAATACCTCCGACAAGAATTGCCGCCGGCTTACTCATTACCTGCTCAAGTTTCGGACTAAGATATCCTCTCCATCCCCACTCTTCACCGAACGCCGGGAAGAAAACGATAATCGAAAATGCAAGCTGCAGTACAAATCCTGCAAGTTTGGTACTCATATCTTCCCCCGGAAACATTTCCGTTAAAGGCACGTCCCCGAAAAACACTTTCCACACAAGAAACATTCCCAGTACTGCTTCAAGTAACTTTACTCCGACAGATGCCAGATAATATTTCCCGTTTCCGCACAGGTTTAATGCCAAATAAGAGTTTTCCATGCCCTCCTTTGTAATCCATCTGGTCAAAAGATTTGCAATCGCAGGTGCAAACATTCCGAAGGCACCAAGCGCATAGACTATCGCTGCAACATTTTCTTTCTTTGAAACATAAACCATCTCATCGTAATACAAACATAAAACAGGTGTCACAATCGCAAGCGGCAAAAATGCAAGGAGATAAAAAATCACAATACGCTTTATCGTAAGCTTTTTATTGTCCATAACTTTCTGCCCCCTTCCGATACATTTTCAAAGACACACGATAAGAAACATAATAGGCAATACCTGCAACATAAGGCAAAAGTGCCAAGATCCATATCACGTTTCCGCTCATGAGAAAATCCAAGATTGCATCCCTTACATTTTCCTGTAAGAAAAATGAAATATCACCGAATAAGGCGTAAATTCCGGCCAGCATGAGTAATATGCCCACAACACTGCCCTCTACATTGATACCGGTTGTCGCTCCATAGCGGACCATGCACGGAATTTCAAATGCCATTACAAGCATACGAAAGGCGAAAACCACAACTGCCACCGTCACTGCGCTTATCTCTGCACTCCCGTAAACAGCTATAGCGATGGTATCTGTTATGAAACACAAAAACAACAATGCCAAATGCCATATCAAAACCGCATAATATTTGGCTGTCACCTGTCCTTTCTCTGTCTGCGGAAGGGCAAATGCAAAATTACACCAGGGTCTTTTTTCATCCTTTGTAAAAAACTCTGAACTTAGGATACTTCCGACAAATATGACAAATAAATAAATCATCGAAAGAATCATACACGTACTCTGCGGTTCCGCTTCAATATCCGTTGCTGCACCAATTCCCTGTACCAAAAATAATATTGCCAGCACACCCATACAATATAAATAAATTTTAAACTGGTAAAACTCTTTGTATAAAAGTCCGCGCATTATTTTTCCCTCCTTTTATACAATTTCGCTGTCACAATAAAGCTGACCACAAGAACAATTACAAAAATAACCGATACCTTCGGCAAATGCTTCGCACACAAATTAACCAAAAACGGCATCACCGGCTCATCTACCGGTATTAACATATGTTTTTCGACATACCACATCACTCCAAACATAGCAGGAATCATAAGAATCACCATGGCAATTCCTGCTCTGTCGGCTGAACCGAGTACCTGTATTAAAATCTGCATAAGCAAACTGAACATCATAAAATAAAAGGTAAGCACAAGCATAAATGCAATGCTTTCTCCCGATACCGGTTCTCCTGTGATCAAACTGTTTCCCCACATATACAAAAGGGCTATTCCCATGCAGACACCGACCGCACTGAGTATCACTATGTATCTTGCGAGTGCATACACATATCCGCTGACCGGCGTAGTCAGTCGAAAACTTCTCCACTTCTTATCACACTCAAACTGCATCGTTTCTGTAACGGAAACTCCGACACCGGCACATGCATAAACCGGTATGAAAGAAGAAAACATAAACATCATATCATCAAGAATCTCCTGATAACTCTCAGGAACAAGTGCAAGGTTCCCATATTTGCTGCTCAGGGATACCAAAAGCCCGAAAAGCATCAAAAAAAATCCAAGTGCGGCGTTAATAAATATCGTTTTTCTTGCCAAAAAGAAGTCCCGGTAAATCAAATATTTCAGAGATTTGCTTCTCATTACACCCACTCCTTCTTTTCTTTATTTACATAGAAAAGCATGATTTCTTCCAAATTTGTCTTCTCAATGTTAGCCCAGGCATACTTTCTTTTGCATTCCATGCGGTCGTATACCATAACATCCACACAAAAATCACTTTTTCTTGCACTCACAACATCTTCCGGAGCCATCTTTTGATAATCAGCATCGCTGCATTTGATTAGACCGTGCGACTCAAGAATGTCATCTTTATATCCGGTCAGCAAAAGCTTACCCCTATCAATAAATGTCACGCAGTCTGCAATCTTATCCAAATCGCTCGTGATGTGGGAAGACATCAAAATACTGTTCGTATCATCGCTCAAATATTCACGGAAAATATCCAGTATTTCATTTCGCACTACCGGATCAAGACCTGTCGTTGCCTCGTCCATAATCAGAAGTTTCGCTCCGTGTGAAAGCGCTGTCGCAATCTGGATTTTCATCTTCATTCCTTTGGAAAACTTCCCGATTTTCTTATTTCGCGGCAAATTAAATCGGTCAAGATAGCTGTAGAACAGTTCCTCATCCCAATTCTCATATAAGCCTTTAAACATGATGCTGAGCTGTTTTGCCTTAAACGAATCATGAAACGGACACTCATCAAATACCGCTGCTATCTGCTCTTTGACCGCTGCCTCATCCTTAAGGTGATCCATGCCGAGCAGACTGATTTGTCCGCCGTCTGTTTTGATAATATTTAAAATTGCTTTAATTGTGGTCGATTTACCTGCTCCGTTTTGTCCGATAAATCCCATAATACTGCCTTTTGGCACACAAAAACTAATATTATCAAGAGTAAAACCATCATATTTTTTCGTCAGGTTCTTTATCTCTATCGCGTTTTCGTATGTAGCCGTTGCACTCACATTCTCACTCATCCTGTTCTCCTCCGTACACAAGTTCAAGTATCTCCTTCATCTCCTCCAGACTGAGACCGCACATGCGCGCCCTCTCACATGCTTTCACAAGGATTTCTTCTGTCTGGCGGATAGTTTCTTCCCGAAGAAACTCGGTATTCTGCGGCTTTACATAGCAACCTTTTCCTGCAATGGTTTCAATGAAGCCTTCTTTTTCCAGTTCCTCGTAAGCGCGTTTTGTTGTGATGACACTGATTCTCAGCTGCTGTGCAAGCATACGCATGGAAGGAAGTGCCTCCCCCGCTGCAAGCTCTCCACTCATAATCTGCGCTTTGATCTGAGTGACAATCTGCTGATAAATCGGTTCATCCGATGAATTGCTTAAAATAATTACCATAGTGCACCTCTGTTATTATTGTATATATACGATATATACAGTATGGCATGTATATATACAGATGTCAATACGTATTTTAGAATAATAAAAAAATTGCTGCTCTTATTTTCTAAAAGCAACAATTTCTTTGTCTTCTCTTTTACTTCTTACATATTTACAAGGCTTCTATCCATGTAAACAGTTTATCCAGTGCCTGATTGGTTTCTCTTGTCTCCAAAAACATTCCCGCGCTGTAGGCTGAATGTGTGTTTATTTTATCAACAACCTCATATAATTCACATTGCACGCCCGTCTCTTTTGCTTTCTCATACAACGCTTCCGACTGTGAAAAATCAATCAAACCATCATGCTTGCTATGTATCAAAAGCATCGGAATATGGTTAGCCGCAAACAACGTAACCGGCTCTCCGTCTGTCCGATCATAATCTTTTGAAAACAACTGCCATAATAATATTTTGACCGTATTGGATATATTCTTCCCGAAAACATATGGCCCTGCTACACCGATAAAACCGACGATTTTGCTGATATCCACATTACACTTTTCCTGATATTTCTTTCCATAACACAAAATGGATGACAAGTGTGCCCCAGCAGAAGGACCGGTCACAATAACATGTGAGCAATCAATCCCCTGTCCGGCTAAATACTCCATCGCTTTGCCGTAACCGGCACAAACATCCTCAATCTGTACCGGATACTTATTTTTCGGCGACAAACGATATCCAAGCGACACGCAGTGATATCCTTCCTGTGCAAAACTTTGTCCGACATATCGAAAATCATCCGGACTTCCCGCATTCCAGCCACCGCCGTGAATCCAGACAATCACCCTTTTTTTCGCAGTCCCCTGAGGTTTAAAATGAAGAAAAAATTGATGTTTATCACTTCCGTAATTCACTCTGTCCGGTTCTATTATTTTCTTTACCTTGGCTAACTTTACATACAGCTGCGGATAACTGAACATTTCACGCCAATAATCTTTCATTTTTACGCTCATTGACAAATCAAGAATCATAACGAGAACAATATAAACCGGAAATACAACAAATCCCCATGTCGTCCACTCCGGCCGAATATCGTAATCAAATCCGCTAACAAGGAAAATGCCTAATACTTCCTCCACATAGATAACCGCTGCCGATACAAGTGCAATAATTATATATGCCACTTTCCAAAAAGGGTTGTGCCCCGAGAAAGCATTCCAATCCACCAGCAAACACTTTTTCCAAATAATATAATATCCCACCACAAACAGTGCTGTTCCAAGGATGAACATCAAATAGTTAATCTCATAAACCATTCCGCTGTTAAAGAATCCGGAAAAGGTTTCGCCTGTATCCTTCAAAAAAGAAAATTGTACTACCAGCGAAATTACGCATAAAATCTCCACTAAAATCCAGTGTAAACATGTGTAGATCAAATTTAAAATTGGGGTTCTTTTCTTATTTTCCATAAATCTCCATTACTTCCCAGTCATCTCTTCCTGCATTGTACTCCTGACCGCAATACGGACAATTACGATGCTTGGTTGCATCGAAGCTTCCGCCGCATCCGTGGCAGGCTACTTTTACAATTGAGAAATCCGGCTGTACCTTCCATGTAATGTTGTGACGCATACGCACATACATCGTATCATTTTTCTTTTTGCATTTCCCCCGCTTAAAATATGTATTCTTCATGTAAATCTTGAGTGTTACTTCGACATGCTCTCCGACCTGCTCAATTTTCACCACATTTAATCCGCCGCGGTAATCCATATCTACAATATCAGCGTAAGCCTCAGCTAACGCCTCTCCCCGATACTGCACCGACTGCGTCGCATCCTTTGCAAAAATAATCATGCGCAAAAGCGATAATGCTTTTCCTTCGAAATAATCATAACTGAAAGCTTCATCATATTTTTTCAGACCTGATGTAATCTTTGCTTTTGCTCCCATCACTCCGAATGTAACCGGTATGGATTCTGCAATATTAAATATAATCGGTGCGAACCAAATACTTATGAGAAACCAAATAATATAAGCCGCCGGAAAAGTACCGCCGAAGGTATATACTCTGTCCGTTCCTGTACCGCTTATCATCAAATTATACGTAGAGAAAAGAGCCGCCACAAGAGCCCCCAGTGCTAACTTCCATAACTTATCCAAAGTTAACTTTTTATCCGGCATCGTTTCCAACGTATAAAAATTAGTTACCTTTGGGTACATTTCTGACACTGTAAAATGTGTTCCGCAGTAGGAGCACCCCTGTTCTTCCAACGTTTCTATCGTCTCAATATTTCCGCAGTTGTCACAGACATATGTATCCTTTTTCCAGTCTCCCTTGTCCTCATCCGGCCATTTTACAAGCTGATAAAGCGGAAGTTCTATCTTTTCTTTGTAGATAATCTTTCCGTCCTTTTCATATGTGATATTTTTCGTCCCGAGTGAATAATTGAGCCTTTTATTGTATGCATTAAAAAGTTGCCCAATGGCAAAATTCCCCACTTTATAAACTTTTCCGTCAATCTTGTATTCAAAGCTTCTTTTTAATTCTTTTTCTTTTAGCCGCTGTTCCTGCAAGTCTAAATATGCCCTGATATTCCAATCTCCCAGTTTTGGTTCTTCTCCCGTTTTTGACCAATTGGAAAGCTGACCGGCAAATTTTTCAAATAACGTTCTTTCGTCCATTTCAATACTCCTGTGCTAATTCTCCATCATTTCCAATGCTTCTTCCAACGAAACGCACTGCGCATATCTTCCTTTCCACATAAACTCATTATAATACTTATATGTCTGCTCTGCCGCCATAAAATCATTATCTACCGTACTGTTGGTATACTCCGGAACAATCATATGAAAACCATGTTCGAATCCGCATTTTACGGTTGCATCGATACAATAATCCGTCTGCAAACCGACAACTATGACGGTATCTTCACCTTTTTCTTTCAAATACTCCAATAAACCGGTTTCCTTAAACGGACTGTTTACGGTTTTATCATAGATTTTTTCGCCAATTACAGGTGCAAATCCGTCATAAATCTCAAATCCATCTGTCCCCTTGGTCAATGCTTCTTGCGGACCGTCATCGTGTCTGATATAGATAACTTCAATACTATTCTGACGTGCACAGCTAATCAGACATTTTATTCTTTTTTCAAATTCGTCAAACTTATAAACTGTGTTAGTTGTAATCAACTTTTGTGTATCAACGACCAAAAGTACCATAGCAGACTCCTTATATCTCTTCTTTTACAATTCTCACATAATATTTGCTATCATCTTCATGATGAATATATCCGCCGTTCTTTTGCATAACGCGAAGCGACGCCGGGTTATCTTTATTTACGCGAAGATAAATTTCCTCCTCCGGAATGATATCCTTTGCTAACTGAAGCGTCAGTCGAAGACCTTCTGTCGCATATCCTTTTCCACGATGTTCTTTTTCGATAAAATATCCGATATGTCCGGATCCTTCCATCAAACTTTCGCACAAATAGTGGCGGACATTAAACTGACCGACAATTTCATTCTCATCCCATAAGAAAAATATTGTTTGCGGAACATACCCCGCCGGCAAATTCTCGCCTTTTTCCTGCGCAAGCATAACCTTCAACGCCTTTTCCTCAAAATCTTCCTCCGAAATATCCAGCCATTCATTGATAAACCCGTTTTCATCTTCCGGAACCACGGATACAAACGCATATTCTTTTTCTTTGTCTTCCAGACTTACTTTTTTTAAATATAACATATGTATCACTCCGTAATCTCAATCCGATTCCCTTCCACTGCAATAATACAGCTTTCATAATACCCATCACCGGTTGTTCTGGGACCGCTGACAACCTCGTATCCATCATCTTTTAACCGCTGCGTCATTTCATCAACTGCTTCCTTACTTCCTAAACTAAATGCAATATGTGCATAGCCGGTTCTTGGCAACTCTTTCGATTCATCCGCAATGTTTGGCTTATTCATAATTTCCAATCTTGCTCCATCATCGAAAGTCAGAAAATAAGAATGAAAATCAGTGTTCAAATTATGATATCCCGAACTACTCTTTGCACCAAAATATTTTATAAAAAAATCTCTGGTCTTCTCCAAGTCCTTCACATACATTGCAATGTGTTCTATGTGCATGGTTACCTCTCCCTAACACTTCTTAATCGGATGACGAATGACAGTTTTCCACTTCTCCGGCTCCGCCTTACGCGGATCGGACAAATAAATCTCGTGATGCAGTCTTGCTTCGTTTATATCATTTTCGTATCCGTTTTCCTTCAAATACGCATCCATAAGTGCCACCGTTTCGGGTTCTGTATCGTAAGAACCCAGATGCATGATTTGCACACAAAGTCCTTCCTCTATGGTCATAAATTCAGCCGAGGAACAATCCATCTTTTTCTTCTTAGTTGCAGTCTCTACCGCCCATTCAAAATCATTTTGAGTTACAAAATCCGGCAAACGAATCACAGAAATCCAGTGAAAAGCCGATTTGTTTGAATAATCAACTCCTGTCACGCCATCCTGCCACCAAAAGCCTTCGAGGGGCGGAACCACATATTCATAAAATCCTTCTATTTTGTAATCCGTTTTATAGCTCATTTTCAGAGTGTACGCAACCGCATATAACACACCGATTGCCTGCTTGTAAGCCCCGTCTTCCTCATTCGGATCGCCGGTTCCGCGGACCGCAATATAGTTAGCCTTCGGCACCTCAACAATCGTCGGTTTATTTTTCGGCATATAGAATTCTTTGTATTCTTTCTTAAAATCAAACGCCATAAAAAACCTCACTCTCTCATTGCTAAAATTTTCTTCTCAATCTCTTTTATGATTTTTACAAACTCATCATCGGATTTCCCGGTTGGGTCTTCCAGTCCCCAATCATCGTCAAATCCCCTACCGATAAACGGACAACTGACATTACATCCCATGGAAATCGTAATATCCGGCGCAGGAATATCCGAAAGAAGTTTTGAATACTGACTCTGTTCCATGTCTATACCATACATATCCTTCATAATTCTGACTGCATCCTGATTAATCTGAGGTTTTGTCTCTGTTCCTGCTGAATAGCACTCATAACAATCTGACAGATACTTTTTCCCGAGAGCCTCTGCTATTTGACTGCGACAGGAATTGTGGACACAGATAAACGCTATCTTTTTCTTATAAAACGGACATTTTTGGCGAATACATTGTTCATTTTGCATGCTATATGTACATTTAATTTCATTCATCTCAAGCGTGACATCATAATGTGTATTGACATATTCTACCACTTCACCAAATGCCAAAAAAGTGTCTCTTTTACAACATCTCGGCCCACCGGTATTGGCCAGTTTTTCAAGCGCAGCCGATGTAAAATGCATGTGATTTCCCCATGATTCATCCGATGATAACGGACCGGTCCCGTCAATAATCGAAAGCGCAGCTCCTATTGATGTAACAGCTCCGCAAACACCCCATTGACCGCAGGTTGCACCCGGCATCTGTAGGCCGCGTCGCATAAGTTCCTCCAAACTCTTCGAAAGATCGATGTTACCTCCCGCATTATAAAAAGCTGTAAGAATTGCAGCTCCGTCTAAAATATGGTGCTCGGGACCATGTATGCGGACAAAATCCTGTTTTGCAATATGATGAAAAATCTCCACCGGATTTTTGCTTTTTTCCCGTAAGCATGCGCTTACTATCTCTTTGCCTCTTTGCTCTAATGTATATTCCATGTATCATTCTCCCATCTCGCACATTCCAATATACGCATCCACCAACTCAAACATCCAATCTCGGACATTGGAAAACTTATATCCAAGTGTCTTTGCATTATCCGTATTGATGCTATACTGCACCGTTCCATTATATGGCGCCTCATCTCCGTCTTTACTTAAAACTGCAGATTTTCCGGTCTTTTCCTCCACGTAATCCAAGATTTCACGGATAGAAATCGTTCCATCCGAGCACCCATTGACTGCGCCGGTCAGTCCTTTATCAATCAAAAACGCAAGAAACTGTCCCGCTTCGTCGGAACGAATAAAACTCATCTGTGCATCAAGATTATCAATATGCATCGGAATTCCCTTTATTGCATGCTCCACGTAAAACAGAAGGCGTTTGGTATAATCATCTTCTCCCACCACAAACGGATATCTGACAGCAAGCCACTTCCTATCTCCATAGTTCTGCCAAAGTGCATACTCCGCCTGCCTTTTCACCTCCGCGTAAGAAGCATCTGCACGATTGCACCACCTGAGCATCCCGGCGTTTCCGTCAAACTCTTCTTCCTTCACATCCATATGATCCAAACGATAAACTGCTGTACTTGACATATAAATCAGCCGGTCACAAGAAACTGCGTCCATCGAATATTTAATATCATTGGAACAATAGGCAATCTTATCAATTGCAACGTTAAAATGTTTTCCGTTCAAAGCCTCTTTCATACTTTCCGGATTCGAATGATCCAGTAAGATACGGCTAACCTTATCACCAAACGGATCTTTAGCCTGTCCTCTGGTCGCAATGGTCACATCATGTCCATTTGCAAGCAATTCCTGAACCATATGTATTCCGAAAAACTTCGTTCCGCCGATGACCAATATTTTCATTTTTCCTCCTAAACTGACAATATCTTATATTGCTTTTGCATCTTTTCTTTCAAAAATTCGGTAAACGCTGCAAGTTCCTCCTGTTTAATATCTTTCTTGCGTATTAAAGACGCCTGATTGGAAGAAGTATATACTGCAAAAAATTCTTTCGTCTCCATAATTTCGTAAATCTGATCATAGCGAAGTTGTCCGGACGACTTTGTCACCGGCATTTCCATCAATATGTGATCATCATAAAAATGCAGATGACTCTCTGCGCCAAAACCGACAGCTTTATCCGTTTTTGCACGCTGCTCATTCATCTTATTAATTTTATAACACTGAATACCGACAATCATCAAAAAATATGCCACACCAATCAGTACCACCATTCCCACTGTCATATAGTCAAGAATCCAGCTGACCGCAAGCCCTGCAAGCACACTCATTACCGCCGTTATAATGAGCCCTGTTTTTCTCTTAATAAACGTCGTAATATACAAAAATTTCTTATGATCTTCCTGCTCCATCTTTGTCACAACATAAAACTTTTCCTGCTCCATAATCTTATGACTCCTTTATCCTTTTTCCGCACATATGCTCCGGTTTTAGTTTTAAAAGAAGGGTCGCCTTCGCATAAAGCTCAATCTCTTTTTGAATATACGCCTCATCCTGCGTAAACTTGCGGCTGAGTTTTGCTGATATATCACTGATAGTTTCCATATCATCAATTACCTCAAGCTTACCAAATACAATCACACTGTTTACATGAAGTGCCCAATCTCCGTCTTCCGCAATCCCTTTATCATACACACAAAATGACACTTTATCATGCCTGCGAATCGCATCCAGTCTGTGTCCTTTTTTTCCGCAGTGAAAATAAATGCATCCGTCTTCCTCATTGTAAAAATGATTCATTGGCATTCCATACGGATAATCGCCATCACCGAGCACGGACAAAACACCTCGCGTTTCTTCCTTTAAAAGCTTCACACATTCCTCTTCGGAAATGGCTTTGTTTTTTCTTGTCAGCTCTCTGAACATATTAACCTCCTACAACTGAACCCGATACATGTCCGCCCATTTTTCTTCTGCAATAAAACTGCGACAAACCACGCCTCCGGCGTTTACAATTGTCTTTACCGACGGTTCATTATCACGATGCACCGCCATATGAAGTTCTTGCATTCCGGCCTGACGCGCTATTTCCCTGACCTGACGGAACATCTCTGTTGCATATCCCTTCCTGCGCTCCGATGGTTTCACACTGTATCCGACATTACCAAAGTCCTGCAAAAAATCATTTAATGAATGACGCAAATCAATAATTCCCACAATGCTATCATTTTCATCTACCGCAAAAAATGTATCTGTCACCACCCATGCAGGATTTACCGTTTCCGGCGAAGTATTGGCGGCGACATCTTGCACCCACTGTGCATAGTCTTCTGTCTGATCCAAAAGTTCGCTTCCGCTAATCACATGCTCACCTGCGTCAAAATGTGCCTGACGGTAAGCCATTGCTTCCTCTTTCATTTCTAATGTAGGTCTGACTAACTTAATCATAAAAACTCCTCATTATTTACTTATTTCCTCAAATAATACTTCCATTGCCTCATTTGCATCACATGAAATATCCGGTTCCACCAAATCATCCGGATTATCTTTGTCAGCACGGCAAAATACCTTCGTTGAAGTCTGCAAAAATAATTTAGAATTCGGTAATGTAAACATTGTCACATCACCGTAACCATTCGGGTCATTTCCGGGTGCTTCACCAATCAAAGTACCGAGATCATTATCAACCATCCACTGCGCAAACAACATTGCCGAGCTAAAGGACGCTGAGGACGTCAAAACATATACCTCTCCTTCAAACAAAAGTTCCTCATACTTCTTGTTTTTTACAGTAGATTGGTGAAACGGTATCATAAAACATCCCCATCTCCAATCATTTGTCCCCTGTTCAAAACTTTCCACATTCAAATAACGGATAAACTCATTGACGACTAACGAATTGCCGCCTCCGTTATCCCGTAAATCCACGGCCACATTTTGAATGTTCTTCTCTTTTACTTCCCGAAACATACGTAAAAGACAATCTTTGTACTCTTTATTATAATTACAGGAAGTCAATGTCAATATCGCCAGGCTCTTATCCTCATCAATTTCAAACGATACAAACGATTCTTCCTTATCGCTTGCCTGCTCGATGTTGTTATAAGAAACATAGTCGTCATAGGTCAAAAAATCCGCGGTGTGGTATGTATTGCTCTCTCTTGTTCCATCGGCATGTTCGTATGTATATTCTACACCTGCGTCAGTATATATTCCCAAGAACATAAGCCCTTCCGCCGAAGAGAGATCGTTTTTTAACATATGCAGCTGCCAGCTCTCTGCCTCATAACTGTATAATTCTTTCGTCTGCTCCAAAAGCTTCTTCATATCCAACCCGTTAATTGCAACTAACTGCGCATTTTCTTTCTGAAACTTATAAATATCCTTCATATAATGACGAACTTCCGGATTTTCTTTCACATAGGTATGACCGTCACGCAGCACAGAACAAATATACTCTGCTTTTTGGCTGAGCCAGCATACGGTAACCGTTTCCGTCCCGCCAAGCTGTTTTAATACTTCTTGATACCTCACTTCAACTTCTTCCGGAATTCCGTGATAAAACGCAGGATGACATTTTTTCAAATGCTTCATCACACATTCTAAATCTTCAACTGCCTCCCTGTTTGTCAAAACCGTATCCATTGTCTCGGAATATGTAACACTATAGTTCCAATATGGATTACAGTAATTTCCGAAAGCAGAAATCAGAATAACAACTACACTGCTGATAATCACTGCAATTCGTTTTTTTCTTTTCGAAATAATCCGAATACAACCGGCTGCAAAAATTACGATTGCAGTCGCAAAAATCACTGTGAAATATTCCGGAATTTCAAACCATAATATACTTGCCGGAATACTTCCGACCGCAATTACCAAAGACAATATCCACAAAATCATTAATGCTATCTTCATTCTTCCTCATCCGCCTTTTGTCCGTCATGTGCTTTCCACATGCATTCTGTTATTTTAAACTCTGAAAACGTAGCTTTAAAAGAGGAATCCTCCGGTTCTCTTGTCCAAGTTAAATCTTTCACATTAAATCTCATTCCGATGCCTCACTTATCACTTTATAAAAACTCCCGTCCGCACAATTGCATGTAAACTCATTCTTATCTTCATTAAAATAGAAAGAATACATCATGCTGTAGCCTTTCGATTCTTCAATCTCTATACATACCGGCTGCGTCTCTTCATCTAACCTTATCGAATATCCATCGATACATTGCGACAAATCCCAGCCGCCTTCGCTGTATTTATATATCTCCATCAAAAGCTTGTCACTGTCATCAAAAACAATGCGCGTCAGTCCGTCCTCACTGTCCCACGTTCCTTCCAGCATCGCATAAGCCCTCGCTTGCTCTGCAAGGCGTTCTTCCTGCAACCTCTTTTGTTTCTCTTTTTCTGCCTCGGTATAAAATGCCTCCTCATCCCCGGACACAAAATAACCGTAATCATCTGCCCAGTCTCCCTGCAGCATCGCATAAGCATCCGAATCCAAATAGCGGATGTGGTAATACAAATAATGATTTACCGTGATCTTCATCCCGCTGATTTTATCCGGCTCTGAAGAATATACAGTAAGTACGTCCTCTTTCGCCTCAAATGTTGCATCATCTGCAATATAATCAAAATCCGCATCATAACATGAAACCTCTTCCACTTCAGAAAAAGCTCCTTTGGAAAAAAACACTACAATTTTGTCTTCATATACTTTTGTTTTCTCAATCGAAACCGCCAGTTCATCCTGCTTTTTGTATGTATACGTTTCCTTTGGCAAACTACTGCAGGCTGTCAACAAACAAACCGCCAACAGTAACCCAAAGCTAATTATTTTCTTCATTGACTCTCCTCCCCATCGGCCAAACAGAAAAAATCCATATTAAAAATGTCAATATCCCTGTCATTACCATAAGATATAACAAATTCGTAAAACGTAGTATAATCAATCCGCCGATCAAGGAGCACACACTATATCCCGTCAACAAATATTTTGATATTCTGCACTCTTCCGGCGCGATGACAGAATACTTCCGTAGCGCTATGCATCTCCATGGCACAAGAAGAATCAATGCTATCACCAGCATTGCCAAAACAGAAAGTATCATAGTCAAAAATGAAACCATACCGTTCGTTCCCGCCACAAATAAATTTGCAATTCCGGCAAATTCCGCGCCGTCTATCTGCATACTGTCCACAGTGTCAATCTGCGGCGTCTGCATACGTATTTCCCATGCATAAGCAAGTGTTCCGTATAAAAGATATAATACAATAGCTGCCAACGTACTCAATCTGGCCTTTTGTTTCCCTGTGAACTCCTTCATTTGTCTCCCCCTTGATTGAGCTTCTTCCATATTTTCCACCTTGCAACAAAAAAGAGTATTCCCAAAACAAACGCTGTAATATATATCATTCGATAATCCGCCACATACAATGTACATTCATAAGAATCTCCCAATGGATAATAATAAATCTCTATTTCATCTCCGACAGATGAACTTTTAAGTTCCGGCCAGCGACTTTGGTATTTCTCCTGTCCCACATAGAATTCCAAAACCGGCCACTGTTGCACACCACCGGCGTCCCTGACTTCTTCATAACCGATAAACGTTGCCACACTTTTGGTTTTATCCATGTTACTGATGATTTCATATCCAAGAAAGGTAATTCCCATGACAAAAAAGAAGAACGCAATCAGCGCAAAAAACGGCGTTATCTTATTCTTCTTTTCTCTAATTACAATGCAACAGACTGCAGAAATCACAAACAGGATTCCATATAAAATCATTGCGCTAAAACTTGAGAGTACTTCACCCAAGTATGACAGCCCCGGCATAAATCCATATCCCGGCAGACTTTCATAGTAAAGCATCAGTCCGACGGAAACAAAAATCGAAATAATTTCCGTCACAAACAAAATCATCCAAAATTTCTTTAATTTCTTCTTTATCGCTTTTACAAAGAAAATGATTTGTAGTATAAAAACTACAAGATATGCAATCAATAAAAATAAAGACATATGTAACCTCTCATCGCTTTTCTACTTCTGCCAAATCATAAATATACTTAAACGCAATCACATCTTCCGAATCCGCTGCCTGTCCCTCCAATTCCTCTTTCAACGAATTATCTTCATCAATAATAAAATAAATGCACTCGCAACCAAGTGATGCAGCTTTTGGCATAAAATAGTCCGCCACCCATGCTGTATCCTCCGGAATATTCTCAAAACCGTCCCTCGTATCAGCCACGTAGTCACATTCGTACTTTTCAATGATTTCCAAGGCATATTCCAGAGGTTTACGATAGTCCTCCATACAACAAAACTTTTTCCATTTTACAAAAACTACATTTTTCTCTTCTTCATATCGCACATCACAACATTCTGATAAATACATGTTTTTACCTCCTTAGTTCAGACAATACAGCATCACCGCCTGTTGAACCTCAAGCAAACGCTTTTTAAACTCATATCCTACAAAGTACTCTGAATCTATCACATCTTCCGATACTTCCTCTCCCCGATAAAACGGCGGACAAGGATTTAAAATCGCCCCCTTATTTGCAAAATCCATGATTTCTTTTGTCACCTGACAATTTTTAAAATCAGGAAGTACATTTCCGGGTAGTGAATCTGTGCAGACAATATCTTTCCCGACAATTGCATCATTGATATTGTCGTATGTCTTTATACCTTCAATCTCATACCCATTTCCGCAACACTGTTCCAGCGAAAATCCCATAATTTCCGATGCCGCCTTCCATGACAGCCCGATATTTCCGCACTTTCCGACATATAAATAATTGTCCTTTGTAAAATCCTTGCGAATTTTCGAAAGTGCATACATGTCTGTCAATATCTCACATGGATGATTGACGTCCGTCATCGCATTAATCACCGGAACTTCCGAGTATTTAGCAAGCTGCTCTACTACTTGAATATCCTTATGTCTCACAATAATCATATCTGCCCAGTTATTCAGATAGCCGCAAACATCTTTCAAATCCTCTTTCTTATCCGGTGTTTCCGTAGGAAACAGAATCGGCTGACCGCCAAGCAGATAAATACCTTTTTCAAATGTTACTCTAGTCCGGATGCTTGACGCCGGAAAAAACAGGACAACACTTTTCCCTTTCAAAGCATTCGCATGTTTGCCTTGGCAAACTTCATCCGCCATATTAAAAAGATCATAGATATCACTCGCTGTATAATCTGTCAACTTAATAAAATGATTCATTTCTTTTCTCCCAAATACAATAACGCAAATACATTTCTATTATACAACATCTTTCCGCTACATACCACGGAAAACAAGAAAAAAAGCCGTCGCCCCGCAATGCGGAGCAACAGCCCTTTTTTTTCTAATTACCTTACGGTCGAATGGCTCTGAATATAAAAGATTTCCTGGCTAGGCTTCCACTCTTTCTTTTTCGGTGGAAATTGTGCCTCGAACTGCGCAAGTCCTTCCTCTGTCATAGCCTCAAAAGCCGGACTTTCATGATAATACCAGGTTCTTCCGTCCAGTGCATTCTCCTTCAATTGTTTGACGAGCAAAGCCGCCGGATATACGTCACCTTCCATACAGACATGATATCTGTGACTGCTGCGAAAACCGCGTGCTACGTAGTTTGCCGGATCCCCGAAATTAGCGATTACATCGTAACCGAGTTTTTCTGCAATCTCAAAAGAATACTCCAGCAAAATACGGCTGTATCCCATACGCTGATACTCCGGATGAATACTGATCGGACCGAAACTTAAAATCGGCTTTTCATTTCCAGCCTTATCCTTCAACATCGCTTTCATGTACATGACATTTCCGATAATCTCACCGTCCACTTCAAGCACAAGTGCAAGTTCTTTGATAAAATCTTCATGTCCGCGCATCACATGTACCATATAGTGCTCATCGCAGCCTTCTTTGTACACATTCCAAAACGCTTCTCTTGTTAAGTTTTCTACTACGCTGTAGTCCTTTTCTGTTTCCTGACGTATCATATAGTTTTTATTCATTATTTTTTTCCTCCTGAATGTTGTTAACTGTCAACTGCTTACCGCGGGAGGTTTGTTACGCTAGCAAACCTCCCGGTTATGCTACCGTCTCCTTTTTGTTGTACTTAATCAAACAAGCACTCTCCTTTTAAATAAAATTTTATATAATCAGGCCAAAGGCCGAATTACCAAACAAACGGAATCATGCGATACTTTACTTTCTTTTTATACTCTTTGTACCCTGCAAGTCCTTCTTCTAAAACGCTTTCTTCATTTCTGATTCGCTTCACCAACAAAAACGGATAGATACAAAAAATTACGAATCCAATCCACGATCCAAGTACCACCGGAATAGACAAAAACAAAAGCACTGTCGAAAAATACATAGGATGTCTCACGATTCCGTAAAGTCCGGTATCAATTACTTTCTGTTCTTCCTGCACTTCCACCGTACGTGACAAATACACATTCTCACGCATCACTTCCGCATAAAGTCCGTAGGACACAAGCAAAATGACCGCAGCAGCAATCACAACCGGAAACGGAACGTATGTCCATCCAAAACGATAATCCAGCGCCGACAATATAAATCCTGCCAAAAACATAACAAGCGATGCGCCGATTACCTTTTTCTGGTCACTCTCACTTTCCTTGCTGCGAAGACGTTTTTCCAATAGTTCCGGGCTCTTTATCAAAAGTACCACGCCCAAAACAAACATCGGAACAAACAACAGACCTATAAACAGCCAGCCGTTAAAATATTTCCATGTTCCGGACGGCAAAAACAGCATAAGTGTAACCATAAGTAAACCGGCTATGTATTTAGTAAGTGCACTGATAATAAGTTTTGTTTTACTCATGCGACCCCTCCATTTTAATAAGCATAACACATTTCTATTTACTTTTAAATTAAAAAATCAGACAACTTTTGTTGCCTGATTTTTTATTTTTACTTTCCAAACTCCTCCATCGCTTTTCTAAGCAGATAATCTTCTCCCTCATCAAACAACACGGAAACCGCCTGCAGATCAAACGGAATTTTTAAATCCAAAGGTACCACCGCTTTGCGGGCATGATCCGTGTCCACAAATACACTACCATCCTCATTTAACAAAAGTGCTCCCGAATAAGTCAACATTCCATAATCAAATCCCACAGAATTTACTCCTTGACAACTTCCGTTGCTGTGGGTAAATCCCATCACAGTCACATTCGGATAAGCAGAAGCCGCCATCGCAAAGTGATCTCCTGCACTGACAGTATTGGCATTGACGAGTATTATAATCTTCCCATGTCCCCAAAGATTTTCACCCTGATAGGTCTCACACTGTCCGACTTGATAGGTCACACTTCCGTCATCTGTAACACTGTCTATCTTATACTTTTGTGTTTTCTTATCAAACACCGCATCATAAGCATATACATGTTCTCCGGAAGGCGCAATCAATTTCAAAATATGCTTCACATGATTTCCGGACCCTCCGGAATTCGAGCGAAGATCAAAAATCAAATTCGTTACCCCCTCCGCTTTTAAAGCAAGCATCTCCTCCCGCAACGTTGTCTCCATCTCAGAAAAATTCTCTTCGGAATCATAATTCATAAATCGCATACGAAGAAGTGCAGAACTCTCATCCACGCGCATCCATTCCAAATTCGAAATTTCAGCCCCTTTATCGATGACATCTTCAATACAATCCATCATTCTATCATAATAGTTCCCGATTTTTGAAAGCGTAACTGTTTTCTTCTCACCTGTTTCGGCAATGAAACAAACCTCCGCCGTCTCACCTCCCATACCTGCGATGGAAAGAGCTTCGTAAAACTCTTCATTCTCTTCCACTGCAAACGAGAAAACCTTTTCTGTTCCGGATAAGTTTTCAACCGGCTCACCATTCCAGGCTGTTATTTCACTGCCATTACGAATACCTGCTTTGTAAGCCTCACTGCCACTCTCCACCATAACAGCCACTATCTTTCCGTCAGACAGCTTCATAGTACACAGACCATAGTCATTTCCGTACATTTTTTCGTAGGCCATTTTTTCAATTTTTTCATCTTTTATTCCATAGCCGACATGTCCGTCTTGAAATTCCATAGCAAACTTTGTCCATGCAATGGATGCTTCCACCTCATCATGGGCTTTGTCAGCCTCCTCAAATAACGGCAGATACTTTTCATAAAGCCCGTCCCAATCTATGCTTTTATGCTCGGAAAGCACATAATGCAGTTTCATTTCTTCGAATCCGGACTTGAAGTCTGCTGCATAATCATAGCTTCTGTACCCCGGAGAAAAAAGACAGATTCCGAGGGATAAAAACGCAAATATTGCACTGACAAAACATAGAATACAGCGCTCTTTTTTCTCTTGCCTGACCATGCCAAAAACAAGAAGAAAAGCCCCAAAATAAACGCCAAACATACATGTTTCAAACTCATATATCGCAACCAAGACCAGCGTTACAAGAAATGGCAGCAGATAAAGCAAACGCCATTTTACGCTTCTCTTTTTTTCTGCAAATCCCGCCAGCCAAAACAAAAAAACTGCCAGAATCAAATTCAAACCCACACACACAATATCACAAGTAACCATAGATGCCTCCTAGTTTATATCATCTTTCAAAAAAACTCTGTAACCAAGCCATAAGAAAAACAGCCCAAAGACCATGGACGAACCTATCACACCTGCAATTTGAGATGCATTCATAGTCGCATCATAAAGAGTAATCATTTTTTCACCTACCAGAGTAAAGGTACTCCAAGGATGAAAATCTGTCAGTTCGTATAAAGTTCCAAGCCCACTGAAAAATCTCGCCTTTTCCGGAATCAGATTATTTCCAACCATACCCGCAAAAAACACGAAAGTACCCGCTCCCATAACCACATAGGCATTTTTTACCACATAGCTCAAAAAAACAAACTCACAAATCAGACGGAACATAGGAAAGATCACAAGCGCAAGTCGCACAAGACACCAGCCAGGAGACAACTCATCTCCCCAGCCTCCGAGAACTACTGCCGTAATCACTGCAATCATGCTTATCACAATCATAAATAGCACACTCAACAGAAAACTCAGCCAGAATCTGGAAAAATATATTTTTTTCCGCGTGTAACCACCCATCAATTCATAGTGCTTGGTTTTATCCATAAAATCTCCCCCGCAAATCTCTGCCGTAAGAAGAAGCACAAAAATAACTGCAAAATGTAATATCGTATAACCGAAATCCGCTATGTATTTTGATCCCGCCATCATTTCTTCGTAATAGCACATTTCGCCCGATGGCCCTGTGATTTGCATCATGCATATCACAAAGAAAATCAGCCATAGGATTCTGTTTTTTCTAAGCTGATACAGCTGTGCTTTCATAATCTGCTTCATGTTATCTCTCCCAATCTATCTCATATCCTGTTTATTAAATTGCGTTTTTGCCACCAAAAGTGTAAGTCCGGAAACCACAATCACAGATATTATAATCTGCATAATTTCCCCGCTTCCGATCGGCGGTCCGAATACCGGAATATCTTTTCCGCCGATATACTCAAATTTATACGGAAAAGAACTGAATTGAAACATTCCGGACAGTGAAAACAGAAAAATCGGAAATTCACCTATCATCTCTTCATAAACTAAAGTTACCAGTACCACAAATTCATTTAATATCCATCCGATGATCATGGATATGAAACAATTTTTCAAAAGAACGGTAAGTAAAATAAGTTCACAAACCAATCGGAATACCAATAACATAAATATCAGCACCCATGAAACTCCAACCTTTATCTCCATATTCGGTCCCCAGCCGTTACAAAAAGACAACACAACAAGGGGCACTACCAAATAAATGACACTGATTCCCAAACACCATAAAAACGTCAAAATAACTCTTGCGCCAAACACATGATTTCTGGAATTCCCCGCCAGAATTTCATAATTAATTGTTTTATCGGTCATATCCCATCCGACAATTCTGGCAACCAGTACACAACATAAAACCAGACATCCCACAACCATAAATTCCGCATTTTTTGCCAAAAACAATCCTGCGTTTATTTCCGAAAATGCCATCCCTTCTTCTACTAAAGCTGAGTAAATGGTGATTCCTGTCGCCAGAAAACTACTGAATAATATTGCATATATTGTAAAATTATCTCTTTTTATTTGATAATTTAACCCCTTCATCAGATTCCACATTTTGTTCACCTACCATATCCATATAATATTTTTCAAGATTTGCTTCTACCATGTGCAAAGTAACCGGTATTACTCCGCCGTCATATAAAGCCTTTGAAATTTTTGTCACATCACTGAGGCCCTCATAAAGTCTGATACTTCCGTCCTCTTCCACCTCAACCTGACCGGCAAAGCCTTTTTCCTGTAAAATCACAAGTGCCCTGGCATCATTATCGGTATGAATATGATAGTATTCCTTACAAATTTTACGAAGATTATCTGCGGAAACCGATTGTATCAGTTCCCCATGATGAATAAAAATATAATCACTGCAAAGCAACGATAACTCTGTTAAAATATGTGAAGAAATCATAATGGTGATATGCTCTTCTTTATTCAGCTTTAATAATAAATTTCGAATCTCAACGATCCCTTCCGGATCCAAACCGTTAATCGGCTCGTCAAGCACCATGATTTCCGGCTTTGTCATAAGGGCAATAGCGATTCCGAGTCTTTGGCGCAGACCGAGAGAAAAATTCTTTACTGTTTTTTTCCCTGTGTCGGAAAGTCCCACGATTTCCAGCACTTCCTCCACTCTGTTCTTATTTGGAACCCCTTTCATAATCCGGAGTTTT
>JAFTWX010000084.1 GCA_017465095.1 Lachnospiraceae bacterium | reverse complement strand
GCATACGGAAACATCTCCGCATGAAACCATCGCTTCGGAAGAATTCTTCCGATGAAAAAGGCAAGGACGGTGATGACGACGATATATTCAAAACAGTTCCGGAAACCCATCGGAATCTCTCCTTATATCTGTGTGAAGCATTTATCTTTATTATTATAATCCGTCTGTTAAAATAAATCATCGGTCAAAAACAGCTATGTGTTACACTTTTGCTCAATTCACGAAAGGTGTTACATTTTTGGACATTTGGACGTATTTGTCCAAAAAAAATGCTATGATTCGTAACAAATCCATGGTATAATATTTTTTACAGAGCCTATTTTCCGAATGCTTCCTACATCTACGGCGGTCTTGCGGCTGTATGCCTGATTATGCTTTGGATATACTTCTGCACGATCATCCTGCTGCTCGGTGCGGAGGTGAACAAGCTGTATTTTTTATGGAGGGAAAAAAGAATATTGTGTCTGTGTGAACAGAAAAAGTCCCTGTGAGGAAACAAATCTTTCCTTACAGGGATTTCTCAAGAAGAATGCCGATGACAATCTCAATAACGCTGAGATCGATCTGTACAATACCTTTTTTCAGTTTTTCCATATGTATATTACTCCTGCGATTATGAATTATATATCAGTATAAAGCATTCCGGACAAATTGTCATTGCCCAAACGCAGTGAAGTGTCTGAAATTGGGACAAAAACAGAAAGTGTTACATTTTAGGACACCTCGGGCAATTTGTCCATTGAGCAAAACAAGCAGCAGCGGTATACTATATCCGAGAAATTATCACAAAAAAGAGGGTTCTGTTTTGAAAAACGATGTACGCCGTGTTCTGATCGAATCCATGATCCGTCGGACGCTTGATGATATGAAGGAAAATCCCGGCAGAGGTACCCGGAATCTGATCGATCTTGGTATGAATTTTGCAAAAGGAAGATTCCAGCAGCAGTTCTTCCACGAAGCACAGGAGATGCTGGAAAACGAAAGCAGTGCCTATTACCCAATGGTACAGGATATCGTGACCCATGTGGATAATGATCGCCTGCTGACGTTCGGGATGAATATAGGCTACAACAGCTGTACGATTGGTGCGAAGACCATACGGCAGATCGAAGCGGAAAAGCGTTTTGATGTTCCATGGGCACTTACCCTTGAGACAAATGGATGGTCAGCCGGACAGCTGGATTCTGTCATCGCACAGGGGGAGGTGCTCGGCATCCATACATGGCAGCTTTTCACCGGTGAATCCCCCCTGCGTCATCTTCCTGTGATCTCATCCCATGAGAACAGCGCATTTATTTTGTTTATGCGTCCTCAAACGATTTCCCGCCAGTTTATTTCAGAGGCGAGCGAACTGACAAATGTGATGATCGCCGTAGGATATGGGGAGGAAACCGGGGAGATCTGCGAGTTTCTGCGGCATGAAAAACTGCTGTATTCCGTATATTTTTCCTATCGTGCGGAAGATCTGCCGTTTATTGCAAGCGGAAATCTTTTCGATGCTGCAGACGAATTTCACCCTGCATTTACTGCGGTATTTCCAAGACCGGAGTGTCCGGAAATGCTGTATTCCCGTGTGCATGAGTTCATCAACAAAATCCGACACAGTCAAAATTACCGGACGATTCCATGGGATCTGCTGGGAGATAACCGTGCAGTGGACGGAATTATTACCGAAAGCACCTGCACAGCGGGTTTTGACAAAAACGGCTGTCTGATAAAGCCATTTGAGAAAAAGGAAGCTCCGGAATACAATCTGTTTGAACATACACTTGCCGATATTCTGAAACTTGCTTTTCCCCGCAAAGCGGCAGCACATTAACACAATATCAAAAAACGGTGCAGCCTGAAAAACTACACCGTTTTGGTTTGTTATGAATTTTCGCTGTGTTCTTCGATCCTGCTGTACACCTTTACTGCGATCTTTTTCATGATAGTATCGATTTTCTGCAAAAAAACATCCGGAGGAATACAGTCACGTTCGGTGATCCATCGTTCCATTGCACAGACAAATCCATCCGTTATAAAATTTATGTAAAAATCATCTACTGTTTCATCAAAGAATATTTTCTGGAGTTCAGCGGAACTGAACGCATGAAGAATTTCGCGGAAATGCTCCCGGAATGTATTCTGTCCATCTATCTTCAGCGCACGGCGGTAAAAATCATGGTGCTCATACAGGTATTAGCTCAGTTTTCTGAAAAAGTCCCCTCCACGCATATCTTACGTCTCTCCGAGAACCTCCATGAATTCCTTATCGAAAATCCAGTTTACAAGATCG
>JAFTWX010000083.1 GCA_017465095.1 Lachnospiraceae bacterium | reverse complement strand
GCTTCAGTTTGCCCTCGGCTTCCGCTTCGTCAATCATGGCTTTGGCGATTCTGTCCTTGACGGAGCCGGCCGGATTGAAGTATTCCAGCTTGGCGAGAACCTTGGCTTTGAGGCCGTAGGCCTTTTCGATGTTGGTGAGTTCAAGAAGCGGCGTTTTTCCGATCAGCTGATCTGCGGATGTATAAATTTTAGACATGATAATTTCTTCCTTTCGTGATTCAGATATGTGCATTTGATTTCGTACCGGTTTTTTAGAGAGCAAATGATACGTTCAACATCGACACAACCTGCCGGAACGGAAAGGTGCTCCGGTGAGCATTGATGCCCCTGCGGGCATTCCGGAATCGTTTTTCATAACAAACACCTACTTATAAAAAATAATCGGGAGACTCCGAATGAATCTCCCGAACGAAAGCAGTGGAATCACGCGCAGGCGCGCGGAACAATGTTTCTGTCGGATGCGGAGAACAAATCGGAATCGGATGTGTCGGTATTCATGCGCTTACAGCAGTGCATACAGGTTTCCGTGATCACAACGGTACTATAACCGTACAGTTTCATGGTCTTGTTCTCCTTTCCCTTTAATACCTATTACTTAGGTTGGTATTATTATAGCACACATTACCTACTTTGTCAATAGGTTTTTAAAAATTTTTCCGAGATTTTTTTATACGAGCAGGAAAATGGAAAAGGTGTCTTTTTCCGTCATGTTGTCAACCTAAAATTTGGCGCACATTCATTCGCAGGCCAAAAACGTTCCTGACCGCTTCCAGATACCTGTATCCGTTCAGCGCATCCGGTTCCAGATAGCTGGTTTCCGTCCACTCATTCCAGCTGTTGACGGTAACAAGCGGAGCGGAGAGGTCGTGCGTGTCGATATAATCCTTTGCTTTCCGGAGGGCAAGCTCGAAATTTTCCGGAGTATTGTTTTCCGCTACGCCGGGACGGAATTTTTTGAATCGCGGATTATTGTCCCACCCGATGGAAATGTGCGGGAAATGTGGAATGGGATGCTGTGCATTCAGTTTCTCCCATTCGTTTACTGCATCCGGAAGGATCGCCGTGTAATCTCCGTCAATGTGACCCTGATTGTAGCGCATCGTGGAATCAAACCCGATTTTTTGGAGCAGCTGCACTTCGTTTTCAATGCCGTCCCCAAAGAATTCGGGGAAATTGTGCGTTCTGTCTGACAACGAGCTGGACATGAACACCGGGGAATCCGGCTTTCACGACTTTTTCCCGTAACCAGCAAATCGCACCCGCCGCCGCATCGACCCCGCCGAGCCCGACGATGAAATTCCGCAGATAATAGATGCTGACAACCGGTTTTCCAACGATGCAGTAGTAATTTTCCTGCGAAAAATACTTTTCGATCCAGCGTCTGCCGATGACCTCGAACTGTTTTCTGTTCACAGTCCCCCGCCAGATCACACCGGGCCGTTCATCCGAGAGCCGGATGTCCCAGGAGCTGTCCGCATCATGGTTTACCCACATGATGTAGAATTTCATCTTGTTCCGGTTTTCTGCCCGGAGAAATCCGTCGTTCAGACAGTTTTCCAGGAACGGACGGTTGTCGTACCAGTACCAGTCATAAATAAACACATTCACGCCGTGTTTCACGGCACAGTCGATCTGCATTGCCATTACATCCGGATTCGCTTCGTTGACGTATCCCCACAAATGCTTGCGATTTTTCCAGGTTTCGTACCAGTCCGGCTTGTACACCCGCGCGGTTTCCTCCTGATTTTTAACGGTCTGCCATTCGCCGTATCCCTCCGGCCAGACATTCTCGTGCGCGGTTCGTCACCGGTGTAGGACGGCCTGTCCCTCAGCAGTGAATAATATCATCTTTGGGGATTCCTCTGCACGCCGGCAAAGCAATGATGTCAGATGATGCTGCGCTTTGGCGCAAATGAAAAAATCCAAGTCTTCCGACTCGGATTTTAATTAACACAACAATTTCGAACCTAAAATTTCTATCTCACTGCTTTTCTGACATATATGCTCGCAGAATATGAAATAGATATAGAAACATCCATTTCAATAAATTTTTCCACGGCAAACCCGATATTTTTAAATTCTTCTATATATCCGTTTCTGTCTTTTGCTCTCGCCGGAACAAAAGGTACAAGCACCTCTACGATACCACCGTTGTCAGAGCTTCTGACTTGACGCAATTGCGGTGTTTTATAGTCGTCTCCCGTGATCTGTGCCCATTCCTCAACTGAATTAACAACGCCGTGATGCGTTCCGTCCTTACGGTACGATTCTCTAAAGAAAAGCATGGGCGCATTCTCCTTTAACGAGTGATACGCATTTTTCAAATACAATTCTCTATCATTGTCTGTAACCAACATATGAAATCCCATACAGTCAAGCGCACCGTCAAATTTTTCTTTTACGCTTTCCTTTACCATATCGAGAACTTCAACCGTGGCATTCGGATATTTTTCTAACAATTTTTTGCTTTTTTCAATCGCAGCCGGTGAAATATCCACGCCGTGATAGTTACATCCAAGTTCAGACAATATAACCCCACAAGCGCCCTCACCACAAGCATATTCGATGATCGATTTTCCTTGCAGATGATTTTCTTCTACCCACGATTTCAGTGTATGATACAACACTTCATCATCGGGAGAATGCCCCCAACGTTCTGCACCGGCAGAATAAACCGCTTGGTAACGTTTCTCGTAAGCCAAATAATAAGGTTCATTCATTTATATCACCGACTTTCTTTGTTTTATTTTCAAAAAAGGAAAAGAAAAGCACCGCGATTGCAGTGCTTCTATTATTGGCTCCCCCAACTGGACTCGAACCAGTGACACCCTGATTAACAGTCAGGTGCTCTACCGACTGAGCTATGGAGGAAGATTTTAAATCGGAGATTTAAAATCACGAGTTTTGTTTCACAAAACTCGGCATGACAGCCGTGCTTACAAAATCCGTAATCTAAAATCAGCGATTATGAAAAGACAAACAAGCAGAGATGTTGGCGACGACCTATCTTTCCGGGCCGCTTCCAGCCAAGTATTTTCGGCGCAAGTGAGCTTAACTTCTGTGTTCGGAATGGGAACAGGTGGACCCTCACTGTGAAAATCACCAACTATTCTGCTTGTTGCCAAAGAACAAAATATGCTCTTGTGTTGGCATTGACCTATTTTCCCGGGCCGCTTCCAGCCAAGTATTTTCGGCGCAGGTGAGCTTAACTTCTGTGTTCGGAATGGGAACAGGTGGACCCTCACCGTTAAAAATACCAACTTTGGAATGTTGAACACTCCATTTTGGAGTTGATTTAGCAACTCTATAGCTTTACGAAGTTAAACTGGAAAAGAAACGAAGTTTCTTGAAATCGGAGTTGCTTTAGCAACTCTATAGCTT
>JAFTWX010000082.1 GCA_017465095.1 Lachnospiraceae bacterium | reverse complement strand
TCTTTCGGAAAACCCAAGCGAGATTAAGTGGGTCAGCGAGCTTTGTCCGGAGTCGGAGTGTTACGGAGATGTCTACGATAGATTCGGTTTGTTCGGCGGAGATGCGAAGACGGTCATGGCCCATTGTGTATACAGCAGCCCGGAGGAAATCCGGCTCATGAAAGAAAGAGGCGTATTTGTGGCGCACTGTCCGGAGTCCAACGCCAACCTTTCCTCCGGAATCGCGCCGGTGCGTACCTATCTGGAGGAAGGCATGAATGTGGGGCTCGGCACCGATGTGGCAGCAGGAAGCAGCCTGTCCGTGATGAAAGCGATGACGATGGCGATTCAGTGCTCCAAAATGAGGTGGCGCTATGTGGATGACAGTCTTGCGCCGCTTAGTGTGGCGGAGGCTTTTTATATGGCGACCAAGGGAGGCGGTGCCTTCTTTGGAAAAGTCGGAAGCTTCGAGCCGGGGTATGAATTTGATGCGGTCGTTTTCGATGATACAACACTAAAACATCCGCAGCCTTTATCGGTGCAGGAGCGGACACAGCGGCTGATTTATCTCGCCGGGGAAGAGCAGATATGCGCAAAATACATTGCAGGAAAAAAAGTGAGGTAAAACTATGAATATAAGAAGAGCAACACCGGCGGATATGCCCGGCATCAACAGGCTGCTTTGTCAGGTTCTCATGGTGCATCATAACGGACGCCCGGATTTGTTTAAAGCAAATGTAAAAAAATACACGGATGAGGAACTGCAAAAGATTATAGCAGATGATAAAACGCCGATTTTTGTTGCAGTGGAGGAAGACGCTCCGGCAGGAGAGATTCTGGGATATGCGTTTTGCATTTTTCAGCAGCATATAGACAACAACATTCTGACGGACGTGAAAACATTATATATTGATGATCTTTGTGTGGATGAAGAAAAACGCGGACTGCATATCGGTCAAAAGCTTTATGAATATGTGCTTGCTTTTGCAAGGGAACAGGGATGCTACAATGTGACGCTGAACGTCTGGTCCTGCAATGAGAGTGCCATGCGCTTTTATGAAAAATGCGGTTTGGTTCCGCAAAAAATAGGAATGGAAAAAATTTTATAAAATCGGGCTGTTCAGACAAGATAAAACTAGCCAAGCGTCCCATTTTTTGGTATAGTATAAGAAAGGTTTGATGTGATAAATGGGGGATGAAAGGTTGTCTTGGGGAAGATGACCGGAAGGGTTATAGCAAAGGTAGTTTTTAGTAATGGATGGTAAGTTTTTTTTGAACAATATTCCTGAGGAGCAGATGATTACGATTGTCTGCAAAATTCCGAAGCAGGAAAATGAGCTTGAATTCAAGGCGACTGTGCTCAAAGTGACGCCGCAGTATTTGATATTGGATGTGCCGAGAGTGGATGACAAGCGTCTTTCGTTCAAGGGAGTTGCGACTTCGATTCTCGCAGAGTTTGACGGCGGTGTGTATGAGTTTGCCCCGTGTGCTATTGTGGCTTACAAAGAGAATTATGTGGCACAGTGCAACAAAGAAGGGCGCAAAATCAACCGGCGCAAAAATTTCCGCGTAGGTATCAGTATTTTGGGAAGCATGATCCGGGGCGGAGACAGTCCGGTCAATGTGTATGTGCGCGATGTCAGCGCCAGCGGCTTTTCCATTACAACCGAGCGCAACCTGAATATCGGTGAAGAGATTACCGTTAAGTATTCAGATATGGGCATGAAACTTTCCCTGACCGGCAAGATTGTCCGTATGGTTACCGAGGAAGAGGGGAAAAACATATACGGATGCCAGCTGGATAAAGAAAGTCCGGCCATTGCACAGTATGTACAGCAGAAGCAGCGTGATATTTTAAGAAAGAGAAATAGATAAGATAAATTTAAAAAAATTAAAATTGACTATTTACGAATTGGTATTTACCCTTTATAATATAGCAAGTGATTAAATCAAGTAGCGGAGGAAAAGGATGAAAGCACAGGGTACGACACAGCCAAATCACCTGATTTTGAAAGCCGTGGATTCGTATTCCCTTTTTTCAGTTAATTTTCCCATTTGAAACAAATAATTGTTGATTAAAAAAGTCAGTTACTTTCGGTGCTGACTTTTTTCATGGAATGGCATAGTAGCCATAAAAAATAGAGAGAAGAAGGAGAGGCAAAGATGAGTAAGAGAGAGGATATCAAAAAAGTATTAATCATCGGTTCCGGACCGATTATTATCGGACAGGCATGTGAGTTTGACTATTCCGGAACACAGGCATGTAAAGCATTAAAACAGCTCGGATATGAAATCGTTCTGGTAAACTCCAATCCGGCGACGATTATGACAGACCCGGATACAGCGGATGTGACTTACATTGAACCGTTAAATGTAAAGAGACTGGAGCAGATTATCGCCAAAGAACGTCCGGATGCAATTTTGCCGAACCTTGGAGGACAGTCGGGACTTAACCTTTGCTCTGAGCTTGCAAAGGAAGGTGTTCTTGACAAATACAATGTGAAAGTAATCGGTGTACAGGTGGATGCCATTGAGCGTGGTGAGGACCGTATCGAGTTTAAGAAGACTATGGACAGACTCGGCATAGAGATGGCGAGAAGTGAGGTTGCCTACACGGTAGATGAGGCACTTGCCATTGCAGACAAGTTAGGATATCCGGTTGTTCTTCGTCCGGCTTACACCATGGGCGGCGAAGGCGGCGGTCTCGTATATAATGTAGAAGAGTTAAAGACAGTTTGTGCACGTGGTCTTCAGGCCAGCCTTGTAGGTCAGGTTCTTGTGGAAGAGTCCATCCTCGGCTGGGAAGAGCTTGAAGTTGAAGTTGTGCGCGATTCCAAAGGTCAGATGATCACCGTATGTTTCATTGAAAACATCGACCCGCTCGGTGTTCACACAGGTGACTCTTTCTGTTCCGCTCCGATGCTTACCATTTCTGAGGAGTGTCAGGCAAGATTAAAAGAGCAGGCATTTAAGATTGTAGATGAGGTTCAGGTTATCGGAGGTACGAACGTTCAGTTTGCACACGATCCGGTATCCGACCGTATTATCGTTATTGAAATCAACCCGAGAACATCCCGTTCTTCCGCACTCGCATCCAAAGCGACCGGTTTCCCGATTGCGCTTGTTTCCGCAATGCTTGCATCCGGCCTTACACTGGATGAAATTCCGTGCGGTGTAAACGGAACACTTGCAGATTATGAGCCGAGCGGAGACTACATCGTTCTCAAATTTGCGAGATGGGCATTTGAAAAATTCAAAGATTCTCAGGACAAGCTTGGCACACAGATGCGTGCGGTAGGTGAAGTTATGAGTATCGGTAAAACATACAAAGAAGCATTCCAGAAAGCTATCCGAAGCCTTGAAATCGGACGTTACGGTCTCGGATTCGCAAAAGACTTCAATGAGAAGAGCAAAGAAGAGCTTCTTAAGATGCTTAACACTGCAACGAGTGAGCGTCAGTTTATCATGTACGAAGCGCTCCGCAAGGGTGCTACCGTAGACGAGCTGTTCAACCTCACAAAGATTAAGAAATACTTCATTGAGCAGATGAAAGAGCTTGTGGAAGAGGAAGAAGCACTTCTTGCTACGAAGGGAAGTGTTCCGTCCAAAGACGTTATGGAAAAAGCAAAGAAAGACGGATTTGCTGACAGATACCTCAGCAAACTCCTTGAAGTTTCCGAGGAAGAAATCCGCAAGGCAAGAATTTCTTATGGTATTACAGAGAGCTGGGAGCCGGTTCGCGTAAGCGGAACAAAGGACAAAGCTTACTATTATTCAACTTACAATGCAGAGGATAAGACAGCGGTAAGTGACAAGCAGAAGATTATGATCTTAGGTGGAGGCCCGAACCGTATCGGACAGGGTATCGAGTTTGACTACTGCTGTGTACATGCAGCATTTGCATTAAAAGAGCTCGGTTTCGAGACAATCATTGTCAACTGTAATCCGGAGACGGTTTCTACCGACTACGATACATCTGACAAATTGTACTTCGAGCCGCTGACACTGGAAGATGTTCTCAGCATTTATGAGAAAGAAAAACCGGTCGGTGTTATTGCACAGTTCGGCGGACAGACACCGCTCAATCTTGCAGCAGACCTTAAGAAAAACGGTGTAAACATTTTGGGAACTTCCCCTGAAATCATCGACATGGCAGAGGACAGAGATTTGTTCCGCGGTATGATGGAAAAACTTGAAATTCCGATGCCGGAAGCAGGTATGGCTGTCGATGTGGAAGAAGCCCTTGAAATTGCAGAAAAGATCGGATATCCGGTTATGGTTCGCCCTTCCTACGTGCTCGGCGGACGCGGAATGGAAGTAGTCAACGAACCGGAAGCACTGAAAAAATATACGGCAGCAGCGGTCGGAGTAACACCGGACAGACCGATTCTTATTGACCGTTTCCTGCGCCACGCGACAGAGTGTGAGGCGGATGCCATTGCAGACGGCAAGACAGCATTTGTTCCGGCGGTTATGGAACATATCGAGCTCGCGGGAGTACACTCCGGAGATTCAGCATGTATCCTGCCTTCCAAGAACATCCCGGCAGAGACCGTGGAGACCATCAAAGAGTATACAAGAAAGATTGCAGAGGAAATGGGTGTCTGCGGTCTGATGAATATGCAGTACGCTATCGAAGACGGAAAGGTATATGTGCTTGAGGCCAACCCTCGTGCATCCAGAACCGTTCCGCTTGTGTCCAAAGTATGTAATGTCAAGATGGTAAAACTTGCCACAGAGATTATGACAAGAGAGTTGACGGGAAGAACATCACCGATCGAAGGCATGAAGGAAGTAAAACCGGCCTACTATGGTGTAAAAGAAGCCGTATTTCCGTTCAATATGTTCCAGGAAGTGGATCCGGTACTCGGACCGGAAATGCGCTCCACGGGTGAGGTTCTCGGACTTTCCAAGAATGTGGGTGAAGCGTTCTACAAAGCGCAGGAAGCAACACAGACACAGCTTCCGACCAAGGGAACTGTACTCATCAGTGTAAACCGTAAGGATAAACCGGAAGTAGTGGAGGTTGCCAAAAAATTTGTGGATTGCGGATTTGACATTATGGCGACAGGTTCTACGCATGACCTTTTGGTTGCAAACGGTATCAACTCAACACGTGTCAATAAAATGTATGAGGGAAGACCGCATATCGGTGATGAGGTGATGAACGGTAACATTCAGCTCATTGTCAACACACCGAAAGCAACGGAAGAATCAAAGAACGATGACAGCTACATTCGTAAGACAGCCGTAAAGGCGAAAGTACCTTACTTCACAACGATGGCAGCAGCTAAGGCAACAGCAGAAGGTATTTACACGATCCTTAAAGAGGGTGACAGTGATGTAATGTCTCTGCAGGAAATCCATGCAGCTATCAAATAGTTTTTGAAATAGCATAATGTATATTGGAAAATCGCGGCCGATTTCGGTCGCGATTTTTTTGTGTATGTCGATGGACACGGATATCGGTTGCAATTAGCTATAGTGTCCCCGCTCTTGGAACTGAAGATATCTCCCCATGGCGAGCATTTTTTTCAATATAGGAGATGGAATTTAAAAATTAAAAATTTTTATCTCCCCATAAGACTGGTTACAGCATGTATAGGGAGATAAAAGACTGAAATTCGGTTTACATAACAAAAAACAAGAATAAATATTCTCCCCCATAAAGTGATATATAAGTTGCGTGGGGAGAAAAATAGTGAAAAATAAAGAAAAAAGTCTCCTCACATGCTGAAAAAGTCTCTACGTGGGGAGAACATCTCCATAAGGTCGTGAAAATTCAACAGCAGACAAGAGCTTCCGTTATATGATATACTTACATATGACAAACAAAACCGGAGGGAACCCGAAATGTCGTGGGAAAACGTAAAAGCATATTTTGAACAGTACGGAATGGGAGACAAAGTCCGCATTCAGGATCATATTACAGATACGGTGGAGCATGCGGCACAGGAGATCGGCTGTGAGCCGGCGCGCATTGCAAAGACCATGTCTTTCCGTTTGAAGGACCATCCGATTGTCATTGTTATGGCAGGGGATGCGAGAGTGCATAACGCCAAGTATAAAGCAAAGTTTCATGAGAAAGCAGCCATGGTACGCGGTGATGAACTGGAGGAGCTAATCGGACATCCGCCGGGAGGTGTTTGCCCGTTTTGTGTAAAGGAAGATGTTGAGGTTTATCTGGATGTTTCCATGAAGCGCTTTACCGATTTGCATGCAGCGGCGGGAAGTCCGGAGGCGACGATCAATCTCACAATCGAAGAATTGGAAAAGTATTCCGGCATGAAGGAATGGGTTGATGTGTGCAAGGACTGGCAGGAAGATGTGTCAGAGTAAACGTGCAAAGAGGTAGCGGAATGAAAGTTGTAATTGCGATGGATTCGTTCAAAGGGAGCTTAACTTCTGCGGAGGCCGGAAATGCGGCAAAAGAAGGCGTTTTGGCAGCAATACCGGATGAGGATGTTGTGGTGCGCCTACTGGCGGACGGCGGCGAAGGCATGACGGAGGCAATTGCGCAGGGGCTGGGCGGAGAAATGGTTTCGGTCAAGGTCAGCAATCCTGTAGGGCAAAAGACAGATGCTGTGTATGTCATATTGCCGGATGCAGGGACGGCGGTCATCGAGATGGCCCGGGCAGCAGGATTACCGCTTCTTACCAAGGAGCAGAGAGATCCTCTGCAAACGACGACATACGGTGTCGGAGAAATGATTTTGGATGCGATAAAAAAAGGCTGTCACAATTTTCTCATCGGCATCGGCGGTAGTGCAACCAACGACGGCGGAATGGGAATGCTCACAGCGCTCGGATACCGCTTTTTGGATAAAGATAAGAAACAATTACCCGGGATCGGAGCGTCTCTGGGAGAAGTAAAATTTATAGATGACAGTGCGGTGACTGCGCAGCTTTCAGCGTGCAGCTTCAGAGTTGCCTGTGATGTGGACAATCCGCTGTGCGGTAAGCAGGGGGCAACTTATGTGTTTGCACCGCAGAAAGGACTGCGGGCGGAGGAGTGCAGAAATGTCGATGCTGCTATGGCAAACTATGCGGAGGTTGTTGAGTGCTGCACCGGAAAGAGCTGCAGAAATATCCCGGGCGCCGGAGGAGCAGGCGGAATGGGATTTGCCTTTGTCAGTTTTCTGGACGGAGAACTTTTGCCCGGAGCAGACCTTGTGATGGAGCTGACGGGACTTGAAACGTATATAAAGGATGCGGATATTTTTATCACGGGAGAAGGCCGGCTGGATAGGCAGAGTGCTATGGGGAAGGCGCCGGTGCGGGCAGCCCGCCTGGCAAAAAAGCACGGATGTAAAGTATATGCCTTTGCAGGGCAGGTGACGGAGGATGCGAAAACGTGTCTTGCCGGCGATATCGATGCCATGTATGCGATTTCCGGACCGGGGATACCGGCGGAGGAAGCCATGCAGAAAGAGACGGCAACCCAAAACATGAAACTTGCAGTAATGCGGTATTTGAAAGAAGAGGAGTGATTATTATGATGGACCCGATTATTATAGGACAGGCGGACGGTCCTACTTCCGTATTTTTGGCGGGAAAACTCGGCGGCGGATGGATTAATCTGTTCGGATTGTGTATTGTGATTGCCATACTGATTCCGAATATTATCTATGCAATCAAATTCAGAGGTGTGGAAAATAAGTGTCAGAATAAGGTGATGAATGTACTGGAGCAGATCGGAAGATACGGATGTATGATTTTGCTTATTTTGGATATCGGACAGGACGGATTCGGATTTTCCTCTGTTGCGGCGTTTCTTGCTTACATATGTGGCAATGCGCTGCTTGTTTTTGCGTACTGGATTGTCTGGGTGCTTTATTTTATAAAGCAGAACAAGTGGAAAAGTATGGCGCTTGCAATTATTCCGGCGGTGATTTTTTTGCTGAGCAGTATTACGTTGCAGTATATTTTGCTTGTGATCGCAGCGCTGATTTTTGCTGCCTCGCATATTTATGTGACGTGGCAGAATGTGAAGTAATGTGGTATAATGAAATATAGTTGTGAAATGAAAGTTTGCACGAAGAAAGGGGGATGTGTTATGAATCAAAATAACAAATGGGACGAATTGAATCTTTGGGACAGCGAGCGTCTTGTGCGGGCGACGAAAGATTTACAGGATGTGTTACAGTTGCTTGTCTCCAATATGAAGACAGGAGTCGGTCTGTTTGAAGTACAGGTGGATGAAATCAAGGTACTCTACCTGAATCAGGCATTTTATGAGCGGCTTGGAATGTCGAAAACAAATTATCCGGACATTCCGGATTCCATCCAAAAATGTGTAAAGGCCGGAAAAGTGCTGGAGCAGACCATACAGATAGAGAGACGCGACCACGTGAAGAGCTGGTTTGCCGTTAAGCTTGCACCGATTGCAAATGCGGATGCGGGCACAAAGCATGTCCTTCTGATTATGCGTGATGTGACGGATAAAATGGAAAATGAGCAGAAGATGAAAGAGCTTGAGCGGATGAACGATGAGCTCATGATAAGGGATGCCCGTTACCATGTATTGGCGGAGACCGTACAGGGTATTTTGTTTGAATATTTCCCGGCGCGCGACAGTATGTTATTTTCCTACAATCTTCCGCACAATAAAAAGACAAAGGAACTGACAGGATACAGTTCTTATGTGCGGAAAAATCCTATTGTTCACACGGATCATCTTCAGGCATTTACCAATGCTTTGCAAAATGCGGTAAAACAGGAAACATCAGGTGAACTGGAATATCTGACTGCGATTTCCGGAGGCGGTTACCGGTGGCACCGTGCTTATTATAAGAGTGTAGTCGGAGCGGACGGCAAAGTGGCCAGCGTCATGGGACGAATCGAAGATATCCATGCGGAAGTGCTGGAGAGAGAAAAGATGAGCTATCAGGCACAGGTCGACGGTTTGACCGGTCTGTACCGCAAGGAGATTGTATTTGAGAAAATGACAGAGTTTGTAAAACAGGCTCCGGATGCAGAATTCTATTTCTGCATGATTGATTTGGATGATTTTAAATCTATCAATGATAAATACGGACATCAATACGGTGACAGTGTTTTGAAGGAAGCAGCGGAGACGATTCTTGATATTATGGAGGAAGATTCCATTGTCGGACGTTTCGGCGGAGATGAATTTATTGCGCTGACCAAAAACATCGGTAAAGCGGAAGTGATGCGCAAAGCAGGCGATATTATTGAAAAAGTACCTTGCAGCGTCGGAATCGTTCCGTGGGAAAAGGGAATGGATATTACAGCTATTTTTGACTGGGCTGACGACAATATGTACGAGGCAAAGAGAAACGGAAAAGGAAATATATGCTTTAATGAAATTGCACCTCGCAGAGCCGGGGAGGCAGCAAAAGAACAATGACAGAAGAACTGATTGCCTATTATAATAAATTTAACGAAGACAAAAGATTGCTGTCCAGACACGGACAGGTGGAGTATGTGACTTCCATGCGCTACATACACAAATATCTGGAAGGGCGCAGCAATCCGAAAATTCTGGATGTAGGTGCAGGGACCGGGAGATACAGTGTGGCGCTGGCTGAGGAGGGCTATGATGTCACGGCGGTTGAACTGGTGAAAAGCAATCTCGGAGTTTTAAAAAAGAAGGGAAGCAGCGTGAAGGCCTACCAGGGCAATGCCATGAAGCTTTCCAGATTTGCCGATGACAGCTTTGACCTGACGCTTGTGTTCGGGCCGATGTATCATCTCCATGCATTTGAAGATAAGTGCAAGGCACTGTCCGAGGCAAAGCGTGTGACGAAGCCTGGCGGCGTAATTCTTGTGGCATATTGTATGAATGATTACAGCGTGCTGACATATGCGTTCCGCGAGGGACATATTTTGGAAAGTGTGGAAAAGCAGCTGTTAACGGAAGATTTTCATTGCAAGCCGGAGGCAAATCCGCTGTACAGTTTTGTCCGGACGGAAGATATTGACCGGATCAACGAGGCGGTGCAACTCTCACGGATTCAGATTATTGCAGCCGACGGACCGGCGGACCATATGCGTCCGGTGATCAATGCCATGAGCGAGGAAGAGTTTGCGTGGTTCATCAAATATCATCTCGCAACTTGCGAGCGACAGGATCTGATTGGAGCGAGTTCGCACACGGTGGATATTTTGTCGGTATCATAAAAACAAAAGCAGTTCCGCTTGCGGGGACTGCTTTTTTGGGAGTGAAATATGAAAATTATAGCGCGTATGCACACCGATTTTTCGGAAAAATTCGGAATCCCGAGGCAGAGCGGACTGGTTGAAAATCTGCGCGGACGGATTGTGTTTGAACCACAGTACCGGAGTACGGAGGCACTCAAGGGATTAGAAGAATATTCGCACCTGTGGGTAATCTGGCAGTTTTCAAAGGCGCAGAGAGAGGGATGGTCGGCGACCGTGCGTCCCCCGCGACTCGGAGGGAAAAAGCGGGTTGGCGTATTTGCGAGCCGTTCCCCGTTCCGGCCGAATCCCATCGGACTTTCTTCGGTAAAAATAGACGGGATTGTCATGGATGAAAAGCTGGGCCCGGTCATCTGCGTATCGGGAATCGATATGCTTGACGGGACACCGATTTATGATATCAAACCATATTTGTCCTACTGTGATTCACATCCGGAGGCAAAGGACGGGTTTGCACAGCGGGTCAAAGACAGACAGCTGAAGGTGCAGTGGGAAGTTACATTGCCCGAAGAAATGAAGGAAGAGAAATTCGTGGAAGTGCATAGGGAAACGATTACGAAGCTTTTGGCACAGGATCCGAGGACCGCTTATCTGGACGATGAAGACCGGATATGGGGAATGACCTATGCGGGTTACAATATCAAATTTAAAGTAAAGGAAGACACAGTTTGCATAGTGGAGATCGAATGGGCGGACAAATAAATATGGTACTTGGGATTTTGGCCCACGTGGATGCGGGAAAGACTACCTTGTCGGAGCAGCTTCTCCTGGAGAGCGGCGGTATCCGGAAAGCGGGTCGCGTGGATCACGGGGATTCCTTCATGGACACCGATTTGCAGGAAAGGGAGCGCGGAATTACCATTTTTTCCAAGCAGGCGCAGCTGCACTTCGGGGATACCTGTTTTACGCTGGTGGATACGCCGGGACATGTGGATTTTTCGGCGGAGATGGAGCGGAGCCTTCAGATTCTCGACTACGCGATTTTGGTGGTCAGCGCAGCGGACGGGGTGCAGGGACATACGGAAACGCTGTGGCGGCTTTTGGAGGAATATCAGATTCCGACCTTTATTTTTGTAAATAAGATGGATCAGGAAACCGCCGTGAAGGAAGATATTTATGAGCGGATCCGCACGGAACTTTCCGGAGACTGCGTCGATTTTTCCTGTATGGGTGATTGGGATGACAGTTTTTACGAGCAGGTGGCCATGACGGATGAGATGCTGCTGGATAGGTTCCTTTCGGGAGAAACCATCGGAGAGGAAGACATCGCCCGTGCAATCGGAGAGCGCAAGCTCTTTCCTTGTTTTTTCGGTTCGGCATTAAAGCATGAGGGAATCGATAAGTTAATCGCAGGACTTGTGGGCTATTCCAGGGAACCGGTGCGCAGGTCCGAGTTTGGAGCAAGAATATTTAAAGTGACCAGAGATGGTCAGGGCAATCGTCTTGTGCATATGAAAATTACCGGCGGCAAACTGAAAGTAAAAGAAATGTTAGCCGGTGCTGATTGGGAAAAGGAAGAAAAGGTAAATCAGATCCGGATTTACCACGGAGATAAATATGAGGTGACGGATGAAGTCTGCGCCGGTTGTGTCTGCGCTGTGACAGGACTCACCTACGCCCTTGCGGGAGAGGGAATCGGATGCGAGCAGCAGAAGAGTGCGACCTATCTGGAACCGGTGTTATCCTATAAAGTACACGGACCGGAAACGATGGATGCCCATACGGTTTTGGCAAAACTCCGCATTTTGGAGGAAGAACATCCGGAACTGCATGTCAACTGGGATGAGGAACTTTCCGAGATACGCGTGCAGCTTATGGGTGACGTACAAATTGAGGTGCTCCGCCGTCTCATCGCAGAGCGTTTTGATTTCGAAGCATTTTTTGATGAGGGAGATGTGGTTTACAGGGAGACCATCCAAAATACGGTGGAAGGAGTCGGCCACTTTGAGCCGCTCCGCCACTATGCGGAAGTTCATCTGCTGCTTGAGAGCCTTCCGAGGGGGAGCGGACTTGTGTTTGACACCGACTGCAGGGAGGATGATCTGGCGCTTAACTGGCAGAGACTGGTGCTTGTACATTTGCAGGAAAAACAGCACAGAGGAGTGCTCACAGGCGCTCCGATTACGGATATGAAAATCACGTTGGTGGCAGGAAAAGCCCACACGAAGCATACGGAGGGCGGCGATTTCAGACAGGCCACCTACCGCGCGGTACGACAGGGACTCATGCAGGCGGAAAGTCTGCTGCTTGAGCCGTACTATTCGTTCCGCATTACGGTTCCGTCCGATATGATCGGGCGTGTTCTGGCGGACATGGAGCGGATGGGCGGAAGCTTTCAGCAGCCGGACTTGCAGGGAGAGCAGGCGATTATCAGCGGAAGAGCTCCTGTTTCCACCATGCGTAACTATGCAAGGGAGATTGCAGCCTTTACCGGAGGAAGAGGAAAGCTTGTCATGACGCCGGACGGCTACGATGTATGTCACAACGGGGAGGAAGTACAGGAGAAGAAAGGGTATGATCCTTCCTTTGACAGACGTAACCCGGCAGATTCCGTATTTTGTCAGCATGGGTCCGGTCAGATCATTCCGTGGAATGAAGTGGAAGAGCATATGCATGTGGAGAGTGTACTGAATGCCCGCCGAAAAAATGAGTTTGGGGAGGAAACGATTCTGCGGCTTCAAAGACAGGCGCAGCGCAAAGCGGATAGCTTGGATCGCAAATACGGTGCACAGGAGGAAGAGCTCAAGGCGATTTTCGAGAAGACATACGGAACGCCGAAGCCGAGAGTGCTCCCGTCAGCCCGCGTTGTGAAAGCGTCACCGGAAGCGAATGCAGGGGAGGGACGCCGGAAACCTGCGAAGTCTCACAAGGTTTTGGAAGAATATCTTCTTGTGGACGGATACAATATCATTTTTGCGTGGGATGAGCTAAAAGAGTTAGCAGAGGCTAACATTGATGCGGCCAGAGGAAAGCTGATGGATATTCTCTGTGATTATCAGGGATTTAAAAAATGTCGTCTGATTGTAGTGTTTGATGCATATAAAGTAAAAGGGAACATCGGACAGGTACAGAAGTATCATAACATTGAAGTGGTCTACACCAAGGAGGCGGAGACGGCGGATATGTATATTGAGAAGGCGGCGCACAATATAGCCAAAGGGGATTACCGCGTTACGGTGGCGACTTCCGACGGTCTTGTGCAGCTTATTGTCTGGGGACAGGGATGTCTTCTTCTTTCGGCCAGGGAACTGAAGGAAGAGATTGAGAATACCAAAAAGCGCATCCGGGAGGAATACACGGAGCAAAAATCGGAGGCGACCAACCGCATGGAGGCGGCTTTCGCACAGATGGAGGAGACCGATGATACAGGACATCAGCCCATTTAAATATCATGTAGAATATGAAAACAGAAAACCGGAAAAAGAGGATTTTGTCCTTCCTTTCAGCCGGGAGGGATTGGCGCTTCGGGATACGGAAGAAATTGCCTTTTTTTCCTGCAGAGAGTTCGAAGAGAAAACAGAGCAGATGGTGTATCTGTTTTCCGTCGATGCGATGCGATTTTTCTATCTGCCTGTTTCGGATGAAACGGAGGTGGATGCATGTGTCGGGTCCGGTCACCGTATCATAAAGAGACAGGAACTTCGCAGACTTGCTCCAAAACATTTTGCCTTTGTTGCCGTGACAGCGTTTCAGCTGGACGGTTGGTATCGGACGAACAAATTTTGCGGGCGGTGCGGGAATACACTGTTCCATGACACGAAAGAGCGCATGCTTCTTTGTCCGGCCTGCGATCACCGGGTGTATCCGCGGATCAATCCGGCTGTGATTGTCGCTGTAACAAACGGCAGCAGACTTCTGCTGACCAAATACCGGGGAAGAGCGTATACCAATTATGCCCTGGTGGCCGGTTTTTCCGAAATCGGAGAATCTTTTGAGGATACCGTGCGCCGGGAAGTGATGGAGGAAGCGGGGCTTTCGGTTAAAAATATCCGTTATTACGGCTCCCAGCCGTGGGCCTTTGCCGACAATCTGCTGGCTGGCTATTTTTGCGAGGTGGACGGAAGCGATGAGATCCGTATGGACGAGGAGGAATTGTCCGAAGCCTGCTGGCTGGAGAGGGAGGATATTCCGGTGGAATATACGGACAGCAGCCTGACAAATGAAATGATCTGCGCATTTAAAAATCGTCAAAATGAACAATCCTAAATGCTTTTTTTCTACTTGTCTTTTAGGGGTGAAATGTTAAAATATAAGTAGTATTGAAGTGTTTGTTTTAGAAAGGATTACCAGTAATGTTCGACTTTAAATTTGATTGGGCTAAGAGTATGGAAACGGGGATTGAGGACATTGATACACAGCACAAGCAGTTGTTTAAAATCGGTCGTGATTTGGAGCAGCTGATCCGCATTCACTGTATCGGTATTACGGACAAACAGATTTTGGATGTCGTATGTGAGCTCAGGGATTACACGGGGTATCATTTTTATGAAGAGGAGCGCATGATGCAGGAGATGTGCTATGCCCGTATTTCCGCTCACAAAAAATATCACAAAAGATGTTCTGATTTCATCATGAAGCTGGATTTGCCGAAGATAAAAGCGGAGCCGCTTGAGCAGATGAAGATAATCAAAGAAGAAGTGCAGAGCTGGATTATGGATCATGTGCTCAGCGAAGACCGGGATATGACCATTGCGTATCAGAAGTATTTAAAAGAGGAAGAGGAGAGAGCCTCCAGACAGGAGATTCCGGCGGAGGAGCGCTATGGCCGGTTCCTGAAAGAGTATGATGTAGTTAAGGTTTATCTTTACAAAAATCAGAACTGCAAAGGCCATCTGGTTGCGGTGTTTAAAGAGTCCGGTAAGGAAATGTGCAAATTGTCGACGCTGGAGCGCAATCTGTTTTTTGCCGATGTTGCAAAGGCGGCAAAAGCTCTTAAGAAATGCTACGAACCGGATGCAATCTGCTACATGGATTTGGAGGATATGAATGATGAGCTTGCATATCATATCATTCCGAAGTACAAAGAGGACGGCAATTACGGTGTGCAGCAGAAGATCGATTACGAGGATGCTTACAGCGAAGAAATGCGCTATGATGCCATTTATGAAAAGTTAAAGAAATCATTTTAAACGACAAGTTGTGCGGTGTTTTGAGCCGCACAACTTTTTTTTGGCGTCTAAATGTGTTATACTGAATGGGCAGGTTATTTACAGACAGAAAGAAGGAAAAGACATGTACAATCCGAGTTCACGAAAAGCAGAAGAATTTATTGACCATGAAGAAATTGTGGAGACGCTGGCCTATGCGCAGCAAAATAAAAGCAATTTAGAATTGATTGACCGGATTTTGGCCAAGGCAAGAGAGAGAAAGGGTTTATCCCACCGGGAGGCAGCAGTACTTCTTGATTGCGATATCCCGGAAAAAAATGAGGAAATCTACGAGCTGGCAAGACAGATCAAACAGGATTTTTACGGTAACCGCATCGTTATGTTTGCGCCGCTGTATTTGTCCAACTACTGTGTCAACGGATGTCTTTATTGTCCGTATCATATGAAGAATAAGAGTATTGCGCGCAAGAAACTGACCCAGGAAGAGATTGCGGCGGAAGTGATTGCGCTTCAGGATATGGGACATAAACGTTTGGCTATCGAAGCCGGCGAGGACCCGGTGAACAATCCGATCGAATATATATTGGAAAGTATAAAAACCATTTACAGTATTCATCATAAAAATGGTGATATCCGCCGTGTCAATGTCAATATTGCAGCCACAACGGTGGAAAATTACCGGAAGCTCAAGGAGGCAGGAATCGGAACTTACATTCTGTTCCAGGAAACCTACCACAAAGAGAGTTATGAAAAACTGCATCCGACCGGACCGAAGCATGACTATGCATACCATACGGAAGCCATGGATCGTGCCATGGAAGGCGGTATCGATGACGTGGGACTCGGTGTATTGTTCGGACTGGAACTTTACCGTTATGAGTTTGCAGGTCTTCTCATGCATGCAGAGCATCTGGAGGCAGTACACGGTGTCGGTCCGCACACCATCAGTGTTCCGAGACTGCGCCGGGCAGATGACATTGATCCGGATGATTTTGATAACGGAATCGATGATGAAATTTTTGCAAAGATTGTTGCATGTATCCGTATCAGTGTTCCGTACACAGGAATGATTATTTCTACCAGAGAGAGCAAACAGTGCAGGGAAAAAGTGCTGGGACTGGGTGTATCACAGATCAGCGGAGGTTCCAGAACGAGCGTAGGCGGTTACGCGGAGCCGGAACCGGAGGAAGAAAACAGCGAGCAGTTTGACGTCAGCGACAAACGAACCCTGGACGAGATTGTGCATTGGCTCATGGAGATGGATTATATTCCGAGTTTCTGTACCGCTTGTTACCGCGAAGGAAGAACGGGTGACCGTTTCATGGTTCTTTGCAAAAGCAGACAAATCCAGAATTGCTGCCATCCGAATGCACTCATGACATTGCAGGAATATTTGTCGGATTATGCGTCGCCGGATACGCAAAGGCTGGGTGAAGAGATGATCCGCAAAGAGCTGGAAAGTATTCCGAAAGAACAGGTTAGAAATACAGTAATCGAAAAATTGGAAAAAATAAAAATGGGAGAAAGAGACTTCTATTTTTAGTATGGGAGAAAACGATGAGCTTGAACGAAACGCCTTCTGCAAACCGAATTCATATTGGTTTTTTTGGGAAAATAAATAGCGGGAAATCCAGTTTGATCAATGCAGTTTGCGGTCAGCAGCTGGCGGTGGTTTCCGATGTTCCCGGTACGACGACGGACCCGGTGACCAAGGCGATGGAGCTTTTGCCGGTAGGGCCGGTGGTGCTGATTGACACGGCCGGAATTGACGATACAAGCGAGCTGGGAAAGCTTCGGGTGGAAAAGACCGGACGCATGCTGGAGAGGACGGACATGGCAGTTCTTGTTGTGGACGGAAGCCGGGAGGTGACGGAGGAAGAAAAAGAGTTCATCCGCAAATTTAAGCAAAGAAAAATACCTTTCCTTGTGGCGGTCAATAAAGAAGATTTGATTTCACCGCAAAAAAAGAAACAGTGGCAGGACTGCTTTGGAGCAGATGCTTGCATTTTTGTCAGCGCAAAAGAAAATATGCACATCGAGGAACTAAAAGTTAGCATTGGACAACTTTGTAAAACGAATGTGCAGGAGAGACCGCTTGTTTCAGATCTTGTAAAAAAGGGAGATACGGTGTTGCTTGTTATGCCGATTGATGCATCGGCGCCGAAAGGCCGGCTGATTTTGCCGCAGCAGCAGGTGATTCGGGAACTCTTGGAATCCGGTGCCCTGATTATGTCGGTGCAGCCGGAGCAGTTGTCGCAGGCGCTTGCCACATGTACCCCGGGGCTTGTCATTACGGACAGTCAGGTGTTTGGCCGGGTAAGTGCGCAGGTACCTGAGGATATTCCGCTGACCTCTTTTTCTATTTTGTTTGCCAGATACAAAGGGACATTGTGGGATGCGGTTGCAGGAGCAAGAGTGCTTGACTGCATTGCGGACGGTGATGCCATTCTGATAGCAGAGGGGTGCACTCATCACAGACAGTGCGGAGATATCGGCAGAGATAAGCTTCCGGCCTGGATACGGAAACATACGGGAAAAGAACCGGTGTTTCATTTCGGGAGCGGAGCGGAGTTTCAGGAAGATTTAACGGGGTACCGGCTTGTTGTTCATTGCGGCGGTTGCGTGCTCAATGAAAAAGAGATGCAGCATCGTCTCGCGCTGGCAAAGGAGCAGGGCGTACCTATGACCAATTACGGAATTGCCATTGCGCACATGAACGGAATTTTGGAACGGAGTATTGAGATATATGAGTCCTAAAACCAGAGATATGAAATGGGATAAACTGGATAATACGGCATTGCTTTTTCCTGTCATTGCCAATGAGAGTATGAGCAGTGTCTACCGTATATCGGTGACGCTGAAGGAGGAAGTGCAGGAAGAGTTGCTTCAAAAAGCGCTGGATAAAGTGTTGCCGCTCTTTGACGTGTTTCATGCGAGACTCAGACGGGGATTGTTTTGGTATTATTTTGAGACGAACACCCGGCCTGCGCCGAAGGTAAAGGAGGAGACATCTTATCCGTGTCTCTATATTCCGATTTATCAAAATAATAATTATCTGTTTCGTGTGACTTACTATAAAAGAAGAATAAATTTGGAAGTGTTCCACGTGCTGACGGACGGGATGGGAGCTATTACTTTCCTGCGTGAGTTGGTGTACCAGTATTTGCGCTATGCGCATCCGGCGCTGATGGATGAACTGGGCGACGGCCTGTGCAGCGACACGACACTGAATAAAGAAGACAGTTATATTAAAAACTATTCCGGAAAAAAATTAAAAAAGAAATACAAGACAGAGCGCGCCCATGAGCTGAAGGGAGAGTTCCTTCCGCCGAATGCGCTCTCGGTCATTCACGGATATATGGATGTAGAACAGGTAAAGGCAGCGGCAAAACGCAGGGGCGTAAGTGTCAATACCTATCTCGTGGGGATGTATGTCTACAGTATATATAAAGAGACGGTGTGGGGCGGAAATGAGGATAAGCCAATCAGCATATGCGTTCCGGTGAATCTCAGGCCTTATTATGACTCCATTACCATCAAAAATTTCTTTGCCATGGTAGAAGCGGTATTCCATGCGAAAAAAGATGATTACACGCCGGAAGAGATTCTGGCCATTGTGGATGAAAGTCTGAAAAAGCAGCTGACCAAGGAAAATATGGACAGTCTTATCGCATACAATGTGGGAAATGAAATAAACCGGATGCACCGTGTCATCCCGCTGTTTTTGAAACGGCTTGCCATGAAGTGGGTATACCGGTCCACGGCGCTTTCCAACACATCCACTGTCACCAATCTGGGTGAGATAAAAATAAGAGATGCCTATGTACCGTATATAGAACGTTTTCATATTATTCTTTCCATGACGAAGGGGCAAAATATGAAATGTAACGTATGCACATACAACGGCGAACTGGTCTATACGGTCAGCACAAAGCTGGCGGACCCGTCCGTGCAGAAACGGTTTTTCCGAACTTTGGCAGCAGATGATATTGCCGTGACGATAGAAACCAACGGGGAGGGCTATGATATATGAGATATTGCAGACAATGTAAAATAAATGTTGCAGATCCGACCAATATATGCCCTCTTTGTCAGAGTGTTTTGGAAAAGACGGAGGGAATGCAGGAAAAGGCGGAGGCTATGTATCCGGTGGTCGGTGTTCACAGGAAAGGATATAAGCTGATTCTTCAGATTTGTGCATTCATATGCTTTGTTGCCATTATCGTGCTTGCTTTGGTCAATTACCTGACGTACAACGGAGTTGCATGGTCGCTCATATGTGACGCCGGAATTTTGTACTTGCTGGTGACACTGCGGTTCACGCTGTTTAATGCCCATGAAGGACATACGATGAAAATACTCATGCAGGTGATTGCAGTTATGCTTTTGACCTTTCTTATCGATTATATTATCGGCTATCAGGGATGGTCTGTGGCATATGCCTTTCCGGTGATTATTCTCGTTGCGGATGTGCTTGTTCTCATTTTGATGCTTGTAAATTTCAGAACATGGCACAGCTATATTTTGCTACAGATGGCAATGCTGATTTTGTCGGGAATTGTCGGCGCCTATATTTTGATACATCACATGGGAAACACGCTGTTGGCGGGATGTGCCCTCGGGGTTTCGGCCCTTCTGTTTCTCGGAACCGTATGTCTCGGTGATGCCAGAGCGCACAATGAGATAAAGAGAAGATTTCATGTATAAGAATTAAAAGGAGGATGACTATTGCCATCCTCCGTCTATTGCAATGATCTGGCCGGTCAGATAAGCCGGCGATTGGATGAGCTGCGTCACCAGACGAGCCACCTCCATTGTCGTGCCGATACGGTCGGCAGGGATTTCTCCTTTTAAAATCTCCATATCTTCCACAGAAAAACATTTATTCATATCCGTGTCGATGACACCGCAGGCGATGGCGTTGACCTGAATATTGCTCGGTGCAAGCTCTTTCGCCAGAGATTTGGTAAAGCTGTTCAGTCCGCCCTTGGATGCGGAATAAGCCACTTCCATAGATGCACCGACATTTCCCCATACCGAAGAAATATTCAAAATTTTTCCGTTTTTATTTTTGAGCATCAGCGGAATCGCCAGTTTGCTTGTGTAAAAGACCGAGGAAAGGTTGGTCGCAATGACACTGTCCCAGTCTTTGACATCCATCTCCGAAAGCAGACCCACGTAGGAAATACCGGCGTTGTTGACGAGTACATCCAGCGATGAAATGGAAGAAAAGCACTCCGATACAAAATGATAGTCTCCGATATCGCCGACAAAGCACTCACAGGAAATCCCGTATTGTGCGGTCAGACGGTCAGCCAGTTGTTTTAAGCGGTCGGAAGAATTCCGGCAAGTCAGATACAGGTTGTATCCGTTTCCTGCAAGTTCCTCTGCTATGGCGGCGCCGATTCCTCTGGATGCGCCGGTGACAAATGCATATTTTGGCATACGATTCACCTCTTTGCTGTTATTGCTCTCATTTTACTACAACCGGAATCAATTTGGAATGTATATTTTTCCATTTGGCAGGAATACTTGTAGTACAAATAAAATTTAAGAGGTGAAGAGTATGACGAATTTAAATGAAAAAGAAATGACAACGATCAAGGATCTGCAGACCCAGGAAAAAAGCTGTGTGGAAAAGTATAAAAGATACGCAGCCCAGGCGAAAGATCCGGTGCTTAAGGATCTGTTTGAGCAGCTTCACAGAAAAGAGCAGGAGCACTATGATACACTTGGCAGAGTGTTAAAAGGAGAAGTAGTCCAGTGTGACTGTAACGATTCCGACGGAAAAAATTATCAGCCGAAGGCAACTTACACATCCATGAGTTCTCCGGAGGACAAAGAGAACGACTGCTTCCTGGCGACAGACTGCATCGGAACAGAAAAACTGGTTTCGAGTGAGTATAACACAAATGTGTTCAATTTTGCCCAGGCGTGGCTCCGCAAACTCCTTGCCGACATTCAGATTGAGGAGCAGAACCATGCGGAGATGCTCTACAAATATAAAACTGTGAACCAGATGGCGTAGGAAAGGTTATGTGTGTGATTCCGGGGAGGTGACAAAGGTTTGAACCCGGAAGCTTGCTAGCAGTATTTAGAATTACTCAGAGCCGGAAATCATGTGTTATCTTCCGAATCATCATTTGTTTGAGAAAGAAAAAAACGTAGAATTGTTATGAGCTTGCTCAATAAACAATGCGGAGTTTTTGGATTTCGAGTTTGATGATTTGGAAGATGTTCTTAATATGATTTCCGGCTTCTAGTAATTCTTATGCTGCGTAGGGAAGCGGTAGGGGCAAACCTTCTGTTACCTCCGGTCTTACATAATCAAAACTTTTTCCGTATCTGCTGTCAAATGAAACACATGTATGCTATAATCAAAAATAGAAAAAAGAAAGAGGTATTTCAGATGAATCTTATATATGACGTAGTGATTATCGGTTCCGGTCCGGCGGGAATGGCAGCAGGTATATATGCAAAGAGAGCAGGTCTTGCGGTGGTTATTTTAGAAAAGACAGGAATCAGCGGAGGACAGGTTCTTTCTACATATGAAGTGGACAATTATCCGGGACTTCCGATGAGCAACGGTTTTGATTTGAGCGAAAAATTCCGGGAGCACGCAGAGCACTTGGGCGTGGAAATCAAAGCAGCAGCGGTGGAACGAATCGAAGATCGGGGAGAAACCAAGCTTCTCTATACAGAGGATGAGACATATGAGACACGCACAGTGATTCTTGCAACGGGAGCGGAGCATGCAAAGCTCGGTGTACCGGGAGAAGAGGAACTGACGGGAATGGGAGTTTCCTACTGCGCTACATGTGACGGAGCATTTTTCCGCGGGCGCACGGTGGCAGTCATCGGCGGAGGCGATGTAGCGGTTGAGGATGCGATTTTTCTGGCGAGAGGATGCGAGAAGGTATATCTCATTCACCGCAGGGAGGAACTGCGTGCAGCGAAAATATTACAGGATGCGCTGATGAAACTGCCAAACGTAGAAATATTATGGAATTGTGAGTTGAAAGAAATTCAGGGAGAGGATCAGGTAGAGAATCTTCTTATATATAATAATAAGACACAGCAGACGAATCCGCTTGCGGTATCCGGCGTCTTTATTGCGGTTGGTAACGTGCCGAACACGGATCTGGTTAAAGGTTTGGTGGACATGGATGAGAAAGGTTACATCATCGCAGATGAGACCTGTGCAACCTCAGTGCCGGGCATTTTTGCAGCCGGAGATGTGCGTACCAAACAGCTCAGACAGATTATTACGGCAGCAGCTGACGGCGCAAATGCGGTTACTTCCGTGGAGCAATTTATGTTGAAATAAGTAAAAAGCCCGTTTTTTCCAGTATTTTCCTGGGAAAAAGGGCTTTTTTCTTCCGATATTATGTTGACAAACGAAATATATAGTGCTATATTTGTTAACAGATGTAACAAATTTGTAACAAATGTTAAAAAGTGGTCAACAATTATTGGAGGCAAAAATGCTGAAAAGAATGATGAAACTGGCAGCGTTCGGAATCGTAGCTGCTGTAATGATTTCAAATACTACATTACCTGTATCAGCAGGTATTTTATCCGATTCACTGCCGAGTGCAGGAGCCGGATCTATGTTAAATAAAACAGTTGAGATTACGGAAGTTGCAACAGCGGCTCCGGCGGCTCCGGCAGCAGCTGAAGTGGCAGCACCGGAAGTAAAAGAAGAAGCAGCTCCGGCAGCAACTCCGGAAGTGACAATGACAGCCGGTGTTACGGCAGCAGCAACAGTTACCCCGCAGGAAAATGCAGTGTTTGTTGCTGAGACAGAACTTGAAAAAGAAGAAAAAGAGTACGTAAATCTTGTAATCGCAAAATGTAACGATTACGTAAATGTAAGACAGGAGCCAAGCGAAGAAGCTGAAATCCTCGGAAAGCTGTACGACAAGTCCGTTGGTGAATTTGTTTCAGAAGCAGACGGCGGTTGGTATGAGATTACATCCGGATCAGTTACCGGATTTGTAAAAGCAGAGTATGTAGTGACAGGCGAAGAAGCAATCGAACTTGCAAAAGAAGTTCGTAAGAGAATTGCAACTGTTACAACTACTACGCTTTTTGTAAGAGAAGAGCCTTCTACAGAAGCAAGAACCATCGGTATGGTACCGATTGAGGACGAGCTTACAGTAATCGAAGAAGAAGGGCTTGACGGATGGGTGAAAGTATCTGTCGAAGAAGGTGAAGGATATGTTTCGGCAGAGTTCGTAACATTATCCACAGAGTTTGTAAAAGCAGAGTCAAAAGCAGAAGAAGAAGCAAGACTTAAAAAAGAAGAAGAAGCAAGAAGAGCTGCAAATGCAGCAGCAGATAAAAAGAGCGGAAAATCATCTTCGTCTTCATCGGGAGCAGCAGTTTCCGGTGGCAGCGGAAGAGGTGCAGCAGTTGCAAGCTTTGCTCTCCAGTTCGTTGGAAATCCGTATGTATACGGTGGATCAAGCTTGACAAACGGTACAGACTGTTCCGGATTTGTAATGGCAGTTTATTCCAACTTCGGTGTCGGACTTCCGCATTCGTCGGGTGCACAGAGAGGCTGCGGATATGATGTAGGCGGAATCGGAAACGCTCAGCCTGGTGACATCGTATGCTATTCCGGTCACGTAGGTATCTACATCGGAGGCGGTCAGATTGTACATGCTTCTACAGCTGCAACAGGTATTAAAGTATCTAACGCAACATACAGAAATATCCTTTCTGTAAGAAGAATTTTCTAAGATAATTAAGCAATTAAATCCACGGCAAAGCGCCGTGGATTTTTTGTTATTCGGCTTATGACTTTTGTTGACGATACTGTATATGCCTTGTTATACTTAAAGGAGTAGGTATAGTTTGTGTATCGTAGCTGTGTCTGCGAGGGAGGTTTACATGAAAACAAAACGGATTCAGTCGTTTTTATTCGCTATTATTTTTGTGTTTGAAAGCATCGTAGCCGGAATGATTCCGGTTGGTGCACAGGAGGTTTCGGAAAATGCTGTTTCAGAAGCAGATACAGGAAGCGAAGTTGCTCTAAGTGAAACCGTCAGCGGAAATGACGGTGCCCTTTACTGGGAAATTGATACGGACGGTCACCTGACGATCAGTGGTAACGGAGATTATGTGAAACGTAACTCTAGCTCAACAACCGGTTGGCTTTATCACGCGGAAGAAATCAAAACCGCAACGGTAAATGTTACCGGTATGAAAGATGCGAGTTATATGTTTTTGAACTGTAAAAACATGGAAAGTGTGGATCTAAGCGGCTTTGACACAAGCAGCGTGACCAGTATGGAATATATGTTTGGTAACTGCTGTGCATTGACGGCGATATCGTTAAATGGCTGTAATACAAGCAGCGTAACCAATATGAGTTGTATGTTTTCCGGATGTTTCCGACTGGCCTCTGTAGAGATGAATGAAATCGACACAAGCAGTGTGGCGAATATGTCTATGATGTTTTTCGGCTGCCGTGATTTGACCGATTTGAATCTGAATAAACTTAACACACGTAATGTGACCAATATGATGGGGATGTTTTTTGGTTGCAGTGGCTTAACCTCATTGGATATTTCCGGTTTTGATATGACGAATGTGTCTGCTGGTGGTACGGAAACTATGTTTTACAGCTGTGATAATTTAGCAACCATCGAGGCGCCGGAAAAAGGACCTTCCGCAGATATGATCCTTCCGGCGACATCCGAAGACTATGTTTGGAAGTATCAGCCAACAGGCGAAATTGTAACAGTGGTTACAGATGCCGGAATCTATACAAGAGAAATCAAATCGGAAGAGACACCGGAGTTACCCGGAACTTCCGACGGGAACGAGCCTGTAACAGACAACTCTGACACTTCTGTCAAGGAAGAGCCGAAGGCAAAAGTAGAAATTAAATCAGTGACCAATTCGGACGGTTCTGTGACCACGACAAAAAAGATTACCGAGCCAAGCGGAGAGGTTACTTTAGAAATTGTCAGCACATCAAAGGATCGGAAAGTAGAGACTGTCGTAAATATGAAGATTGACGCTTCCGGACGGCTTCAGGATGCGTCCATTGAAGTCATTCATGTGATAAAATCGACAAAACTTACAGTTAACCTGAATGAACTGAAAGCTCTGGCTGATCAGATTACTCTCTGCAATACCGAGTGTGTTTATCCGGTGGGAAGCAGATCTTACGTTTCGGAAAACGTAGACAGCTTGGGCGATATTTATGAAAAAGAACAGGAGACGGTCGGCGTAGCACAAAAGAAAGCCAATGTGTCGATTAAGGTCACTGCAAAGAGTCCTTCCGGTCAGAAGAAATACTCGGTTGCAATTAAGAAGACGGACCTTACAAAGAAAAAATTAGTCGTATATGCATCAGATAAAAAAGGCAATGCGGTCATGGTAAATAACAAAAAGAACAAGGCGACCGTCAATAAGAAGAATGATCTGACCCTTAAGATTACCAAAAAAGGTGATTATCAGGTGCAGAATACAAAAGATGCGAAAAAGACCGACAAGAAAATTATGAAAACGGTCAAGCCGAAAAAATCAAATGTGACGGTGAAAAAAGGAAAAAGCTCATCCGTCAAACTGTCGTCTAAATGCAATAAGGCCAATATTTCCAAAATTACCTACGCCAGCAACAATTCCAACGTTAAGGTGTCAAAGAAAGGAAAGATTACAGCCAAGGGCTCCGGCTCTGCCAAGATAACGGCGACCGTTACGATGAAAAACGGCAAAAAGAAAAAGATTAAAGTAAATGTGAAAGTTGCATAATAGCAATTATGAAAGAGGCTCCGGAGAGCCTCTTTTTATTTTGATTATGTGCCTCCGTGTGCTGAAGTTGTGTAGTATATTTGTTGACGCTCCTATATATAAATTGGTATAATTATATGATATTGTCATGATTACATATTGCAGTCAAAACTGTGTGGGAGGATTATATGAAAACAAAACGTATTAAATCATTTTTAATTGCAGCTGTCATAGCATTTGAGAGTGTTGTCATGGGCTGGGTTCCGGCAACTGCACAGACCGTATCCGTATCGGAAAATGCTATTGCGGAGCAGGAAGTAGCAGAAGATGTGGTGGAAAATATCGTAGCGGAAACTGCCACGGAAGCCTACAGCGGAACCGACGGTGCCCTTTATTGGGAGATTAATTCCGATGGACATCTGACGATCAGTGGAAATGGAAATTATACGAACCGCGCCAATATACAGACCGAGGGCTGGCTTGCGCATGCAAGTAAGATTAAAAGTGCCACGGTAAAAGTTACAGGAATTACCGATACAAGTTATATGTTTTATAATTGTACGAATTTGGAGAGTATTGATTTAAGCGGACTTGATACAAGTAGTGTAATATCTATGCAGTGTATGTTTTCCGGTTGCAGTAGTTTGAAAAATCTGGATGTCAGCGGGTTTGGCACACGCAATGTCAATGATATGCGCCATATGTTTTATGGGTGCAGAAGCTTGGCGGCTTTGGATGTGAGCAGCTTTGAGACTAACAGCGTAACGGATATGGCCGGTATGTTCTTTGACTGCAGTAGCTTGACAAGTTTGGATGTGAGCGGACTTAACACAGGTAATGTTGAGAATATGGATAGTATGTTTCGTGGTTGCACCAGCTTGACAAAATTGAAAATGACCGGAAACAGTGAGGGATTTAATATTAATATTGTGCAAACGATGGCCGGTATGTTTTATGGTTGCAGTAGTTTGGTAACTCTGGATTTAAGCGGATTTGATACATATAATGCTACAAATATGAGCTTAATGTTTGAAGGATGTGAAAAATTAACGCGAATCATTGCACATGAAAATACATCCGCTACAAAGGCGAAGATGGAGCTTCCGTCAGGAGATTGGATTCATGGCAAAACTGAAGAACCGGCAACGGAGATAGTAGAAGAAGGATTATATATAAAAAGGGATATATACGACGGAACCCCGATTATCTACAGCGGAACAGACGGAGATCTTTACTGGGAAATTGATGAAAACGGTCATCTGTTGATTATGGGAGAAGGGGATTATAAAACGCGTACGGACACCTCGACGACAGGCTGGCTTGCACATCACGGTAGTATTGTAACTGCCACGGTTGACGTGAAAGGGATTACAAAAACAAACAGCATGTTCCAAAGCTGTGAAAATTTAGCATCGGTTGATTTGGAGAAACTCGATACTTCTGCTGTGACAGATATGCACAATATGTTTGACAGCTGCTATAATCTGGCACGTTTGGATGTAAGTGGTTTTAATACAGCAAAAGTTGAGAATATGGCTAATATGTTTAACGGATGTGAAACTTTGGCGGAATTGGATGTCAGTTCTTTTGACACAAGTCTGGTTACAGATATGAGTTATATCTTTAATGGATGTTACAGCCTTACGACGGTGACTGCCCCGGAGAATCGGTCAACCAAAGATATAGAGTTTCCGGTGAGCGACAGGGGATGGCGCTACGAACCAACCGGCGAAACCGTGGAAAAAATAACAAAAGCCGGAACATATATGCGAGTCGATAAATACGAAGAAGAGATGATTGTAGACGGTGGTCAGGATGGTACTCTATATTGGGAACTTAATAAAAACGGTCACCTGCTGATTACCGGAGAAGGAGATTATGAGGAGCGTTTGTGGCTTGAACACAAGGATGAAATCATAAGTGCGACAGTATATGTTACGGGAATCACGGATACGAGTGGTATGTTTGAGGGATGTAGTGGCATAACAGAATTGGATTTGACCGGACTTGATACAAGTGAAGTTACAGATATGAGTAATATGCTTACCGGTTGTACCAATTTAACCACCCTCATCGCAGCGGAAAATAAGTCATCAGAAGAAATGCTTCTGCCAAGTATCTCAAATTATATTTGGAAATATGAGCCAACGGGAGAAACAGTAGACAAGGTTACGGTCGCCGGAACTTATATCCGGGAAACAAAACCGGTACCTGCCCCGGTAACTCCGAAAGAAGAACCAAAAGCAACCGTGGAAACCACCGTGAAAACAGGTTCTGACGGATCTGTTACCACGACGGTGAAGACCACGGAGCCAAACGGAGAAATCACATTAAAAATTGTCAGTACATCGAAAGATGAGAAAAAAGAGACGATTGTAGACATGACAATCTCCGCATCCGGACAGCTGAAGGATGCAGCGGTTGAAGTGGCCAACGTGACGAAAACCTCTAAAATGACCATCAACCTGAATGAGCTGAAAGATCTGGTAGATCAGGTGACACTCTGCAATACAGAGTACGTCTATCCGGTGGGAAGCAAGCCTTATGTTCCGGAGAAAGTGGACAGCCTGGGAGACATTTACCGAAAAGCACAGGAAGCGATTGGCGTAGCCCAGAAGAAGGCCAACGTAGCCATTAAAGTTTCTGCCAAGAGCCCGTCCGGACAGAAAAAATATAGCGTTGCAATCAAGAAGACGGATTTGACGAAGAAAAAATTCGTAGTATACGGTTCGGACAAAAAAGGCAATGCGGTCATGGTAAATACCAAAAAGAACAAGGCGACTGTCAATAAGAAAAAAGACCTGACCCTTAAAGTGGCAAAAAAAGGCGATTACCAGCTGCAGAATACAAAAGATGCAAAGAAGACCAACAAGAAGATCATGAAAACGGTAAAACCGAAGAAATCAAGTGTTACCGTGAAAAAAGGCAAGAGTACATCCTTCAAGTTGTCGTCAAAATGCAACAAGGATAATATTTCCAAAATCAAGTACAGCAGCGACAATTCCAAGGTCAAGGTAAGTAAAAAAGGAAAGATTTCGGCCAAGGGCTCCGGAACAGCCAAAGTAACCGCAACGGTTACCATGAAAAACGGTCAAAAGAAGAAGATTAAGGTGAAGGTAAAAGTTTCATAACAGTTTAGGATTGGTGAAAAAATGAGTCAGAAGAAAAAGAGAGTACTTTGGGTACTCGGAGCAGCATTTTTGCTCCTTGCAGGACTGTGCTTTCTGGCGCACAGAAATCTGGAAGATTACGGTGTCGGAACACAGGGGTTTTATACGGTCAGTACAATTACGGGGGTAGATATTTCGCAGGATGAAACGTTGACCGTAGTTGCAGACAATTTTGAGACGGTGCTTTTGCTTGACAATACGACATCGGAAGTGCGCTTTTTAAAGTCGACCCGCCAAATTTGTGACGGATATGCGCAGATCGGAAACGTGTTTTTTGATGAGCAAAATAATGTCTATGTACAGATGATATGTTATGATGACGATTACCGTTATGTAGAGGAGGAAATCATCTGTCAATTTGATTCGGACGGAAAAGAGTTGAATCGTTTGGCGATTCCGGAAATTTCTGAGAAGAATACAGAATCCAAAATAAGAGGATTCAAATGCAAGGAAGGTTTCCTGTATTACTATAACGAGGAGGTTTCCGAGCTTGTAAGAATGGAAATTGCGTCAGGCAGAGCCGAAGTTTACGGAGATTATGACAGTAAAAAAATCGAAGACTCTTTTACGCTCGGATTTACAGAAGATGACACCGTAGCGCTCGCTTACATCGACGGTAGTCTTGCCCTCGGAAATGCGGACGGCACCGTGCAGGAAGTCGGAAGAATTAATTATCGTTTAAGTGAAGAAGGTACGGAAACAATCGTAAATCAGCATCTTTATTTCGGCGGAAGACATTATGTGACAGACGGAAGATATTTTGATGCCATATACGAATATGTTGACGGAGAATTGGAAAAGGTCATCGACTTGAATGACATGCTCGATTTTGGCGCGTTGTTGGAATACGATTATTACAGTTATGCATTGAACGGCGGTATTTCGGCACACGACAACGGAAACGGAATGATTCTGATTACAATTGCAGACAATCTGTTTTACACCTATGACATGGAAGAATTCTTTATGATGGAAGGTGTGAATACTTACATACTTCCTTCCGTGGTTTGCATGAACGGATTGATAAAACTTGTCGCACAGTATCTCATGTATCTGTTTGCGCTGCTTGGATTTGTTCTGGTTTGCGGAAGTGTTATGAAATGGAGATTCTCTCTGCGCAGCAAGCTGTTTGTCATTATTATGCCGATTACACTTGGCGGTATTCTTCTCGTGACACATTATGAAATGAACACCATCGAGAAGGACTTCATAGAGCAGCAGTACGAGACATACGACGCCATCTCTTCTTTCTATCGAAATCAGCTGGACAGTGAATTGCTCACTTCCATTGAGTCGCTGGATGATGCGGATAAGTTAGAGCAGGTCAGACTTGCCCTGATGGAAAACATGGAAGAAAATGCAGCATGGACGGACAGAGTTAATATTAATGTATACAAATATTATGACAATGGCGTGCATTTGCTTTTATACAGCACAACAACGGACTGTCTGTTTGTTTCTTCTTTCTTGTTTGATTTTGATTTGAATCAGGAGTATCGTTTGGGAGAAACGGATACCTATCATTATGAAACGAAGGGAATTGCAACGACTTACCTTGACAGTATTACCTATCTGAGAGATGAAAATGGCGATATATACGGATTTATTGATGTATACGGTGATTTGGAAAAACTCCGGATCAGTCAGGATAAGATAAAGGAAAAGGTGCTTCTGATTACGGTTATTCTCGGTCTTGTCTTGGGCGTACTGTTGTATATTCTGGCTTACTACATTGTTCGGCAGCTTCAAATGACGAGTAAGACAGTAGATTCTATTGCACAGGGTAATTTTAAGGCGAGAGTAGGAAAAATTACAAAGGATGAGCTCGGTGTTATCAGTTCCGGTGTCAATGACATGGCGGATAAGATTGAGAATTTGTTCGAGGAGCAGGAAGAGTTTTCTGTGCAGGTAATTGAGACACTTGTCGGAACCATTGATGCAAAAGATAAGTACACCAACGGACATTCTGTGCGTGTAGCGAAATATTCCAAGATGATAGCCGAGCGACTCGGCAAGAGTGATGAGGAATGTAAGCAGATTTATTATGTCGGTCTGTTGCATGATATCGGTAAAATCGGTATTCCGGATGAGATTATCAGCAAACCTTCCAGATTGACGGATGAAGAATTTGCAGTGATAAAAACACATCCGGAGGTAGGTTACAATCTGTTGAGCAAACTGTCGAAAATTGAAAATGTATCGATCGGTGCCCATTATCACCACGAGCGTTTTGACGGCAGAGGATATCCGGAAGGGCTGAAAGGCGAGGAAATTCCGGAAATCGCCAGAATCATCGCGGTTGCGGATACCTACGATGCGATGACAAGTAACAGAAGCTATCGCAATGCGATGTCGCAGGAAAAAGTACGGGGTGAGCTTGAAAAAGGTAAGGGTACCCAGTTCGATGCAAAATTTGCAGATGTGATGCTTGAAATTGATTTAGAAATTCAGGAACTTATTTACAATTGATAAAAAATAGCTCCGATTCGACGGCGTTATACAAAATGCACAAAGATTTTAGAATGCAAGTGGAAAAAGGTCAAAAAACAAAAAGAATACAAAAAAAGTTATCCACATTCAAAAGTGCGTAAAATCGGCAAAAAGGGACTTATAAACGGAGTTATACACATTATCCACACAAAATCAGGGGAAAAATAATGCAATTTTATGGTAACTTCAAGAACAAATGTTTTGTGGATTATCATAAAAAATCACTTTTTGTCAAAAAAAGTTACAAAAGCTATTGACTTTTCTTCTGTGTAAAAAATACATACAATTTCAATAAATATTGCAAAAATATACACAATTATGCTATAATTATCGCATAATATTAAGGCAGAAAGGAATGAGGCATATGAAGTATATCATTATCGGTAAAAACATCGACGTAACACCGGGCCTTCGCACAGCAGTAGAGGACAAAATCGGCAAGTTGGAGAAGTACTTTACTCCCGAAACTGAAGTGCATGTAACACTCAGCGTAGAGAAAGACAGACAGAAGATTGAGGTTACGATTCCTGTAAAAGGTAATATCATTCGTTCCGAACAGGTGAGTAACGATATGTATGTTTCCATTGATCTCGTGGAAGAGATTATTGAGAGACAGCTCAAAAAATATAAAAACAAACTGGTGGACAAGCAGCAGGGAAGTAACTTCTTCAAACAGGAGTACATCGATAAAGAGTATACCGATGAAGATGATGTAAAGATTATCCGTACCAAAAAGTTCGACATCAAACCGATGTATCCGGAAGATGCATGTGTACAGATGGAACTTCTCGGACACAACTTCTTCGTGTTCTGCAACGCAGAGACAGATCAGGTCAATGTTGTATATAAGAGAAAAGGCGGTACATACGGACTGATCGAGCCTGAAAATTAAATAGTAAAATGTAACAAAGGAGTGCTTCGGCACTCCTTTTTTTCATATCCCGGCAACTTGTACTGCATTTAGTACAATTTTACCGATTCCGCCCGGCGAAAAGGATTGCAAATAGACAAACCCTATGTTAAAATAGGAATAACGGGCAATGATAAAAAAATAACAATCATTGCAAAGCCCTTAAAATACGGGGGTTTACAATAATTCAATGGAGGAAAAAGAAATGGCAAAAAAGGTAGTTTTAGCAGGCGCTTGCCGTACAGCAATCGGAACGATGGGTGGAGCACTCAGCACAGTACCGGCAGCTGAACTCGGTGCAATCGTAATCAAAGAGGCTTTAAACAGAGCAGGAGTTGCTCCTGAGGCTGTTGATCAGGTTTACATGGGATGTGTAATCCAGGCAGGTTTAGGACAGAACGTAGCTCGTCAGGCTAGTATCAAAGCAGGTTTACCTGTAGAGGTTCCGGCAGTGACAGTAAACGTTGTTTGTGGATCAGGTCTTAACTGTGTAAACATGGCTGCTCAGATGATTCAGTCAGGCGATGCTGATATCGTTGTAGCAGGTGGTATGGAAAACATGTCTATGGCTCCATACGCTATGATGCAGGGCCGTTACGGATACAGAATGGGTAACAACAAATTAGTGGATACAATGGTAAACGATGCATTATGGGATGCATTCAACGACTACCACATGATCAAAACAGCAGACAACATCTGTGAAGAGTGGGGACTTACACGCGAAGAGCTTGATGAGTTTGCAGTTAAGAGTCAGCAGAAAGCTGCAGCAGCTCAGGAATCAGGAGCATTCGATAAAGAAATCGTTCCTGTAGAAGTTAAGAAGAGAAAAGAAGTTGTTGTTGTAAACAAAGACGAAGGTCCAAGACCTGGTACAACAATGGAAGCTCTTGCAAAACTTCGCCCGATCAATCCGGACGGATTCGTTACAGCAGGTAACGCTTCCGGTATCAACGACGGAGCAGCAGCTATCGTAGTTATGAGCGAAGAAAAAGCAAAAGAACTCGGTGTAAAACCGATGGCTACATTCGTAGCAGGCGGACTTGCAGGATGCAGACCGGAAGTTATGGGTATCGGACCGGTTCCGGCTACACAGAAAGTTCTTGCAAAAGCAGGTCTTAAGATTGAAGATCTTGACATCATCGAAGCAAACGAAGCTTTCGCTGCACAGTCTGTAGCAGTTGGTAAAGACCTCGGTATCGATGTTGACAAACAGCTCAACCCGAACGGTGGTGCTATCGCACTCGGACATCCGGTTGGAGCATCCGGATGTCGTATCCTTGTTACACTTCTTCATGAGATGGAAGCTAAAGATGCAAAGAAAGGTCTTGCAACACTTTGTATCGGTGGCGGTATGGGATGCGCTACAATCGTTGAAAGAGATTAATTGAAAGAAAATATAAAGGAGAAACAGACATGGAATTCATTTTATATGAAGTAAATGGTGCGGTTGGAACTATCACAATCAACCGTGAAAAAGCGTTAAACGCGCTTAACTCAACAGTTCTTGATGAACTTAACCAGACACTTGATGCTGTTGATCTTGACACAGTAAGATGTCTTATTCTTACAGGTGCAGGTGCAAAATCCTTCGTTGCAGGTGCAGACATCGGCGAGATGAGCACACTGACAAAAGCAGAAGGCGAAGCATTCGGTAAAAAAGGAAACGATGTATTCCGCAAAATCGAAACATTCCCGATTCCGGTTATCGCAGCAATCAACGGATTTGCTCTCGGCGGCGGATGTGAGATCGCTATGAGCTGTGACATCAGAATCTGTTCTGACAACGCAGTATTCGGACAGCCTGAAGTTGGCCTCGGAATCACACCTGGTTTCGGCGGTACACAGAGACTTGCAAGACTTGTAAGCCCTGGTATGGCAAAACAGATGATTTACACAGCACGTAACATCAAAGCGGACGAAGCTTACAGAATCGGTCTTGTAAACGCTGTTTACACACAGGAAGAACTCATGGGCGCTGCTCAGAAAATGGCAGCAGGCATCGCTAAGAATGCTCCTATCGCAGTTCGCAACTGTAAGAAAGCAATCAACGATGGTTTAGACGCAAGCATGGACGATGCACTTGTAATCGAAGAAAAACTGTTCGGAGACTGCTTCGAAACAGAAGACCAGAGATACGGTATGGCATTCTTCCTTGACAAGAACAAAGAAAAAGTAAAAGAGCCGTTCAAAAACTGCTAAAAATAAAAAATTTAAGGAGGCACTACAATGAAAGTAGGTATTATCGGAGCAGGAACCATGGGTTCCGGAATTGCACAGGCATTCGCTATGACAGATGGTTATGAAGTATGTCTTTGCGATATCAAAGAAGAGTACGCCGAAGGCGGAAAAGCTAAAATTCAGAAAAACATGAATTTCTTAGTTTCTAAGGAAAAAATCACACAGGAAAAAGCAGATGAAATCATGGGCAAGATCACAACAGGTCTTAACAACATCTGTGCTGACTGCGATCTTATCGTAGAAGTTGCTTTAGAGAAACTTGAAATCAAACAGGCTATCTTCAAAGAGTTAATGGGAATCGTTAAGAAAGATTGTATGTTTGCTTCAAACACATCTTCTCTTTCTATCACAAAGATCGGTGAAGGATTAGACAGACCGATGATCGGTATGCACTTCTTCAACCCGGCTGACAGAATGAAACTCGTTGAGGTTATCAAAGGCGAAAATACTCCGCAGGAAATGGTAGACAAGATCAAAGCTATCTCTGTTGAAATCGGAAAAACTCCTGTAGAAGTAAAAGAAGCTCCTGGATTCGTTGTAAACAGAATCTTAATCCCGATGATCAACGAAGCAATCGGCGTTCTTGACGCAGGTACAGCTTCAGCAGAAGACATCGATATCGCTATGCAGCTCGGTGCTTCTCATCCGATGGGACCTCTTCACCTCGGTGACTTAATCGGTCTTGATATTTGTCTTGCAATCATGGAAGTTCTTTACAACGAGACAAAAGATGAGAAATACGCTCCACAGCCACTTCTTAAGAAAATGGTTGCTGACGGCAAACTCGGTAAGAAGACAGGCGAAGGCTTCTTCAACTACAGCAAATAAGTTATAAATTTAATGGAGGAATAAAATCATGGATTTTACTTTACGCAAAGAACATGAAATGGCGAGACAGTTATTCAAAGATTTCGCTGAAAATGAAGTAAAACCTCTCGCTCAGGAGGTAGATGAGACAGAAGTATTCCCAAGAGGCACTGTTGAAAAAATGGCAAAGAACGGCTTCATGGGTATCCCGGTTCCGAAGGAGTACGGCGGACAGGGCTGTGACATTTTAACATACGCTATGTGCGTAGAAGAACTTTCTAAAGTTTGCGGTACTACAGGTGTTATCGTTTCTGCACATACATCACTTTGTATCGATCCTATCCTTACATACGGTACAGAAGAGCAGAAGCAGAAATACATTCCGGATCTTGCTTCCGGTAAGAAAATCGGTGCTTTCGGTTTGACAGAGCCGGGCGCAGGTACAGACGCACAGGGACAGCAGACAAAGGCTGTTTTAGATGGAGACGAGTGGGTTCTTAACGGATCTAAATGCTTCATCACAAACGGTAAAGAAGCTGACGTTTACATCGTAATCGCAGTTACGGGAAAAGTTGAAAAACGCGGTCGTATCTCAAAAGAGATCTCTGCTTTCATCGTAGAAAAAGGAACACCGGGATTCACATTCGGTACAAAAGAAGCTAAGATGGGTATCCGCGGTTCATCTACATACGAACTTATCTTCACAGATTGCCGTATCCCGAAAGAGAACCTTCTCGGTGCAAAAGGAAAAGGTTTCGGTATCGCAATGCATACGCTTGACGGTGGTCGTATCGGTATTGCTGCTCAGGCGCTCGGTATTGCAGAAGGCGCATTGGAGACAACAATCGCTTACGTAAAAGAAAGAAAACAGTTCGGCCGTTCTATCGCACAGTTCCAGAACACACAGTTCCAGCTTGCTGATATGGCGACTAAGGTACAGGCTGCTCAGCTTATGGTTTACAGAGCTGCAGTTGCTAAGAATACACAGAAAGTTTACTCTGTAGAAGCTGCTATGGCTAAATTAATGGCTGCAGAAGTTGCTATGGAAGTGACAACAAAGTGTGTTCAGTTACATGGTGGTTACGGATACATCAGAGAGTACGATGTAGAACGTATGATGCGTGATGCTAAGATTACAGAGATCTACGAAGGAACTTCAGAAGTTCAGCGTATGGTTATTTCTGGAAGCTTATTGAAATAAGGAGGTACATATTCGTGAAAATCATAGTTTGTATTAAACAGGTACCTGATACAAAGGGTGGAGTTAAATTCAATCCGGACGGTACATTAGACAGAGCGGCTATGCTTGCTATCATGAACCCGGATGACAAAGCAGGTTTAGAGGCAGCTCTTAGATTAAAAGATCAGTATGGTGCTGAGGTTACAGTTATTACAATGGGTCTTCCGAAAGCTACAGATGTTCTTCGTGAAGCATTGGCAATGGGCGCTGACAAAGCTGTCCTTGTTACAGACAGAGTTTTAGGTGGAGCTGATACATGGGCGACATCTACAACACTTGCAGGTGCAATCCGCAACCTCGAATATGATTTGATCATCACAGGCCGTCAGGCTATCGACGGTGATACAGCTCAGGTTGGTCCTCAGATCGCTGAGCACTTACAGCTTCCTGTTATCTCTTATGCACAGGATATCAAGATTGACGGAGACAAAGTGGTTGTTCAGAGACAGTACGATGACAGATATCACGTATTAGAGTCTCAGATGCCATGTCTCGTTACAGCTCTTGCTGAGTTAAACGAGCCACGTTACATGACTCCGGGCGGAATCTTCGATGCTTGCAAAGCAGAGATCACAACTTGGGGAAGAGCAGACCTCAAAGATGTTGAAGATTGCAACTTAGGTCTTGCAGGTTCTCCTACAAAGATTGCAAAAGCTTCTGACAAAGTTCGTAAGGGTGCAGGTGTGAAAGTTACTCCTGATTCTCCGGAAGAAGCAGCAGCTTACATTGTTGAAAAGTTACAGGAAAAACATGTTATCTAAAAAATAAGGAAAAGTGGTGAACAAAATGAGTTTAGAACAATATAAAGGCGTATACGTGTTTGCGCAGCAGGTTGATAATGAAATCAGCGGCATCGCATTCGAATTACTTGGTAAAGCAAAAGAGCTTGCAGCTCCTTTGAATACAGACGTTACAGCAGTATTACTCGGATCAGGCGTAAAAGATCTTGCAGACCAGCTCGCTGAGTACGGCGCAGATAAAGTTATCGTTGTTGACGATCCGGAATTAAAAGACTACAGAACAGAGCCATATGCACATGCACTTGCTTCTGTTATCAATGAGTACAAACCTGACATCATGTTAGTAGGTGCTACAGCAATCGGTCGTGACCTCGGTCCTACTGTTTCAGCAAGAGTAGCTACAGGTCTTACAGCTGCCTGTACAGTACTTGAGATCGGTGACTTCCCGTTAGTTGCTATCCCTGGAAAAGAAGACGAGCAGAAACACAACCAGTTACTTATGACTCGTCCTGCATTCGGTGGTAATACAATCGCTACTATCGCTTGTCCGAACACTCGTCCACAGATGGCGACAGTTCGTCCTGGTGTTATGCAGAAAATCGAGCCGATCAAAGGTGCTAAAGCTAACGTGATCGAGTTCAATCCTGGATTCACACCGAACAACAGATATGTAACAATCAAAGAGGTTGTAAAAGCAGTTTCTGATACAGTAGATATCATGGACGCTAAGATCTTAGTATCCGGCGGACGTGGAGTTGGTTCTCCTGAAAACTTTGCAATGTTAGAAGAACTTGCAGCAGTTCTCGGCGGAACAGTAAGCTGCTCACGTGCAGTTGTTGATTCCTGCTGGAAACCGAGAGATCTTCAGGTTGGACAGACAGGTAAAACAGTTCGTCCTAACGTATATTTTGCAATCGGTATTTCAGGTGCTATCCAGCACGTTGCAGGTATGGAAGAATCAGACATCATCGTTGCAATCAACAAAGACGAAGATGCTCCGATCTTTGATGTAGCTGACTACGGTATCGTAGGCGATCTCAACAAGATCGTTCCACAGCTCACAGCAGACATCAAAGCTGCTATGGCTAACAAATAATATCAATTTGATACAAAGAAAGGCAGGATCTGCGGATTCTGCCTTTTTTATTGTACAAATAAAGGCGATTATGTTAGGATATGTGAGAGGTGTTAGTGATGAAAATGAACGCGAAAAGGACCTATTTTCTTGTCAGTACAAGCTGTTTGCTGCTTACGGTAGTGTCGCTTCTTTTATCCCGCGGTGAGGCGTGGAGCAAACTTCTTGTAGAAAACGGATACTTATATATCGGGGATTTTTTGATGCATCTGCAATTTGTAGACAATCCTCAAAACGTATATTTTGCATATGAAGGCTGTTGCTTTCCGCCGCTGGCGTATGTTTTCTTTTTGTTTGTCAACCGGATACTGCCGAGCAACGGGGCACCGGATATGAACTTTTACCGTGGTATTCCTATCGCCGTCATTATGATTTTTGCGGGCATGATGCTCTGCATGATGATTCTTGCGTGGATGATTCGGGAATACAACGGAGACAGGAAACTGCAAAATATCGGCTTGCTTGTGCTTATTCTGTTTTCGGCACCGTTTTTGTGTGATGCCATAGAGCGGGGCAATACGGTTTTGCATACGCTTGTGTTTTTAGTGCTTGCGCTGTATTTGAAGGACTCGGAGAACAAAGCGGCAAGAGAGAGTGCACTTGTTTTGATCGCAGTGGCTGCTTCCTTTAAAATATATCCTGCAGTTTTCGGGTTGTTGTATGTAAAGGAAAAGCGTTACAAAGAGGCAATGCGGCTTGCGATTTACGGAATACTTCTCTTTTTTGTGCCGTTTCTCTTTTTCGGAGGATTTGCGGGATTTTTACAGTTTTTACACAACCTGACTGCGGTACAAAGCAAAATAACCGTAAATATCTGTACGATTACAGGACTGGTTGAGTTTCTTTACGCAAAGATATGCATGGGAAGCGTTGCACCGGTTACAGTCGATATGATACCGGCGGGCGTACATTTGACGGGAGAAATCATTTCCGTGGTATATCTTGTTTTGGTATGTGTGCTTGTTTTTTGGGAAAAGAAACAATGGAAAGTAATGCTGTATCTGAGCAGTTTGATGATTATATTTACAAATTCCAGTTTTTCATACACGACCATATACATGTTGATTCCGTTTTTGTTTTTCCTGAAGGATGAGGGAGAAAAGCAGAGCAGGGAAGGTGTGATTAATGCAGTGTTATTTGGACTGATTTTTACCATTTGCAATTTGCCGGGAGCGTGGTTTGAAGGATTTTTCGGTGAGAGCATCGGGCGGCTGATCCGGTATCCGGCGATTTATGTGATGTTGCTTTACGGTGTTATCGGTTCGCTGACAGGGATTTACAGAGCCAAAAAGAAGGGAGAGAAAAACGTATGTTAACATTTTATTATATTGTAGAAAGTATTGACGGAGATTATGCCAATCTGAGACAGACGGATGAAGACGGCAATGTGATCAGTGATGATCTGAAACTGGTGGCGCGCGCGCTTTTGCCGATGGAGATTACGGAAGGCTGCAGAGTGATCAATGAGATGCTGCAGTACAGGATGTTGTAGATATGGCCAAGAAAGAAAAAGAAATTAAGACAAATGCGATGCGCATATTGGAACGGTTAAAGATTGCATACACACATCAGTCGTATGAGTGCGCAGAGTTTATAGACGGTCTCCAGACGGCGCAAATGCTGGATCTTCCACCGGAAAAAGTGTATAAAACACTGGTTACAGTCGGAAGTGATAAGCAGTATTATGTGTTTGTCATACCGATTGAACAGGAACTTGATTTGAAAAAAGCGGCGAAAGCAGTTGGGGTCAAGTCGGTTTCTATGATTCATGTCAAGGAAATTACCCAGATTACCGGATATGTGCGCGGCGGATGTACGGCAATCGGGATGAAAAAACAGTTTCCGACGGTTATTGATGAAAGTGCAAAAATACATTCGGATATTTATGTCAGCGGCGGGAAAATCGGATGTCAGATTAATCTGGCACCGGATGATCTGGCAAAAGCGTGCGGCGGGAAATTTGCCGGGCTGACTATGTAAAGGAGGGTGTGCATATGTTGAAAAGAGTAGGATTTATTTTAATTATGGCTTTTATGCTTGCCGGTTGCGGTAATGGAGGAAACAATCCGGAGGAAAGTGAGCAGACGGTAACGCAAACGCAGGAATCGGTTGCGGACGAAATCGTAGAAGAGATAACGGATGAACAACCGCAGCCGGAGGAGGAAGCAACCGTAGTTACCGATGCAACGTATACCTATGAGGATATGACAGTTACCCCACCGGATGCATGGGAAGGGAAATATCTCATAAAAGAGAGCGAGGATGGATTTGCCTTTTTCCAGAAAGCTTCCTATGAAAAAGCGGAAGGAATGGGATTTCTTTGCGGATTTTACAAATCTGACAATATGGTTGACCAGTCGGCGGGAGCTACTCAGCTTGCCTACACGGATTCGTATATGTACTATATGCAGGAGCCGACGGATGTCAGTTGTTATTATGAAGATGAAGCCATCGCATCGGAATATTTTGCCATGATGGAGGAAAATGAAAAACTTAAGAAGTCTCTGGGCATCGGTGCGGAAAATGTAAAATTTGACGCACAGGAATTTGTATTCCCGATGAGTGATACGAAGCTGATTCCAGATTATATTCTGGTCAATATGTCGGAGGATGAACTTTGGATTGCGCGAAACGAGATATATGCCCGCCACGGACGAAGATTCACCAACGCGTATCTTTCGGGCTATTTTGCTTCCTGCAGCTGGTATGAACCGGGTGTTTCGGCGGAAGAGTTTGATGAGAGCAGTTTGTCGCAGACCGAGCTGGATAACCTGGATTTGATCAAAGCCTACGAGGAGACAAAAAAAGCGGAAAAGCAATATCCGGTCAGTCAGGAATTTGATAAGGGATATAAGGTGGATCTGAACGGCGACGGACAGGACGAGGAACTCACGCTGACATACTATGAGGATAAAGAAAACTATTTGTATCAGGTGAGTATGGTTCTGGACGGAGATATGGTTTATGATTTGTGCAGCGAAGATGTCTATTATTTCTCTCTCAATACGGAGGAATATTTTGTGACGGATATTTCGCCGCATTATGAAGGATTGGAACTTGCTGTCATGGATTATGGCATGAGCGAGGATCTGGTGACGCATTTCTATACCTTTGACGGAGAGGGACTGCATTATATCGGCTGCGTGGAAGGCTTCCCGTTCAAAGAATACCAGAATTTAGATGGGTTTGCATGGGACGGCGGCGTAAAAAGTACGATGCGTACCGATTTGATTCACACTTGTTTTTCTTATGGATACTGGTATTACAATTATGATGAGAAAAAACTGGAACTTCAGGACATAGGATTATGGCAGATGGTTCCGGACGAGGGACACAGTCTGGCAGTAGATATACCGGTTTACGAGAGTATGGATGTTTCTTCCGATACGATAACGCTTAAGGCCCAGGAACAGATTTTCTTCATGGAAACGGATGGCGAAGAGTGGATCAAAGTAAAAGGAAAAGACGGAACGGTAGGTTATCTGCATATTACAGACAGGAAAATTGACAACGTAGAGCAGGAACCGCAGGAAATTATTTCAGGGCTTTTCTTTGCAGGATAAAAGTTAGCTTTGGATAACTTTTGAAAAGACAAACAGCAGGAGATGATAACGTGCAACCAATTATTATTGCCAGTGAAAAGTTAAAGCTACACAAGGAACTGTGTCGTCTTTGTGAGTTTGTGGGATATACGGATGCATGGCGTGATGCGTTTTGGGAAGATTTGTTGCAGGAACCGGAAATATACAAAGAGTTTCTTTATTACATGGAACATCAGGATTTTCTCGATGAATACAGGATAGAAGGCAAAGGCGTTCTGGATGTTTTTGTATGGCAGATGCGACGGTTTAACCTCCGCCTCGACCGGGGAAAAAACGGTGAAGAATGCGACAAGCTGGCGATGCTTCTGGAGACATTCCGCTATATGATTGATATGAAACGAAATGGTGGCGGAATCGAGTGGAGCATGGAAATAAAAAACGGAATGGATGAGTTGTAATGAGCAGGAAATATTGCGTCGTCGGAGCCGGAGGCTGCGGCGGAAGTATTGCAGCCTACATGGCAAAAGCGGGTTGTGATGTCACATTAATTGCCCGCGGGGAACATTTGGCTGCGATAAAAGAACATGGATTGACTATGGAAACGCCTCATTTAGGGGTGTTTACCGTTCGTGATATAAAGGCGGTGACTGCGGAGGAATATGCGCAGGCGGGAGAGAAGCCGGATGTGATATTCGTGTGCGTCAAGGGATATTCGCTCCCTGAAATCGTGCCTTTTTTACAGGAATACGCAGATGAACATACGGTTATCATACCGATTCTGAATATTTACGGGACCGGAAGTATGTTGCAGAAAGAGCTTCCGCAAAGTCTCGTGACAGACGGATGCATTTACATCGCTGTGGAGAAGAAAGAGCCGGGCGTGATTTTGCAAAAGGGAAGTATTTTCCGCATTGTCTACGGTGTGCGCAACCGGGAGGATTTGCGCAGAGAATTGTTTGAAATTCTGGCAGATCTGCGGGAAAGCGGAATCGATGCAAGACTTTCCGACAACATTGCAAGAGATGCATTTCAGAAATATTCCTATGTGGCACCGATGGCAGCCTGCGGTCTCTATTTTGATGCCAAGGCTGAGGTGTTTCAGCAGGCGGGGGATGAGCGGGAATTTTTGTCAGACTGTATGGCAGAAATCAATGCTTTGGCGGAGGCAATGGGAATACCGTTTTTGGTAGATATTGTGAAAACAAATCTGGAGATTCTCGATGCATTGTCCCCGGAAGCATCCACATCCATGCAACGTGATATTTGGGCAGGCAATCCGTCCGAAATGGACGGGCTTGTGTTTGAACCTGTTCGCATGGGAAGAAAATACGGCGTTTCGATGCCGAAGTATGAGATGATCGCCCGAAAGTTCGGGTTTGAGGAGTAGGGACGGGACAACGTTGTCTGACTTGCAAGATTTTTCGGCGAGATTCCACCTAAATGATTTCCAATAGATGCTCATGGGTTGAAAAAATGCAAATTTAAAGAGTATGAAATACCATTTTTCTACCCATTGAAGGATAAATATAGACTATAGGTATAGGAAAAACGGAAATTAAGTCTATTTTTCATCCCATAGAAGCTTAAAATGAGGTATATGGGTTGAAAAAGGCTGTTTTTCGCGCTATAAATGTGTGATTTTTCTATCTATAAGGACCAAAAATGGAGTACGTGGGTAGAAGGACAGGAAATATTCAGCCTTATGAAGTGCCTCAAAGCATAGGGGGTATTATTCAAGTATAGCAACCGGCTCCATTGCATTGTAAAACAAATTGCCTTTGGTCCGCTTTACAAGCAGGATGGTGCTGCCGGTGTGAAATCTGTAGTATTCGCTTTCACATACCTTGAAACGACCTTTGTTGCCATAGGAATCTTCTAAAATGACAAAATAACTTGTCCGTACCGATTGGCTGGTTTTTCCTCCGGAGATGCAGTAATATTTCTCGGCCAAAGTTACCTCGGCAACTGCATAGGCACCGTCTTTGATTTCGTCCATCCGGTTCCGGTAAATGATATCCCAGATAAAAAAGGTGATAAAGCCCAAAAAGAGGGCAGGAAGCAGGAAGGTGTTTGTAAATACAGTTTTGAGGTTGTATAAAAAATAAGAAGGATTTAATGCTACGCGTGCGATTCCGAACAGGATGATTCCGAGTGCCAGCGGATAAGCAATGACGTACTTTATTTTCTGGTCTTTGTTGTAGTGTTTATAGATATCTTCGCAGAATTTTTGGATTTCTTCCCGATGCGTTGCCTTCGGAGGATGGAATTCAAGAATCATTTTTGCAGGGTCTTCAAATTGACTGATTGCAATATAGAATCCTAAAAAAAGTCCCATGCTGAGGAAGAAGCAGAGAAGGGTCAGTGAATTTTGGTTTATCTCGCCGAATTTAACAAAGAACGATATGACTGCAAAGACAGCGCCCAAAATTGCGCCGAACAAGATATAGTAACATCCTGCCTTGCTCAAACACTTTACTCCCCATTTTCTTGAATCCATAGATGCTCCTTTCTAGAATCCTCGTTGTTTCAAATTTTGCACAATGCTTTGATATATTTCGATACTGTCAAATCCTTTGATATCTTCCCGTTTCAAATCAATCATATCCCCGTGGGAAATACCGCGCAGGCTTTTGCTTTTCAGTGTTCCGAGATAGTTGCCCCATCGGGCGGAGGATTCGGTCACAAGACCGTCGTTTCGTTCGCCTGTCTTAAGCCAAAGCAAAAGATGCGGGAAAAACAGAAGCGAGTCACTGAAACTGAAACGCATGACGGAAGCGTAGCTCTGATACAGGACATTCTCTGCGTCCGGCGTGCGCTCGTTAAATTCCTTACAGTAAGCCGGAGACAACTGCTGGGCAGAAGCATAGCTGTCCGGATGATCGTCCCCGAATGTTTCAAAGGAGCGGTCCAAAATCTGCGCCAGTTTGCGAAATACCGGTTTTGGGAGTTGGTTTAAAAGGTCCAGAAGCTCCGAACCGTGGTGCGGAGTTGACATGGTGGTCAAAGAAGCCACTTTATCCGCATAGTTCATGTGTGTAATCAAATAGCGGGAGTCCAGTCCGCCTTTGGAGTGTGCGATAATATTGACCTTTTTTGCACCTGTCTCCTCGAGGGCCCGGTCAATGGTCTGCGCAATGGCAGCAGCGTTTTCTTCGATGGTTCCCCAGGCTTTTTGGTGTCCGTAATAGATGGTGGCACCGTTTCGCAGCAGATAGCGCGGAGCGCGGCCCCAGTAGTTGAAATATTTCAGGTCGCGGAAGCCGATTCCGTGTACCATAATCAGTGGATATCCGGTCCGGCATTCCAGGGAAGCCTGTCTTATCTGTGCACTCTGGTTTCGCGCTGTATAGATGGCATATTCGTCCTTGGCAGCTCTTGCCAGATAGTGAATCAGAAACAGATTTACTACCGGAATCCATATGTTCAGACAGATGAGCACGCGTTTCACGATGCCGAGTCTGTGACAGCACAAAATTATCCTGACACAACCATTCAGAAGAAATAAAAATAAGAAAATGACGGTGTAAATTATGTCGGAGGCCAGCAGCATCGTACCATTCGTGTGCGTTGCGCTGCGCAGAGCGAAAATAAACTGCTCTACCGGCTGCGGCGGAAACACATAGAAAAATAAATAGTGAAGCAGCTGAATCCAAAAGCCCCATATCCCAATGCGGATCAAAAACAGTCCGCCGTACTGCACGCCGACACGGAAGCTCCCGCTTTCATTTTTATGGTGAAGAGGCCAGATGTGCAATCGTATCGTAGAATAAAAGTGATACCCGATCATCAAAGCGGCGAGCGTAATCAAAAGCACGCGCGTTCCGCCGGACAAAGGTACGGGATCGTTTCCGATCGGATTGCCGGAGATAAACGCATAGATATAATATAAAATTAACGGAAAATGCGGGACAAGCCACGCATACAATGCAGTTCCCATTTTCAATCTCCTTCAAACGGCAATGCAGTCTATAATCCGAGGACTTCCTCCACGATTTCGACTGCATCCATAATACAGTCCGGGCAGGAGCGGAGAGGAGCGCCTGTTTCAACACCCTTCAAATCTTTGCACAGGGATCCCTTGTTTTTGGCTTCGAATTTAGCCACAATTTCTTTGGAAAGCTGATAGGTGGCAGCCTTTGTCTTCGGGTCGTCCAGATTGCCGTCGCTGTTTTTCAGTCCGGCAAGTGCTACTGCACCGGAGATGGCGCCGCAGGTACCCTGCATTCCGCCCATGCCGAGACCGAAGCCTTCCATCATGCAGAAGATGGCCTCTTTATCCATGTCTACCTCGTCGGCGAAGGCGCAGGCGACCGCCTGGGCACAGTTGTATTTTTTGTCATGTAATGCAATTGCTAACTCTTTTTTTGTCATTTGAAAGTTCCTTCCTTTTGTAAATTTTTCCTAAATTGATTATAGAATTTTTTTACTTTTTGCGCAATAAGTTCATATACGCCATGGGAAAATTGTGCTATATTAGTAAAAGAGTGATTTTTTTATCAGGAGGATACAAACATGCAGATGAGAGAAATCGAAAAAGAACTTCGCAATAATGCATATCCGGGACGCGGAATCATTATCGGAAAGAGCGCAAACGGCAAGTATGCGGTGACTGCTTACTTCATTATGGGAAGAAGCGAGAACAGCCGTAACCGTGTATTCGTTGAGGACGGACAGGGAATCCGCACACAGGCGTTTGACCCGTCAAAACTGAGCGATCCGAGTCTGATTATCTACGCACCGGTACGTGTGCTCGGAAATAAGACGATTGTGACAAACGGTGACCAGACTGATACGATTTATGAACTGATGGACAAGCAGCAGACATTTGAGCAGGCGCTGCGCACCAGAGAATTCGAACCGGATGCACCGAACTACACACCTCGTATTTCCGGTGTTATGCACGTGGAAAACGGTACATACAATTATGCGATGTCTATCTTGAAGAGCAATAACGGAAATCCGGCTGCATGTAACAGATACACATTTGCTTACGAAAATCCGGTGGCAGGAGAAGGTCATTTTATCCACACCTACATGGGTGACGGCAATCCGCTTCCGAGCTTTGAGGGAGAACCGGAGCTTATTTCCATTCCGGACGATATGGACAGCTTTACCGAGCTTTTGTGGAACAGCTTAAACGAAGAAAACAAAGTTTCTCTTTTTGTCCGTTATATTGATATCGCTACCGGCGAGTACGAGACAAAGATTGTAAACAAGAATAAATAAATGACCGCGGGCGCTGCCCCGGATACGGAGGAAAAACGATGAATGAATTAGAATTGAAATATGGTTGTAATCCAAATCAGAAGCCTTCCAGAATTTACATGGAAGACGGAAAAGATTTGCCGATTACGGTACTTAACGGCAAACCGGGATACATCAACTTCCTGGATGCTTTTAACGGATGGCAGCTTGTAAAAGAGCTGAAAAAAGTTACCGGACTTCCGGCTGCGACATCTTTCAAACATGTGTCCCCTGCAGGTGCAGCGGTAGGTCTTCCGCTTTCGGATGTAGAAGCTAAAATTTACTGGGTGGATGATCTCGGAGAGCTTTCTCCGCTCGCTTGTGCATATGCAAGAGCGAGAGGTGCGGATCGTATGTCATCTTTCGGTGATTTCATTTCTCTTTCCGATGTGTGCGACGCCTATACTGCACGCATTATCAAAAGAGAGGTTTCCGACGGTGTCATTGCACCGGGTTATACAGAGGAAGCCCTCGCTATCTTAAAAGAGAAAAAGAACGGTAACTACAATGTAATCCAGATTGATGAAAACTATGTTCCGGCTGAGATTGAGACCAAACAGGTTTACGGTATCAATTTTGAACAGGGAAGAAATGAGCTCAAGATTGACGATGAGCTTCTTTCCAATCTCGTGACAGAAAATAAAGAGATTCCGGAATCGGCAAAGATCGACCTTGCGATTGCGCTGATTACGCTCAAATATACACAGTCCAACTCCGTATGTTTTGCAAAAGGCGGACAGGCCATCGGTATCGGTGCAGGGCAGCAGTCCCGTATCCACTGTACCAGACTTGCAGGATCCAAGGCAGACAACTGGTTCCTTCGTCAGTCTCCGCAGGTTATGAACCTTCCGTTTGTGGACAATATCCGCAGAGCAGACAGAGATAACACCATCGATCTTTATATCGGTGAGGATTACATGGATGTGCTTGCAGAGGGTGAATGGCAGAAATTCTTCAAAGAAAAACCTGCAGTATTCACAAGAGAAGAAAAGAGAGCATGGCTTGATCAGATGACAGACGTAGCTCTCGGTTCCGATGCGTTCTTCCCATTCGGTGACAACATCGAAAGAGCGCATAAGAGCGGTGTAAAATATATCGCACAGCCGGGCGGTTCCGTGCGTGACGACAATGTGATTGATACATGTAATAAATACAATATGGCGATGTGCTTCACAGGCATTCGTCTGTTCCATCACTAAGGAGAAAAAATGAAGAAGAGTTCCTTGAAATATCTTTCGATGGGAATGATAGGAGTTTTAGTGGCAATAATTATCATGTTATTGCCACTTTCTACTGATATAAAGATTCGTGTAAAGTACGCCAAGGCGAACAGTTCGTATAAATCCGTTCTCTACGTGGATAACGGAAAAGGATTTAACGATTCCCAAAAAGTACAAAGAAGGATAAAGAAAACAGCGGTAACGTTCAAACTGAAAAAAGAATACAGCAATATCGGAGGGCTTCGTTTTGACCCGGTAGATGCGCCGTGTGCGGATGCGATTACCGTAAAGGAAGTTGTTGTTTACGCCTACGACGGGCTGGCGGAAAAGTATTCGGCAGAGCAGCTCGGTGAGGTGCTGCTTCCGGTAAACGGTGTGACGGTTCTCTCCTGCGACGAACAGGGGTTGGCATTCCTTTGCGAAGGGGAAGATCCGCAATTTGTTTTTTCTCCGGATGCCATGAGGGATATCCAAAAGAGCTTTTCAAAAAACAATACTATCGCGCTATTTGTGCTCTATCTGTTTTTGGCGGGACTTGCCGTGGTTGCTTTCCGGGAGCGGATAAAAACAATCTGCTTTGGGGATAAAAAGAAGACTGCGGTCACGGCCGGACAGATTGCTTATTTTACAGTGTTGTGCCTGCTTGAGCAAAACGCCTACGCGGGACATCTCGGTTTCCGGATGCAGACAGCCCTTTTGCTTGGAATTTTGCTGCTTTCGGTCATTGCAAGGCTTGTCTTTTGTGCGTCTGAAAAACGTAAGCCGGTGGCAACCTGTGTGGCGGTTACCGTTTTTGCAGAAACAGTGTACGGAAGTTCCTTTGGCGGAAAAGTGTTTGCGACATTTGCGCCGGATGCGATGCTTTATTTGGTTGCGGTTGTTTGTGCAGTGTTGTTTTTGTGCTATTGCCTGTGGAACGGGAAAGATAGTACGGCATTTTTGTGGGTGTTTGGAACCGTTTCTGTGTTCCAGTTTTCTGCCTGCATATTTTCCTATGAGTACACGTTTTCAGAGGCATTTGAAAAAACATTTCATTACTGGTCACAGCACCAGTGCATGATTACAACCCTGGCATTGACGGGATTTTTCATGCTTTTGCGTGGCGTGCTGGGAAAAGGAATTGCGCTGGTCATGTACACGATTGTGTATTTGGTTTTCCAGGTGGGAAATCTGATTGAGATGATTTATCACCAGTCGGTGTTTAAGCCGCTGGATTTTCTGGCGTTTACCGAGGCTGTGGATGTGGCGAAGAATTACCTGAATCCGGTCACGGTGACAGTTATGGCAGTTTGTTTCCTTGTCTGCGTATTTTGCCTTTGGAAATTCAGAAGGCAGATACTGGAGTTTTTGCGTCCGGCGACAAACGGAGCGTCTTTCGTGTTCGGAGCAATGCTGCTTCTCTGGGTATTTTCGAGTCTGTACCATAATGTGTACAGTGAGTGGTGGATTTATTCCCAGTATACATGGGGAGCGGAATCTGCCCGCCTGAAAAAGCAGGGATACGTTCCTTACTTCTATTATTACAGTATGCGGACGAAAGATGTCTTTCCGGAAGAACCGGAAAACTATTCGGAAGAAACAATAAAGGCCATTCTCTCGGCAGCTTCGGCAAATGGAGAAGAGGGCGGCGACGGAGTGTCTGAAAATAAAGAAATAAAGCCGGATGTCATCTACCTTATGCTGGAATCTGTCTTTGACGTGGATGAGTTGGAAAAATACGGGGTTACCTATTCGGAAGACCCGAATCCGACGCTGGACCGCTATCAGATTTCCACAGCCCTTACAACGGTTTACGGCGGTTTGACTGCGAGAGCGGAGTTTGAAGCGCTCATGGGGCTTTCCGGAAGCTTTTATCCGAACGGAACCGTGGAATATCTTACCTTCTGGGGAAGCGACGCCAAAGAGAGGTATTCAGTCGTAAACGAGTTTGAGAGAAACGGCTACACAAGCTGCGCCATTCATCAAAATGTGCCAAACTACTATAACAGAACCAATGCCTATACGGGAATGGGGTTTGATAAATACATTTCCTCCGATACTTACGGAGAAGACTTGGAGCCGGAAGACAGAAACGAAGACAAGTATCTGACCAATGTCCATTTTATGAAGCTTTTGAAACAGGAACTGGAGACCGATCCGGACACGCCGAAGTTTATTTGGGGAATCACCATTGAAAGCCATACCCCGTATATGGACAAATACGCGGAGACCGATATTGAGGCTGAGTGCGACGCACTTTCCGACAGCGCGGAGAAGGAACTGACGAATTACATTCAGAGCGTCAAGCGGACCGATGAGTTTTTTGCGGAGCTGATTGCATATGTGGAGCAGCGTGAGCGCCCGACCGTGATTGTCATGTTCGGAGATCACCGTCCTCCGCTGGAAGCGCTGGATGTCATCGGGGCAAATGCGGACTACGCGGAGAAATATGCGACTGCATGTTATGCCTATTCCAATTTCGGTGAAATAGAGCTGCCGGCAGAGCGCATCAGCATCAATTATATTCCGGCGTTGGTAGTAGAATATGCAGGCATTGAAAAAAGCGGATTTTACAATTACTTATATGATTTGCAAAAAAGACATCCCGTGGTTTCCTATATATTCCCGGATGAGACATTCGCGGCAGAACAAGAGAATTATAAATTGCTGCAGTATGACATCATGTTCGGGGAAGGATATTGCGGAAAATAATTTATTACAAAAAGACCGGGGAAGGTATGGCACCTTCCCCGATTTTTATGTCTGCATTTCTAAAAGTGCAAGCATCCGCTCCTCTGTCCGGATTTTATTTTCTGCCGACAAATTGTGATAAATGTTCAGCAATTTTTTTTCATCTGCGGTAAGTGATATGTCTTCGGATTTTGGGCTGTGTTGTGGTTCGTATTGCAAACTGAAACCAAGAAGAAAATCGGAAGTCGTATTCAAAACTTTGCACATTTGACAGAGAAATTCCAATTTCGGTTGATAAATATCATTTTCATAGCGAGACAGGGTAGCCGCAGTAATATGTAATAGTGCAGCTAATTCCTTCTGACTGATTCCACGTTCTTCGCGTAAAAAAACGATTCTTTCGCCTGTTGTCATGGGCATACTCCTTGAAAAATAATTCGTAAAAATAAGTGGTCGCAGTAAAAGTATCCCCTCGGTTACATTTATTATATTTGTAAAAACAGCAAATTAGTGAAAATTACAAAAATTATAACTGATGTATTGAAATTACAGTTTTTATATGCTAAGATATTTACGATAAAAAGTGTAATTGATCTGAAATGATCAAAAAAATAGGGAGGATATACCATGAAAAAGATTGTAACCAGAGCATTGGCTGTTGCAATTGCTTTCACAACCATGGTTTCCATGAGTGGAATTATGACTGTAAATGCAGAAGCTGCAGCAAAAAAATCTAACGTAGAAGTTGTTATGACAGGAAAGACGAACAAAAAGGCTTCTGTAAAGAGCATCTCTGCTACTGTCGACGGTGCCACAAAAGCTAAGCAAAATGTAACTGTTTACCTTACAGGTAACAAAAAAGTGAAGATTCAGACACAGGTGAAAGTAACTGTTAAGAATCAGAAAATGAACAAAAAGTTCAAAAAGAACATTGGTAAAGTTACATACTCATCAAACAACAAGAGTGTGGCAACTGTTAACAGCAAGGGTGTAATCACAGCGAAGAAAGCAGGTAAAGCTGTTATCACAATCAAGTCTAAAGCAAACAGTAAAAAGACATATAAGATCAAATTAACAGTGAAAAAAGGTGTTAAGTCCATGAAGCTTAACACAGATTCAACTGCTACATTGAAGCCGGGTGAGACAAAGAGCTTCACACCAACCGTTAAGACAGTAAAGGGTGTAAGCAAAGCTATCAAAGCTTCCACAAGCGACAAGAAGGTTGCTACTGTTTCCGTAAGCAAAAAGGGTGAGGTTACTATCACAGCTGTTGCTGCCGGTGAAGCAGAAATCGCAGTAGCTCCTAAGAAAGGTTCTGCAAAAGCACAGGTTATCAAAGTTACGGTAGAAGACTGGAAATACAGAACAAAAGTAGAATTTGCAGATACAAAAGCAAAAGAAGTTACACTTAAGGGAACACTTTCATGGAAAGACCAGAAAGACCTTTCAAAGGCTGTAGCTGAGTTCGCAAAAGTTGTAGGCGGTACTTATACACTCGAAGTAAACGGAAAGACAGCAGAAGTTGTGAATGGTGTTGTAAGCGAAGCTGATCTTGCAAAGATTCCTGTATCCGGCGAAAAGAAAGATGTAACCATCAAATCTTCTCTTACAATTGAGGATGCGCTTAAGCTTGCCGGCGCAGTGAAAGCAGATGCAAAAGTTGCATTTAACGGTTCTTTCGCAATCGGTGGTGCTACAGTTTCCGATATCAGCCTTGCAAACAAAGAAGTAACATTCAAATTCGGTACTATGGATCTCAAAGCTTATGTGATTGACGGAAATCTTTACTTAGACGGAGATCAGTCTAAATTATTAGAACTTTACAAAACAATTTATGATTCTAACAAAGAAGTAGTCAAGGGATTCACAGTAGAGAAGAATTAATTTGATGAAATGAATATCTCCAAAAAGGGCGATCCCTTGATCGCCCTTTTTATAAGGTAAAAACATGAAAAAATATGACATTCATTGCCATGTTCTGCCCGGTGTAGATGACGGAGCGGCAGATATGGAAGTGACAAAGCAGATATTGTCTGCGTTATATGAGCAAGGAGTCCGAATGGTGATTGCGACTCCGCATTTCTCTCTTCATTCGCATGACGGAAAAATTGAGAGAGTGCAAAAAGCATACAAAAAGACAAAAGTATATGTAGAAGAGAATATGCCTGACATGACGATTTTGCTCGGAAGTGAAGTTTACATGGAACAGGGAATGTTAGAACGAATAAAGACGGAAACAACCATTGCCTTAAACG
>JAFTWX010000081.1 GCA_017465095.1 Lachnospiraceae bacterium | reverse complement strand
TACGGAGGAAAACTCGTTATCGGGTTACGTTCGTGTACCCCATCGTCGCTCCGCTCAGGGTGACACGTGGGTTTTGATCTCCCCCTCCCTGATTACGAACAAAATAAATAAAGAAATAAATATATATTTGTCGTAGTCGTAGTATTAGGGGCTGCGGAATGTGTGGAAAAGTAAAAATCTCTTTTTACCGCTTAGATTATTTGAATTCGAAAATCATTGATGCAGGGTGGAAAAGTCGCTTCTTTTTTGTGGACGGATTGTGGATTTTTCATCCGACCTTGAAATTTGAATCGCTCAAAATCCGATTCTGACCTGAAATTCGGTTTTTTCCGATTCTCCACATTTTTTTCCACAGTAAATTTTTGATCTTTCCCTGTTTAAAATCATTTTTTTTGGTTTTTGACGGGAAAATCACAGAGTTTTCAACAGATCCCAAAATTTTGGAATCCACAAGGTCATGTTCTTTTATCAAAAGGATTTTTGTTCTCTGCTCTGTGGAAAATTTTTGATCTTGAAGTTGCTTTTCCCATGGGTTTTCCACAGGTGTGGAAAAGTTTGTGGAAAACCGCCAAAAAGCTGTGGATTGTTAGGATTGACCTGTAATTTCCTTTTTCATGTCATTGATCTCAAGGGTAAACATGGGATCCAGCTGGAACATGGAAAGCGCCTTGTTGTAAGAGGACATGATGGTGGCGTGATCACGGTTGAAAACCTTGGAAATGTTCGGGAAGGACATTTCGGTCATTTCCCGGATCAGGAAGATGGCAACGTGACGAGCGTTTGCGATTTCTTTATTTCTCTTGGGACTAATGAGATCCTCCTTGGAAATTCCGTACTTGCGGAAGACCGCCGTAAAGATCTTATCCACGGTGATATTCACCGGCTCGGCGCCTCCCAACAGCTCGGAAATACATTCATGGGCAAGGTTCATATTGATATCCTTTCCCGAAAGGAAGCTCAAGGCTCCCAGCTTTTTAATAGCACCTTCGATCTGACGGATATTGGATCTGAGATTTTCTCCCAGGAAGGTCAGCACGTCGTCGGGAATATGAACGTTGACCTGCTCCGCCTTGTTCTTGATGATGGCGATCCTCAGCTCCAGATCCGGAGGCTCGATATCGGCGATCAGTCCCCACTCAAATCGAGATTTGAGACGGTCCTCCAGGGTCTTGATATCTCTGGGGGGACGGTCGGAGGTGAGAATGATCTGTTTTTTATCCTCAAACAGGGCGTTGAAGGTATGGAAGAACTCCTCCTGTGTGGAGACCTTACCCGCGATGAACTGGATATCGTCGATGAGGAGAACGTCGCAGGTGCGGTATTTGTCTCTGAAATCCTCCATGGTCTTGTTGGCAAGGCAGGCGATCATCTGGTTGGTAAAATCCTCGCCCTTGGTGTAAATGATCTTGATATTGGGATTGTTCTGCTTGAGGCGATTGATGGTTGCGTAAAGCAGGTGGGTCTTACCGAGACCGCTGTTTCCGTAAATGAAAAGAGGATTGTAATTGGTTGCGGGATTGTTTGCAACCGCCACACAAGCCGCCTGGGCGAACTTATTGGTGCTGCCGATGATGAAGTTCTCAAAGGTGTACTCAAAATTGTAATTCGGCGTTTCCTTGATCCTGGGCTCCTCTTTTTTGGGCTCGGGAGCAGGTGTCTGAACCCTGTCCGCCGCCACGGCAGAGCCGGTAAAGGTGAGGTGAACGTGAATGTCAAATCCCAAAAGCGAGGAAAATTTGGATTCGATATCCGAGATATATTTATCCTGGATGATGTTGAATTTCAGCTCCGACGCAATGCCCATGGTAATGGTATCATTCTCGAAGGACAGGATCTTGATATCCGCAAACCACAGATTGATCGTGGTCTCGGTCAGGGTTTCCCTGAAGGAATCCTTTACCATTTCCCATATTTCGCCGATTTCTTCTATGTAATTTTTCTCGGACATATGCGAGCTCCTTTCGGCAGACTTTAATATAATATAATATATTA
>JAFTWX010000080.1 GCA_017465095.1 Lachnospiraceae bacterium | reverse complement strand
GCTTATACGGTAATCCTGTGCTTTTCGATCTTTAAGACGGGCGGACTTGCAAAATCAGTTATCAATGCACATTAGCAGACAGGTACAGTTTGCGGAAAGGAGTTGTATATGGCTATATCAGTGGCAGTACCGAAAGATTTGTCCGGTATAAAAACGAAAGTGATAGCCAATCTGACAAAACGACAGTTAATCTGCTTTAGTGGAGCCGGACTTACGGGAATACCGTTTTATCTGTTTACCAAAGGCGTTTTAGGAATGGAAGTTGCGGCACTCGGAATGGTGGTTCTCATGCTGCCATTTTTCTTTTTTGCGATGTATGAGAAAGACGGATTTCCGGCAGAGAAGCTGTTGTTTTTTATGATAAGGCAGAAGTTTTTGACACCGGGCATCAGACCCTATAAGTCGGAGAATTTATTCCGGGAATTGGAGGAACGAGAAAAACTAAGGAAGGAGTTATATTATCTTGAGTGTAAAGAAAAAGCAAGGTAAGAAAGCGGCAGTCAAACCGTCCCCAACAGGGAAAAAGACGGGCGGACTTACCATGCAGGAGAAAAAGCGAATGGCTGAACTTCGCCATATCTTATCCGGGAACGGTAAGAAAAAAGAAGTACCTACCACCGCACAGAAAACCATTACTTTTCAGAGAATGTATAAGAATGGTGTTTGTCAGGTCACACCCACCTACTACACAAAGATGGTGGAATTTTTTGATATTAACTATGACCTGTTGAACGATGAAGAAAAAGCGGAGGTTTTACAATTATATAGTGAGTGTATCAATTTCTTTGAGCCGGGAGTAAAATTCCAGCTCTTTTTATTTAATCGCAGGGTAAACGAAAGGATACTCATGGAGCAGATTGAAATACCGATGCAACACGATGCCTTTGATGATATTCGAGAGGAATTTTCCGAGATGTTAAAACATCAGATGGCAAAGGGAAATAACGGTATTGTGAAGTCCAAGTATCTTTTGTTTGGTGTGGAAGCAAAAGGTTTTAAGGAAGCGAGTGCAAAGCTCGGAGCCATTGAAAACGGTGTAATCAAGAATTTGCGTAATTTAGGAACGCCTGTGAAGCCGATGGATGGAAAGGAACGTCTGCGGGTGTTGCATGAATATTTCAATCAGGACAGCATGGAGCCATTCCACTTTTCATACAAGGATATGGCAGAGTCCGGCGGTTCCGTGAAAGACTATATTGCTCCACCGGGATTTGATTTCCGCAACCCGAACCGTTTCAAGGTCGGCAATATGTATGGCAGTGTGGCATATCTGAACATGATTGCTCCACGGTTTACGGATGAGCTGATGAAGAAACTGCTTGCTGTGGATGAAAACATCAGTATTACCATGCACTTGCAGACTGTTGACCCGGTAAAGGCAATGAAAAATCTGAAAGGCTCGTTATCCAACATTCAGAAGATGAAGATTGACGAGCAGAAAAAAGCGGTCAGAAATGGCTATGATATGGACATCATGCCACCGGATATTTCCGCTTATGAGCGTGACACGCTGGCTCTTTTGGAGGACTTAAACAACAGTAATCAGAAGATGATTAACGCAACATTCCTTATTACCTGCTTTGGTAAGACAAAAAGAGAATTGGAAAGCGTGATACAGAGAGTGTCCGGTATTATTCAGCAGGGCAACTGCAATCTGCGT
>JAFTWX010000079.1 GCA_017465095.1 Lachnospiraceae bacterium | reverse complement strand
TCCGTGCGGAGAAGGCGCCGGTTATGCAGGGGGAATTACCTCGGCAGCTATGGACGGACTTCTGGTCGCGGAGAAAATCGCCGCAAAATATACGATGAAAAAAGAACAGAAAGAAGATTAGAACATGAATCCGAGAGAATTTTTAAAAGACAAACAGAGAATTGTAGTGAAGATAGGTTCTTCCTCGCTTCAGCATGCGGAAACCGGAGATTTGGACTATATCAAATTGGAGGTTCTTGTGCGTGAACTTTGCAATCTGCGCAATCAGGGAAAAGATGTAATTCTTGTGACCAGCGGAGCGATTGCAGCGGGAAAGAAAGCGGTACATATTGATAAAAAGGACAATCCGATTGCAGTGAAACAGGCCTGTGCGGCCATTGGCCAGGCGAGACTCATGATGACCTATCAAAAGATATTTGCGGAGTACAATCAGGTAGCTGCGCAGATTCTGATGACAAAAAACACCATCGTGGATGATTTGAACCGTTTCAACGCAAAGAATACATTTAATGAGTTGTTGAAACTCGGAGTAATTCCGGTTGTCAACGAAAATGACACGGTTGCGACCTATGAGATTGAGTTTGGTGACAACGACACGCTTTCGGCGATTGTTGCTTCTCTTGTGGAGGCGGATCTTTTGATTTTGATGTCTGACATCAACGGATTGTATACGGACGACCCGAATAAAAATCCGAATGCGGAGTTTATCAGTGTGGTGGATCAGCTCGATGAAAATATTATGGGAATGGGAAAAGAGAGTACGGGAAGTAACGTCGGAACCGGCGGTATGAACACAAAACTTTCCGCAGCGAAAATTGCAACCTGTTCCGGAGCGGATATGGTCATTGCCAATGCGTCCGATATCCGTATTTTGCATCGCATTATGGACGGGCGTGAACACGGAACATTGTTTAAAGCACATAAGGATGAAGATTTTGATTTGATCACTTACGTGGAAAATATGCACAAATAAGGAGTAGCTATGGAAAAGTCCAGAATTGACAGAATTAATGAATTGTATCACAAATCCCAGGCGGAAGGTCTGACGGAGGAAGAAAAAAAAGAGCAGAAACGTCTTCGCGAGGAATATATTGCGGATGTGCGTGCTAATTTCCGCAGTCAGCTCAACAATATTGATATTCAGAATGAGGATGGCACGATTACCAATCTCGGTGAAAAGTATGGAAACAAAGAAGCAAATTAGAAAAGAAATCCTTATGGTCCGGGATGCACTTGCGCCGGATTGTCATCAAAAAATGAGTGCTGCCATTTGCGAACGTCTTTCCGGACTTCCGGCGTACGGCAAAGCAAGGCAGATTCTGTTTTTTGTGCCCTACGGTTCCGAGGTGGACATCATGCCACTGATGCAGGTGTGTATGGAAGAGGGACGGGATGTATTTTGTCCGCTTGTTACCGGCGAGGAGATGGAGTTTTACCGTGTGGATGACGTTTCGCAGCTGACAAAAGGCTATAAAGGAATCCGGGAGCCACTTCCGGCGCCGGAGCGTAAGTTTATCCCGACGGACAATGATTTTATGATTCTTCCCGGATCTGCATTTGACAGGGAAGGAAATCGCATCGGGTACGGAAAAGGGTTTTATGACCGTTTTCTTTCCAAAGGATTTTTCGGAGCTATGGCTGCACCGGCTTTTTCTGTTCAGATTGTGGAAAACGGAAGAATTCCCGCGGAGAACACCGATATAAAAGTAAATTGTATTGTGACGGAGAAGGAGATTATCCGGATCTGAGAAAGAGAGAAATGTTATGGAATTGAGAGAGCTTGGAAGAAGAGCAAAAGAAGCAAAATATGAAGCTGCACTGTTAAGTACAGAGGTAAAAAATTCATTGTTACATAAAATTGCGGATGCGCTGCTTGCGGATGCAGATAAAATCATCGCGCAGAATGCCATCGATATGGAGAACGGAAGAAAAAACAATATGCATCCGGGACTGCTTGACCGTTTGCTTTTGACACAGCCGAGAATGGAAGCGATTGCAGAAGGCCTGAGACAGGTGGCTTCTCTTCCTGACCCGGTAGGAACTGTGCTGGAAACCTTTGAACGTCCGAACGGAATGAAAATAGAAAAGGTCAGTGTGCCGATGGGTGTTATCGGTATTATTTATGAATCACGGCCGAATGTGACGCCGGATGCTTTCGGTTTGTGTTTTAAATCCGGAAATGCAGTGATTTTAAAAGGCGGTTCCGACTGTCTTTATTCCAATAAGGCGATTACGGACAGTATCCGCAGAACGCTGCTGGAAAACGGATACAATCCGGATATGATTCAGCTGATTGAAGCTACCGACCGCAGCGTGACGGCAGAATTTATGAAAATGAAGGAATATGTCGATGTGCTGATTCCGAGAGGCGGAGCGGGGCTGATCCGTGCGGTGGTGGAAAATGCAACCATCCCGGTAATTGAAACGGGAACCGGAAACTGCCATATTTACGTGGATAAAGATGCGGATATGCAGAAGGCGCTGAATATTATTTACAATGCGAAAACACAGCGAATCGGTGTCTGCAATGCCTGTGAATCTTTGGTTGTACATGAGGATATCAAGAGAGAATTCCTTCCGCTGCTGGCAGCAAAACTTGCCGAAAAAGATGTGGAAATCCGTGCAGACGAAAGTGCAAGAGAGGTTCTTACGGATGTGACTTTGGCTACGGAGGAAGATTTCGGAACAGAGTATCTCGATTATATTATCTCGGTAAAAACTGTTTCCGGTGTCGAGGAAGCCGTTGCCCATATTAACCGTTACAATACCGGCCATTCGGAATGTATCATTACCGAAAATGCAGAAGCGGCGGAAAAATTTAAAAAACAGGTGGATGCCGCCTGTGTTTATGTCAATGTTTCCACACGGTTTACCGACGGATTTGAGTTTGGATTCGGTGCAGAGATCGGTATCAGCACGCAGAAACTTCATGCAAGAGGTCCGATGGGACTCAGAGAACTGAATTCTTACAAATATACCATTGTCGGAGACGGACAAATCAGAGCATAAAAGAGGTTTGACATGATAAAAAAAGATGACTTGGAATTAAAGATGAAGCAGTTTGATCTTGCGATGAGTCCGCCGGACACAGAGCCGGAGAGACAGTATTTTTACATGGCAAAAGCCAAAAAGACGGTGTCTGAGCTGACGAAAAAACTCGGCCGGAAACCGACCTTTTGTGTGGTTACGTTCGGCTGTCAAATGAATGCGAGAGATTCCGAAAAACTGGCGGGGATTTTGGAAGAGATAGGATATATCGATAACGGGGAAGATGAAAATTCGGACTTTGTCATTTTCAACACGTGTACCGTGCGTGACAATGCCAATCAGCGTGTGTACGGAAGACTGGGCGTACTCAAAAATTACAAAAAGAAAAATCCGGATATGCGCATCGGAATCTGTGGTTGCATGATGCAGGAGCAGAGTGTGATTGAGAAAATGAAAAAAAGTTATCGTTTTGTCGATCTTATTTTCGGAACACACAATATATTTAAATTTGCCGAGCTTGTTGCAAACATGCTGGAAAGTGACGACATGCTCATCGATATCTGGAAAGATACGGACCAGATTGTGGAGGATCTGCCGATTGTCCGCAAGTATCCGTTTAAATCCGGCATCAACATTATGTTTGGGTGCAATAATTTCTGTAGCTATTGTATTGTCCCGTATGTGCGCGGCCGTGAAAGAAGCCGTAATCCGGAGGATATTATCCGTGAGATTGAGATGCTTGTGGCGGACGGCGTCATTGAGATTATGTTGCTTGGACAGAATGTAAACTCTTACGGCAAAAATTTGGATGAGCCGATTTCTTTTGCACAGCTTTTGCAGAGAATTGAACAGATTGAAGGACTGGAGCGCATCCGTTTTATGACGTCGCATCCGAAGGATCTTTCCGACGAACTGATTGCGGTTATGCGCGATTCCAAAAAGATTTGCAGACACTTGCATTTGCCGCTTCAGTCAGGTTCCACGCGGATTCTTGAACAGATGAACCGCAGATATACAAAGGAGCAGTATATTGATCTGGCACTCAAAATCCGAAGGGAAATCCCGGATATTTCCCTGACGACGGATATCATTGTCGGTTTTCCGGGAGAGACGGATGCAGATGTGGATGACACCATCGATGTCATCAAAAAAGTCGGATACGACAATGCATTTACGTTTATTTATTCCAAACGTACCGGTACTCCGGCTGCAGCTATGGAGAATCAAGTGCCGGAGGATGTGGTAAAGCGCAATTTTAACCGTGTGTTGGAAACGGTACAGCAGACATCGAAAAACCGTACCGTTTCTTTCCTGAATCAAGATGTAACCGTGTTGATTGAAGATATGAATGATCAGGACGACACGCTGGTTACCGGAAGAATGTCGAATAATACCATCGTTCATTTAAAGGGAGACTGCTCTATGATCGGAACCCTGCAGAAGGTACATCTGGATGAATGTCATGGATTTTACTATATCGGTCATGTTATCGATTAAGTAGGAAAATAACAAGAAGTGAGGCATAAAATGGCAGAATTAACACCGATGATGAAACAGTATCTGGAAACAAAAGAGCAGTACAAAGACTGTATTTTGTTTTATCGTCTGGGTGACTTTTACGAGATGTTTTATGAGGATGCACTTGTTGCATCCAAGGAACTGGAAATCACACTGACCGGTAAAAGCTGCGGGCAGGAAGAACGTGCACCGATGTGCGGTGTACCGTACCACGCGGCAGATAATTATTTGACCAGATTGGTTAATAAAGGGTATAAAGTGGCCATCTGTGAGCAGGTGGAGGATCCGAAGGCTACGAAGGGGATTGTAAAGCGGGAGGTTGTCCGCATTGTGACGCCGGGTACCAACCTCAATGTGCAGTCGCTGGAAGAAAGCCGTAACAATTATCTGATGTGCATCGCATACATGGAAGAAAAAATCGGAATTTCCGTTGTGGATGCGCTGACCGGTGACTATTATGTCACGGAAGTTTCGGATGTAAAAAAACTTCAGGACGAAATTATGAAGTTTTCTCCGTCGGAAATTGTCTGCAATGACAATTTTTTGGTGAGCGGCTACATGGTAGACGATTTAAAGGAACGTCTCGGCATCACCATATATAAATTGGATGCCTGGTATTTTGATGAAACCGGTTGTCAGGAGCTGTTGCAGAAGCATTTTCATGTAAGTACCATGACAGCACTCGGATTGGATGATTTCTTTGCCGGTCAGATAGCGGCCGGAGCCGTGCTTCAGTATTTGTATGAAACGCAAAAAACAGCGCTTTCCAATATTACAAAGCTTGTTCCTTACGTGGCGAGCCGGTACATGCTTCTTGACAGTTCCACAAGACGCAATCTGGAACTGACAGAGACGCTTCGTGAAAAGATGAAACGTGGTTCCCTTCTCTGGGTTTTGGACAAGACCAAAACAGCCATGGGAGCGAGAACCCTGCGCCAATATATTGAGCAACCCCTGATTGAGGAAGAAGAGATTTGTATGCGTCAGGATGCGATTGAAGAGCTGAATGAACATATGGTTTCCCGGGAGGAACTTCGGGAATATCTCAATCCGATTTATGACCTGGAGCGTCTTCTCGGCAAAATCAGCTATAAAACGGCCAATCCGCGAGATCTCATCGCATTCCGCAATTCCCTGCAGATGCTTCCGCCGATCCGCACAGTGCTCGGAGAATTTAAATGTACATTGCTGCAAAATATTTGCAATGATGTGGACGGTCTGGAGGATTTGTGCGGACTGATTGAAGATGCTATCGAAGAAGAACCGCCGATTTCTTCCAAGGAAGGCGGAATCATTAAACCGGGATTTTCCGAGGAGGTCGATCATTTCCGTCAGGCGAAGACAGACGGCAAAGCATGGCTTGCCCGGCTGGAAAATGACGAGAGAGAACGGACCGGAATTAAGAATTTAAAGATAAAATATAATAAGGTATTCGGATATTATCTGGAAGTGACCAACTCTTTCAAAAACATGGTTCCCGATGACTATATCCGCAAGCAGACATTGACCAATGCAGAGCGATACACGATGCCGAAGCTGAAGGAGATGGAGGATACCATCCTCAATGCGGAGGACAAGCTTTACGGTTTGGAATATGATTTGTTCTGCGAGATCCGGGATGCCATGTCGGCCAACATGGAGCGCATCCAAAAAACAGCCAAGGCAATTGCGGCTTTGGATGTATTTTGTTCTCTTGCATACGTAGCGGAGCGAAACAATTACGTGCGTCCGCAGTTGAATACAAAGGGAATTATCCAGATTAAGGACGGCCGTCACCCGGTGGTGGAAAAAGTAATCAAAAACGATATGTTTATTGCCAACGACACCTATCTGGACAGCGATAAACATCTGATTTCCATTATCACCGGTCCGAATATGGCGGGAAAATCCACCTATATGCGACAGACGGCATTGATTGTTCTTATGGCGCAAATCGGAAGTTTTGTGCCGGCAAAGAGTGCAAAAATCGGTATCGTGGACCGTATCTTTACAAGAGTCGGGGCCTCCGACGATTTGGCCAGCGGTCAGTCGACCTTCATGGTGGAGATGAACGAGGTGGCCAATATTTTAAGAAATGCCACATCAAAGAGCCTTTTGATTTTAGATGAAATCGGACGCGGAACATCGACATTTGACGGACTTTCCATCGCATGGGCGGTGGTGGAACATATCAGCAACCGCAAACTTCTCGGAGCAAAAACATTGTTTGCCACCCATTACCATGAACTGACCGAATTGGAAGGCAAGATGAACAATGTAAACAATTACTGTATCGCCGTAAAAGAAAAGGGCGATGATATTGTTTTCCTGCGAAAAATCGTGAAAGGCGGCGCTGACCGCAGCTACGGTATTCAGGTGGCAAAGCTTGCCGGTGTTCCGGACATGGTGATTGACCGGGCAAAGGAAATTGCCGATCAGCTTTCCGACAATGACGTGACGGAAAAAGTACAAAGTATCCAGACACAGGCAAAGTCGGAAAAAGTCAAAGTAAAAAAATACGATCAGGTGGACCTTGCCCAGATGTCACTTTTTGATACGGTAAGTGATTCCGATGTGATCGATGAACTTCTCGCGGTGGATATTCAGACGTTGACACCGCTGGATGCGCTGAACACGTTATATAAACTTCAAAACATGATCAAGAACAGATGGAGTAATGGTGATGAATGAAATTCACGTACTGGACAGTAATACAGTAGACCAGATTGCAGCGGGGGAAGTGGTGGAAAGACCGGCTTCCGTTGTGAAAGAACTGGTGGAAAACGCAATCGACGCAGGCGCTACGCATATTACCGTTGAAATCAAGGATGGCGGTATCAGTTTTATCCGCGTTACCGATGACGGAAGCGGAATTGATGAAAGTCAGCTTTCCAAAGTATTTCTCCGTCATGCTACAAGCAAGATTGCGGTGGCGGAAGATTTGGAGACGGTGATGAGTCTCGGATTCCGCGGTGAAGCTCTTTCGAGTATCTCGGCAGTCTGCCAGGTGGAACTGATTACCAAAACACCGGAAGCACTCACCGGGCGCAGAATTTGTATCAGTGGCGGGGAGGCGCAGCCACCGGAAGAAATCGGGGCACCGGATGGTACGACGATTCTCGTGCGAAATATTTTCTTTAACACACCGGTGCGCCGTAAATTTTTAAAGACGCCGGCGACGGAGGGCGGATATATTGCTGATTTTATGCAGCATATGGCTTTGTCGGTTCCGGATGTGGCGTTCCAGTTCATTATGAACGGGCAGACGAAGTTTTACACTTCCGGAAACGGAAAGATGGAAGAGATAATTTACCGGATTTACGGAAAAGAAGTTTCAGACGCCATGCTGAAGGTGGAAGCTAAGGCGGAAGGAATCCGTATGAGCGGTTTTCTCGGAAAACCGATTCTGAACCGGTCCAACCGCAGCTATGAAACATTTTTTGTGAATAAAAGATATATTAAAAGTACGCTGATTTCTTCGGCGGTGGAAGAAGGATACAAAACCTTTTTGATGCAGCATAAATATCCGTTTGTTGTACTGCATTTTGAGATTGATCCGATGCGGATTGATGTCAATGTGCATCCGACCAAAATGGATATCCGGATGAACGAACCGGGATATATGCTTTCTTTTATCCGTGATGCGGTAAAGGACACGCTGACCGGACAAAATTTTGTGGCGCCGATGGAAGATATTGCTTCCCGGGAGCAGAGCGGGGATAAACAGGAGCAGAAGATGCTGACCGCAACGCTTCCGCAGCCGTTTGAGGAGAAACGCCGTGAACTTGTCCGGGAACAGGGCAGCTACGGTGAGACGATAAAAGAACCGGCAAAAGAAGCAAAAGTTCTCGGCACCGACCGTGAATTTTTGAAGCATATGCATGTCCAGGCTCCGCAGGTGGCACTTTCCAGCGGAAATGTAATCAAACAAAAAGATATGGTTCTGGTTGAAAAAGTAGAGCAGATGAGACTTTTTGACGATGAGACATTGGAGAAGCAGGAAATTGAAAACTTCCGGATTATCGGACAAATATTTGATACGTATTGGATTTTGGCTATGCCGGAAAAAATCTACTATGTGGATCAGCATGCAGCCCATGAAAAGGTTATGTATGAGAGGCTTATGCGTCAGTACCGGGAGAAGGAGATTTTGCAGCAGTCGCTGAATCCGCCGCTTGTTATCACCCTGTCTATGAAAGAGAAGGATGTATTGCTGCAGCATATGGATGTTTTTGAGAAACTCGGTTTTGAGATGGATGAATTCGGCGAGGATGCTTATGCGGTGCGAAGTGTTCCGGTTGATTTGTACGGTCTCAGTGAAAGACAGCTGTTTTTGACCGTGCTGGATGAACTGGTGGAATTTCCGGTAAAAGGAGATTCGGATGCAGTACTTTCCAAGATTGCAAGTATGTCGTGCAAGGCTGCGGTGAAAGGAAACCAATCCCTTTCCATGGAGGAGGCACAGGAACTTATGAAAGAGCTTTTAACCTGTGAAAATCCGTTTAATTGCCCGCATGGAAGACCGACCATCATATCCATGACAAAATATGAGCTTGAGAAAAAGTTTAAAAGGTAATACTATGACAGAAAAAAAGAAATTGGTCATTTTGACAGGACCGACTGCAGTCGGCAAAACAAAGCTATCGATTGAACTTGCAAAAAAGATTGGCGGAGAAATCATCTCCGCCGATTCTATGCAGGTTTACAAGCATATGGATATCGGCTCGGCCAAAATAACGCAGGAGGAGATGGACGGAGTCCGTCACCATCTGATTGATGTTTTGGAACCGACGGAAGATTTTGATGTTTTCACCTTCCAGAAGATGGCGAAAGAGGCCATGAAAGGCATCTATGAGCGCGGGAATATTCCGATGATTGTCGGGGGAACCGGGTTTTATATCCAGTCGGTATTATATGATATTGATTTTTCGTCGTCCGATGAAGATGAGGCTCTTCGGGCGGAATTGGAAAGGTTTGCCGCCGAAAACGGAGCGCATGCCCTGCACGAAATGCTTGCGGAGGTAGATCCGGAGGCTGCGGATGAAATTCACGAAAACAATGTAAAGCGGGTAATCCGCGCCATTGAATATTTCAGGCAGACCGGACAAAAAATATCCGATCACAACAAAGAGCAGAGAGAAAAAGAATCTCCTTACAATTTTTGTTATTTTGTGCTGGGAGATGACCGCGCCAAGCTGTATGAACGGATTGATGAGCGGGTGGATATCATGCTTGATGACGGACTTGTGGAGGAAGTCAGAGGACTTTTGGACATGGGCTGCAAGCGTGAGAGCACGGCGATGCAGGGACTCGGCTATAAAGAAATCATAGATTATCTGCAGGGGACAATTGATTTGGAAAGAGCAGTTTATCTGATCAAAAGAGATACCAGACATTTTGCAAAAAGACAAATCACATGGTTCAAGAGAGAACGTGATGTCACCCCGGTACAGAAAAATTTATTCGGATACAAAGAGGATGCAATTCTTGATTTTATGCTGGAGCAGCTTTTGATGAGACACATTACGGAGGAATAAAAAATGACGGAAATAAATGAAATCTACCGGATGCTGGATATCGATGAAGATGTCCGCATATTCGGAGAAAAGATATTGGAGAAGTGCAAAGAGCGGTTTGAACAAATCGACGAGACGGCAGAATACAATCAGCTGAAGGTTATCAAGGCCATGCAGGATGCAAGGGTGAGCGAGGCCTGTCTTCTCGGGACAAACGGATACGGATATAACGACATCGGGCGCGATGCGCTGGAGGAAGTATACGCCAATCTTTTCCATACGGAGGATGCCCTGGTTAGACCGCAGATTACCTGCGGAACGCATGCGCTGGCGCTGGCGCTGATGAGCAATTTGAGACCGGGCGATGAACTTCTCTCGCCGGTCGGGAAACCGTATGATACGCTGGAAGAAGTAATCGGAATCCGCCCGTCCAAAGGTTCACTGCGCGAATACGGTGTGACTTACGCTCAGGTGGATTTGCTGGAAGACGGGGAGTTCGACTGGGACGGCATACGGAATGCAATCAATGAAAAGACAAAAATGGTGACCATTCAGCGATCCAAAGGCTACGAACCGCGAAAAACACTGTCTGTTGAGCGAATCGGTCAATTGATTTCCTTTATCAAAGACATTAAGCCGGAAATTATTTGTATGGTAGATAACTGTTACGGAGAGTTTGTGCAGAGAATCGAACCTTCGGATGTGGGAGCGGACATGGTGGTCGGCTCACTGATTAAAAATCCGGGTGGCGGACTTGCTCCGATCGGTGGTTATATTGCAGGAAAAAAGGAATGCGTGGAAAACGCTGCTTACCGGCTGACATCGCCGGGACTCGGCAAAGAGGTGGGAGCATCCCTCGGCGTTCTTCCTGCTTTTTATCAGGGACTTTTCCTTGCGCCGATTGTCACGGCGTCGGCTCTGAAAGGTGCCATTTTTGCAGCCAATATATATGAACGACTCGGCTACAAGGTGGTTCCGGATGCGTCGGAGCCGCGATTTGATATCATTCAGGCGATTACGTTCGGAAATCCGGAGGGTGTGATTTCGTTTTGCAAGGGAATTCAGGCGGCGGCCCCTGTGGACAGTCATGTAACTCCCGAGCCGTGGGACATGCCGGGGTATGACGCACCGGTAATTATGGCGGCGGGCGCCTTTGTTTCGGGGTCGTCCATTGAGCTCTCGGCGGACGGTCCGATCAAGCCTCCGTATGCGGTTTATATGCAGGGAGGACTTACGTTCCCGCATGCGAAATACGGTATGCTTAAGACCCTTCAGAGCATGAAAAATGACGGCATTGTAAAACCGCAGCAACTCACAATAACAGATATTTAGTCGAAAAAAAAACCACGAATTTTATATACATACATTTGGGTGTGTGTTAAGATATAGCTAGTGTTTTACAAAAGAAATCTGGAGGATGCAAATGAGAGGAAAAAACAATTGGGCGTGTTTTCTGATGATTCTTGCCGGTATTGTAATCGGTGGATTTATCGGTTCGCTGTTCCCGAATTCTTTTCTGAATTACGGTCAGACATTTGGGTTGACATCCCCGATCGTATTGGATCTCGGGATATTGGTTCTGACCTTCGGTCTGACGATTAAAATTACCGTTGCGAGCATTATCGGTATTATAATCGGTATTATCATTTACCGTTTTTTGTAGGGAATCCTGTTTGTCTGGAGAACATATGGGTAAACTACTATGTACAAACAAAAAGAAAATGGGAAGATACAGCTTCTTCCCTACGACAAGTTTTTGAAATCCGGCGGGGAATCTTTAAGTGACGAAGAACTTCTTGCCATTATTCTCCGCACAGGGACAAAGGGAGAGGATGCGGTCACGCTTGCGTGCAGGGTACTGGAAGTATGCGGTATGAGACACGGAATTGCAGGACTTTATCACGTACCGCTGAAGGATCTGATGAAAATCAAAGGCATCGGCGAGGTGAAAGCGGTCAAATTGAAAGCCGTGGCAGAGCTTTCCAAACGCATTGCCCATTCAAAAACAAAGGAAGATATCTGTTTTCGCCATCCGAAGCAGGTGGCGCAGGCATATATGGAACAGATGCGCCATTTGGAAAAAGAATGTTGTGTTGCAGTCTATATGGACAATAAAGACAGTCGGATAAAAGATGTGACATTGTCTGTCGGCTGTTTGAACAGCTCCATCATGTCGGCCAGGGAAATTTTCAGACAGGCCCTGCTCTGCAATGCAGCTGCAGTTATCTTACTGCACAACCATCCGAGCGGAAATCCGCAGCCGAGCAGAGCGGATATCGAGCTGACACAGAGGCTGAAAGAAGCATCGCAAATCATGGAAATTCCCCTGCTTGATCATATTATCATCGGGGATAATACATACATAAGTTTAAAGGAGAAAGGAGTTTTATAATGGCTTCCAGTGCATATGGTATCGATCTCGGTACTTGTAACATCAAAATTTATGAAAAAGGTGATCAGGACGTATTTTGTCAAAAAAATATAATTGCCATTGAAAACAAAGATTATTTATTTGCATACGGAGATGCTGCTTTTGAAATGTATGAGAAAGCGCCTGCAAATATTCATATTTCTTATCCGCTTTGCAACGGAGTGATTGCGGATATCAAAAACATGCAGACACTTGTGAAATGTTTTATTTCGGATCTTTGCGGAGGAACGGTGAAACCGGCAGATTATTATATTGCGGTTCCGACGGATGTGACAGAGGTAGAAAAGAGAGCGTTCTATGACCTGATTAAAAATGCCAATGTAAAGGCAAAAAAAGTCATGGTTGTTGAAAAAGCCATTGCAGACGGACTCGGTCTTGATATCGATGTGAAAAATTCCCAGGGTGTATTGGTGGTTGATGTAGGTTACGATACCACGGAAATTTCGATTTTGTCCCTCGGCGGAATTGTGTTAAGTAAGCTGATTAAAGTCGGTGGACAGAAATTTGACGATGCCATCCGCAATGCGGTTCGCAAAGAGTACAATCTGATCATCGGCGGAAAGACGGCCGAAAAGGTTAAGGTTTCCCTGGCAGAACTGGAAGAAAAAGGGGAAGCAGCTGTTGTTTACGGACGTGACATCGTGACCGGTCTTCCGGTGGAGCGGGAAATTCCGACCAAACTTGTTGTAGATTGCCTGACAGAGCATTTCAATACGATTATTGACAATATTAAGGTGATTTTGGAGAGAACTCCGCCAGAGCTTGCTGCGGATATTTATCGTCATGGTATCTATCTTACGGGCGGTGCATGCCAGGTAAGTCATCTCAGTCAGCTTCTCAGCAACGGAACCGGTCTGAAAGTAAATGTTTCGGAACATCCGGTTGAGAGTGTAGCCATGGGACTCGGAAAGATTATCAGAGATGATAATTACAAATCCGTGGCGTATTCCATTGCAGGTATGGGTAACGGAGGAAAATAATGAGAAGAAAACGGCAGAAGTTTACGATTCCAAGTAAATACTTGTTGCTGATTATGACGGTTATCTGTGTCATTTTTATGGCAATCACATTTTTTACAGATTTTTTTGCAGCTCCGCTCAGCAATTTTGCCGGAGCTGTCGTTGTTCCTTTTCAGTCGGGCGTCAGTCATGTGGGAGAGTGGATGTCCAACCGTTCGGATGAGTTGAAATCATTAAGGGATGTGCTTGCGGAAAACGAACGGCTTCAGGAACAGCTGGATGCGCTCACCATCGAGAACAATTCACTTCAGCAGGATAAATATGAGTTGAACAGTCTGCGACAGTTGTACAAACTGGATCAGGAATACGCAGATTTTGAAAAAATCGGTGCCCGTGTTGTTGCAAAAGATTCCGGAAACTGGTTTCACAGCTTTGTAATCAACAAGGGAAGCAAAGACGGTATTGCGGTTGATATGAATGTCATGGCCGGAAGCGGTCTTGTCGGACGTGTTACGGAGGTCGGCAGCGATTGGGCGAAGGTGATTTCCATCATTGACGACAATTCCAATGTCAGCGCTATGGTACTCTCCACGGAAGATTCCTGTATGGTACAGGGCAATCTGGAATCCATGAATCGCGGTGTTATTACATTCTCTAAATTGATCAACAGTGATTCGGCGGTCAAGGAAGGGGATAAGGTTGTAACATCCCACATCAGTACCAAGTATCTTCCGGGTATTTTGATCGGATACATATCCACCATCAGTGCGGATGCGAACAATTTGACCAGCTCCGGTTACCTTACACCGGCGGTTGATTTTTCGCATTTGGAAGAGGTACTTGTTATTTTAGATACAAAAAAGGATTACTCGAAAGAGGAATAGATTTATGAAGCGTAACATTTTTATTACAATTATGGTTATCATATGCTTCGTATTGCAGTCCACGCTGTTTAAATATTTGGCTTTCGGCGGGATATCTCCGAATCTGCTGATTATCATTACAGCAGCCTTTGGATTTATGTGCGGAAAGACCTGTGGTCTTGTTGTCGGATTTTTTTCGGGACTGCTTTATGACATTTTCTTTGGCGATGTATTGTGCTTTCATGCATTGATTTATATGTACATCGGATATATCAACGGGAATTTCAAACAAATTTTTTACAAAGAGGACATCAAACTTCCGATTGTGCTTATTACATGCAGTGATTTGTTGTTTGGTTTTGTCTATTACGTTTTGATGTTTCTTTTGCGTGGAAGATTCCATTTTGCGTATTATTTAACCGGAATTATGGTTCCGGAAGTCGTATATACCGTAGTAGTTACACTTGTTCTTTATCCGTTTATCCGGATGATAACAAGCAAGTTGGACGAGGGAGAAAAAAGGAGCGAAGACAGTTTTGCTTAGATCAATCAAAGAATCTGTTTTGAATATGATAACCTCCAGGATTTTCATTCTGATCCTAATTTTTGCGACGATGTCGGGGGTGCTTGTCTATCGGCTGTTTGATCTCCAGATTGTTCACGGAGGTGAGTATCTGGACAATTTCAAGCTGACTATCCGCAAGCAGAGGACCATTCCCGGTACGCGCGGAAATATATACGACTGCAACGGAAAACTTCTGGCTTACAATGAATTGGCTTACTCCGTTACCATTGAGGACGTATATGAATCCGGCCGGGGGAAGAACAAAAGTCTGAATGATACCATTTCGGTGCTGATTGATATGATTGAAGTCAATGGAGACCGTATTGAAAATGATTTTGATATCGTGCTGGATGAAAACAACAATTATGTATTTACCGTGGAAGGAGCGCAGCTGCTCCGTTTTCTTGCCGATGTATACGGCCATGCATATACGGACAAGCTCACCTATGCGGAAAAAACATCCTCTGCCCAGGACGTAATAAACTATCTTGCCGGCACGAAAAAATTTGCCGTAGGCGAGTATCTGGATCCGGAAGATACAGATTCGGACTTTATTGTCGGAAGCGGGTACACGAAGCAGAAACTTTTGCAGATTGTGACCATACGTTATGCCATGAGTTTGAACAGTTATCAGAAATATATTGCCACAACGGTTGCTAAAGATGTTTCGGATGAAACGGTAGCGATGGTCATGGAAAACAGCCGTGAACTCGACGGTGTTTCCGTGACGGAGGATACGGTCCGCAAATATGTGGACAGCCTCTATTTTTCACATTTGATTGGGTATATCGGAAAAATATCCAACGAAGAGTATGAGGAATTGTCCGGGAAAGACGAAAACTATTCCCTGACGGATATTGTGGGGAAAGCCGGAATTGAGCAATACATGGAGACAACGCTTCAGGGCACGAAAGGGACGGAAATCGTTTACGTGGATAATGTCGGTAAAGTGATTGAAACCAGTGACCGTAAAGAGCCTTCGGCCGGAGATGATGTATATCTTACCATTGATATGGATCTCCAAAAGGCGGTATACAACCTGTTGGAACAGAAAATCGCAGGTATTCTTGTCTCCAATATTTTAAATATAAAAGAATATACGCCGGAAGAGAATTCCGGTGCGGCAAATATCAAGATTCCGATTTATGATGTTTACTTTGCTTTGTTTGAAAACAATATCATAGATACCGGGCGTTTTGAGAAAGAAACAGCCAAAGAGACGGAAAAAGCGGTTCTTGAGGCGTTTAAACAAAAACAACAGTCCGTCGTTGCAAATCTTCGTACGGAACTTGAAAGTACAGCAACAACCTATGACAAATTACCGCTGGAATATCAGGTGTATCAGCTTGCTGTTGTTTCCATGCTGGAAGACAATGATGTGATAAAAACAGCCGAGATTGACAAAGAGGATGCAACCTACCTTGCATGGAAAGTAGATGAAAAGATCAGTCTTCAGGAATACTTAAATTATTTGATTTCCATGGGATGGATTGATATTACAAGGTTGAATCTGAAGTCACAGTATTCCGATTCGGCAGAAATATACACGGAACTGATCAATTATATCGAAGAAAACATTGTTCTTGATACACATTTTAACAAAAGACTATACAAATACATGCTTCTTGCCGATCAGATTACGGGAAGACAGGTGTGTATGCTTTTGTTTGAACAGAATGTCATCGACGGGACAGATGCAGAGCGCGCAGCGGTAAGCAGCGGTGCAACTACAGCGTATTCGTTTATTGTCAGCAAAATAAAAAATTTGGAAATTTCACCGGCGATGCTTGCACTGGACCCGTGTTCCGGCTCCTGCGTGGTGACTGATACAAACACCGGGGAAGTGCGGGCTTGTGTGACATATCCGGGATATGACAATAACCGGTTGACCAATTCCATCGATGCGGAATATTACAATCGCATATACAATGACCTTTCGCAGCCGATGTGGAATTACGCCACACAGCAGCTTTCGGCACCGGGTTCCACGTTTAAGATGGTTTCTGCAGCTGCGGCTTTGGAGGAAGGCGTTGTAAGTCTGGGTGAAGATATTGTATGTCACGGAACATGGGATACCATCAAACCGGAGGCGAAATGCTGGATTGCGCCGGGAGCTCATGCGGCTCTGAGTATTTCGGAAGCCATTGAACATTCCTGCAACTATTATTTTTATGAAACAGGTTATCGCCTCAGCCGTTTGGACGGCGTTTATGACAGTGATACAGGTATTTCCAAACTGGCATATTATGCGGATCAGTTTGGTTTATCCGATAAATCCGGAATAGAAATTTCGGAAAGTGCACCGAAGGTGTCGGATTTTGATGCAATCCGTTCTTCCATCGGACAGGGCAACAACAACTATTCCACAGTGGGACTTGCCCGTTATGTCACGACGGTGGCGAACAACGGAAATTGTTATAATCTGAGCCTTATTGATAAAACAACGGATTCCGAAGGAAATCTGCTGGAGGATTACACACCGACACTGCGAAATACGGTAGATATAGAACAGTCCACATGGGATGCCATCCATCGCGGAATGCGCAAGGTGGTTATGGGCAAAAAATATTACGAGGGACTTGCTGTAAATGTAGCGGGAAAGACCGGTACTGCGCAGGAAAACAAAAGACGACCGAACCATGCGTTATTTGTTTGTTATGCTCCTTATGAGAGCCCGGAAATTGCGATTGCAACACGTATTGCGTATGGATATTCTTCGGATAATGCAGCACAAATGACAAGAGATGTTATTATGTACTATTTTGGATTGGAAGAGGAAGATCAGTTGATCACAGGTACGGCAGAAGATGAAAATGCAGCAACGGTTACGGGAGACTGATACTATTTTTGGACAAGGATAATAAGTATGAAAGAAAATGTAAAATTAAAAAGCTTTCCCAGCGGAATAAAAATTGTTATCCGTGAAGATGCGGTTTTTGAGGATGTGTTGGCGGAAGTCGGCGAAAAATTCAAGGAATCCGGCAAATTTTTCGGGAAAGCAAAGCTGGCGGTATCCTTTGAAGGAAAAGAACTCACAGCAGAAGAGGAAAATGCAGTTTTGGATGTGATTGCCGAGACGGAAAGTGTCAATATCGTTTGTGTGGTATCCAAAAATACAGAGGAGCCTTTTGACCGGGCTGTCGGTGCAGCCAAGCAGATGCTGGAAGGAGACTGCGCACAGTTTTACCGCGGAAATTTATCCGACAAACAGGTGTTTGAGACGGAACAGAGTGTTATTATTCTCGGAAGCGTACATAAAGGAAGCTGCGTGATTTCCAAAAAAGATATCATTGTGCTTGGGACGCTGGAAGGAACCGCTTATGCGGGGGCTGACGGCAAATCTCATTTTGTTGCAGCGCTGTCCATGAATCCGGAGTCGGTGCGCATCGGCGAAGTCAAAGGGAAATACAAAGGAAAAGGTCTGCTCGGACGAAAAAAAGCGTCCGGTCCGCAGATGGCATATACCAAAGACGGAGATATTGTTTTTGATGATTTAACGCTTACAGAAGAATTACTGCAAAATCTGGAATAAAAGAAGATGCAGGGGACAAATATTTCATGAAAGTTGAGGAAAAAGTATGAGTGAAGTAATTGTCATTACATCTGGAAAAGGCGGTGTGGGAAAAACCACAACGACAGCGAACATCGGAACAGGTCTTGCCTGTCTCGGGAAAAAAGTAGTTTTAATTGATACAGATATCGGGCTTCGAAATCTTGATGTGGTTATGGGGCTCGAAAACAGAATTGTCTACAACCTCGTGGATGTTGTGGAAGGAAATTGCAGAGTAAAACAGGCTCTGATTAAGGACAAGCGTTATCAGGGACTCTATCTGTTACCGTGTGCACAAACCAGGGATAAAACGGCGGTGAATCCGGAACAGATGAAAAAGCTTACCACACAGTTAAAGGAACAGTTTGATTATATATTGCTGGATTGCCCGGCGGGAATTGAACGGGGATTCCAGAACGCCATCGCAGGTGCGGACCGAGCCATTGTGGTGACGACGCCTGAAGTTTCGGCCATTCGCGATGCAGACCGGATTATAGGTCTTTTGCATGCTTATGAAGTCGGAAAGGTGGATCTTGTTGTCAACCGTCTCCGCACGGATATGATTCGCCGCGGAGATATGATGAGTGTGGCGGATGTTGTCGATATTTTATCCGTTGATTTAATCGGCGCGGTATATGATGACGAGGAGGTTGTCGTTTCTACCAACCACGGAGAGCCTCTTGTCTGCGGACAGAGTGTTGCAGGCAGAGCCTATATGAACATATGTAACCGAATACTGGGAGAAGAGATTCCGATTCTCGACCCTGAAAAAGAAAAATCCGTCTGGTTCCGTTTTGCCGGTATTTTTCAGAAAAATTAAAGGGAGGGAAGCTGTATGAGTATTAAGAATTTCTTTCATAAAAAGAGATCAAAAGATATTGCAAAAGACCGATTGAAAATCCTCCTGATTTCGGACCGGTTTAATTGTTCGCCGGAAATGATGGAACTGATTAAAAAAGATATTGCCAAGGTTTTATCGCGCTACATACAGATTGAACCGGGCAGAATGGAAATAGAAGTAAGCAAAAGAAAAATTAATGTTTTTTGGTGATAAAAAATGCTAAAGAGATATCGTGTCAGAGATTATGATTTCAAGTTAATACTTATGCTGATTGCCATTACGGTGATAGGGATTCTTGTTATCGGCAGTGCCAATGAAGCCTATCAGTCCAAGCAGATTCTCGGATTTGTTATGGGATTATTCCTTATGGTAGTAATATCGTTGTTTGATTATTCAACATTTCTCAGGTTTTATTGGGTGATTTACATATTGAATGTGCTTTTGCTTCTTCTGGTAGAGTTTTTCGGGGAATCAAGCAACAATGCACAGCGCTGGGTTTCCATTGCGGGCATACGTTTTCAGCCTTCGGAAACAGCCAAAATTATGTTGATTTTATTCTATGCACAGTTTATTATGAAACATAAGGAGAGCATCAGCTCGCTGAAAACAATCCTGTCTATGATTGTGTTGCTCGTTCCTCCGCTTTTGCTCATTTACAGGCAACCTGATTTGTCTACCAGTATTATGATCGGGGTTCTGTTCTGTGCACTTCTGTTTGTCGGAGGATTGAGTTACAAGATAATTTTCGGTGTTTTGGTGGTTGTAGTTCCGGCCGCGATTATATTTTTGGCTATTGTGCTGCAACCGGATCAGGAGCTGATTAAGGAGTATCAGCAAACGCGTATTCTCGCATGGTTGAATCCGGAAGAATATTCTTCCACGGAAGGGTATCAGCAGGATAACTCCAAGATAGCCATCGGAAGCGGTGAGCTGTTTGGAAAAGGACTTAACAACAATGAGATAAGTTCCGTGAAAAACGGTAATTTTATATCAGAGCCGCAGACAGACTTTATTTTTGCAATTGTAGGAGAGGAGCTGGGCTTCCTTGGGGGATGTACGGTGATTGGCCTGCTGCTTTTTATTACACTGGAATGTCTGATGACGGCAAAAATGGCAAAGGATTTGGCCGGGACGCTGATTGCGTCGGGAATGGCAACGCTGATAGGGTTTCAAAGTTTTATTAACATATCAGTTGCTACCGGATTACTGCCGAATACCGGTATCCCGTTGCCATTCGTAAGCTATGGATTAACTTCGCTGCTCAGTCTGTATATTGGGGTTGGTTTTGTATTAAATGTAAGACTGCAGCGAATCAGAAAATACACTTAGGAGAGGGTGTTGCTATGAATATTGCACTGATTGCACACGATGCAAAAAAGAAGTTGATGCAGAATTTCTGTATCGCATACAGAGGTATTTTAAGTAAAAATGATTTATACGCTACCGGAACGACCGGGAGACTGATTGAGGAAGTAACCAATTTAAGCATACATAAATACCTTGCAGGTCATCTCGGCGGTGCGCAGCAGCTTGGCGCACAGATTGAACACAATCAGATTGACCTGGTGATTTTTTTGCGCGATCCGTATACACAGAAGGTTCACGAGCCGGATATCAACAATGTGGTTCGCCTTTGTGATATGCATAACATTCCCCTTGCGACCAATCTTGCAACGGCGGAGCTTCTGATTAAATCATTGAGTCGAGGAGATCTTGAGTGGCGTGAAATGTACAAGTAGAAAAACAGTGAGAAAGATAGCGATACTGATGATGACCTGTCTGTTGCTTTCCGGATGCGGAACCGATGGCCTCGCAATGAAGTATGATCCGGAGAGCAGTGTCAGTGCTTTTCGGTTTGAGAAAAGCAGTTCTTCTGCCGGAGAAGGCGGAAAAGCGTCTTCTTTTGCAAGTGAGTTGTGTCTGCGCGATGAAGCTACTCTGTCCGGAGGAGAGGTGGATTTGTCCGAAGCACTTTCCGGAATTTTGTGTGATGTAAATCAGCATCGTATCATATACGGAAAAGAAGAAAATATGCAGCTTGCGCCGGCCAGTCTGACGAAGGTTATGACGGCTCTTGTGGCGTTAAAAAATTCCGAGCTCGACACGGTTCTCACCGCGTCGGAAAATGTAAAGATTACAGAGAGCGGAGCGACGTTATGCGGATTGGAAGCCGGAGATACCATGACGATGGATCAGGCATTGCATGCGCTTTTGATGCAGTCGGCAAATGATGTTGCGGTTATGATTGCAGAAAATATTGCGGGCAGCGAGGATGCATTTTGTGAGATGATGAACGCGGAGGCGGCCAGACTCGGAGCGACCAATTCCTGCTTTAAAAATCCCCATGGTCTTACGGAGGACGGACATTATTCCTGTGCATATGATATGTATCTGATTTTTGCGGAGGTGATGCAGTATCCGGAATTTACGCAGATCATTAATCTGGATACCTACGAGACCATTTATCATGATGCGGAAGGCAACGCCAAGGAGTATTCGTGCGGAACTACCAATTTGTTTTTGCGCGGCGATTATACTGCACCGGATGCAGTTACTGTAATCGGCGGAAAAACGGGAACTACCATGGCGGCCAGAAACTGCCTTGTTCTGCTCAGCAAAGATTCTTCCGGGAATCCATATATTTCCGTGATTTTGAACTGCAGCGAAAGACAGTTTTTGTATCAGGAAATGACAGAGCTTCTCGGTCATGTATAAATTGTGAGTATTATGTAAAAAAATAGGAAAATGGTTGTTTTTTCTTAGGATATAATTTATAATAATTAATATCGGATGAGGGCATTGAAACATCAAATTGCACAAAAATTCCGAAATGACATATCAATAGGAGGACATACATATGGTTCAGTTAATAGTTGGAAATAAGGGTAAAGGAAAGACAAAACATCTCTTAGAAAAAGTAAACGCACAGGTATTGGAAGCGACAGGAAATATCGTTTATCTTGATAAGAGTAGCAAACATATGTATGAGCTGAATAATAAAGTCAGACTGATTAATGTTTCAGATTACATGATTGCATCAGCAGATGAATTCACAGGATTCCTCAGTGGTATTATTTCACAGGATCACGATTTACAGATGATGTTTTTGGATAACTTCTTAAATATCGCATATCTTGAGGATAAAGATATTGCTCCTGTGGTTGACAAATTAGAAAAATTCGGCGAAGCGTTCGGCGTTGATTTTGTACTCAGCGTGGGAGTCAATGAAGATGAGTTGCCGGAATCATTAAAAGAAAAGGTTATCGTATCTTTATAAATTGAGAATGAATATCAGGCCTCGGATTTTTCCGAGGCTTTTTCTTAGGAGAATGTAGTGGAAGAGAAAAATAATAAGATTACCAATCTGGCCGATTACAGGCCGGGAAAACTACAATTAAATCCGGGAATCATTATTTTTGCGGTTATTTTTGTGTATTTGATTATATGTATTATCATGTATTTCAATACAAAACACATTGTCGGCTATGAAGTTGTGGAAGGTTCCCTGAGTGTTCCGAATGTATATGAGGGAATTGCTATTCGCGATGAGACTGTTTACAATTGCAACGGGACCGGTTACATTAACTATTTCGCAAGAGAATCAGAGCATGTGGCATGCGGGGATTTGATTTATACGCTGGACAGTTCCGGTAAAATTGCGGAAATGATGGAAGCGCAGGCGGAAGATGTTTTGTTTTCGGACCGGGATCTTTCCGATATTAAAAATGATCTCATACATTTCCAAAATTCTTTTGACGGAAAAGAATTTGAACAGGTATATGATTTCAAGGCACAGATTGACGGAATGACTATGAAGCTGTCCAATTACAATATGCTCAGCAATATAAACACGGTGCTTGGCAGCTCTGCGGACAATGTTTCGTTCCAGTATTCACCGGCGAGCGGTGTAGTTGTATATGGAATCGACGGCTATGAAGACCTTTCGCCGGACCGTGTGACAAAAGAAGTGTTTGGGGAAGAGCGGAAAGCAAAGACCCAGCTGGAAGCCAATCAGCTTGTGAGCGGAGAAGACAAGGCGTTTAAGCTGCTGCAATCGGAAAACTGGTCTATTGTTATTCCGATGGAAAAAGCTCGTGCCATGGAACTTCTGGAAGAGGAATATGTGGAAGTAAAGTTCCTGAAAAACCAGTATACATCCTGGGCCAAAGTCAGTGTGCTTGACAATGCGGACGGAACCTATCTGCAGCTGGATTTTACCAATTCCATGATTACATTTGCGACGGACCGTTATATTGATTTGGAAATTTTATATCGTCAGGAAAAAGGACTCAAGGTGCCGAACAGCGCCATTGCGGAACAGGAATTTTTCCTGATTCCGGTAGAGTACCGGCAGGACAACGGCGCCGGCGGAACGACAGGTACATTTTTGCGGGAAGCCTACAATGAAGAAGGCGAGCTTGTAACCAAAAAAGTGGAAGCGAAAATTTATTATGCCGATGAGGAACACTATTATGTGGATACGAGCAACTTTTCCATCGGCGACCACATATGTATGCTGGATTCGTCCCAAAAGTTGCAAATCAGCAAAGTGGGAACTTTAATCGGTGTGTACAATATCAATAAAGGATACGCTGATTTTACATCCATTACAATCATGTATTCCAATGAGGAGTATTCCGTTGTGAAGTCCAATACGACCTACGGTCTTTCCGAGTATGACTATATTGTTTTGGATGCGGATACCGTAAATGTGGATGATTTTATTTATGAGTAAGAAGTTATGAGGAGCAGAGGATAAAAATGCTTACAAAAAATTATGATATGACCTATGCACAGGTCAGAGAAGCGTGCAAAAGAAGCAGCAGACCGGAGACAGATGCAACGCTGATTGCTGTCAGCAAGACAAAGCCCGTCTGGATGCTGGAGGAATTGTATCAGCACGGATGTCGTGATTTCGGCGAAAATAAAGTGCAGGAACTTACAGAAAAATACGATGTTTTGCCAAAGGATATACGCTGGCATATGATCGGACATCTGCAGAGAAATAAAGTGAAATATATTGTGGATAAAGTATATATGATTCACAGTGTGGATTCTCTGCGTCTTGCGGAAGAAATCAGCAAAGAGGCCGTAAAGAAGCAGGTGTCGGTCAAGATTCTTGTGGAGGTTAACGTTGCGGGGGAAGAATCCAAATTCGGTCTGACTGTGGAGGAAACAACAGATCTTGTGGAAAGTATTTCCAAGCTTCCGGGCATAGAAGTCAAAGGTCTTATGACCATTGCACCGTACGTGGAAAACCCGGAAGAAATCGACAGTATTTCCGAAAATTAAAGCAATTATCTGTTGACATTGACAGCAAAAACATTGATAATGTATCTATGAGTGTTCTTTCCATGGGAATGAGCGGCGATTACATCGTTGCTACCGAGGAAGGTGCCACTTTTGTCAGAGTCGGAACCGGTATCTTCGGGGAGAGAGATTACAGTCAGAAAAAGGATAATGTGTAAGGAGAAAAAGAATGGTATTAGATAAGTTAATCAGTTCAATGAAATTAAATCCGGATGAGTATGATGATTACGATGATGAATACGATACAGAAGACGATTATGTAGAAGAAAAACCGAAGAAAAAGGTGTTTGCAAAACAGGATGACGATGATTATCTTGATGAGGCACCGAAGCCAAAGACGACACCGAAAGTAACACCGATGAAACAGCAGCCTAAGAGAGGGGTGAACGGAATGGAAGTATGTGTGATTAAACCGACTACAGTAGAGGACGCAAGGGAGATTACAGAGACATTACTTGCCAACAGAACCGTGGTTCTCAATATGGAAGGTCTTGATGTGGATATTGCACAGAGAATCATTGACTTTACATCAGGTTCATGCTTCGCTATTGCAGGTAATCTTCAGAAGATTTCACACTATATCTTCATTATCACTCCTGCGAGCGTTGATATTTCCGGCGATTTTCAGGATATTTTAGCTGGTTCCTTTGATGTTCCGTCTATCAATTCTGAATTATAATTCGCAGATCATTCTTTTATAGTAAGTAATAAATACATATGATATATCTGCAAAACTTCCTGTCACTCGGCAGGAAGTTTTGTTCGGTCATAAGGAGGTTTAAAATTGATTTCAACATTAGAAAGCAATGTAATGGCAGTAAATAAGGACAAAAAATTCTGCTATCCCATTATTTTTGAAGACAGCTTTGAGGCGCTTTCCGAAAAATGGAAAGAATATGAGCTTAGTGCGGGAAAGATTTGTATCGTGACGGATTCCAATGTGGAGCCGCTCTATGCGCAGACAGTAAAAACAGAACTTGAGAAAGTCTGCGACACGTGTAAAGTATTCAGTTTTGAAGCAGGAGAAAAAAGCAAAAACTTAGATGTGGTACAGAAACTGTATGCATTTTTGATAGACAATCATTTTACAAGAAAAGATATGCTTGTCGCACTCGGCGGAGGCGTTGTCGGTGACCTTACCGGATTTGCTGCAGCAACTTACCTGCGCGGTGTTGATTTCGTGCAGATTCCGACTACACTTTTGTCGCAGGTAGACAGCAGTATCGGCGGCAAGACAGGCGTGGATTTCTCCCAGTACAAAAACATGGTCGGCGCATTTTATATGCCGAAAATGGTTTATATGAATTTAAGTACCCTTTCCACGCTTCCTGAGAGACAGTTTTATGCAGGTATGGGAGAAGTGCTGAAGTCTGCGCTTATCAAGGACGGAATGTTCTATGGATGGATTATCAACAGCCTTTATGAAATTTATGAAAAGGACCCGGAAGTAATCCGGCTTATGGTTTACAATTGCTGCAATATCAAGCGTATGGTTGTGGAGAAAGACCCGACGGAGCAGGGTGACAGGGCACTTCTCAATTTCGGACACACCATCGGACATGCCATCGAAAAGGCAAAAGGATTTGAACTGATGCACGGCGAATGTATAGCGCTCGGAATGGTGGCAGCATCCTATATTGCATATAAGAGAGAGCTTCTCACCTTTGATGAGTACTATGAAATCCGTGATATGTTTGTTCCGTTCAATCTTCCGATTACCATCGAGGACATTGATCCGGACGAGATTGTCCGTTTGACCAAGAGCGATAAGAAGATGGAAGACGGAAAAATCAAATTCGTATTGCTGAAAAAGATCGGAAAAGCATATATTGACACAACTGTGACGGAGGAAGAACTTCTTCTCGGAATCAACGAAATTTATGTGAGTGACGAGGACAAAAATGAATAAAAAGAGAGTATCACAGAAAAAGAAAAAGATTATGCAGCTGATTGCGGATTTGATTGTGTTCGCCGTTCTTGTAGCGGTAGATCAGGTGACGAAATATTTTGCTGTTTTACATTTGAAAGGTCAGGACCCGATGCCTTTGATCCCGGATGTGTTTGAACTTCAGTATTTGGAAAACAGAGGTGCAGCGTTCGGTATGCTCCAAAACGGAAAAGTGTTTTTCGTTTTTGCGGCGATTGTCATGCTGACGGTGATAGTTTTTGTTTTGATGAAAGCACCGGTTTCCCGCAAATACAGACCGTGGCATGTATTTCTTGTCATGATTGCTGCAGGCGGTATCGGAAACATGATAGACAGACTCCGTCTGGACTATGTGGTTGATTTTTTATATTTCAGCTTGATTGATTTTCCGATCTTTAATGTGGCGGACATTTTTGTGTCTGTGGGAACAGCACTTTTTGCAGTGTTTATTCTGTTCTTCTGCAAGGAGGAGGATTTGACATTTATCTCCCTCAGCATTCAGAAGAAAAACAAGGTTCATGAAATTAAGTAATCAGAATGTACAGGCGGTAATATGCAAAAAGAAATAGAAGAAAAAATTGTTCTTGATATCACAAGTGATATGGAGGACGAACGCATTGACAAGGTGCTCGCGGCTTGTATGGATACGCTGTCCAGATCCTTCCTTCAGAAAATACTGAAAGAGGGAAGCGTTTTTGTGGACGGTAAGGTTGTAAAGGCCAACTATAAGGTGCGGGAAGGGCAGCGCGTGGAATTCAGGATTCCTGCTGCCGTGGAACCGGATATTGTTCCTGAGAACATTCCGTTGTCTGTCTTGTATGAAGACGACGATGTTCTTGTGGTGGATAAGCCGAAGGGGATGGTGGTGCATCCGGCGGCGGGACATTACAGCGGTACACTGGTAAATGCTGTGATGTACCATTGCGGTGAAAGCTTGTCCGGGATTAACGGTGTACTCCGTCCGGGG
>JAFTWX010000078.1 GCA_017465095.1 Lachnospiraceae bacterium | reverse complement strand
AATACAAGTCCGTACATACGAACTGTATCGCCTTCCTGAATGCCTGCTTCTTCAAGCTGTTCTAAGATACCGGTATCTTTTAAGAATTTCTGGAAGAATGCAAAGCCTTTTTCGGACTCTAAGTTTGTGTAACCAAGCATCTTCTCGATACGTGGTCCTTCCACAATGTAAGTGTTCTCTTCTTCTGTCGATTTTTCCACTGTAAATGGCAGATTTGCATCGAAACCAATTTCCAATTCCGGGAAAAATTCCTGCTCGAATACAACTTCTTTGACCGGATTTTCATCCAGCATTTTCTTTGCTTCGTAAAGAAGCTCTTTGATACCCTGTCCGGTTACTGCCGAAATTGGAATTACTTTGTAACCCTGTGGCTCAAACTCTGCACGAATGCGGTCGATTGGATTTTCACTTTCACCATCGTCATAAATTGCATCCACTTTATTCGCCGCAATGATTTGCGGACGGCTGGCAATCTCTTCATTATACGAAGCCAGTTCTTTATTGATCGCATAGATATCTTCAATCGGATCTCTCCCTTCTGTGGAAGCCGCATCTACAATATGAATCATGCAGCGTGTTCTTTCGATGTGACGAAGGAAATCGTGTCCAAGTCCCACACCTTCTGCTGCACCTTCAATGAGTCCCGGTACATCGGCGATGACAAATCCGCCTCCATCTAAGTCTACAACTCCAAGGTTTGGAGTCAGTGTTGTAAAGTGATAGTTGGCAATCTTTGGACGTGCATTTGTTACACGGGATAAAAATGTAGATTTACCTACGTTTGGAAAACCTACCAGACCAACATCAGCGATCACTTTCAGTTCTAACTGAACTTCAAGCTCCTGAGCCGGTTTTCCCGGTTTTGCGTATTTTGGAGCCTGCATGGTTGCTGTTGCAAAATGCATATTTCCAATACCGCCTTTGCCGCCTTTTAAGACTGTCACACGTTTATTGTCACCGGACATGTCCGCGATAACTTTACCGCTGGCAGCATCTTTGATAACAGTTCCTTCCGGAACTTTTAAGATGATGTCTTCACCGTCTTTTCCGTGACATTTTCTTTTACCGCCTTCTTCGCCGTCAGTTGCAGCAAATTTTCTGCGGTGTCTGAATTCTGATAATGTATTTAAGCCTTCGTCCACAACAAAGATAACGTCGCCGCCGCGTCCGCCATCACCGCCGTCCGGACCACCATCCGGAACAAACAGTTCTCGTCTGAAAGACACGTGACCGTTACCGCCCTTGCCGGAACGAATGATAATTTTCGCTCTATCTGCAAACATATTTTTTCTCCTTTCGGGGAACTCTATATTTATCGCTACACGCGAAAAATAAAACAGGCTTCAAATCATCACTGACTTGAAGCCCTTTGTTCATTACTCTGCTACTGGATAGACAGAAGCCTGCTTCTTGTCTCTTCCTTTTCTTTCAAATCTTAAAACACCGTCAACTAATGCGAATAATGTATCGTCGCCGCCTCTACCAACGTTAACGCCTGGAAGAATCTTTGTTCCACGCTGTCTGTAAAGGATGTTTCCAGCTTTTACGAACTGACCGTCAGCTCTTTTTGCGCCCAGTCTCTTGGATTCGGAATCTCTACCGTTCTTAGTAGAACCAACACCCTTTTTATGAGCGAAAATTTGAAGGTTCATTTTTAACATAGGTTACACCTCCTAATATCTAAAGTCTAGTAATTTCTCAATAATTTCTTATTTGTTGATCTTTTCGATCTTTAATGCAGTATACTGCTGTCTGTGATCGTTTTTCTTGTGATAGCCAGATTTTCTTTTGTATTT
>JAFTWX010000077.1 GCA_017465095.1 Lachnospiraceae bacterium | reverse complement strand
TGTATGCATATAAATATGTCCCGCTGTCACTGGGACCGATGCTGGAGGCGTGCGGTTATATTTTTGTCACGGTTCTCGGCGTGTGCATTTTAAAAGAAAAAGTAGGAAAGAGAAAATTGGCGGGAATGGCACTGATTATGGCAGGAATTGCCGTGGTCAGCTGTTTCGGTGCTTAATATAAGGTGAGGAGAAAATATGCCAAAGAAAATGAACATCATTGACAAACTGCATCAGGAGTTTGTCGTGGATAAGATTAAAAGTACGGATTGGGAGAACGGATCTTCCGGACCGCTCGTTGTGGAGCTGGATACGACGGAGGTGTGTAATCTTGCGTGTCCGGGATGTATCAGCGAGGATCTGGTCTGCAACAAAACGTCGTTCTCCAGAGAACGTCTGCTCAAGCTGGCAGAGGAGATGTACGAAATCGGAGTGAAAGCTGTCATACTGATCGGCGGCGGAGAACCGCTGGCGCATCCGGCAGTGGGAGAACTGATGGAGTATTTGGGAAAACACGATATCCGTATCGGAATAACGACAAACGGTTCTTTTATTGACAAATACATGGATATTATTGCAGAGTACTCCAGCTGGACGAGAGTGTCTATGGACGCGGCTTGTCAGGAGACGTTCGATAAGCTCAGACCGGCAAAGAACGGAAAATCCGAATTTGACCATGTTGTAAATACGATGAAAGAGCTTGCCAAAAAGAAAAAAGGAGATCTCGGATTCTCTTTCCTGGTGCGTACGGAAGCAGATGGGTTCGGAATTGAGTCAAACATTCCGGATATCTATCCGGCAGCTGTTCTGGCCAAGGAAATCGGATGCGATTATTTTGAAGTGAAACCGAGTTACAGCTATGTGGGCGGTCAGGCCCATGCGCTTGTGGTTCATTCCAAAGAGCGGATGGAAGAAGCGAGAAGAGAGATTGAGAGACTGGACGCATTGGCAGATGACAATTTCCGTATTGTCAAGGCGATCAATATGGAGGATTCCCTTGCCAGAGTGGAGCACAAACAGGAAAAAGACTATACATTCTGTCCGGTGACAGAGCTCCGCACGCTGATTTGTCCGTCGGGTGTGTATGTGTGTCCGTATTGGCGCGGAAAAGACAGCTTCCGTATCGGAGATGCGCACACGATGTCCATGGAAGAAATCTGGCACGGTGAGCGCAGAAAAGAAGTGCAGAAATTTGTAAATCCGTGTAAAGTATGTGATTTCCATTGTCTGCGCCATGAATCCAACATGGAAGTGTTGAAAATCAAAGACCAGCCACAGGATGAAATATGGCTGAAGGATGAATACGATCGTTTTATATAAAAAGATAGGAGAGCAGTATGATAAAAAATCTGGAACAGTTTTTCCTGGATAATCCGCCGGAAAAAAGAGCATTTATCGGCGGGGAATATGTGGAAGCGGCAGACGGTGCTGTGATGAAAAAGGGCAATTCCTACAGTGGATTTGACTTGTCCGGAATTGCAGATTGCAGCGAGGCGGACGTCGACCTGGCGGTACAGGCTGCGAAAGAGGCATATGAAAGCGGTGCGTGGTCCCGTCTGGATGTGGCCAAAAAGAAAGAGATTGTTCTTCGCTTTGCAGAGCTGATGGAAGAAAACAGAGAAGAGATTGCTGCTCTTGATACCATCGAAACTTGTCGGAGTTTCCAAAATTATTACTATGATTCTATTCCGAAGGCAATTGAGGCGGTGCGCTATTTTGCCGAAGCGGTTGACAAAGTATACGATAAAAGCATTTGCGGGAGAGCGGGAATGCACGGCATTGTCAAACGGGTACCTCTCGGCGTGGTGGGAGTTATCACCCCGTGGAATGACCCGATGGTAGTTACGATGTGGAAAGTAATCCCTTCCCTTTTGATGGGAAACAGCGTGGTAATCAAGCCGGCGGAGCAGTCATCACTCTCGACCATCCGGGTGGCAGCGCTCATGAAAGAAGCGGGAATCCCGGACGGTGTTGTGAATGTGGTTCCGGGCCGCGGTGAAGTGGCCGGAAAAGCACTTGCCCTCCATATGGATGTCAGAGGCATCTTCTTTACGGGATCTTCGGAGATCGGAAAGAAACTTTTGGAATACGCAGGTCAGTCCAATATGAAAAAGGTCGGCCTGGAGTGCGGCGGTAAAGGACCTTATATTGTATCTTCCAAATGCGGAGATATTGCGCTGGCGGCAAAGACGCTGGCGGACAATATGTTCTATAACCAGGGCCAGATCTGTTCGGCGCCGAGCAGGGTGATTGCGGAAACTTCCGTGAAGGATGCGTTTATAGAGGAATTAGAGAAACAGTGCGCAGTATATGTGCCGGATGATCCATATAGCTTGGAAAGCAGAGTGGGCTGTGTGGTCAGCCGGGAGCAGTATGACAAAGTACAGGCGTATATTGCATATGCAAGGGAGTGCGGATATACCGTATATCAGCCAAGTGACAGAGGTACGATGCCGGAAGGGGCATGTTACATTCTTCCGACGGTAATCAGCGGCCTTAAGCCGGAGGATAAACTTGCCAAGGAAGAGATTTTCGGACCGGTGGTAGTCATTTTAGAGGCAGAATCTGTCAACGAGGCGGTGAATATGGCGAATGCATCGGAATACGGACTTGCGGGAGCGGTTTGGACCGATGATTTGAATGAGGCATATGATGTGGCAGAACGTGTGGAAGTCGGACTGATGCACATTAACAGCTACGGCGAGGATGACAATGCAGCACCGTTCGGCGGTGTCAAACAGTCGGGTCTCGGAAAAGATAAATCGTCCTATGCCTTTGACGAATACAGTGATTTGAAGACCATTTGGATGAAATTCAGATAAGAAAAGTGGGATTGTAGATGAAAAAAATGCTTGTGTTAAACGGAAGTCATTCGGATATTCCGTTGATTAAATCTGCACACAATCTCGGGTATCATGTGACGACGACAGGAAATCTTCCGGATTTGATCGGACATACATACGCGGATGCTTACGTCAATGCAGATTATTCCGATTACGAAAAGATATTGTGGATTGCAAAGAAAGAGCAGGTAGATGCAGTTTGTGCCTGTGCCAATGATTTCGGTGCAATCACGGCATCCTACGTGGGTGAAAAGATGGGGCTTGCAGGGCATGACCCGTTTGAGACGACCCTCATGCTGCACCACAAGGATAAATTCAAACAGTTTGCCCGCAAATGGGATATTATGACGCCCCTTGCAGACAGCTTTGATTCCGTAGAAAAGGCGAAAGAAGCAGGGCGCAGCTACACTTTCCCGATGATTGTCAAACCGATTGATTTGACAGGGGGAAAAGGAATATCCCGCGTGGATAATTTGGAAGAATACGACAGAGCGGTGGAAGTGGCGTTTGAAAGATCGCCGTCAAAGGTTATCGTGGCGGAGCCGTTTATTGAAGGAACGCATCACAGTTTCAGCACGTTCATTGTCAATAAAAAGGTGCTGGCTTATTACAGCGATAACGAATATTCTTACTGTAACCCGTATTTTGTGTCCACTTCCGCAGGACCTGCGGACCGCGTGGAACAGTATGCGGATGTTCTTGTGGGCCAGGTGGAGAAAATGGCCCGGGCGATGGATCTTTGCGACGGAATTTTCCATATGCAATATATCCTGCAGGGCAATGTGCCGCATATTTTGGAGTGTACCCGCAGATGTTCCGGAGATTTGTATTCCCTTCCGGTGGAGCATGCGCTTAAGATTCCGTGGTCCCATATGATGGTGTCGGCGGAAGCCGGCCTGGATTGCACGAAATTCAAGGCACCGGAGCAGAAACAAACCTACGGCGGACGCCATTGTATTATGGGGGATCACAACGGAAAAATCCGCAATGTGGTCATTCCGGACGAGTTAAAGTGCAATATATATGACAGCCTTCTCTGGTGGAAACCGGGGTATGAAATCGGCAATTATCTGGTGGATAAGCTGGGAATCCTGATGCTTTCTTATGCGTCCCGGGAAGAAATGCTGGATAAAACAGCCCGGTTGACAGAGATGATTCGTATTGAATACGAAGAGTAGGAGCGAAGATGAAAACGATTTCGGTAGTAATTCCATGTTATCGTTCAGAACATACGATTTGTGGAGTGGTAGATGAAATAATTAAAACAGTGGGTCAGCATTCCGGATACGATTATGAGATTGTTTTGGTAAATGACTGCTCGCCGGACGGGGTCTGGGATGTGATTTGCGGACTTGTCAAAGGCAATCCGAAGATAAAGGGCATTAATTTCACGAGAAATTTCGGACAGCATTCCGCGGTTTTGGCCGGTTTCGGCAATGCATCGGGGGATTATGTTTTTTCCATGGATGATGACGGACAGGCGCCGGTAGATGAGATGTTTCTTCTCATCGATGAATTGGAAAACGGCAGGGATGTGGTGTATGGTTCCTACCCGGAGATTAAACAGAGTCTGTTCCGCAGATTCGGCAGCTGGATGAATCTTAAAATGCAGGAATCTCTCCTTGAGTGGCCGAAAGGGCTTCACGGTTCCAGCTTTTTTGTCTGTCGAAGAGTGATTGTAAATGAAATGATTAAATACCATAATTCCTATCCGTATCTCGGAGGGCTCATTATACGTGCAACGCGCAATATCAGCTGTGTGACGGTGCACCAGAGAGAGCGTGTGGAGGGACGTTCCGGATATTCGTTCGGAAAGCTTCTTGCCCTTTGGGTGAACGGTTTTACGGCCTTTTCCCCGAAACCTCTCCGAATGGCGACGTTTATCGGTATCATTTCCGCGTGTGTCGGTTTTCTGTACGGCGTATACATTATCGTACATAAACTCCTGCAGCCGCAGGTTTTGATGGGATACAGTTCCCTGGCTGCAATTATGCTGTTTATCGGCGGTATTATCATGTTGCTTTTGGGAATCATCGGTGAGTATGTAGGACGTATATACATTACCATAAACAATGCGCCACAATATGTCATCAGACAAATCGTGACGCATGAGGATATGAATCAGAATGAATAATTATTCTATTTCAGTAGAGATTTCAGGAGAAGCAGAGGTTCTGCTTCTCTTTTTTGTTATGATTTCACTCAGGATGACCAACAGATAAAGGAAAACAAAGACGAGCGATACGGCAACACCTACTGTAAGCCCGGCAGGCCTAAATTCAAGGTGAATGTCGTGAGTTCCTTCTGTAGTGGTCAGGAACATGGTTCCGTTGCTGAAAGAGCCAAGCTCTGTCTTTTTGCCGTCCACATAAGCAGTCCAGCCCCTTTCATAAGGGATGGCAAAGTATACGCAACCGTCTTTCGGAAGGGTGATGGTTCCGTTTATATGTGTGTCGCTGTAGTCTGTAATCTCCATCGTATGTTTGGATGCTTCGTCGTAGAACTTTTGGAAGACATCATCGTGATAGATGGACATGATTCCGGTGTCATTGGCGGTTACCTCAAGTGTAAAGTCATAGGACTTTCCGGCTTCTAAATAACCGAGATAGAAGAATTCATGAATGCGATAATAATATTCGCCGCTTTTTTCGGGTTCAAAGTGAAGGTGTGCATACATGGTTTCTTCTTGTGCATTTTCCGAGAAAACAAAGTTATTTACAGGGTCAGAGAGGCTCCATTCCACATTGCCAATCTCGGTTGAGTCAGTAAATAGACAGTCTTCTGGAAAGAATCCTTTTACATAGCCGTTGCAGAAGTCCTCGGCAGAGTCCACATTATCACTGTATACAAAGCTTTCGTACGGCGTATAGTATGCAAGCGGAAGAGCACGGTCGTTTTTCAGAATAATACCAGTGTTGTATGAGGCGACCGGAGTGTAGTGCTCTAGGTCGACAAATTCGGAGAGCGTATATTCATCCACTACCATATATTTTACGTTTGTAACGGCATTGGAAAACGGTGTTAGGTTATTTTCGGCTGTAATTAGGTTGTTGGACACACCATAGCCGAGTGCAGAACCGAGATTCCTCTGATAGGTGGTCAGGAAAGAATTAAACTGGTTCAACGAATTTACATGATTGACCATGTTCTGGTTTATGAGAACCGGGCCGAGATATGCGACGCGGTCAAGCATATTTTCACCGAGATACTCATCTTTCAGGAATGCGGTAATCTTTCGGTTGTAGTTGATGTTATCAATACGTCCGAACTCTGCGGAACCAAAATTATAACACGTGTTGATGCAGAGCTCCGCAACAGCGATGACAACAAAAACACGTTTTATAAATAATGGTTGAATTTTTTTGTGTCGCAGCAGTAAAAGCAATACAAAGAACATCGTAAGAAGTACCAGTGTTGCTATGGCAGATTCCGGCGGAAGCGATTCTTTTGCTAGCAGGGAAGTGATAATACAAAGTGTAGTGATTCCTGCGTATGCACCGATAAGTTTTTGCATGTTGCATTTTTTTATCTGATAAAGTGCTTCGATGGATATATCAAGAAGCAAAAAAATCAGAAGGAAAGAATAGCGGTTCGGAACTTTCGTCTGATAATGGAATCCGTTCCATATATAGCTGAGCAGATTATTGTTGCTTGAAAAGAAGACAAACAGCATAAATCCCAATTTTAATAGTTTGTTTTTGTTTCGTTTAACTGAGAGAATGTAAAGTGCAGTCAGAAGCAGGCAAAAGACACCGCAATAAAGATTAATGGCACCGTCAGAGGTTGTGATGATGATAGGCTCTGACAGGACAAAGCTCTGTTTCAGACTGTCGAAGAAACTCTGATAAAATGTAAATGTCGGAAAAACAGAGTCATCGGCGGAGTACGGGCTTACCTGCATGCCCATATAAGTTGCGAACAAGACAAAGAAACACATGCCCGCAGACAGAATAGAACTGAATGCAAACCGAAAGCCCTTGTATACAAAGTCCTTGAAATTTCTGAATGGATAAGTAAAAAACGTAAATACAAGGAAAACACAAACATACAGAGTGATGTTGTAGTTAATCAGAATACCTAATGCGAGCAACAAAATATATATGCTTTTTTTCTTTTCTAGCATTAGCTTATCCATGGCAAGTAAGATAAGCGGGAAGAGTAAAAGTATATCCACCCAGGAAAAAAATCCGCGCATGTTAATCATATAAGCACTCAGGCTGTATGCGGTGGTAAACATAAGGATACGATAGTCTCCGCGATACATGCGTTGGCCGATTTTACGGCGGGTAATATAAAAATACATACTCAGCCCGCAAAGACCGATTTTAATAACTTCAATTATTGTGACAAATGGAAGTAAATGTGCGTCCGGAATCAGACATAGCCAGTAATTCATAAACATAGCCGGCAACGTGTAGAAGATGTTTGATCCGCCGCCTGCAGTCCATGAATAGAAAAGACTTCCGTTTTTAAGCTGCTCTCTCGACTGATATAAGGTCGGGATTGTAAGCGCAGAACCGTCGTTTTTGAAGAAGGTATCAATACCGAACGGAGAAATGTTGAATAAAACACATGCAATCAGCAAAATGCCAAACGGGATGGTAAATGCAAACAATGCAACCGCATGGTTCTGAATGTAACATTCTATCTTATAAAAAATACCTTTCGTTTCGGAAATGCACTCTTTTTTCTGTTTTTTGGTTTGAATCAGACACCATAATAGAGAGAACAGAGAAACAAGCAGTCCGATATAAAATATGTCATAACGCAGAGAAATTTGCACTGTGTGTTTTCCGCTGGAAATCGGAATAACAGTGCTGTTTTGCGGCCCTTTTGCATGAGTTACGGGGCTGTTGTCTACCTTGAATCTGACGGATTTGCTGTATGGAATGCTGAAAAGCAAAGTCCCTTCTTCTGCTACATCGACCTCGGTGACAAACGCGTTTACCCCTTGTTTTTTTGGGGGCGTAAATTCGCATGAGAGCTGCTGTAACAGCTCCGGTGTGTTTTCGTTTAAGTAAGCACCGTGAATCCAGTAGTTTTCAAACAGATTGCTGCTTGTGACAAAGGTCATGGCGTGTGTAAACGGTTCACCGGCAGTTACCTGTCCGATATGCTCTAACTGATTTGTATATATATAGAGATCACCGCTCTGATCCGGTGTGATTGTCAGAATCAGTCGATTATATGGTGTTTTTGCGTTTGGCGTATCCGGCTTAACTTTTAGAGAAAAGATATTGTCCGAGGTTTGTACACAGATAATATTGTTTGAACACTGATAGCTGATATCCAGTCCGGCGTCGGTAAAAAGCTTTTCATCAATGCCGAGAGATACAGCGGTATCGTTTTGTTTTTCAAAAACAGTAGATGCCGTTTCAGCGGTGGAAATATAATCCCCCGGAAGAAAAGAACAAAAATCAAAATCGGTGCCAAACGAAAAATCATCGTCAAACAAATTGTATGATAACGCATGAAGTGTAGAGCTGTCGGTTTTATAAATGTTGGCAACAGGTGTTGTGTCCATCTTGATGTAGGATAGATTTTTTGAGGTGTTGCCGAATAATTCAATCACTGAGAAGAAGATAATAAGTCCAAGGTATACCTTACGGTTGATAGAATTAATGCGATAGAAAACAATCAGTAACATATAGATTACAAAGAAAATAATGCTGGTCGAGAGAGAATCCCGGTTAGAGTAATCTTTGGCATATAGTGTGGATGAAAGAAACAGGGCAAACGGAAGAGTGACCGAAAGAACGGAAACAATCGGAGGATTTTCTTTCAAGCGATACATAGATTCGGAACTGATTGCGAGAACAAAGAAGCAAATGAGGAATCCGAACCCGTTAAAGCGTGATGAGTCCTGCATAAAAAAGGATGCGATATAACGGAGTGACTCGATATTAGCAAACATGATCAAAATCGCAAGAAAGAGAAGATTGCGGATTCGCATTGACAGTTTGTTTTTTTTGTCCATTAGGTAAAAAAACAGCAGAATCAGGGCAAAAAGACCGCAATATAAGTTGCTTCCACCGACTTCGGTCATGACGTAAGAGCCATAGTTGTTTGGCATGAATTTGGAGAAGAGACTGAGCCAGTCGTGGATTGGTATAAATTCAGGCCAGAAGGAATTCGTGATTTTAGATATATAGAGTGAATAAAATCCGGGTATTACAGTAATTGCGCTGATGGCAGCGGCGGAAAAAAACGAAAAAACAAGGCGGCGAAATAAGCTGCATGCCTGATGAAAGTTGTCTTTTTTTCTTGTGAAAAAATGGATGCAAAGAAAAAGACAGATGATTGCTGTCATATAGTAATTGCTGAAAAACATGCAAGAAAGCACTGCGATGAATGACTTTCTGCGGTTTTGGAAAAGAAGCTGCTCGTAGGTTAACATAAGTAGCGGGAAAAGCATGGCGCAGTCCATGAACATGAAGTCATTATACTGCACGAGCATATAAGAACTTATGGAATAACCCAGTGAGAAAATCAGAGTAGTTATGTCATATTTTGAGAATCTCGTTTCTCCCTGGCGGTGTGTTAGATACAGTGACATAAAAAAGCCGGACAGGCCGATCCGGAGCACGGTCAGTATGTGCAGAAGATAAACAGCAGTCTGTACGGGAAAAACGGCAAGAAACAGATGCAATGGACTGCACAGATAGTATAAAATCGTAGAATAATATTCGCTGCCGATGTTGCCGTTTTGGGCAAAAAAAGAAAAATTGCCGGATTGTATCTGATTGGCAAAAGATGTAAACAGTGAAAGGTGTTCGGAACCGTTAAAAATATATAACGAGCTGTCGCCGAAAGGTGCAAATCCGTGTTGATTCATTAAAAATAACAGAAGAAAAACAGGAATGCAGAAGGATAATAAATACAGTGCATTTCTGCTTAAAAAGCTCAAAAATTTGGAGGAACCGGTGTAGAATGGTTTCCATTCCAAAGGGGCCTCCTCTTTTTTGTTTATATCATTGTGCGGTAATAAGTGGAATTCAAATTTCATAATAAGCCTCCGTTGTAATACAAAGTAGTAATATTATAGCATTCTTTCTTGAAGATGGCTATTCATTTATGGTATACTTTCTTGCGGAAATAAGATTTTGGAGGAACTACATGTCACAGATAGATCAGAGTAAAATTCGTAATTTTTGCATTATAGCGCACATTGATCACGGAAAATCGACGCTGGCGGACCGTATTATTGAGAAGACAGGGCTTTTGACGCAGCGTGAGATGCAGGCGCAGGTGCTTGATAATATGGAACTGGAACGAGAGCGCGGTATCACAATCAAAGCGCAGACTGTCCGCATTGTATACAAGGCACAGGACGGGGAAGAGTATATTTTCAATTTGATTGATACACCGGGACATGTGGACTTTAACTATGAAGTCAGCCGTTCTCTTGCAGCCTGTGACGGAGCAATTCTCGTTGTGGATGCGGCGCAGGGAATTGAGGCGCAGACTTTGGCCAACGTTTATCTTGCCCTGGACCATGATTTGGATGTATTTCCGGTTATCAACAAGATTGATCTGCCGAGTGCGGATCCGGACCGCGTCAAGGAGGAAATTGAGGACGTCATCGGACTGGAAGCCCACGATGCACCGCTGATTTCAGCCAAAAACGGTATCGGTATCGAGGAGGTTTTGGAACAGGTAGTTGCAAAGGTTCCGGCGCCGGACGGAGATGCGGATGCACCGCTTCAGGCATTGATTTTCGATTCTATTTATGATTCCTATAAGGGTGTTATTGTTTTCTGCCGTATCAAGGAAGGACGCGTCAGAAAAGGAACCAAAATCCGCATGATGGCCACGGGAGCGTCGGCGGATGTTGTGGAAGTGGGATATTTCGGAGCAGGACAGTTTATTGCCTGCGATGAACTTTCTGCCGGAATGGTAGGCTATATTACCGCCTCCATCAAAAATGTAAAGGACACAGCGGTGGGAGATACGATTACCGATGCGGCAAATCCGTGTGCCCAGCCGCTTCCGGGATATAAAAAAGTCAATTCCATGGTGTACTGCGGTATGTACCCGGCGGACGGAGCCAAGTATCCGGAGCTTCGTGATGCGCTGGAAAAACTGCAGCTCAATGACGCATCCCTCAACTACGAGCCGGAGACATCGGTTGCCCTCGGCTTCGGCTTCCGTTGCGGATTCCTCGGACTGCTGCATCTGGAAATCATTCAGGAGCGTCTGGAGAGAGAATACAATCTGGATTTAGTAACGACAGCACCGGGCGTTATTTACAAAGTGTTTAAGACAAACGGTGAAGTGATTGAACTGACCAATCCGAGCAATCTTCCGGATCCGTCGGAGATTGAACACATGGAAGAGCCGATTGTCAGCGCCGAGATTATGGTGACGACAGAGTTTATCGGACCGATCATGGAGCTTTGCCAGGAACGCCGCGGCGTTTATCTCGGAATGGAGTACATGGAGGAGACAAGAGCCCTTCTGCGTTACGATATGCCACTCAATGAAATTATTTATGACTTCTTTGATGCGCTGAAATCCCGTTCCAGAGGATATGCATCTTTTGACTATGATTTGAAGGGATATGTACCGTCACAGCTTGTGAAACTGGATGTGTTGATCAATAAAGAGGAAGTGGATGCACTTTCGTTTATCGTGCACAAGGACGGCGCTTACGAGCGCGGTCGCAAGATGTGCGAGAAATTAAAAGAAGAAATTCCGCGTCATCTGTTTGAAATCCCGATTCAGGCTGCAGTCGGTGGCAAAGTAATTGCCCGCGAGACCGTGAGAGCCATGCGTAAGGACGTGCTTGCGAAATGTTACGGCGGTGATATCAGCCGTAAGAGAAAGCTTTTGGAAAAGCAAAAAGAAGGTAAGAAGCGTATGCGTCAGATCGGAAATGTAGAGATTCCGCAGAAAGCCTTCATGAGTGTTCTGAAACTGGATGACAGAAAATAGGATAGAGAAATGACAAACAAAGATTTGAGCCTGTATATTCATATTCCGTTTTGCGAGCGCAAATGCCTGTACTGTGACTTTTTGTCCGGGCCGGCGGATGCGCATCTGCGGGATACGTATGTGCAGGCTTTGCTTTTGGAGATAGAAAGCTACCGGAATACGCCGCTTGCAAAACAAAATATAACAACTGTTTTTGTTGGTGGAGGGACCCCGTCGATACTTACGGAAGAGCAAATGACAGCTGTTTTTGAAAAGCTCAGGGACGTGTTTGCGTTCCGGAATGACTGCGAGATTACCATCGAGATGAACCCGGGCACCGTCACGGAAGAAAAAATCAAGTGTTATTTAAAAAACGGTATCAACCGGGTGAGTATCGGGCTGCAGTCTCCGGACGATGAACTGCTCAAAAGACTGGGGCGGATTCACAACTATCAGCAGTTTCTCGATACGTATCAGATGCTTCGCGCAGCGGGGGTTAAAAATATCAATATTGATTTGATGTCCGCATTGCCGGGGCAGACAGTAGCTATGTACTGCGACGGACTGCAAAAAGTACTTGAGCTGGAACCGGAGCATATTTCCGCATACAGCCTGATTCTGGAAGAGGACACCCCGTTTTATGAGATGTATAATAACGGTCGTATTTTATTGCCGGATGAGGAGACGGACCGACTGATGTATGAGCGCACCGGCGAGATTTTGTACAAAGCCGGTTACGGGAGATATGAGATATCCAACTACGCCAAGACAGGTTTTGAATGTCGTCACAATACGGTTTACTGGGAGCGGGGGGATTATCTCGGAATCGGTTTGGGAAGTGCGTCGCTGATCGGACATTGCAGATTTAAAAACACCAGTGATTTAAATGTTTATACAGAGAAATGGCTTGCGGGAAACGGCGCCGAAGTACAGCGGATGGAGGAAGAACAGCTCACGGAAAAAGATGAGATGGAAGAGTTTATGTTTTTGGGGCTCCGTATGATGGGAGGCGTTTCCAAAGAAAAATTCCGCAGGCAGTTCGGACAGGATATACAGGCGGTGTACGGCGACGAGATTGAGCAATTGATGAAGCAGGAACTGCTTGCTTGCAGTGACGATGGAAGCAGGATTTCGCTGACGAAAAAAGGGATTGACGTCAGCAATTATGTGTTCGAACAATTTTTATTATAGCTTGCCTTTTGGAAACTAAATATGTATAATGAAAATTAGACTGTTACGTTAACCAAACCCTATGCATAGAATAGTATAAAATGTATTTGGGAGGCTTCCCTTGCAGACCTTTCAAAAACCCCTTTCCGAGGAGGAAGAATTATACTATTTAAAAATGCTGAAATCCGGGGATACAGAGAAGAATAAGGAAGCCAGACAGATACTGATTGAGAGAAACCTTCGACTGGTTGCTCATGTAGTGAAAAAGTATCAAAATGTCAATGAGGATGTGGAGGACCTGATATCCATCGGGACCATAGGACTGATCAAAGCCATTTCGAGCTACGATGAGTCAAAAGGGAGCAGACTTGCCACCTATGCAGCCAGATGCATTGACAATGAACTTCTCATGATGCTTCGCATGCGGAAAAAGACATCAAAAGATATTTCGCTGTATGAGCCCATTGGGACGGACAAAGAAGGGAACGAGATAAACCTGCTGGAAGTGACGCTTTGCGATCAGGATGATTTCGCGGCGGAAATCAGCAAGCAGGAGGATATACAAAAAATCAGAGAACTTGTGGAGACGGTGTTGCCTCCGCGTGAAAAAGAGATTATCACTTTGCGCTACGGTTTTTACGGAGGCGAAGAGCTGACGCAGAGAGAAATCGGCAAACGACTCGGCATATCCAGAAGCTATGTGTCGCGCATAGAAAAGAAAGCGCTTATGACGCTGCGCACGGCTTTTGAGCAAAATATGTAATGTAATATCCTGCATGGGGAAATGCAGGAAGAAAAGAGAGGTACAATAAATATGTTAGAATTAGTAGAAATACTCCAGGTAGCATATCATGCGGGAGCATCCGACGTGCATCTTACCGTTGGTATTCCGCCAACCATGCGTCTGAACGGTCATCTGGTAAAGATGGATTACCCGGTACTGAAACCGGAAGATACTTTGGAACTTTGTCTGGATGTTTTAAATCCGGTTCAGCGTGAAAAATTCGAGGAGAGAGGAGAGTACGACCTTTCTGTTGCGTTCCGCGGCATCGGACGTTACCGTGTCAATGTTTACAAACAGCGTGGTGCAATTGCATTGGCCCTCCGTACTATCACAGATGAGATTCCGGATCCGGAAAAACTCGGTGTACCGAAATCTATCGTAGATCTTTACCAGCGTAAACGTGGACTTGTACTTGTAACAGGACCTACCGGTTCCGGTAAATCAACGACACTTGCTTCTATCATTAACAAAGTTAATGAAAACAGAGATGCGCATATCATTACACTTGAGGAACCGATCGAGTATGCGCACAGACATAAATTATCCATGGTAAACCAGCGTGAAATCGGACAGGATACACTCAGCTTTGATAACGGACTCCGTGCTGCCCTCCGTGAGGACCCGGACGTTATCCTCGTGGGAGAGATGCGTGACTTCGAGACAATCAGTATCGCTATCACCGCAGCCGAGACAGGACACCTTGTGTTCTCCACACTGCATACGGTAGATGCAGCCAGTACCGTAGACCGTATCATCGACGTATTCCCGGAGCATCAGCAGCAGCAGATCCGTGTACAGCTTTCTAACGTTATCGAGGCGATTATTTCTCAGACGTTGATTCCGAACATTACGGGAGACGGACGTTGTGCAGCGTTCGAGGTTATGCATGCTACATATGCGGTTCGTAACTTGATTCGTGAAGGAAAATCGCATCAGCTTGATTCCATCATCCAGACCGGTAAGAAGGAAGGTATGATGACATTGGATGATTCGTTACTCTCACTTTATATGGCACGTAAGATTTCCAAAGAAGATTGTATCCAGTTCTCTCGTGATCCGGAGAAGATGAAGACAAAAGTTTTCTAAAAACATATTTATATTTCTTGTATATACGTCGGCTGCGCATGTCGCAGCCGACATTGAAATTTTCAAATTACAATTCAATTTATTTCTATTATTTAATCTCCAAATTTAATCTCAAAGTTAAATTCCAAAAAACAAACCTAAAATTAATGATTGGAACGAAAGGAGGACTATTTTTGTATCAGACAATTTTATCAGGAGCTTACCATGGCATGGAAAGTTATCTCGTTTCGGTGGAGGTGGATGTATCCGACGGACTTCCTTGCATGGAAATGATCGGTTACTTGGCGAGTGAAGTCAAGGAGAGCAGGGAACGGGTGCGCGTCGGAATAAAAAACAGTGGTTATAAAATTCCGCCGAAACGAATCACAATCAGTTTGTCGCCTGCAGATATAAGAAAGGACGGAAGCGGATTTGACCTGGCGGTGGCGCTCGGGATTTTGCGGGCTCTTGGGCCACGGGAAGAGAAGTGCGATGTTGAAATGTGCGGGAACAGAGGAAAAAGTCCGGATATTCTGGTGCTCGGCGAATTGGGACTGGACGGGACGGTGAAGCCGGTCAGAGGTGTGTTACCCATTCTTGTGAAAGCGGAGGAAGAAGGGGTGAAATATTGTATTGTTCCGAAAGGGAATGCAGGGGAAGCCTCTGTGCTGAAAAGGATGAAATGCATATGTGTGGAAGATTTGAAACGGGCGTTATTAAATTATGACAGTCTGCAGAAAGGAAGTTTGATAGATGAATACGTTGTCAAGACATCGGAAGCTGTGTCCGCCAGAGAAAAACGGACAACCCATGGAAAGGACTTTTCACAGGTAATCGGACAAGATCAGGCGAAGCGCGCGTCGGAGATTGCAGTGGCAGGTTTTCACAATCTTCTTTTGTTCGGACCGCCGGGAAGCGGAAAGACGATGATCGCGGAACGGCTTCCCGGAATCATGCCGGATATGACATACGAAGAACGGCTTGAAGTCACCATGATTAGAAGTATAATCGGGGAACTGAGAGAAAAAGAAACGCTTGTTACCGAACGGCCTTTTGAGACGGCGCACCATCTGATTACGCCGCAGGCGCTGGTCGGCGGAGGAAACGTGCCGAGACCGGGAATGGTAACGAGAGCCCATAACGGAATATTGTTTCTGGATGAATTTCCGGAATTTGGAAGAGAAAAACTGGATCTGTTAAGGCAACCTCTGGAGGCAGGAGAAATACGGATTGCAAGAAAAAATTACACATGTAATTATAAGGCGGGATTTATGCTTGTGGCAGCGATGAACCCATGTCCGTGCGGGTATTTTCCGGACCGCAGGAAATGCAATTGCCGCGCTTCGGATATCAACCGGTATCTGCGAAGGATATCCGGGCCGCTCATGGACCGGATTGACTTGAGCGTGGAAGTAGGGAAGGTGTCTTTGGAACAATTGCAGACAAAACAAAAGGCGGAGCAAAGTCCGGCGATACGCCGGAGAGTGGAAGCGGCCAGAAGGTTTCAACAGGACAGACAAAGGAAATTAAACGCAAACTTAACAAAGGAAGAAATGGAGGAAGTTTGCAGGTTGTCCGCGGAGGCGGAGAAACTATTTCATTTCGTTTTAAAAAAGGGGGATAAAAGTATGCGCTGCTATGACAGGCTGCGGAAGATATCGCGAACCATTGCGGATTTGGAACAATCGGAGCTGATCCGGGAAGAACATATGGCGGAAGCGATTGTCCTGAACAGCGGAATGGATGTGGTAAGAGAGAAGAAGGGGGAGTTGTATGAATGAGATGCGTGACGAAAAGTATGTGAACTGGCTGTATCATGTTCCGCGAATTGGACGCAAGAGTTTGCGTGTTATGTTAACCAGTGCAAGAGAGAGTCAAATGGAATTATCTGATTTTCTCTGCCAGCCGGAGCACCATATGAAATTGTTTTTGGAGGAAAAATGTTCCTTTTCGAAGAAGGCGGCAGACAGGATTGCGGAAAACATCGGCAAAACAAAAAAGAGCAGCACGGCTGATCAGCTTTGGGAGGAAATGAAAATAAGAGGAATCCGATTTCTGATGCCGGACAATCCGGAGTTTCCGCAGCGTCTGAGACAGATTCCGGATGCGCCGGTCGGATTATATGTCAAAGGGAACGGAGATTTTTTGGATGAGAAAGTACAGAAAGAACCGGTTGTGGCCGTTATCGGGTCCCGAATTTGTTCGGAATACGGGAAATGCGTGGCGAGACAAATCGGAGAAGCGTGTGCAGAATACGGGGTTTCTCTGGTCAGCGGAATGGCCCTCGGCATTGACGGAGTTTCGCAATGGAGCTGTGCGAAAAAGGGTGGCAGAGTGGCTGCGGTGCTCGGCTGCGGCGCAGATATCTGCTATCCGCCCGCAAATCGCCCGCTTTATGACGAGCTTAGCATGCGGGGATGTATCTGTAGTGAGTATGTGCCCGGCACGGAGCCGAAAGCCAACTATTTTCCGCCGCGGAACCGGATTATCAGCGGAATGGCGGATGTGCTTGTGGTTGTGGAGGCAAAAGAAAAGAGCGGTACGCTGATTACGGTTGACATGGCGCTGGAGCAGGGGAAGGAAGTGTATGCTGTGCCGGGGAGAGTGACGGATTCCATGAGCGCGGGCTGCAACCGATTGATTCATCAGGGGGCGACTGTTGTGTGCGACCCGGTGAGTGTTGTAGAAGAAATTGCAAACATAGGTTTACATAACTTGAGCATCGACAGATCAAATAAAGCAACCCAAAGCACCGGAGAAACTTTTGTAAAAAATCCTTATCCACCGGAAAGCGAAAAGTATTGCATTTATGAAGTGCTCGACATGAATCCTTTGTCGGTCCAGCAAATATATGAAAAACTCGCCAATAAAACTGAAATTGACATCAGCAGGCTCCAAAGAGAACTCCTCTACATGCAGATGGACGGAGCAGTGCAGGAGACGGGCGGCAGATTTTTTGTTTTGTGAAAATGGAAAGGTGCATTGCAGAAGTTAAAAAAATATCATATACTGAAGAAAGGAAAGAAAATGACGTTTGAATGGGATGAAAATAAAAATACAACAAATAAGATTAAGCATAAAATTTCATTTGAAACGGCAGTACATGTATTTAATGATCCTGCCTATATAGAGGTTTATGATTTTGAACATAGTGGGGCAGAAGACAGATATATTGCGCTTGGCTATGTCGGAGATGTGTTGTTTGTTGTTTTTACGGTAAGAAAACGAAGTATACGTATAATTTCGGCCAGATTGGCCACAGATAGGGAAAGGAGGCTTTATTATGCTCAAAACTTTTACTATTGACAAGGACCAGAAGCCTACAAAGGAACAGCTTGCAGAAGTAGAGGAGGCGAAGAAGCATCCGATAGTGTTTGATGAGGACTGTAGAGAGCTGTCGCCGGATATGATGAAGGCTTTAGAAAGTGCGGTTGCTTTGCGTAACAGAAGAAAGGTGCAGTTATAATGTAGTAAAAGGTCCAGGATTTAAAATCTTGGACCTTTTTCTGACTAGCCAAAAACAAACATCTTTGCTATAATGATAAGAAGTGTATTTGTACATAAATATTTTAAAATATATTAAATCTTAGGAGGGAATTATGAGAAGGAAGAAATTTGTCTCAAAACTGCTGAGTGTGATGCTCAGTGCAGCTGTGATTGTGACTTCATCTTTCGGCGGACTTACACTTGTTGATGTAGATGCAACAGAAGTGACGGCGGAAGAGAGCGTTGTGGTTTCCGACAACTCTGCGGATACGCAGCAGGAACCGGCGACGGAAGAAACTGTCGTGACAGATGAAGCGGCAGATGACAACGCAGCAGAAGAAGTTGCAGATGAACCGGAAACAAAGGGAGAAGATGTTTCTGATACGTCTGAGGACAGCAAAAAAGGTGCGGTATCGGAAGATGTCGATGCTGTGAAAGAGAAATATACAAGCGAAGATGTTTATGCAAAACTGTGTGTGCCGGATGTGAATTTACGTACAGCACTCATGGATATTTATAATGCATCGAATGAGCCGGATATTACAAATGTTGAAGATTTACAGCTTAAGCATTTGTTTGCGATAACCGGCGAAGTGGATCTTTCAGAGGCAGAAAATGCGAGCGAAATCAGCAGTCTGGAAGGTATCGGATATGTAAAGAATGCATCTTCGATTAATTTGTGCGGTACCTCTGTGACGGCCATTTCTGCACAGGAATTTTATGGAAACGAAGTGCTTGAAACAATTGTGCTTCCGGACAGTATGACGGGAATCGGCAAGGAAGCGTTTAAAAATTGCACGGCGCTTGTAAATGTCAATGTACAGGATGCGGAAGGGCAGATGACGGCGAATACGTTGCCGTCGGCACTTCAGGACCTGAAAGTGGGTTCCGGTGTATTTGCCGGATGTACGGCGCTGACGCAGATTACACTTCCAAACCTGAGAGAAAATCACGGTTCGGCACTTCAGAGAGCTTCTGATATGTTTAATGGTTGTACAAAACTTACTTCTGTTACGATTCCGGCAACGGTTAAGGTGCTTCCGGAACGTGCATTTGCTTATGCCGGAGCAGAGGGCGGAATGACAGTTACACTGGAAACAGATAATGGTGGGCAGTCCGGTCTGAGCCGACTTCTGACAGGTGCGTTCCAGGGAGCGAGCATCGGAGAAATCGATTTGTCCGACTGTACACAGCTTGCAGGTATCGGAGATGCGTGTTTTAGCTATGCCGGAGGAGAAGCCGGAGTAAAAATAACCAAAGTAATCCTTCCGAATACGGCGGCAGAGTCCGGACTTGAAATAGGAAAGGATGCATTTAACAGCGCACCGATTAAAACTATGAATGTAGGAGGCGGCGAAGAGAATAAGGTTGTCCTTCCGGATTATGTGGTATCACTCGGAGAGGGTGCGTTTTATGGTAATATCGCAATGACAGAGCTGCAGATTTCGGCAAACATTCCGAGAATTAATGCCTACACGTTTGATGGTTGTACGAGCCTTACAAATGTAGTCCAGAGTACAGTTAATGGAGAGTGTAAGATTGAATCTATCGGTGATGCGGCGTTTCATGAAACGACTGCACTTTCAAGTGCTGCCTTTTTGGGTGAAATGAACCATTTGAAAGTGATTGGAGATTCAGAGGGTGCTTTTACACAGTCTAGCAAAGAAGATGCGTTTACCGGAGTGAAGTTCCTTGCGTATAATGAAACAAGAAACAATAATAATACATACGGAAGTTCGGTTTTTGGTGAATCGGCAATTCAGGATGCTATATTGCCGGCGTCTTTGCGAAGAATAAATATGTATGCATTCTGGAATGCGTCATCGCTTGATAACGTCGAGTGGGAATCGGAGACAGGCAAAACTGCGCTTGCAGACGGAGAATATGTCATTGATGCAGGTGCTTTTTATGGATGCGCTTCTATGACAAGATTTTTGTATCCGCAGACGGAAGGTCGTGGAGCAACTTTTGATATATTGGGATTTGCATTCCATAATTGTCTGAGCTTAACTGATTTTTATGCGGAAGATGCAGAGCAAAATCCAAGCAATGAATTACCGAAAACATCTGTATTGATTGGACAGGGTGTGTTTGATTCATGTCGGTCACTGGAAAGTATGCGGATTTGCAATAATGAAGCAGGCGAATCACCGGAAATTTGGAATTGGACATTTTATGGCTGTTCGAATTTGAGCTCCGCAGAGCTTCCGAGTAAACTTACGTATATTCCGACGCAGATGTTCTGCGAGTCCGGTTTACAGTCTTTCCCGACCTTTGTTGGAGGTCAGAATAATAAAGATAATTCGATTACGAATATTGGACCGTTTGCGTTCTTTGGATGTGAAATGGAGACTGCGGATTTATCGGCGTTGACCTCTTTGAAACAGATGGAAGAGGGGGCATTTGCCTATGTAGGCAAGATAAATAATAAGGAAGCTGTTTCTTCAGAACTTAGTGGTTGTATGGTAAGTGGGGTTATAACAAACAAATCCTGTGTTCCGCTGAAAAAGGTGATTCTTCCGGAGTCACTGAATCATACCAATGGCATGAAGTGGGGCGACAAGCTCTTTATGGGAGCTGCCGATCTTACAACAGTGGCATTCAGTAATGAGGAGGAAGGTACTGTTTGTATTCCTAACTATGTGAAAGATACCGCTTGCGGCAAAGGCATATTTGCATTGACAAGTGTATCAAATGTGCAGTGGCAATATACAGACTACCTTGCGGATGCGGCAACAGCTTCACAGGCGAATCGCTGGTCAAAGATTCCGACGGCGATGTTCTTTGGAACAGAAGTGGCTTCGTTTGCGGATGCTTGTATCCCACAGGAGGATTTGGTTGCGATTGAGGAAATGGCATATGCTAATACGAATATCGAGACGTTGGATTTGTCCGGCTATGAAAAGGTGAAAACGATAGGGAAAAAGGCATTCTTTAACTGCTATGAACTGGAAAGCTTAAAATTGCCGGATAATGAGGTGTTTACGTCTGTCGGAAGCTATGCGTTTGCAGTCGGTAAAAATGACAATAATTCGTTGCTTGGAATTAGTACACAGTTTGTGAGTACGGACGGACATGGGTCTGCACTTTCGAGCATTGACTTTGGTAGCGCTACGACGCTGGAAGATTCCAGTTTTGCGGTGCGCACAAAAGAAAACAGTGCAGATGTAGGAAAGCTTGGTGAATCGGTGCTGACCGCGTTGGATTTCGGTGACTCTGATGTTGAGACCATCGGATTAAGGGCGTTTATCGGACGCGGTGCGCTTGAGAGTCTGGATTTGGACGGAGTCGTTACCGTGAAGGAGTCTGCGTTTGAACTTTGTACTTCGCTTTGTCTGACGGGAACACCGATTGCGGACAGCGTAAAGACGATTGAAAAGAATGCGTTCAAGAATAATAAGGCAATCGGCGAGGTTGTGTTTGGAGCCGGAATTGAGACAATAGGAAATTCTGCTTTTACAAATTGTTCGACTGTGACAAAAGTAGATAATAAAAATGTGATGGAGGAAGAAACGGGTCTTACAAAGGTAGATTTTTCGAGAGCTACTAAGCTTGCTTCTATAGGTACAGAGGCCTTTCTGCAGACTCCGCTGCAGACTTTTGATGTGACCAACACGAAGTTACAGAAACTTTTGACAGGAGCGGTTTCGGACTGTCCGTTCCTTACTACAGTCAAACTCGGCGAGAGTGTGCAGCTTGTAGATAAAAACGCTGTGCGTGGATGTATTGCATTGACAACCTTTGAATTCTATTCTGCAACTACAGTCAGAAAAGAAGCATTCCATAATGTTGGTAGTTTTGAGGATGTAAATGGCAAGAAGACGACGCCGATTAGCGGAAAGGTAACGTTCACAGTGAATCCGGTTGAGCTTAATGTCGGAGTCGGCGGCACGATGGCATTTCCGTTTTATGTAAACCATGCAGATGAAAAAGATGCGGCTGCGTTCGGTACTATCATAATCGGATATGAGAACAATCCGGATGAGGATGTATACAAATATGTGAAGCTTACGGTTTGTCATGATGATGACAAATATTTTAAAAATGCGTCCGGAGAAGGTGCGGCAGAGAACAAGATAACCGATCCGGAATATTACGAAAAAACGGCAGAAAAACTTGTTTACAAAGTGTACAACAGTCACAATGTATCCACCTTCGGTATTGAAGGCTTGGAGGAGACACCGGTGGATGAAAACGGAGAACCGGTATTGGTGCCGTTTTCTGTGACCTGCGGTTTTAAGTTTTCGAGTGCCGACAGAGGTACGAATGGCAGTTCGGGTACATTTTCTAATGACATGACCGTTACTTACAAACTTAGAGTTATGGAGGTTCCGTACTATCCGGTCTTCTATTCGGATCAGGGCAGAACGAAAGCATATGAAGATTTTACATTCAATGAAGAAACGCATCAGACAGCCGGAGAGACTGTATGGGAAGTTCCAAACGGAAATACAACAAAGAAATTGTGGTATAAAATCAATTGTGCGGTTGATACCAACTGGCAGCCTGAAACGGCTAACTTGATTATCGAGTCAAGCAATCCGGCAGTTGTGGTTGCAAAGACGACAAATGATGTGAAAGAACAAACGGCTTCTTCATGGAAACTGACGGCGAAATTGACGGATAATAAGGCATTTGAGATTAAGCCGGTCGGTGCGGGCGATGCGGTAATCACGATTTATCCGGAAGAGCGTCCGAACATCAAAACGACATGGAAGATTAAAGTAAAACCGGATATCAGCAATATTAAGCTCAGCGTTCCGGAAGAATATAAGAAGGGTGTCAAGGTGGGAGATAAGTTCTCCGTACTTGAGACGGTTGAAAACTGTCTCAAGCAGAAGGTTTCCAGAGCAGACGGAAATCTTGCGAACCTTTCGAAGATATCCGATAACGTAATTACATATAAATCGGATAATCCGTCGGTTGCGTCGATTGATGCAAACGGAAATGTGACGATTCACAAGGTGACGACGGAAAAAGTCAAGGTTACATTTACGGTAACAGTGAAGCTGTCAAACGGAACGACAAAAGATTTCAGAAGTACATATGATGTGACGTATCCGCCGATTTCTACAGATGATCCGACAGTTACGGAAACAGGAGAAACCGTGCAGGTAACTAAGAAGCCGACGAAAAATGATCCGGGTGAAGCTGTTTATGTTGCACCGAAGACCGGTGCTGCCACAGTAGTGATTCCGGATACGATGATGGTGAACGGATATCCGTGCAAGGTAACGGAAGTTGCAAACAATGCGTTCAGCGGAAATACCACCATTACTTCTGTTTCTGTCGGAAAGAATGTAACCAAGATCGGTAAAAAAGCATTTTATAAGTGTACATCGTTGCAGAAAGTAACGCTTCCTAAGAAAATCAAGGAAATCGGAACGAGTGCATTCAGTGGATGTAAAGCGCTTACAACGGTTTCCATCAGTTCCAGTGCAAAGCTTACGAAGATCGGAAATTCAGCCTTTGCGAATTGCAGTTCGTTGGCAAAGATTACAATTCCGAAGAAAGTGACTTCCATCGGAAGTAAGGCTTTCTACAACTGTAAGAAACTGAAAAAGATCAATGTAAAGAGTAAAGTGGTTACAAAGGTCGGAAAGAATGCGTTTAAGGGTATTTATAAGAAAGCTGTGATTGATGTTCCGAACAGCAAAAAAGGAACATACAAGAAACTGTTCAAAAAAGGACAGGGCAAGAAAGTAAAAATTAAATAACTTGCGTTTTGGAAGGGTTCCACGGCGGAATCCTTCCTTTTTTACATTTTTTGTACACTTTGGTTGCGAAAAAAGCAGGAAAATGCAACCAATATGTGCAAGATGCTTAAAAAATATAAAAAAATATTGTGCAAATAAACGAACAATAATGCCTTTCTAAGGGTTTACACATTTTTAAGAAAATGTTAAAATGATTTACATAAAATTCATACTATGGGTTCAGTATGCCCATGCATACGAATTCTGGTCTTAATTTTGAAGAAAACACTAAATATAGTATGAAAGGACAGGACAATGGGGTTATCAGGTAGAAGAAAAGTACGTATTGGTGATATCTTAATTAATGAAGGGATTCTGTCACCTGAACAGTTGGACGAAGCGCTTGCGCTTCAAAAAGAAAAGAAAAAACGTCTCGGCGAGATTTTGGTGGAAGAAGGATTCATTTCAGATGAAACCATGGCAAATGCGTTGTGTCATCAGCTTGGTTATGCCAGAGCCGATTTGCAGAACGGTCGCGTGCCGGATGATTTGCTTTCCATGTTTGAACCGGACATCTTAAAGAAATATTCCGCGATTCCGTATATGTATGATGATCGCAATGTGAATGTAATCTTGATGGCGATGTCGGATCCGATGGATATGCTTGCGATCGATGACCTTTCCATGATTTGCAACCGAATGATTCAACCGGTGGTTGCGACACCGCAGGAAATCATGCTTGCGATTGACAAGTATTTCGGTAATGCGGAGGCTATTAAAGCGGCCAGCGATTACGAGCAGGAAAGAGCCGATCTCTTCCAGGAGGATGAGATTGACAAGATGATCAATGACGACGTCAATAACTCGCCGATTGTACAGCTTGTAAACTCTATGTTGGAGCAGGCAGTTCGCCAGAGGACTTCCGATATACATATTGAAGCGCTGGAGAGAAATGTCCGCGTCCGTTATCGTATTGACGGTGCTCTCTTTGAGAGGATGACATATAATATTAAACTTCTTCCGGCGATTGTTGCCAGACTTAAGGTTATCGGCGGAATGGATATTTCGGAAAAACGTAAACCGCAGGACGGTCGTATCACTACGTTTGTAGACGGAAGAGAGTACGATATCCGTGTATCTATCCTTCCTACGGTATACGGCGAAAAAACCGTTATGCGTATCACGAACAAAGGTAACCTGACACGTGATATTTCAGAACTTGGTTTTAATGATGAAGAGCGTAAAGTATTTACACATATATTAAAGAATCCGTATGGTATTATCCTTGTAACAGGACCTACCGGTTCGGGTAAATCGACGACACTGTACACAGCACTCAGTGAGCTGAATACAGAGGATGTAAACATTATCACGGTAGAGGACCCGGTCGAGGCAAATGTGGCCGGTATCAACCAGGTACAGACCAATGTAAAAGCGGGACTTACCTTTGCCAGTGCGCTTAGATCCATCCTTCGTCAGGACCCGGATATCATCATGATCGGAGAGATTCGAGACGGCGAGACGGCGAGTATCGCGGTTCAGGCGTCTATCACGGGTCACCTTGTTGTAAGTACACTGCATACGAACTCAGCAGCCAGCACGGTTTCCCGTTTGGCGGATATGGGAGTAGAGTCCTACCTTATCGCTGACTCGGTGGTTGGTATCATTGCACAGCGTCTTGTTCGTAGGTTGTGTCCGAGATGTAAGGAAAAACGTCTTGCCAATGCAGATGAGCTTGAAGTATTAGGATTTGAGCCGGATGCACAGGTAGAGATACATGTGCCGAAAGGATGTCCGAACTGTGACAACAGCGGTTACCGCGGACGAATCGGTGTTTATGAGATTATGGAAGTCAGCAACGATGTAAAACGTATCATTGCAAGGGGCGGTGACGCAGATCAGATTAAAGAAGCGGCTCTTAAGAACGGTATGAATACACTCCGTATGAGTGCAACCAGATATGTGCTTGACGGAATTACATCGGTGAGTGAAATGATTAAGGTTTCGTTTGAAGCTTAAGGTTCATGGAAATATATAAGAAAAAACCAGGAGGGCAAAAGAAGTGGCAGTATATAAGTATTCGGCGGTGGATAAATCCGGAAAGACAGTAAACGGTACAATCGAGGCCGACAACGAACAGAGAGCTGCGGAGCAGCTGAAAAAAGAAGGTAAAATGCCTACAGAGATCAAAGAACAGGGTATTCTTGATAAAGATATCAATATGGCGGATCTCTTTAAAAAGAAAATACCGGTTCGTGATATGAGTATTTTCTGTCGTCAGTTTGTAAGTATGCATCGTGCCGGTGTAACGATTCTCGAGACAATGCGTATGCTGACAGAACAGACAGAAAACGACAGATTGAGAAACGGTCTTCAGGAAGTTTATCTCGGTGTGCAGAAGGGTGAGTCGCTCGCAGCGTCTATGGCAAAGGCTCCGGATGTATTCCCGAAACTTTTGATTCATATGGTAAGCGCCGGTGAGGCATCCGGTAGTTTGGATGTTGCATTCGAGCGTATGGCGGTTCAGTTTGAGAAATCTGCCAAGATTCAGGGTCTTATCAAGAAAACAATGGTATATCCGATCATGGTACTTATCGTTGCGGTTGTTGTAGTTATCGTAATGCTTACATATATCGTACCGACATTCATGAACATGTTTGCGGATATGGAGATTGACATGCCGGCGATTACACTTGCGGTCGTTGCGGCGTCTGACTGGTTGAAGGCTAACTGGTTACTTGCTCTTGTTATTGTTGTTGTTTTGACTTTCGTGATTCGTTGGTTTGTCAGAACGGAAACCGGTGAGATTTTCGTGGCGAAGATGGCGATTAAGATTCCGCTTTTTGCAGATCTTACCGTAAAACAGAATGCAGCAAAGTTTGCCCGTAACTTATCTACGATGCTTGCGGCAGGTATCTCGATGCCGGATGCGGTAGAGATTGTAGCAGAGACAATGAGTAACCGTTACTTCACAACGGCGATGAAGGATGCGAGAAGCGATGTTATGCAGGGTATTCCGCTTTCACAGCCGATTGAGAAATGCGGATTGTTCCCGCCGATGGTACACCACATGGTTCGTATCGGTGAGGAAACCGGTAATATTGAGACGATGCTTGATACTCTTGCAGAGTATTACGAAGAAGAAGTGGAAGTTGCAACCGAATCTCTCATGGCAGCGTTAGAGCCGCTCATGATTATCGGTCTTGCTGCGATTTGTATGGTTATCATCGGTGCCGTACTTGCGCCTATGGCTTCTATGTACACGGGTCTCGACAACTTATAAAAAGTAAAAAGGGGTTCTTATGAAAAAAAATGGGGGTTTTTCTTTGGTGGAGCTGATTATCGTCATTGCTATTATGGCAGTTATGATAGGGCTTCTTGCTCCGCAATATGTAAAATATGTTGAGAAATCCCGCAAAGCGAAGGATGATAAGCTTGCAAGTGAGCTTGCGGAGCTTGCCAATGTAATCGCTTCGGATGAGGACTATTTCTCGATGATCAATGAAAATGATTATATTAAGTTTGATGCGACGGGAGTTTATTCTAATAATACGGCGCTTGAAGAGGATATCCTTCCGGAATATATTTCCGGTTGGGAAAGCGCTAAAATTGTATCAAACGAATATAAAGATATGTGTTATACAGTACAGTTCGTTGCCAACGCAGACGACTACAAAATAGCCATTCAGGTCGGCTGGAACTAATATGGTTTAACTCCTGCAAATAGGGGGCGGGAATTAAATAAATAAACAATATATTAAAAAAGGAGAGGTTTAAAATGAAAAAGACAAACAACAAAGGTTTCTCACTCGTTGAGTTAATTATCGTTATTGCTATCATGGCAATCTTAATCGGTGTTTTAGCACCTCAGTACATCAAATATGTAGAAAAATCAAGAGTATCAGCTGATAAAGACCTTCTTGACAGCGTTTACAATGCTCTTACAACAGCTGCAGGAGATCCTGATATCAGCACAGGAACAATCTTAGGCTCAGGTTCCTATACTTTCACAAGCTTCAGTGGTAATGGTAGTGATGTTGACTTCAGTTCTGTAGTTCTTGATACATTAGGACAGGGTCTCAGCGGATCAGGTGCTTCTGTTGAAGGTAAATTAAAATCCAAAATTGCTAAGGAAGCCGGAAGCAACGTAATCAGTATTTCTGTAGATGCTAACGGAAACTACACAGTATATACAGGTCAGCAGAATGACTCATCTTCAGGTATTACAGTAGGTGCTGGTGCTAACTAATATTTAGCAGCATCTAACAAACATTTAAGGAGACATTTCCCCCTATGACCACGGACTTGTTATTACAGGAGAACATAATATTAGGAATTGTCATATTTCTTTTCGGGATTGTGATAGGTAGCTTTCTCAATGTCTGCATCTATCGCATTCCCGCAAAGGAAAGCCTTTCGAAGGACAGAAGCCATTGCATGAGTTGTGGTTATCAGCTTCGTTGGTTTGATTTGATTCCGCTGTTCAGTTATCTGTTTTTGCGTGGTAAATGTCGCAAATGTAAAGAACATATATCTGTGCAGTACCCCATTGTGGAGGCGCTGAACGGAATATTGTATGTTCTGATCTTTATCGTTAACGGGTGGAGTATAGATTTAGCGATATACTGTTTATTGACATCGGCGCTCATCGTGTTGAGCGTTATAGATTTTAGAACTTATGAGATTCCATACGGAATCAACTTGTTTATACTGGCACTGGGGCTGGTTCACTTAGGTTTACACTTAGGGGATTGGGTGACTTACGTAATCGGCCTCCTTGCTGTCAGTGGTTTTTTGGAAATTTTATTTTGGGCATCAAAGGGCGCAGCGATCGGGTACGGTGATGTGCGGTTGATGCGTGCGGCCGGACTTTTGATCGGCTGGAAATTATCATTATTGGCTTTGATTCTGGGATGTATTCTCGGATCGGTCATACATCTTATCCGTATGAAATTGTCGGATGAAGGACATGTACTTGCAATGGGCCCGTATTTGGCGGCCGGTATCTTTATATCGGTGCTGTGGGGCGAACAGTTTATTAACTGGTATATTAGTTTGCTTGTGACACCTTAGTCGGCGAAGCGGACTTTATATAGATATAATTAAGAAAAAGAAAGAACGAGGGTAATTAAAAACCTATCACTTTAGGAGGTAAATCATGGCAAAAGCGCAAAGAGTACTTAGTATTGAGATTGGATATTCGTTCACACAGGTTTGTGAGATGGACTTCCAGTCAAAACATCCACAGGTTTATGGAGTTTTCAGTATGAAAACACCGGAAGGAATTCTGAATGACGGATTAATCAATCCTACAGAATCTTACGTACAGGATCTGAAATCCTACATTGCTGCAAACGGCATGAGCGCAAAGAAAGTTATCTTTGCAGTTTCATCCACAAAGATTGCGAACAGAGAGGCAACGATTCCGTTAGTTAAGGAAAACAAAGTAAGAGAGATGTTGATGAACAACATCACAGATTACTTCCCGGTTGATCCGAGCGCATATCAGTTTGCACACAACATTATGGACACAGTGACTGACGAAGCCGGCACAAAACAGTACAGAGTTATGATTATGGCATGTCCGTCCGAAATTCTTGACGGTTACTATTATCTGGCTCAGCAGCTTGGCCTTGAGTTATCTTCTATCGATTATAGTGGTAACAGTATTTTCCAGGCTCTCCGTCATAGATTTGCTAAGGGTGTAAACCTTACAGTTAAAATTGATGAAAGAAGTTCTCTTCTTACCGTAACAAACAATGGTGTTATTACAATGCAGCGTTCCGGTATTTACGGTGCTGACCAGGTTGTAGACATCATGATGGAAACAGATGTATACGGCGAACCGCTTTCTTACGAAGCAGCAGTTAAGACACTTCGTAAAAACAACCTTGTTATGAAGGCGGAAGAAGAGGAAACACTCAAAGATAAAGAGGCAGAAGTTGCAGAACTTGAAAGATTAAATGAAGCAGCCATTGCTGCGGCAGCTTCTACCGGAGATGCATCTCAGGTTGCAAGCACAACGGTAGCTGCAAAACAGGCCGGTGCAAACCTCAAGATGCTTCGTTTAAGAAGAGATGTTACATACGCATACGAACAGCTCATCAGCTCTATCGTTCGTGTTATTGACTACTACAACTCAAAGAACAGAGACGCAGCAATCGACAATATTATTATCACAGGTATTGCAGCTGACTTTTGGGGATTCGCAGGTCTTCTTTCCGAAGAACTCGGACGTGAAGTTGAAGTATTAAAGGACCTTGCAGGAACCAACATCAACCAGGGATTACATCTTCATGACGTATCTCTCGGTGATTACATCTCCGTAATCGGAGCCGGTCTTGGTTCTGTAGGTTTCATGCCTGTTTCTATGCAGCAGGATAAAGCGAAAAAAGGAAAAGGAGCAAAGAGCAGCGTCTCCGGCGATAAGCTTCCGATTGTTGTTTTTGTTATCGGTCTTCTTGCAGCGATTGTGCTTCTTGCAATGTCAGTGCCGCCATACTATCTCGCAAAGGTAGAGGGTGTTAATTTGGCAGAAAAGAAAGCACAGCTTGAACCGGTACAGGATATTTACAATACCTATGTTCAGACAAAAGCAGATTGTGATTATCTGACTGCTGTATACGCGCAGACAGAAAATTACAACAGAGATTTATATGATGTTTTTGTAGAGCTTGAGCAGAAGCTTCCTAAGAATGTTGTTGTAAGTTCTATGAATGCTAATGCAACACAGATTGCTATCTCAATGCAGGTTAAAACTAAGGAAGAGGCAGTAGCCACTATTCTCAAACTTCGTACATTCGACAATTTCGCCGATGTAAGGGTTGACAGTATCTTAGAAGAAGAGGACAGCCAGACAGGAGAAGTTGCAGTTTCATTCACTGCATTATGTACATACGGCGTAAATCCGGCACTTATAGAAGAAGTGGCAGAGGACGCGGAAGCGACAGAAGAATAGGGAATAGGAGGAAAAAGTAATGAAAAAATCAGATAAAAGCGTATTACTTTTGGTTCTCGGCGTTGTGCTTGCCCTTGCAGCGTATCTTGCAGCATACAAGCCACTGACAGCTGAGACAGAAATCATGCAGAAAGAAAATGCAAAATTAAAACAGGAAGTAGATCGTTTGCAGGAGCTTGCAAACAATAAACAGCAGTATTTAGATGATACAGCAGCAATGCAGCTTAAAATCGATGAGATTATAGCGCAGTTCCCGGCTCAGTATCTTTGTGAAGACGAAATTCTTTATTTGATTGCAACAGAAGATGACCATGATGCACTTGCAAAGAGTATCAGCATGGGAACAACAACTGCAATTACGGTAGAAGCTCCGGCGGCGGAAGCTCCGGTTGAAACAGGAGATGCAGCTGCTGAAGAAGGAGCAGAGGTGACAACAGACACAACAGCTACTCCTGAAATTCTGCTTTACAAGACACCGGTAACAACGGAGTTGTATTCGTCCTACAATTCTTTGAAGGATGTGCTTAAGCAGATTAACACAGATTTAAACAGAAAATCCGTAGATACAGTTTCCATTGCATTCGATGCAGAGACCGGTGGTCTTGTCAGCGCGATTGCTTTCAGTATGTACTCACTGACAGGTACAGAAGCTGAATATACAACACCGTCTGTAGATGGTATTGTTTACGGAACAAATGATATCTTTAATACGGTAAAGAGAAAAGCGGAAGCGGATGCAAAAGCAGCTGCGCAGTAAGATAGAAACGATAACACTTGGCAAAGGGGTTCGCATTTATGAAAAAAATGAGAAATAACAGAGGTTTTACATTAGTAGAATTGATTATTGCGGTTGCGATTCTTGCGATCGTAATTACACCTCTGATTGCAAACTTTATACAGTCCTCAAAATTAAACTTAAAAGGACGGAAATATTTAAATGAAATGAGCCTCGCCCAAGATATTATGGAGGGTCTCAGTGGCTATACGGCAGAAGAGATTGATTATTGCATCAAAGATGTCAAGGCCGATACGACCGGGACCAAGAGTCTTGCCGGAACAATTTTGCCGCAGAGTACAACATACGGTAATATAGAGGTTGTCTCAGGAACCGGAGATGTATTAACATATAAGTTTTCGGATGTAGAGACGGTAGGAACAAATTACAACAAGTATTTGGTTGAGCTTGTTTTAGATCCGACGGGAGATGACCAGAAAGGCTTTAATGACCAGAATGTGGCCAACATTTCCGAAATTAATCAGTATTATGATGCGACATTCGAGATTCCGACGGAGGATATTGAAACTGCAGCGAAAAATTTCGCTTTAAGCTCAACTATCGGTACGAATCAGAACAGTTATGTCGGCAAGATGGTTCGTACAACGACAGTTAAAATTGAAAATCTCGGAACGGAAGCCGCTCCGAATTACAGAGTCGGTGTTTATCGCAATTACACGCTGGCTTCCGGAGAAGCGGCAATCTTAGGAAATAGTAATACAGATCATGTATTATGTTCAAAGGAAAATATTTCAAGAATGGATTCCGATAAGTTTCCTCGAAGTGTATATATTTACTTTAAGGGGATTGAAAATGCCTCCTATAACGATGTTGAGAAGCGTGAAAACTTTGTCGTAGAAAATACGACAGGTGAGGAGATTACCGTATATCTGATTCGTACACAGAATGCGGATGCTTATGGAAATTTAGCACAGTCGGAAATGGATTATAATGCTTTGTTTGGATGTCGTGTAGCTGTTGTTTCCAAAGATATGTCGGGGGCGTCTACACAGGATGTGCATATTGTATCCAATCTGCGTTATGATTTGAGCGCACCGTCTCAGAGATACAATTTCCGTACGCATCATGAGGACGGAAGCGAGCTTCTTACGGATGAACTGAAGAAAGTTATGCCGGCGACGAAGGACAATGGAGATCCAATGACGGCGGGAGATTCTACCTATAAATCATATCGCGCAGAATATTACTATAATGGTAGTTTGTTGACGGAAGATATATATAAGACGAACTTCTCGGCAGGTTATAAGAGAAAAGACAAAAATACAATTTACAAAGCAACCGTTAATTTGTATGACCCTTCTACAGGGAAAAAGGTTGCAACATTTGATGGTGGAGTATCCAATTAAGGGTAACAAGTAGAAAGGAAGACCTTCAATGATTTCGAAAATAAAGAAAGAATTGCAAAATACAAAAAGAGACAATAAAGGTGCTGCCTTGGTAATGGTTATCATTGCGATTGCCTTCGTGGGAATGCTTGTTGCCATGATTCTTTATATGGCTTACTGCAACTATCTTATGAAAGCAAGCGACACATTGGCAAAAGATAACTTCTATTCGGCAGAATATGCACTGGATGTTGTAAATGCCGGTCTGCAGCTCGATGTATCGGAGTGTATGTCAGAGGCATATGTCAAGACGATGAATAATTCCAATGGAAACACTTCGGATGTAATGGAGGCGCAGTTCAAGGAGAGTTATTTGGCGAATATTGAAAAAAAATTGCAGCCAAAGGATGGGAGCGGTAATCCGATTGCAGGCAAATGGAATGTAGACCATCTTAAGAGCTTTCTGACAAAAAACAGCATGAATGTTGTGGACACAGCCGGTCTGCAGGGGGTTTATCTTGCAGCTGACGGTGATAATAAGCTGGAGATTGCCCCAACCAGAAATTATATTACATTACATAATTTAAAAGTTGTTTTTACCGACGACAGAGGATATGTTTCTATTATCAGAACTGATATCCGTATTAAAGTTCCGGAAATCGGATTTGCACAGGCAGCATCTAAGATGGATATTGAGAACTTCTCATTGATTGCCAATGATTCGCTGGTTAATGAAAACAACAATTCGAATTCGGTATCGAGTGTTACAAAAGGAAGCGATACCACCATTACAGGTAACGTGTTTGGTGGGTATGAAGGTGTTGTTGTTGCAGACCAAAAGAGACTGCGTTTTATAAAGGACTCGGCGGATGCGGCAGACAAAACCTATAATCTGATTGCAGATTCTCTTTCGGTTGATAATGCAAATAGATCCGCAGGACTTCATATTGATGAATCATTTACGACATATGTAGATAATATCAACGTAACATCAAGTGAGTTTGTAATGGAGGGAAGCAGTTTTGTCGGCGATGATCTTACGATTGGCGGCAAATCAAGCTATGTAGAAATTGACGGTGACTATAAAGGGTATGGAAATACATTGGGAAATGCTGATGGAAGCAGTTCCATTTTGATTAACGGCGGCGATACAAGAATCGATTTCAGTCAGTTGGATTCGCTTCTTTTGTCCGGTCATGCTTATGTGGGTGCGTCAAAATATGATGCGGATGTAGATCGTCTTGCGCATGTTTATACGGCCGCTGACGGTACGACAGTAGCAGCATCAAGTATTGATACAGATAAGATTAGAGATGAAGAAGCGTATTCTGATATTTTAAATGATGAAGCGACAAAATATACGGGAGGAACAGCAACGCTTCCGAAAAATGAGTTGGATTTCATGATGGGAGAATCCATTTCTGTTAAGGCAAACCAGCTTCTTTATATGGTGCCGACAGAATGTATCGGATATAAGATTTCTACCGGTGAGCAGGTGATTGCAAAGAACCCGATGACATACGCCGAATATGAGTTGCTTACAACGCCGGTGGAAAAGAAGGATGCAGCCGGCAATACAGTCATGAACAACGGACAGCCGGTAATGGAAGATGTCTATGAGGCGGTTCGATTAGATAAGCTTTGGACTAAGCTGGGTGGAGTTTCATATACGAACGATTACAAGGCAGTATACAGACGTATCAACGGTACCGTTCTTGTATATTTGTACCTTGATTTCGGTGTAAATGAGACGATGGCAAACGAGTTCTACAAAGCGTATTATGAATATGATAAGGAAGGTATTAATGATTATGTGTCTTCCTATATCCGAAATATGAGTTGGAACAGTGGATTGACAACAAATATGACGCTTGCCGGTAATGCTTTTTATATTGACGGCAACGGCGAGGTTGTATTTTTGGAAGATGACATTTCAGAATATGAAAAATATAAAAATATGCTGACTTGGCAGACTGAGTATTCCGAGGCATATCATGCGCTGATGTACAGCTTAAGAGCAGATGATGAGGGAATTGCTGCTGCACAGCAGGGAATCGAAATTTTTGATTCTCTCGTCGATGACTCTAAGCTTGCGGAAATGCACGGAAAAGCATTTGCGGCAGGAAGTGTTTCTGCAAGAATCTTTGACGGTGATGTAGTGGTGAGCGATTGCCCGAGTGATATCAGATTGCTTGTTGCGTCAGGCGATATTTATATGGACAGAGATTTCAAGGGACTTGCAATTGCAGGCGGAAATATTTATATCTGTACGGGATGTTCAAGCGTTGAATACAGTCCGTCCGATGTAATCCAGGCAATGCGTGCAAAAGTGCATGACAGTGCATCCGGTAATGATATCTATGCGTATGAGATTTTCGGAGCGAGCGGTGAAATCAGTTATGCGATCAGTGGAAGCGAAGTGGCAGAGGATGAAGCAGTGGAACTTAGTGATTTGATTGTATATCAGAACTGGAAGAAAGAATAGGCGGTGAAGTATATGAAGAGAAATAATGCAGGTATTTCACTGGTAGAAATAGTAATTGTAATAGCAATTTTGTCTATTTTGACGGCGACGGGGGCATACAGTCTCAGTCAGCTTACCGGATACCGGGCGCGTGAAGCGGCAGATAAAGTGGCATCAAGTTTGGCAGAGAACAAAGTGGTAACTCTCGGCAAGGCAAAGAAACCGGGTGGAATGGCATGGGAAATTTCCCGTGACGGAGATGATTATTTTGTGAGTACTGTATATGATATCGGCACCGGGAGCGAATATCGCAGCAATCGAGAGCAGATTAATGAAGGAAAAGTGGATGTAAAGGTATACGAAGAGTGGTCGGTTGGTTCTATATGGATACCGATAAATGACGGCAGAAGGTACAGAATATATTTCAACAGAGGTACCGGAGCACTTTTAGACATGTATGGAAATCCGGCTGAATACGATGTTTTACTTCGGTTTACCAGCGGTAGAAAAACATATGATGTTAAAGTGATTTCAAAGACCGGAAAGGTGATATCCGATACGGTTCGGAAAGAATAATTCGCAACACATAGTGGGAGAAGAGATTAATGGGTAAGAGAGTGAGAAGATTCATGAAAAAAGAAAGAAAGAGCAGTCTTGGTTTTACAATCATTGAGCTGATTACAGCGATTGCTATTACGGCGGTGCTCGGTGTGTCGGTCGGGCTTTTTATGTCCACATCATCGAAAACCTACACCAGACTGAGCGTGGAAGCGCAGTTGCAGTCGGAAGCACAGCTGGTTGCCAATATGATTAACGAACTTGCCATTGACTCTTATGATGCTGCGTCTACAACGACAGAGAGTTTCGGGTATGAATCAGATGCAGGAAAGATTCTTATCTTGGATTCGACGGTAGACGGTGCAACGAAACAGTATATTATCGGAAGAAAAGCTGCAAGCAAAGAACTTTATCTTGCAGAACGTACGGACAATGGTTCCGGTTGGGGAACTGTGACAGAGGCATTGCTTGGAAGCTATATTGCTGATTTCACGGTGGACACATCCCGCGTGAAAAGTGAAAATATGTTGCGTTTCACGCTTTCTTACGAGAAAGGCGGAAGAACCTACGACGGAAACTATCAGGTTTTGATGAGAAACAGAGCTTATGCGGACAAGGATACTAGTACATCGACTCCGGATGAGAATGCATATGTTACGTTGCAGCTTAACCCGCAGATTGTATATGTTGATATTGTAAATGAGACGGTTCCGTTCTATTACATTGACTCAATAAATGATGCTAATAAACGAACATACACACAGACCGGAATCCCGTTCGTTGCAACGGTTTACACCAATCAGAGTACAGCAGGAACGAATGTATCGTGGGAACTTAGAAATGAAGACGAAGCGATTTATACGATGTCGGAAGTAGATGCTGAAACAAGTAATTTAAAGTGCCAAAATGACACTAAGATGTTTAAAAATTCATTGAGTGATTCTTTTACACTCGTAATTAATAAGACTGTTCCTACAACGTCGGGCGGAACATTGAAAGCAAGTCCGAAGACAGCGCAGATTCTCCTTCGCCGTATTAAGAGTATTAATCTTTATGCACTCAGCGGAGCAACACAGTGGAACAGCCGTTTTTCAGAGCTTTATGGAGGAACGCCTTCGCCGGAAGCGCAGGGCTATGTATATAAAGGCACTGACGGTAAGTTCCTTCCGCTCAATCTGAATGCATCTATTGTAGCAAGTAATATTGCCTATGGCGGCGGAATCGATTGGGAACTTTACATTAAGAATGAAACAACCGGAGATTGGGAAGTTTGTACAAATACAGCGTTTGCTACATTGGCAAACAAAGAGACATTAACATCTACTTCCAATACCGTTACGATGGGATCATCTGCGGCTAACGGTCAGCTTTATAAAGTTGTGGCAACTTCAAAATTTGACAATAGCTACTTTGCAGAATATGTGTTTGGTGTGGCACCAAGCGATAATACGGATGATTCTGGTTTCTACAGCCGTGGATACTATACAAATATGTCCAATTTCTGGAAGGGTAAAAATATAAAAAATACAACCATTTCCGAAGTGGTTTATATGGCGATTACTGAAATTACCGGTTGTATGACGGTGAATGAATTGGATAAGATTGGCAGATATGTAAAACTGATTTATCAAAATGGGCAGTATTATGTGTATATCGATTATGATGCGTTCTTGTACAATGATAATCAGAAAAACCAATTTTACCAAGGTAATTTTAAGATTCATTTTTGTATTGGATATGCGGTGCATGAGGGAAACAAAACAATCTACTATTTGAATGGTGCTGCAAACGACACACATAAAAAGGAGATGGCTGCAAAACTGGGAATCAGTGTGGATGATATTCATACAGGTAGCTGGGAAGGCAATACCGGTTATGCGAATGATACTAACGCGACTATTTATCAATTGCAGCCTGTTATGGTTTCCAAAATCAGTCCGGCTTCTGATGTGCTTGTAATGAAAAAAGGTGATGCAAAGAATATTTATGTAAAAACAGCTTACTACAATCTTTTGTCACCGCGTAACGGAATGTATTATTTCGGAACATTTATTGATGATTTTAAGAACAATTTGGTGCAGCCGGGTAAGGCAGACATCAATCCGTATTTTAATGTGCAGATGACCAGTGGATATGGAGATACGAACCAGTATGTGGATACGGCGTCCATTCAGTTGACGGCAAAAGCACTTACAGCACAGAAAAAATATTTGACGGCACCTGCAACTTTGCGATTGGCTGCCAATGATTATTATTATATTCAGCAGGACGCAGCATCTTACACGGACTACAAGGTGCTGATTGCCAATGTGGAAGGTACAGATGTCTATGTTCAGGGACCGGCGCAGGATGCCGGAAATACCATGGCGTGGACGTCGGAGCAGAGAACAAATATTGAAGCAGGAAAACATACGGAGATTACAGGTTTGAATTCCAGTGGAGCAATAGTTACGGCTACTGTTTATAAGGAGTCAAACAAATACTACTGTAAGTATGGCGGAAAGACTTACAGATACAATACAACCTATAAGTTCTGGCAGAAATAAGCAGGAAAGTAAGGACTTGTTCTGATTGGAGAGAGAATATGATAAGGAATAAGAAACTGAAAAGAATAATAGTTGGCGGTATCGGATTTGTCATGGCCGGAGTGATGTTTTTTGTGGGTTCTATGCAGAGCATGCAGGAAGCAGCCGCTGATGTGAGAGTGTTTGATAAGATTACGGAACGATATCCGTACGACGGAACTTATGCCGGTGATAATGACGGAGTCTTTTTGAATATTTTGGAAATAGTACCGGATGGTGAGACTGTTACATATACATATACAGAAAATAATTGGCAGCTTTTATCGACAAATGAAAATGCTGAGATGGGTTATTTCCTGCGCTATTATCCAAAGGATCAAAATGGAGGTCTTCGGAAGGATATTAAGAGCTACAGCCCGACTTTTGTAACGTGTGGTACAGAACACGGAGGTCCGATATATAACTCGAGCGGTGCTCTTAAGGATGCGAATACGCCAACCGTTCTTCAGAATATGCGTAACTATGGTTTGATTAAGCCGTATGGAGCGGACGGAGCACATGATTATCCGATTTATTTTGTAAAGGACGATGGTAATAATACTCCGGCACCTGCTTTCATCCAATACAAACCGGATGTAAGTGCAGAACCATTGCCGGGAGCTTTGGCAAAGGGTGTGTATGAGCTCGGCGCCGGAGATTACAATATTGCAGATGGGTATACCATTGATGAAAACGGCACGATCTGTAAGGAAGAGCACGTATCTGTCAGTGAAGACAGTACCCTCAGTCAGAATCATCCGTATGACCCGGTGACCAATACGGTTACGATTTTAACGCCGGTAACGGATGATATTGATCTTACGGTCATGGATTTTCCGCGGTCAAAATCAGATCCGAATTTGGAATACATCACACCAGTGGATGATTATGAGAATAATAAGGGAAAAGGTCTCGGAAATGTAAAGTTTACCCGTTCGGAGACACAGACAACTAAGACATTGTATTATGGCTACAGTGATCTTGTAATCTATTATTATACGGATGGCAACTATATTTTTAAAAGCAGCAATAGCTTTAAAGAATATGTTCTCGGTAGCGGAGATAAGTATGATTCAAAAGATATCCAATATGACGTAAAAGTTGCATCGACAGTTACAACTGCGGATATTGAGAAAGCAGATCTTGTGTATATCTCAGGAACATCTGCAAGATTTTCAGCTTCTGCAACTTCCGATATTTCAAAAGAAGTATTGCTTGCACTTTATAACAAAGAGGTGCTGAATCACAAGGCAATCATGATGGATTACGCATGTTATTCTGCGGATTCGGCGTCCAATGTGTCTAAGCTTGCCATTCTTTTATGGAGAGAGTCGCAGAGTGAAATTCGTTCGGAATACGAAGATGCGTTTGTAATTAAATCCGGCACGACAACAGCAGAATCCGATGAGCTTCAGAATATTGATTTCATGACCGGAGATGCGCTGAACGATCTGAAGGCTTCTATGATGACCGGAGCAAACGGAAACTTTGTAACCGGAAATGTATATGTATACAACCATCATATGAGTGATTTTGATACCCCGAAGTCATTGGTCGATGCAGGAGATATATTTGCCAACGGTGATTTTAACAGTGCCTACAAGGCAAGTGTTGCGCAGCAGGGATTCTCGGATGTATTAGGTTACATTGTTACGACGAATAAGAACTCAACGACAGGTCAGATGCTTGCATCGGTAACACCTGCAGTTGCAATTCAGTATATTTTGATCAGTGACGGAAATCCGCTCACAGTTATGAAAAATGCGTTGCATGTGCTTGAGATTCAGCCGGTAACAGCATTCCTCTACAATGAGACAAGAGGTTCCGATGAGTATGGCTATTTGGAAGAGAACGGAACTGTTATGAAGAACAGAGATGCGTTCATCAAATCCTACCTTGGAAATTACTATGATGACAAAGCAGATTACATCACATTTACGTCGATGACGATTGATGAGTTTAACGGTCGAAATGATGACCTGATTGAGACGTACGATGTAATCTATATCGGTAGTGAGACAACCAATAAGACAGGCAATCTGTATTATACAGGATCATTGACGACCAAAAAGATTGTAAATAAGCGTTATAGCAGTACGGAGACCGATAAGGCAAATCTGCCGGTTTATAATGATTCCGATATGAACGGTATGGTCTATTATAATATCGGTGATATTGTTACAACGGTATCTCGTAATCCTCAGGCGGACGGTACCTTCAAGGATTTGCGTGAGCATTTGGATATTGATACGTACCAGACAAGATATAACGGACGTGATTTGACGAAGGATAAGCTTCAGAAATTAAAGAATTATCTGGAGGCGGATGGATTGGTGCTTGTGGCCGGAGACCTGGTGGCACAAAATGATGTGGGAACGACTGAAATTAATCCGACGGCGGTTGCAGGAGATGGTGCCGATGTGGATCACGGACGTGTGGATACCTCATCGAATATGTATGAATTCTTAAGTTTTGCAAGAGGTTTTTTGTTTAATTCCGATTCAGGTAAATATGAGAATACAACGGGAAATGAGTACTACAAAATCTATGAAAACCTTGCAAGTGTGATGGATATTGCATCAGGAGCAGTTAATAAGACTGTTTTGGAAAAATATATTGCAACAGAGAAGCTTGAGCTTACAATGATGAGCGTGCCGACAGAATATTCTTATGGTTATCAGGCAGGTACGGAAATTATTGATCCGGATACGATAACTTATATGGAAGAACAGCCGGATGGTACAAGAAAACTGGTATATGATTTTATCATTACAACGTTGACAGCGGATACAGGCATTAATACGACATATATTCCGTCTCTGTTTATTGATGTAAATAAGGATGGTAAGTATTCGAAGGTTTCTGAAAATATTCGCGATATGCAGATTGTGGTAAAAGCAAGCGGTGCGGAGGCTCCGCGTGATAAGGATAACAATTATCTGCTGAGCAAAGGCGTTGAATATCAGATGACCCGTGAGTTGGATGATGCATACAGCGGATATCTCCAGTGGAAGATTAATATTCAGTCTACGGTGGATACCAACGTTCATGCTTCTGCGGAAGGAAGTACGGTTGTTAAAAACAAGGGAGAAGATAAGCTGATTAAGATTCTTCAAATTACGAAAGTTGCCGACTCAACTTTGGACTTGGAAGAACAGGCAGAGACAGAAGAATCTGATTTTGCGAAATATTTGGATGCTGTTCCGGGATATGAAGTTGTGTTCCATACGATGACAACACAGGAGTTTTCAGATGATTTTGATGCCAAGTATCTTGCAAATGGCAATAACAGAAGTGTAGAAGAATATGCGCTGGAGTATTTTGACACCTTTGTTGTGGACGATAATGATACGGAGAACGATGCGAAAGATGATATTGTCGGTGTCAACATGCTTGTTTTCGGATATGGTGACAACTTCGAGAAGATTCCGAGCACAAACTCTATTATTGCGTTACAGAAATTCATTGAGAGTGACAAGCCGGTGCTTATGGCGCACGACTTTATGATTTATGCTTCAAACCATACGCAGACGCAGTATCTTAGAAATTTGCTCGGTGCGGATAAATATGGTGTTACACAAAATATTGTGGATAAGGCTGACGGAGAGACGATGGGTGATTTGGAGGCAAGTGTTTTTGGACACGGACTGGATTATCTGCATTCCGGTGTGGGTTATACCCGTTCGGGTGACAAAGATAAGGTATTGCTTATTGAGTCGACCGGAAAGAATGTAGCGTATGAACCTTCGTATAAGTCTTCCGGGGCAAGAGAGAATACGTCCAAATATACGCAGGGTATATCAAATTACACCATTTATGGTTTGATTAATAAGGATGGTAAGAAGTGGTTGAATTCTACCAAAGTTGAGTCAGTCGGAAACAGTCTTTCTATCGGACGAGGCAGTTATATTGCTGAAAAACTGAACAACGGACAGATTACATCTTATCCGTATATTCTTAAGGACGAAATTGAGGTTGTGCAGACCCATGCACAGCATCTGGAGCTGGATTTGGATGCGGACGATGATAACGACGGAGAATCCGATGTAGTTGTATGGTATGCACTCGGAGAGAGAACTGAAAATAAGGGTGGCGGTGCGAATTATAACGCTTACGCAGATGATGCAGCAGGACCGGTTCCGGCAGACAGTTATTATGTGTACAACAAAGGTAATATCACCTATACCGGATACGGAGATTCGAAGGATGTGACCGGATTTACTTCTGACGAGGCGCAGCTCTTTGTAAACACTTTGTTTGCAGCGTTTAATGCGGATCAGGTTGCACCGACGGCAGGTTTCTTTGAAACACCGCCTACAGCAACAAGCACACCGGTGAATGGTATTGCAGTACCTTATGATGAAAACGTATCAGAAGAATCTTCTGTACTGAAAAAAGCAGATGGTACCTTCCTGTATCAGTTTGTAAATCCGAATGATACGGATACGGCATTAAAGGGTGATGCAGATGTTTCGGCAGCGACTCCGATTTACTATCGATTGACAGATACAAACTTTGTACGTGGTAAGAAATATCTGTCTGTAGAGTATTATCTGAAGGCGGAAGGTAACAGGGTGTCTAAAGACGGTGATCAATTCCGGATGGATGATGGTACAATGCGTGATATCGTAAAGCTTAATATCAATGATGCAGAAGTTCCTGTAGTTGATATCAGCAAAGAAATTCTGACATATCAGGTAAGTGAGGGAAGATTTGCAAATGAAGTGTACCCTGATGATACAGGCAAGCTTTCCTTGCTGGAAAGTGGAGTTGTCTATGGATTCTATCTTCCTATGACATATTTGAAAGATGACAGCCATTATACAATTTATCTTAAGGTAAATACTAAGATTGTCACAGATTCTTCGCAGGGTGGAGAGTCTACGGTTGTGAATGTCAAGGGTGAAGGTTACAGCGAACTCACCGTAACCAAAGCAGATCTCCTTGATCTGGACTAATCTGAAAAGCAGATAAAATATTAAAAATCAGGAAAGAATTCCATTTGGGATTCTTTCCTTTTTTTCTTGTATACAAAAAAAGAACTTTACACAATTTGAAATTTAGTGTATAGTTTGAAACGATTATGAAAAATAATCAAGAGTAGTGAATAGGGGAAGAAGAAATGGCAAAGTATTTAGTAATTGTAGAGTCACCTGCCAAAGTGAAGACGATTAAGAAGTTTTTGGGAAGTAATTATGAGGTCATGGCCAGTAACGGACATGTCCGAGACCTTCCGAAGAGTCAGATGGGTATATCACCGGAAAATAATTTTGAACCGAAATATATTACCATTCGCGGAAAAGGCGATATTTTGGCAGCGCTTCGAAAAGAAGTGAAGAAGGCGGAAAAGATATATCTGGCAACCGACCCGGACCGGGAAGGAGAGGCAATTTCATGGCATCTTTATGAGGCACTGAAGCTTCAGGATAAAAAGGTGTACCGTATTACCTTTAATGAGATTACCAAAAATGCCGTGAAAGAATCGTTAAAAAATGCACGTTCCATCGATATGAGTCTGGTGGATGCGCAGCAGGCGAGACGTGTTCTTGACCGTATGGTGGGTTATAAAATATCTCCGCTCCTTTGGGCGAAGGTGAAGAGAGGGCTTTCGGCGGGCCGTGTGCAGTCCGTAGCGCTCCGTATTATCTGTGACCGTGAGGACGAGATTAATGCGTTCATTCCGGAGGAATACTGGACACTGGATGCCATCTTAGGTGTTGCAGGCAGTAAAAAGCCTCTTTGTGCCCATTTTTACGGTACAGCGCAGGAAAAGAAAGCGATTTCTTCAAAAGAAGAACTGGATCAGATTAAAAAGGCATTAAAAAATGCTTCCTATGAAATAACGGATATTAAGAAGGGAGAGAGAGTGAAAAAAGCGCCTCTTCCGTTTACGACGTCCACGCTTCAGCAGGAAGCAAGTAAGGTTTTGAATTTTTCTACGCAAAAGACAATGCGTTTGGCACAGCAGCTGTACGAAGGTGTTGAGATTAAAGGAAGCGGTACGGTGGGTCTGATTACCTATCTTCGTACGGATTCCACAAGAGTTTCCGATGAGGCGGAGGCAGCAAGCTATAAATTTGTCTCTGAAACATACGGACAGGATTATGCCGCGGCGATACATACCGCTGATAAGAACAAAAAGAAAATACAGGATGCCCACGAGGCGATTCGTCCGACCGATATAGGCCGGATTCCTTCGGATTTGAAAAATTCCCTGAGCAGAGATCTTCTTCGTCTGTATCAGCTGATTTGGAAACGTTTTGTTGCCAGCCGAATGGCACCGGCGCTGTATGAAACGACATCGGTGAAGATTGATGCAGCGGGATATCGTTTTACCATGGCTGCATCCAGCCTGAAATTCCAGGGATTTATGGTAGTCTACACCCAGGATGAGGAAGAAAAGGCGGACAATGCTGTACTTTTGCAGAATTTGAGCAAGGATAATAAAGTTACATTCGAAGCGTTTGATGAGAAACAGCATTTTACACAACCGCCGGCTCATTACACGGAGGCAAGTCTTGTGCGGACATTGGAGGAACTGGGAATCGGACGTCCGAGTACGTATGCGCCGACGATCACAACGATTCTTGCCCGCCGCTACATCGTAAAGGAAGCGAAAAACCTTTATGTGACAGAGCTGGGAGAAGCCGTGAACAAGATTATGAAGGATGCATTCCCGAGTATTGTCAATGTGAATTTTACGGCCAATCTGGAATCATTGCTTGACTCTGTAGAGGAGGGCACGGTTCAGTGGAAAATCGTTATCGAGAATTTCTACCCGGATCTTCACGAGGCGGTAGAAAAAGCGGAGAAAGAGCTGGAATCGGTTGAGATCGCGGATGAAGTGTCAGATGAGGTCTGCGAGCTTTGCGGAAGACAGATGGTGATTAAGTACGGACCGCACGGTAAGTTTCTTGCCTGCCCGGGATTCCCGGAATGTCGCAATACGAAGCCTTATTTGGAAAAAATCGGCGTTGCCTGTCCGAAGTGCGGAAAAGAAGTGGTAATCCGCAAGACGAAAAAAGGAAGACGCTATTACAGCTGTGAGAGCAGTCCGGAATGTGATTTTATGGTATGGCAGAAGCCGAGCGGTAAGGTTTGCCCGGTTTGCGGCGAGGCATTGCTGGAAAAAGGAAACAAGCTTGTCTGCGCCAAGGAAAGCTGCTCTTATGTAGAGGAAAAAAGCCGGGAGAATAAATAGTTAGATTATTTATTAAATTGTGCGAATATATTGAAAAAAAACAAGTATTGTGGTACTATATAAGAGTATCTTGATACTTGTTTTTTTGAATTGGGGAGAAACATGAGCAGCGTACAATTATTAGATAAAACCAGAAAGATTGGTAATTTGCTTCATAACAATAAGGAGAGCAAGGTTGTCTTTAACGATATTTGCATTGTACTCAGAGAGATATTGCATTCCAATGTTCTGGTAGTCAGCAAAAAAGGAAAGGTTTTGGGCGTTGGAAACCGGGAAGAGATACAGGTGCTTTCGGATTCTCTTAAGATAGGTGTCGGTACATTTGTAGACAGTGCACTTAATGAACGTTTTTTGAGTGTGCTTTCCACAAAGGAAAATGTCAATTTGGAGACGCTGGGGTTTGAAGGGGAAGGCATGAGTGAATACAAGGCTCTCGTGGCACCGATTAATATCGCCGGCGAGCGTCTCGGAACTTTATTTATTTATAAGCTTGAGAAACCGTACGAAATTGACGATATAATATTATGTGAATATGGAACTACGGTGGTCGGCCTTGAGATGATGCGTTCGGTGAATGAGGAGAGCGCGGAGGAGCACCGGAAGAGAGAAGTGGTGGATGCGGCCCTTGAAACGCTGTCCAAATCGGAGATGGATGCAATCCGGATGATTTTTGCTGAGCTTCGGGAAAAGGAAGAGGATACTCTTGTTGCCAGCAAGATAGCCGATGAAATCGGAATTACGCGTTCGGTGATTGTAAATGCGATCCGCAAACTGCAGAGTGCAGGCGTGATTGAATCCCATTCGTCAGGGATGAAAGGTACCAGGATTAAGGTACTCAATGAATATGTCTATGAGAAGCTGGAAGAAGCGGCGAGATAGACCGGTTGAAAGTGAATAGTGGGGAATACGGATGTTTCCCGTAAGGAAAATGGATTTGCACGAGTGTAAATCCATTTTTGTGGTTTACATAAACTATATTTAGTGGTTTTTGTAAAATTATCCACAATATAATGTTATTTTTTGCGAAGAAAACCTTGTGTTTTTTATGATTTTCTTTATAATGAAATAGAGTGGGCGAAGTATGCCCGGAAGGAGTGGTTGTATGATTAATTCCAATGTGTTTAATTATGTGAATGTCCTTGACAAAGCGCAGGATGCTGCGTGGAAGAGAAATGAAATTATTTCCCACAACATTGCCAATGCGACAACACCGAATTACAAGAGACAGGACGTGGCGTTTGAAGAGACATTGCGTCGGGCTATGAGTGATGCGAAGTATATAGAGACAGATTACAAGGTTGCGTCCCTCAGTATGCGTTCTTTGACACCGACTACATACACAGACTACTCCGGTTTCTCTTATCGCCTGGATGGTAACAACGTGGATATCGATACAGAAAACGCATATCTTGCCAGTAACCAGATTAAGTACAATGCATTGGTGACAAGCACCAATCAGGAATTTGCAAGATTGTCTATGGTAATGAAATAAATAGTTTTCGGTTAGAGGAGGAGTTATTATGTTTGAATCTTTTGATATTAATGCATCGGGTCTTACCGCGCAGCGTTATCGCCTGGATGTGATTTCTGAAAATATAGCCAATGTAGATACAACGAGAACAGAGGATGGAACACCTTATCGTCGCAAGTCTGTGATTTTTGCGGAAAAGGGAAACGGACACAGTTTTTCCAGTGCCCTGGACAAGGCCAAAGGGACTTATCAGGCGGCCGGAGTCAAGGTGGCAGCGACTTTTGAGGATACTTCCACAGATCTCAAGATGGTATATGACCCGGCGCATCCGGATGCGGATGAGAACGGTTATGTTTCTTACCCGAACGTGGACGTGGTGACAGAGATGACAAATCTCATCGATGCGACCAGAGCTTATGAAGCTAATGCAACAGCCTTTACGGCCAGCAAGAGTATGGCGGTCAAAGGTCTGGAGATGGCACAGTAACCGGGAAAGCAGCTTAGGATTTGACAAGTGAGGAGTAAAAGATGGATATCAGTTCTTTATATAATGTGAGCAGCGGAGTCATCCAGAATGCGATCAAAGATAATACATACGACACATCGATTGCGGGAGCGGGAAATACCGATGTGTTCGCTTCCTTTTTGGATTCGGCGGTGAAGAGTCTCAATTCGACAAATGCATATATTTCGGATGCGGAGGATGAGCAGATGCGTCTTGCGCTCGGTGAAACGGAAAATACGCACGATCTCACCATTGCGCTGCAGAAAGCGTCGACTGCATTGCAGTATACAGTTGCGGTGCGTGATAAGTTCCTTGAGTCTTATCGTACAATTATGAATATGCAGATTTAATAACTGAGGAAAGCAGGAGAGAAAAATGGTGGACAAATTAAAAGAGATCCCCAATAAAATATTAGAGTGGTGGAACAAATTTACACCGAAGCAGAAGACGATTATTATATGTTCGGTTGCCGGTGTGATTGTGGCAATCGGTGTACTCAGCTATGTGCTGACGAGACCGCAGTATACAGTCGTTAAAATTTGCGAATCCACATCGGTGGCGGCGGAAGTGACGGAGATTCTGGAGGCAAATGAGATTGACCACTACACGTCGGACGATGCGCTGACGGTCTATGTTTTGGAAGAACAGCTCTCCGATGCGCGTCTTGTTCTCGGAGCAAACGACATTTCTTCCGAAGGTTTCGGAATAGAAGATGTGACCAGCGGCGGATTCACCACGACGGAGTCGGATAAGCAGAAAAGATATGTTGTATATAAAGAAGCAAAAATGGAAGAGGACCTGGAGGCCAATGATTTCGTCAAGGATGCCCATGTAACGTTGACGGTTCCGGAGGATGACGGAACGCTGATTAGTCAGAATCTGGAGTCTTCTGCGTCGGTAGTGTTGGAACTTTCGGGCGATATGCCTCAGGAGGTGGCATCTTCGCTGGCGCATTACATAGCCACTGCCATGGGCAATTCCAATACGGACAATGTCACAATTATTGATACCATCGGAAATCTGCTGTTCTCGGGCGAGACGCAGGCATCCGGTGTTGGCAATGTCGGTACACAGCTCTCCATGAAACAGGAAGCGGAGAAGCTGGTAAAGCAGGAAGTGAAAAGCGTCCTTCTCGGAACGGATTTGTACGATTCCATTGAAGTGGCCAGCAATTTATCGCTTGATTTTTCTTCTTACAAAGAGACAGACCACAATTACTATGTGGAGGAGGGATTGTCGCAGGGATATCTTGCACAGGAAAATATTTATTCTTCTGAAAATGAAAGCGGAATCAGCGGGGAACCGGGAACGGGAAGTAACGATCAGGACGGAACGACCTATGTCATTGAGAACGGTGACGGAAGTACATCGACAGTGACAGAGGAGGAACGGAAATATCTCCCGAGCGAGAGAGTGACGGAAAAACTTACTCCGGCGGGATTGATTGTTTACGATGAGTCGTCCATTTCGGTTACGGCGAAAAAGCTTCATATGTACAATGAAGAAGAAATCGAGGAGCAGGGGCTTCTCAATGATATTACATGGGAAGAGTTCAAGGCGGCCAATGCCGAGCAGATCAAGCTGGAAGTAGATGAGGACATGTACAGCATCGTGCAGACGGCTACCGGCATTGCGGCGGAGAATATTTCGATTGTGGCCTATGAGGTTCCGGTATTTATGGATAAAGAGGGACCGGCGGTTGAGGCGACGGATATTGTGCAGATTTTGCTGATCATAGCAATTCTCGGTGTGCTTGCTTTTGTAGTAATCCGAAGCATGCGTATGCAGAAGGAAGAGGAGCCGGAAGAAGAACTGGCAGTGGAAAAGATGCTGCAGTCTACACCGGAACCTGAGATGGAAGACATTGATTTGGAGGGCAAATCAGATGCACGTAAAATGATTGAAAAATTCGTGGATGAAAATCCGGATGCGGTGGCAAATCTGCTCCGCAACTGGCTGACGGAAGATTGGGGGTAATAAAGAATGGCCCGTTATGCAGACTCAAGCTATACAGGAATACAAAAAGCGGCAATTCTTTTGATTTCTCTCGGACCGGAGAAATCGTCTCAGATTTTTAAACATCTGAAAGAAGAGGAAATCGAAGAACTCACCTTGGAGATTGCCAATACGAAGAGTATTACGACCCAGGTAAAGGATGACGTGATCAATGAATTTTATGAGATATGTCTGGCACAGCAGTATATCGCCGAGGGCGGTATCGGATATGCCAAGGAGCTTTTAGAGGGAGCGCTCGGACCGGAAAAGGCGATGGAAGTAATCGGAAGACTTACTGCATCCCTTCAGGTAAAACCGTTCGAGTTTGTCCGCAAGGCGGATGCTTCACAGCTTCTCAACTTTATTCAGGACGAACATCCGCAGACAATCGCATTGATTATGTCTTATCTTTCACCATCACAGGCTGCACAGATTTTATCAGCCTTGGCACCGGACCGACAGGCGGATGTGGCAAAGCGTGTTGCGACGATGGACCGTACCAGTCCGGATGTGATCAAAGAGGTGGAACGTGTGCTCGAGACAAAGCTTTCTTCTCTTGTAAACCAGGAGTACAACGTAATCGGCGGTGTCGATGCAGTGGTAGAAATCCTCAACACTGTGGACCGCGGAACAGAAAAACACATTATGGAGACATTGGAAATCGAGGAACCGGAACTTGCAGACGAAATCCGCAAGAAGATGTTCGTATTCGAGGATATCCTGCTGCTTGATGACCGTGCAATTCAGCGTGTTCTTCGCGATGTGGAAAATTCAGACCTTGCGATTGCTCTTAAGGGAGCCAACGAACAGGTACAGAATGCTATCTTTAATAACCTTTCAAAACGTCTTGCGGCTATGATCCGCGAGGATATGGAATTTATGGGTCCTGTCCGTATGAAGGATGTTGAGGAAGCACAGCAGAAGATTGTTAATATCATACGTAAACTTGAAGATTCGGCAGAAATTGTTATCTCCAGAGGTGGTGGCGATGAAATCGTGGTATAGACAAAATTTGTTGAAGTCCGGTTGGGTCATGGTGAACCAGGATGAGGTTTGTGTCATTGATTCCAACAAAAAGATAGAAGAAAAGATGATTGCTGCGCCGGATGAAGCTTTTGCTTCGGAGGATGTGATGGCTTACCGGCCGAGTGCTTTTGATGATGCGGACGGAGCGGAAGGGGAACAGGTTGATCTGCTTTTTGCCGAAGGGACGGACGCGGAGCTTGTTAGAACGCAGCAGAGTGAACAGGCGGCAGAAGAGTTAAAAGCGGCGGGGGCACAGGCGGAAGAAATTTTGCAACAGGCTCATGCGCAGGCGGAAGAGATATTGCAGCAGACCCGTGCTATGGCAGAGCAGGAAGCCAGACAGATGAAAGAAGATGCCCGGCAGCAGGGAATGCAGGACGGCTACAGCCAGGGAATACAAAAGGCGGAGGCCGAAGCGGAGGCTGTCCGCAATGAATATGCCAGAAAAGAGCAGGAACTTGCTCGTCTTTATGAAGAGAAGATGGCGGATATGGAGCCTTATCTGATTAAGGAACTGACCGGGGTTTATGAGCATGTGTTTCAGGTGGAGTTATCCCAGTACCGCAATGTGTTGCAGCATCTGGTTGCCAATACGCTCCGCAGCGTAGAGATGAGCGACAATTACCTGATTCATGTATCTGAGGCGGATTATTCTTACATGAGTATGCAGAAAGCCCAGATTATGGAGGAAGGCTGTGTGAAAAATGCGCAGCTTGAGATTGTGGAAGACCGGACCTTGTCTAAAAATGAGTGTCTGGTTGAAACGGAAGACGGTATATTTGACTGCAGTCTTTCGGTGCAATTGACGGAATTAAAGAGAAAGCTTTTGCTGCTTTCCTACACGGGAAAAGAGGATTAAGCCTTGAGCTATTCAGAAATGCAGTTTAAAAAATACGAAAAGTTAAAAGACGATGTATATTTTAAAAGACTGGGAAAGATTGTCAACGTGGTAGGTCTGACCATTGAATCGGCCGGACCGGATGCCCGTCTCGGCGATCTTTGCCGTATTTATAAAACAGGGCGCACCGGTGATTATATTACCGCAGAAGTGGTAGGCTTTAAAGACCGCCACACGATTCTTATGCCTTATGAGGTGACAGACGGAATCGGCGGAGGGTGCGTCGTGGAAAACGAAGGTTATCCGCTTAGTGTTAAGGTTGGACCGCAGTTGCTGGGAAAGACGCTCGATGGACTCGGGCGTTTTTCGGACGAAAGCCTTATGGACGGAGCGCAGGAGTACCCGGTTGAGGCGCCGCCGCCTGACCCGATGGCGAGGGAGATTATCGACGAGGTGCTTCCTCTCGGTGTGAAAGCGGTGGACGGTCTGATTACGGTCGGAAAAGGACAGCGTATCGGTATTTTTGCCGGATCCGGTGTTGGAAAATCCACACTTATGGGAATGTTTGCCCGCAATACAAAGGCTGATATCAATGTCATTGCACTAATCGGCGAGCGTGGCCGTGAGGTGCGCGAGTTTATTGAACGGGACCTCGGTGAGGAAGGTATGAAGCGCTCGATTGTTGTGGTTGCAACATCCGACAAACCGGCGTTGGAGCGAAATAAGGCAGCCAAAACAGCGACAGCCATCGCCGAGTATTTTCGCGATAAAGGAAAGGATGTCTTGCTGATGATGGATTCCCTGACCCGTTTTTCCATGGCACAGCGGGAAATCGGACTTGCCAGCGGGGAACCGCCGGTGACACGCGGATATCCGCCGAGTGTGTATTCGGAGATGCCGAAACTTTTGGAGAGAGCAGGACGTTCGGACAAAGGTTCCATTACGGGACTTTATACGGTTCTTGTGGACGGCGATGATTTCAATGAACCGATTACGGATACGGCCAGAAGTATTTTGGACGGACATATTATGCTCAATCGAAAATTGGCCCACAAAAATCATTATCCGGCAATCGATGTGTTGCAGAGTATTTCCCGATGCATGAGTCAGATTGCAGAAAAAGAACACAAGCAGGTGGCGGGAAAATTGAAAAATGTCATGGCCACTTACAACGAAGCGGAAGATTTGATCAATATCGGTGCTTACAAAAAAGGAAGCAATCCGGGTATTGACAATGCCATAGAGAAAATAGATGCGGTAAATCGCTTTTTGCTGCAGCAGACGGATGAAAAATTTGATTTCGAGCAGGAAGTAGAAATGATGAAACAGATTTTTGAATAAATCTGCCGATGAGGAGTTATGGGAAGATTTCGTTACAGAATGCAAAATATCCTGAATATCAAAGAAAAGCTGGAAGTGCAGGCGAAAAATGAGTTCGCGGCTGCAAGCATGGAACTGGCGCAGGAACAGGAAGTGCTTGCGCAGATGCTTGCTCATAACAAGGAGCTGGAGGAAGAATCCCGGCGGCTCCGACTGAAAGAATCCCTCAGCATTAAAGATATTGAGGACAATACGTTATCAAAAGAAATTCAGAAGGATAAGATGAAGCAGCAGGCGCTCCGCATTCATGCGGCGGAGCGAAAAGTAGAGCAGAAGAAAAAGGTCATGGTGGATTTGATGAAGGAACGCAAGACCCATGAGATATTAAAGGAGCGGGCGTTTGAGCAGTTTCTTCTGGATGAAAAAGCGGAAGAAAGCAAACAGATTGACCAGCTGACCAGTTATACATACGGACGCGATTAACGGCGAAGGAAGGTGAAACAATGGCACAGGAACTGGGTGTAACCGGTTTGGATATCAAGGCAGACAAAAAAAGACTGAAAGAAGAAAAAAAGAGGCTGAAACAGCAGCAACAGCAGCAAAAGAAAGAGGCGAAGGCGCGTGCAAAAGAGCTTGCGCTTGAGGAGGCACAGCTCGCAGAAGAATCGGAGGGAAATCCGTTTTCGGTTGCGATTGTGACTTTTGTTATTGTGGTTGTGTGGATTGCGATTATTTGTCTTCTCATCAAATTGGATGTGGGCGGATTCGGAACCAATGTAATGACACCCCTTCTGAAAAATGTTCCGGTGGTAAATAAGATTTTGCCGGCTCCGGAAACGACAGCGGATGAGACCGGATATGAAGGATATGCGACCATCCAGGAGGCCGTTGATTATATCAAAGTGCTTGAGCTTCAGTTGGAGGCGGCCAGATCGGAGACGACGACGGACGGTACGACAATCCAGCAGATGGAAGCAGAGATTAAACGTTTGGAGACGTTTGAGAACAATCAGTTGGAATTCCAGAAAATTAAAAATGAATTTTACGAGGAAGTTATTTATGCAGAAAACGGCCCGGGGGCTGATGAGTATGCCAAGTATTATGAGGCTATGGATCCGGCAACGGCGGAGGCACTTTACAAAGAGGTGATCAAGGATCAGCAGGAGACCAAGGAAGTGGAGGATTATGCAGCAGCATATTCCGAAATGAAACCGAAAGAAGCGGCAGCGATTTTTGAATCTATGACAGACAATCTGGATTTGGTTGCGCGTATTTTGAGTGTCATGACAGCGGAAGACCGCGGTGCAATACTCGGAGTTATGGATCCGGTTGTGGCAGCGAAAATTACCAAAATAATGGATCCGCAGACTTAAGTTTTACAGAGAAATGTCCGATAATTATTCTGAGGATTTATATAATCGCTCAGAAAGGAGGACGTATATGACAAGTGCATCAATTATGGAAATGCAGCAGACGGGCTATGTATCGGCGACAAAGGCAGTAAAAGCCGGAGCACCGGTGGCTGAGGCACAGATGCAGTTCTCGGATGCGATGCAGTTTGCTTCTGCCGGGCAGCAGGACGACGGCACAGAAGCCATGCGTGGTTCGGAAGTGAAAGTTCATGCTGAAAAAAATGCAGCACAGCATACGGGACGCAAAGAAATCCGTGAGGCGGATGCGGCGGCGTCAAAGGAAGATATGGCGGCAGAGCAGGTGTCCGAAGAAGTAGAAGCGGAAGAAGAAGCGATTGTCAAAGAGATTGCCGAGGAATTGGGCGTGTCCGAAGAAGAAGTGCGGGAAGCGATGGAAGTGCTCGGCCTTGGTGTGATGGATCTTTTATCACAGGGCAATATGGTTGTTTTGGCAGCGGAACTGACCGGTGTTCAGCCGGTGGAAGTGCTTACGGACGAGACGCTGTTTTCGCAGATTACGGATTTGACGCAGACGGTGCAGAATCAGATGCAGTCGCTGGCGGATGAACTCGGGATGAGCATGGAAGAGCTTCAGGCAGTGATTGACAAGCAGATGAGCATGCAAAATGCCGGGGAAAACGTACCTATGGATTCGCAGCAGATGCAGACACAGATGACAGATGAGATGTCACAGGTGACATCCGAACCGGTGGTGCAGGAAGCGGAAGTGATTGCGGAAGAACCGGCGGAATCCAAAGATGCAGCCGTGATGAAAGTAGCTGAGGAGGACGGAACATCCGAAACGGAGGCGTTGACGGATAAACAGCAGGCATCGAAACATGAAAACAGTGCCATGGACAAAGGTGAAGATAAGAATTCAGCACTTATGAACGGACAGAACGCACAGACAGCAGTCAATGGCGATGTGAATTATGTAAACCAAACATCGGCGGAAGAGATTTTTGAAGGACAGTTTGATCTGGAAAGAACGAGAGAGATGATTGATCAGATTTCAGATTATGTGAGACTTCATCACTCGGAAAAGATTTCATCTATGGAGATTCAGCTTCATCCGGTAGAACTGGGAACGGTAAATCTCCAAGTGCTCGCAAAGGACGGAACAATCAGTGCACAGCTTACGGTGCAGGACGAAGCGATTCGTTCGGCGTTGGAAGGGCAGATGATGCAGCTTCGTGAGTCTTTGCAGGCGCAGGGATTGAAAATCGATGCGGTGGAAGTGACTGTGGCCAGTCACGAGTTTGAGCAGAATCTGGATCAGCACGGAAAAGATGCTGAGGAGGAAGCTGCAAGAGAAAAGAAGAGCAGCAGAAGAATTCTTGACCTGGATGAAATCGGGCAGGAAGAGTTAGAAGAGATGGAAATGTCAGATGCAGACCGTTTGCAGATTGAGATGATGCGGATGGGCGGCAACCGAATGAATTTCCGGGTATAAAAAAGGAGGAACGACAATGGGTGTATCTGCAATTATAGAAGACGGTCTTGTGTCTAATGCAGTTTCAGCAACATCAGAGGCTTCGGAGAAAGGGAAAACATCCCTGGGAAAAGACGATTTTCTTCAGCTCCTTGTGGCACAGATGAAATATCAGGACCCGTTGGAACCGACATCCAATACGGAGTATATCGCACAGTATGCTACGTTCTCTGAGGTAGAACAAATGCAGAATATGAGCCAGAGTATGGATCTCAGCCGTGCTTCCGGATTGGTAGGTAAGACAGTAGAAGTTACGACGACCAGTGAAAGTGGTGTAGAGTCCACAATTATGGGGAAAGTTGATTATGTGAAGTATGAGAACGGCAAAGCACTTGTGGCGATTGATGAATCGCTGTATTCTCTGGATGATGTAACCTATGTGTGTGATGAGGCATACTTGACAGCATACGGACTGGCATCTAACCTTGTCAGCGATATTTCAAAGCTTCCGGAAGTGGAAAAAATCACACTTTCCGATAAAAATGCAATTACAGAGATTTTGGAGACCTATGACGGAATGGATGATTATCAGAAGACATTCGTTGCAAACGAGGTAAAACAGAAAATCGAGCAGTACAGAGAAAAGTTGACACAGGTGGTTAAGGCAGCGGAAAATTCTGCCGATAATAATAACAGCAACGAATAAAACGTTATAGGGAAATGAAATAAGGCATTCTCATGGAGGAGGATATATGAACATTCAAAACAGTCCATACCTATCCGCAGTGCAGGTGCCGAAAAACAGTTCCGCAGTGACCGGGAATTACTTACCGCAGAGTGACGGGCTCAGTTTTGAACAGATACTGAACCAAAAAGCGGTTGTCGGTGGGGAGACGGGAGAACTTAAATTTTCCAAGCATGCGACAAGTCGCCTGGCGGAAAGAAACATCAGTCTCAGCAGTGAGCAACTTACCCGGTTGAAAGAAGGAACGGATAAGGCAAGCGGAAAAGGGATTAAAGAACCACTTGTATTGATCGATGATCTTGCATTCATCGTCAGTACCGGAAGCCGGACAGTCATCACAGCGATGGGATCCGGAACCACAGAAGAAAACATTTTTACAAATATTGACGGAGCCGTTATCAACTAGCCGGACCTTATGGAGGCTAATATTCCTGACTGACAGAGGGAATAGACGGACCGGGAAAACAGGAGGTCATTCATTATGATGAGATCACTTTATTCTGGTGTATCAGGCCTGAAGGCTCACCAGACAAAAATGGACGTTATCGGTAACAACATCGCAAACGTTAACACAACAGCATTCAAGTCTCAGTCGATTACATTCTCAGAGCTTATGTATCAGACAACACAGGCAGCATCCGGTGCCAATGCGGAAACCGGAAGAGCCGGTACCAATGCAAGACAGATCGGTCTCGGTGTTACTACGGGTGCGATTTCTACATCTATCGAGACAACCGGTGCAACACAGTCAACCGGAAATCCGTTCGACCTTAAAATTACAGGGGAAGCGCTGTTTATTGTCAGCAACGGACAGGATACCTTCTTTACAAGAGACGGTTCTTTCTATGTGGACGGACAGGGTAATCTTGCTATGACATCCAACGGATATACCGTGCAGGGATGGCAGGTAAGAGACGGAAATATTGCAAAAGATACGGTCAGCGCACTTCGTATCATGAGTGCGGAGAATATGACATATCCGCCGGAGGCTACAACAGAAGCATATGTGTCCGGTATTATTGATAAAAATGACCCGTCGGTTAGTTCCGAAGCGGGTAAGATTGTCAGTGTCAATTTCTTTGACAGTCTCGGTTACGCTTACACTGCAAAGCTTTCCATGAAAGCTACGGGAACGGAGGGTATGTATACGGTAGAGCTTGCGGATGTTTTGGATTCCAACGGTGATGCAATCGATACAACCAATATCCAGCTCGGAGCAGTGAAGACGGTAGAAGATGCGCAGAATCTCACACTGGCAAACGGTTATACGATTAACGGAACGACGTTGACATATTTAGATGATGCGGGCAATTCGCAGAATATCAATCTTGCAGGTGAGCTTACGGCAGAACAGCAGGAAATCGTAGCGAATGCATACGGCTACACTACATATGAAGAATTTGCAAAATTGTATATAGCAAATCCGGATGGAACAACAACAACACTCGGAGCACTTATCGAAGCAAACAATCTTGCAAGTGCTATCAGCCCGGATGACGGTTCGATTGCGGTTGCCGGAAAACAGATTACCGGTGGAGTGGTTCAGTACAATACAAGCACAGGACAGATTCAGAGTGTGAACGGTTTGACAAACAACCTGGAACTGGTTCTCAGCTTCGGCGATGAGGCGGGAAGTGCGTTTGAAGATATCAACATTGATTTTTCACCTTCTTCCAACTACAACAACAACGGAACAAGTACAATCAGCGCAGTGAGCGGTGATACAGACGGACTCGGAGCCGGAAGAAAACTCGGTGAAATGTCAGGTGTATCCATTCAGAACGACGGTATGATTTATGCTTCTTATGACAATGGACAGACAAAGCTCCTCGGACAGATTGCAGTAGCGACATTTGCAAATGCATCCGGTCTTCAGAAAGAGGGAGATAACCTTTATTCGGCGACTATGAACTCCGGTGAGTTTGACGGAATCGGTCTTGATGTAACTGCAGACGGCGGATATATGACTACCGGCGTTTTGGAAATGAGTAACGTAGACCTTTCCTCTGAGTTTACAGAGATGATTACAACACAGAGAGGTTTCCAGGCGAACTCGAGAATTATCACTGTTTCCGATACGCTTTTGGAAGAACTTGTAAATCTGAAACGTTAATTTCATAAAATAACAGGATAATCATACAGCATTTTTGAGGTATGAAAAGGGCGGTGGCGCTGAGCCAGCGCCCTTAACCATATTTTATAAAAATTACATATTTTGGGTGTGCAAATAATTGTAAAAGTAAGTAGACAAGAGGTTAAAAATCTAGTAAAATTGTGTAGAAAGGATATTTTTGCATAGCAGAGTAAAAATAGACAGGTGATTGTTTTGGATTTAGCTTCGATTTTAGGATTAGTCATATGTTTTGCTCTTTGTATTTTCGGTATTGTAACAGGTGATCTGGGGTGGGCGGCATTAGGTAACTTCCTGGATCCGGCATCTGCGTTGATTACATTCGGTGGTTCCTTTTTTGCGGTAATGGCAAGTTATTCCATGGCAGATTACATAGGTGGTTTAAAGAGTTTTACTTTGATTTTTAAAACGCCGAATCTTGATACAGCCGAAATGATTCAGAAGATTATTGATTTATCAAATGTTGCGCGTAAAGAAGGATTGCTTTCTTTGGAAGAAGCAGCAGCCGATTTGGATGATGCTTTTTTGAAGAAGGGAATCCTGTTAATTGTTGACGGAACAGACCCGGAGCTCGTGCGTGGTATCATGGAGACAGAACTTTCCAGTCTGGATGCCAGACACAAACAGAAAATGAGTTTTTGGAAAGACCTTGGGGCCATGGGTCCTGCGTGGGGTATGATCGGTACATTGATCGGTCTTGTTAACATGTTGCAGAACTTATCGGATCCTTCCGCGATCGGACCGAACATGGCGGTTGCGCTTCTTACGACGTTATACGGTTCACTTCTTGCCAACTGGATTTGTACGCCGGTAGCGAGCAAGCTGAGTACCAATAATGATACAGAGATTACGATCAAAGAGATTATGGTCGAGGGTCTGTTGTCGATTCAGGCGGGTGAAAATCCGCGTGTTATCGAGGAAAAATTAAAATCGTTCCTGGCACCGAAAGACAGAGAAACAGGACAGGGCGAAGGTGGTGAAATGGATGGCTAAGAAAAGAAAAGAAGAGGCACCGCCGGAGGGATCGCCGGAGTGGATGGCCACGTTTAGTGACCTGATGAATCTTCTTCTTTGTTTCTTCGTTCTTTTGTTCTCCATGTCCAGTGTGGATGCCAAAAAGTTTGACGAAGTTGCGGCATCTTTTTCGCAGACGTTCAGTATTTTTGAGGCGGGAGCAACAGCGATCGGAGACGGTATACTCATCAGCAACGGTGTGAGCCAGCTGAATGAGCTTGACAAATACATAAACAGCACGGGAAAAACCGCTGAGTCGGAGCAGGATGTAGATGTTTTCGAAGAGTTTGAGGAGAAAAAGCTGTCCGAATCGGAGGAACTTGCGGAAAAGGTAGAGGAAGCCCTTGCGGAGGATGGCAATCAGCATGAAGGAGATATTTCCGTTGATTTCACATCCCAATATGTTTCTTTGACATTAAACGGTGCGTTCCTTTTCGATTCCGGAAGTGATCAGCTGAAGGAGGAGGCACTTCCGCTTCTTGACAAGGTGGGGATGATTCTTGTGCGCTACGCAGAGAGTACCATTGAGATTGAAGGTCATACGGACAATGTTCCGATCAGCAATTCCAAATTTGCAAACAATGATGTGCTCTCGAGTTTTCGTGCGCTTTCCGTGTTTGATTATTTTATGAGCACCACATCGTTGGAGCCTTCGGTACTCAAACATTCCGGAAGAGGTGAGCATGTTCCGATTGCGGATAATACGACACCGGAAGGAAGAGCGCAGAACAGACGTGTGGAGATTAAAATCTATACCGAATTATCCGGTTATTAGAATGAGATAAAGGGAGAAGACAGAACATGAAAAAAAATTTGTTATCTATCCTGATTCTTGCATTGCTGATTGTCAATTTGGTTTTTTCAACAGTAATCATGATCAGTGTGACATCAACAAATAAAAAGACAGCTGCTGTAATCGGCGATATTGCAAAAATACTGAATCTCGAGCTTGAGAGCGGTAAGGCGGGCGAAGAGGTTGCAGAGGTATCTATTGATGATACGGCAGTTTATGACATCGCAGATCAGATGACGATTCCGCTGAAAAAAGGTGCGGACGGAAAAGATCATTTTGCACTCGTGTCGGTGACACTTGCCATGGATATGAACCATGATGATTACGAAACGTATGGTGCAGCCGAGACCATGGCGGCAAAAGAAAGTTTGATTAAAGGTTTGATTGTGGAAGCTTTCGGCGATTATACGATGGAACAGATTCAGGCGGACAACGGTGATGCGGTCCGTGAAGATATTCTGAAGAGAATTCAGACGATGTTTGATTCTGAGTTTATTTATAAAGTCACATTCCGGGATATTATTGAGCAGTAAGCACTTACCGGACATTACATAAACAGGAGGTGAGTCAGGTGGGAGACGTTTTATCTCAAAGTGAGATAGACAGTTTGCTGAATGCGCTGAGCAGTGGTGAACTGGATGTGGAAGAAATCAAAGAAACGCCGGAAAAAACAGCGAAAAATTACGACTTTAAACGACCGGCCAAGTTCTCAAAAGAACATTTGCGAACTCTGGAAATCATCTTTGAACATTACGGGCGTCTTTTGTCTACCAACCTGCCGGTGTATCTCAGAAAAACAGTGCAGGTAAATGTGGCCAGTTCGGAAACGGTAACTTTCTCGGAATTTACCAATGCCCTTAGTAATCCGGTTGTACTCGGAATTATTAATTTTGTGCCGCTGAATGGTAATATTATTTTGGAGCTTTCGCCGAATCTCGGTTTTGCTATTTTGGACCGAATGCTTGGCGGTTCCGGAATTCCGCTTGAAAAGAACAGAGAATTTTCGGAAATTGAAATGTCAATTCTCGATAAAATTATGATTGCGTGTATGCAGCTTCTGCGTGAACCGTGGAAGAATGTGGTGGATTTGGATCCGTTCATGGAACGAATCGAGACCAATGCGCAGTTTGCCCAGATTATTGCACCGAATGAAATGATTGCCATTGTTACACTCAATGTGCGAATCGGTGAAATAGAGGGATATATGAATGCATGTCTTCCGTACATTACGTTGGAAGAAATCATGGATAAGTTGAATACGAAATTCTGGTTCTCGACGATGCAAAGCATCAGTGATGAGAATTATGCAGAATATATTGAGTCGATGATTAAGCGCACGACGGTACCGGTGAAAGCGGTACTCGGAAAGAGCATAGTATCCGTTATGGATTTTGCGAACTTGCAGGTCGGCGATGTCATCCGGCTTGACTCCAAAGTAGATGAAGAACTTCCGATCTACGTTGGAAATCTGAAAAAATTTACTGCTTTGCCCGGCACGAACAAAGATAATTATGCAGTCCGGGTAATGACGGTAGTGAGAGAGGAGGAATAATCCATGGACGGTATGTTGTCTCAGGACGAGATTAATGCACTGCTAAGTGGTATGGATATCGGCGGAGATGCTCCGGCCGAACCTGCTTCGTCGGAAGGGCTTATTGAACTGAGTGATATTGAGAAGGATGCCATTGGTGAAATTGCTAATATCAGCATGGGTACATCGGCGACGACGCTGTACTCGCTGGTGAATCGCAAAGTAAATATTACAACGCCTGTCGTGTCCGTAGCTACATGGGAAAATTTTATAGATGACCATGAAAGACCATGTGTATTTATTCAGATTCGATATACGGTAGGCCTTGACGGAGCCAATATTTTAATATTAAGAGAACATGATGTAAAGGTAATCACCGATCTTATGATGGGTGGTGACGGAACCAACACGGAAGGTGAGCTCGGAGAACTGCATTTAAGTGCGATTTCCGAGGCGATGAACCAGATGATGGGCTCATCGGCCACATCTCTTTCTTCCATGCTCGGTAAGATGATTGATATCAGCCCGCCTGATGCAAGCCTTGTAAATATGCTTGACAATAAGCGCGGCGGTGATATTGCTCCGTTTTTGGATGAACAGTTTGTAAAAATTGAGTTTAGGATGCAGATTGAAGATTTGGTGGACAGTACAATCATGCAGCTGTATCCAATCGATTTTGCCAAGTCACTGTATGAAATCTTTATCGGAAATCAGACGGGAGGAGCAGAACCGGAACCAGAACCGGCTCCGACCCCGGAACCGGTTCCGCAACCGTTTGTTCCGGAACAGGTAGCTCCGATGCCTCAGCCGGCACCGCAGCCTATGCCGATGCAACCGGATCCGATGGCTATGGGATACGGAATGCCTCCGATGGGTATGCAGCCGCAAATGATGGCGATGCCGCAGATGGTGCCGATGCAGAGCATGAATATTCAGCCGGCACAGTTCCAGGCGTTCGGCGGAAGCGGCGGCGGTGCAGTCAGTCAGGAAAATATCGGACTGATTATGGACGTTCCGCTTGAAGTGACGGTGGAGCTTGGACGAACCAAAAAATCTATTGCTGAAATTCTTGATTTCACACCGGGTACGATCATAGAACTTGACAAGATTGCTGGAGAACCGATCGATGTGCTTGTAAACGGTAAGTTTGTAGCTAAGGGAGAGGTTGTTGTAATCGAGGAGAGTTTTGGTATCAGAGTAACGGAAATCGTAAAATAAAGTAAAAGAAATAGGAGAGAAATAAAAATGGCAAAAAACATTTTAATTTGTGACGACGCAGCTTTTATGAGAATGATGATTAAGGATATCCTTACAAAGAACGGATACAATGTTGCCGGTGAGGCTGAAAACGGTTTGAAGGCAGTGGAAAAATATGCGGAAGTAAAACCGGACCTCGTTCTTATGGATATTACAATGCCGGAGATGGACGGAATTCAGGCGTTAAAGAAAATCAAAGCTTCCGATCCTGGCGCTATGGTTATTATGTGTTCGGCTATGGGTCAGCAGGCGATGGTTATCGAGTCTATCCAGGCCGGAGCAAGAGACTTTATCGTAAAACCGTTCCAGGCTGAGCGTGTTCTTGAAGCGGTCAAGAAAGTAGTGGGCTAATATGATATTGATGTCTTCCGGAGCAGTAGAATCGGTTGTTCAGTTGTTTACGGCGATTATCATTTTTGTGTTTGTGCTGTTTATTACCTTTTGGACGACTAGGTTCATTGCAAAATATCAGAAACAGACTATGACTTCGGGCAATATGGAAGTTGTTGAGACAACCAGAATTGCACCGAATAAATATCTTCAGATCGTTCGCGTCGGTGACAGATATTTTGTAATCGGAATCGGAAAAGATACGATTACGATGCTGTCAGAGATAGAAGCGGAGCAGCTGAATCTGAAAACGGATTCGGAAGGCGATATACAGCCGATTGATTTCAGGGCGATTTTGGAGAAAGCGAAGAACAGCAGAAAAAAGCAGGCGGATAAGGATGAATAAAAGAGTATTGCGAATATGCGCTATGGCTCTGGTGCTTGGGATTTTTGTTTTCATGGGGACGATGGCTGTACATGCGACGACCATGGATTCTAATTTCGCGGGGCAAACGGAGGATCGAACGAATATCAACGATCCGGGGACATCGGAAACAGCGGATGAACTTGCCAATTTGAATATTGCAAATACAATGACAATTACATATGACGACGGCAACGGATCCGTTGCGGGACCGATTCGGATTTTGCTTGTATTGACGGCGATTGCGATTGCGCCGACATTGCTGATATGTCTTACATCCTATACCCGAATTTTAATTGTAATGCATTTTACAAGACAGGCGCTGAATACACAGACAGCACCGCCGAACCAGGTAATTATCGGTCTTGCGTTGTTCCTGACTTATTTTATTATGAGTCCGACTATCACGGAGATCAATGAACAGGCGCTGATTCCTTTTGAGGCAGGCGAATTGTCACAGGAAGAAGCATTGGAGGCGGCTGCAGAGCCGATTCGCGATTTTATGTACAAGCAGACCCAGCTCAAGGATGCCAAGATGTTTTGTGAAATCGGCGGATATGAGTGGACGGGAGAACTGGAAGATATCCCGACGAGTGCATTGATTCCGGCATTTATGGTCAGCGAACTTCGGACGGCGTTCATCATTGGATTCGTAATATATGTACCGTTTTTGGTTATTGATATGGTAGTTTCATCGGCCCTTATGAGTATGGGTATGATGATGCTTCCGCCGACGACGATTTCCATGCCGTTTAAGATACTTTTATTTGTTCTTGCGGACGGATGGAATCTTGTTATTGTGAATTTGGTAAAAACATTTATGTAGCTGCCGAGGCAGCATATATAGCAGAAAGATAGGAGTGAGACGATGACAATCGATATGGTTATGGAAATTGCCAATAAGGCATTGTATACCATTATTTTGACGGCGGCTCCTGTTTTGCTTATATCACTTGTAATCGGTCTGGTTGTCAGTATTTTCCAGACGGTTACATCCATTCAGGAACAGACACTTACGTTTGTTCCGAAAATTCTTGGGGTTTTTGTAACGTTAATGCTGGTCGGACATTGGATGTTAAATAATATGACATCACTTATGACGGAGATGTGGTCTGATTTTGCGATTTACATAAGGTAGAAATATGATAGAATACAGTTTTTCATTACAGGAACTTGAAATATTTCTTTTGATCATTGTCCGCATGACCTGTTTTCTTTTTGCAGCCCCGTTTTATGGAATGGACAGTACACCGGGACAGTTTAAAATTGCGCTTGGTGTATTTCTTTCTTATCTTGTATATTTTACAACAATGCCGCATGAGCAGGTGGTTTACACTACGGTGCTGCAATATGCGACGATTGTTTTAAAGGAAGCGATTGTCGGGCTGATGATTGGCTGGGGAGCCAATATATGCAGCTCTATTGTTTTTTTTGCGGGACGAATGGTGGACATGGAGATCGGTTTTGCCATGGTAAACGCCATGGATCCGACCACGAAAGAAAATGTTACCATTTCCGGTTTTTATTACCAGTACATGGTTATGCTCATGCTGGTTGTGTCCGGAATGCATCGGTATCTCATACAGGCTATCGTTGATACGTATGAGCTGATACCTGTGGCAGGGGCGGTATTTCGAACGGATTTGATGCTGGAGCCGGTTATTTCTTTTTTGAGCAGCTATGTAAATATCGGATTCCGTATTTGTCTTCCGATTTTTTGCTGCACGCTGATATTAAATGTTGTACTTGGTATTCTTGCCAAGGTTTCGCCGCAGCTGAATATGTTTGCGGTCGGAATGCAGCTCAAGATACTTCTCGGATTGGGTATTATGTTTCTGACAACGGGAATGCTGCCGTATGTCAGTGATTTCATTTATACGGAAATGAAAGTTATGATTGTTGCGTTTGTGGAGGCTTTAATGCCATGATGGAATTAGATCTTCAGTTCTTCGCGAAGGAAGGACCCGGAGGAGAGAAAACCGAGGAACCTACCGCCAAAAAGCTCAAGGATGCCAGGGATGAAGGTCAGGTAGCCAAGAGCAAGGAGATAGCCAATGCGTTTACCATGATCGGCGTGTTTGCGCTGATGAATGTCATTGTCGGTTTTTTGGGAGAAAACTTTTTGGAGGCGTTTTCGGACGGCTATAATCGGATTCCGGAATTTATCAAATTACATAACGGAGAATTCCGCACCGGTGATATGATGGTATATCTGCGCCATATTATGCTGCACATTACGCTGATGATTGCGCCGTTTCTTGCCGTTGGTTTTATATTGGCTTTTTTGGCAGATTTGATTCAGGTAAAATGGCACATTACAACGAAGCCTTTGAAGCCGAAATTCAGTAAGATGAATCCGGTCAGCGGTTTTAAAAGAATATTTTCTGCACAGTCCCTGATGGAATTGCTGAAATCTGTTTTAAAAATCGGCTTGATTATTTACGTTGTGTACACGACGTTGCGGGATCAGATGGAAGTTATATATCTGCTGTTTAATATGACTTTGTGGCAGGGAATTGCCGTGGCGGGAGATATTGCAATCAGTCTCGGGTTAAAAATATCCGTTGTGTACATTATTATTGCCCTGCTTGATTTTGCGTATCAAAAGCATAAATTCCATGAAGATCAGAAGATGACCAAGCAGGAAGTAAAAGATGAATATAAAAATGCTGAAGGAGATCCGGCGGTAAAAGGAAAGCAGCGTCAGCGTATGCAGGAATCGTCCAGAAGACGTATGATGCAAAATATCCCGAAAGCGGATGTGGTTATTACCAACCCGACGCATTTTGCTGTTGCGATACAGTATGATTTAGAAATTGCACCGGCGCCGATTGTATTGGCAAAAGGTGAAGATCATCTTGCAGCAAAGATTAAGGAAGTAGCAAGAGAAAATAAAGTTGAAATTGTAGAAAACAAACCACTTGCACGAATGCTTTATTACAATGTGGAAATCGGCGAACAGGTTCCGCCGGAGCTCTACCAGACAGTGGCAGAAGTGCTTGCAATGGTATACCATATCAAAGGGAAGATATAACAGATAAAATTTGACGGAAAGAAGGTGACGGAATGAAAAAAGCAGATATCGGCGTTGCGGCGTATGTCCTTGCGGCGTTTATTATGCTTATTGTACCGATTCCGTCAGGACTTTTGGACGTGCTTCTTGCCTGCAACATGGCGGTGGCTTTTGCCATTATGTTCGGTTCCATGTTTGCGAGGGAAGCGCTGGATATGTCCTATTATCCGACCATCCTTCTGTTTACAACCATCTTCCGAATCGCCCTCAACGTTTCATCTACCCGTCTCATCCTTACAACGGGAGATCCGGGTAACGTGGTCCGTACCTTCGGAGAATTCGTAGGTGGAAATGACCTTATTATGGGAGCGATTGTGTTTATTATTTTGATTATCATTCAGTTTATGGTAATCAACAAAGGTTCTGAGCGAGTTGCGGAAGTAACTGCCAGATTTACGTTGGACGCGATGCCCGGTAAGCAGATGGCCATTGATGCCGATTTAAATACCGGTGCTATCACAGATAAACAGGCGAAGGAACGCCGTGACAAGATTCAGCAGGAAGCCAGCTTCTTCGGTTCCATGGATGGTGCGGTGAAGTACGTCAAAGGAGATGCCACGGCAGGTCTTATCATCACTGCGGTCAACATTATCGGCGGTATTCTCATGGGCGTGCTTCGTCAGAATATGGACATTACGGCAGCGCTGGAAGAATATGCTGTTTTGACCATCGGTGACGGTCTTGTCAGCCAGATTCCGTCCCTTTTGATTTCACTTTCCACCGGTATTCTGGTAACAAAGGGAAGCAAGGATGCGGATTTCGGTTCCGTGCTCATCAAGCAGCTGTTCGGTGTACCGAAGACGATGTATCTGGTTGGAGCGGTTCTCATCGGTCTCGGTATTATTACGCCGCTTAGCACACTTATCTTCCTGACCGTCGGTGCAGTGTTTATCGTTGTGGGTCGTATGATGGCGAGCACCATTGAAACTGCCCAGATTGAGAGTGAGGCCAACGAAGAGGAGATGGCGGTGGAGGAAATACGTCAGCCGGAGAATGTCACTTCTCTTTTACAGGTGGACCCGATCGAGCTGGAATTCGGTTACGGTATCATTCCTCTTGCAGATGTCAATCAAGGCGGAGATTTGCTTGACCGTGTTGTTATGATTCGTAGACAGATTGCGCTGGAACTCGGTACTATAGTGCCGATTATCCGTTTGCGTGACAATATTCAGTTAAACCCGAATCAATATATTATTAAAATCAAAGGTATTCAGGTCAGTGAAGGTGAGATTTTATTTGATCATTACATGGCTATGAATCCGGGATATGTGGAAGAAGAGATTACCGGTATCAAGACATTCGAGCCTTCTTTCCATCTGCCGGCTGTATGGATTACGGAAGGTCAGAGAGAACGTGCGGAAAGCTTGGGTTATACCGTGGTAGATCCGCCTTCCATTATTGCGACGCATCTTACGGAAATTATCCGCCGTCATATTGCGGAACTCTTAAGCCGCCAGGATGTTCAGAATCTGGTGGACAATCTGAAAGAGAGCAATCCGTCTATCGTGGAGGAGCTTGTGCCGAAGATGCTCGGCCTCGGCGAGGTGCAGAAAGTATTGCAAAATCTGCTTAAGGAAGGCATTTCCATTCGTGATCTGCTTACTATTTTTGAGACGATGGCGGATTATGCACCGACCACCCGTGATACGGATATTTTGACCGAGTATGCCCGTCAGAGTTTGAAACGTGCGATTTCTGCCAGATATTTCCCGGCCAATGAAACGACCAGTGTGGTGACGCTGGACCCGCAGGTGGAACAGGAGATTATGGGAAGCGTCAAACAGACGGAACAGGGGGCTTATCTTACGTTGGCTCCGGAGCGCACCAAGGCAATCATGGCGTCTGTGCAGGCAGAGGTGGAAAAACTGGAAAGCCTCGGAAAGAATCCGATTATTATTACGTCGCCGATCGTTCGTATGTATTTTAAACGTTTGACGGAAGACTATTTTAAAGATTTAATCGTAGTGTCATATAATGAAGTTGAAACAAATGTAGAATTGCAATCTGTAGGGATGGTGAGTGCATAAATGATAATCAAGAAGTTTCAGGGAAAGACAGAAGAAGAAGCTCTGGCAGTTGCGAAAAAAGAACTGGGAAATTCCGTTGTTCTTATGAATGTGAAACAGGTTAAGAAAAAAGGTCTGTTCAGTATTTTGAAACCGCAGCTGATTGAAGTGACGGTTGCGTTGGAAGAGGAGACTGCGGACCAGACAGCGAATCTTCGCTCGGCAGTGGCTGCAGTCAGCGAAATTGCCCAAAGTCAGGTGAACAAAGAAAAAACGGAACCGAAAAAGAGCGAGCAGGTTGTCAAGCCGGCAGCAGAACCGGCAGCGGAACCGAAAAAAGAAAATGAGAAGAGCGAAGAAAGCGGAATTGAGGAGAAGTTGAACACGCTTCAGAGTATGCTCGAAAAGCAGATTGGGCAAAAAGAAGAAGTTCAGGAGAGCGAAAAAAACGCAAATATTGAATTTTTTAAACTTCTTTACAATATGATGATGGAGAACGAGCTCCATGAAAAATATGCAAACCAGCTGATTGATGATTTGGACCGTACCATGAAGCCGAATATGCCGATTGATTTTATGCTTTCCAATGTCTATCAGAAGATGGTACTTAAGTTTGGAAAAGCATGTACCATCACACCGGCAGAAAAAGGACCGAAGATTGTGTATTTTATCGGACCGACCGGTGTGGGAAAAACGACAACAATCGCCAAGTTGGCATCAAAACTTTCGGTGGAACAGAAGAAAAAGATTGCGTTGCTGACGGCGGATACTTACCGTATTGCTGCGGCGGAGCAGCTTCGCACCTACGCGAGTATTTTGGAGGTGCCGTTCCGGGTGATTTATACTGCACCGGAAATTCAGGCAGCAATTGCAGATTTTAAAGAATATGATTTTATATTGGTCGATACGGCGGGACATTCCCATCACAATACAGAGCTTCACGAAAGCATGAAAGCGATGATAGATGTTCTCGACGCATCTGTGGAAAAGGAAGTTTATCTCGTTGTCAGCGCGACAACTAAATACAGAGATTTGATCAGTATTGCAGATTCTTACAAAGCCATTACCGATTACAACTTGATTTTTACCAAGTTGGATGAGACTACATCTCTCGGCAATCTGCTGAATCTGAAATTGTATACGGGAGCAGCGATGTCCTATGTGACATGCGGACAAAATGTTCCGGATGACATTGCTGATTTTAACGCACAGGAGACGGTAAAACTTCTTCTTGGCGGAGGTCGTTTATAGTATATCGGCCGGAAGGATGGTGTAAAGGTGGATCAGGCACAACAGCTTAGAAATATAATTAAAATGAAAAATCCCAAGGGCAGACCGCTTGCCCGGGTGATTACGGTGACCAGCGGAAAAGGCGGAGTGGGGAAATCCAACGTCTCTATTAATCTGGCTGTTCAGTTTCGTAAACTCGGTCAGAGGGTAATCATTCTGGATGCAGATTTCGGTCTGGCAAACATTGAGATTATGTTTGGTACCGTTCCGAAACATAACTTATGTGATTTAATATACCAGGGGAAAGATATTACGGAGATTATTACGTGGGGGCCGGGCGGCGTCGGTTTTATATCCGGAGGATCCGGTATTGCCGGATTGTCAAACCTGAACAGGGAATACTTAACCTATATCATACAGAATCTTGCAAAATTAGATTCGATAGCAGATGTTATTATTATTGATACGGGAGCCGGGATTTCCGATGCGGTTTTGGAGTTTTTGGTTGCCAGCGGAGAAATTATCCTTGTGACAACACCGGAACCGACTTCGATTACCGATTCTTATTCTTTGCTGAAATCATTGAATCGGCATCCGCGTTTCAGCCGGGATATGACGCAGATTAAGGTTTTGGCTAACCGTGTGGATAATCCGCAGGACGGCAGAGTGCTATATCAGAAACTCAATGCGGTTGTTTCCAGATATCTCAAGCTTCCGCTGGGCTATCTCGGTTCGATTCCGCAGGACACACAGCTTTCCAATGCGGTTATGCAGCAAAAACCGGTATCGTTGCAGAATGAAAATGCGAAATCTTCCCGCGCTTTTGAGGAAATTACACGTATCATGATGTACGGGGAAGAGGCGGGACGCATTAAGAAGAGAGGAATGGCGGCATTTTTCTCGCATATAGTTGTCAACAAAAAATTCATGGGTACAGAAAACAATAAATAAAAGATAGTGGAGGTTACATGCTAACAAAATATGTCAGACCGGGGGAAAAGGTTGAATTACAAACAGTGGAGCGATCGATTTTAGGGTCGGTGTCCGACAAAAAAGCTTATGCGTCGAAAGTATACGACGTGATTTCCGATGAACAGATTGAAATATTGATGCCGATGGAGAAGACAAAATTGATTCTTCTTCCGGTAGACGGTGAATATGATATCTGTTTTTACACCAAACAGGGATTGTATCAGTGCTACGTTAAGATTATAGACAGATACAAGAGTGATAATAATTTTATTCTTTTGTGTGAGCCGACCAGCAATTTGCGAAAGCACCAGCGCAGGGAATATTATCGTTTTTCCTGTATCCTGAACATGAACAGCCGTGAACTGGAAGAGGAAGAGATAGAAGCGGTAGAAAAGAATGAATTTTATTTTCAGCCGGGACTTCCGCTTCGAAAAAGTGTCATTGTTGACATCAGCGGCGGCGGTGTCCGTTTTGTATCAAATTATAAGTATGAGCCGGAGACGGTAATTTACCTGTCTTATAAGCTGATGATTAACGGGAGAGAAAAAGAGTATGAAATTGCCGGCAAGATTCTTGCTGCGAAGGAGATTGACAACCGGCCGGGAGAGTACGAACACCGTTTGCAGTATTTGAATATGGAGAGTTCGGAAAGAGAAGAGATTATTCGTTATATTTTTGAGGAAGAAAGAAAGAATAGGCAGCGAAAAAATGGATTCTAGGAAGAAAAAAATATTAGTTGTAGATGACTCTGCACTTATGAGAAGAATAGTGTGTGATATAATAGCATTAGATGACAGATTCTGTGTTCAGGATATGGCGGCTAACGGCATTGAGGCGGTTGCATTGTTAAAGCAAAATACATACGATGCGGTGATTCTTGATGTGGTTATGCCGAAACTGGACGGAATCGGTGTTCTGATGCAAATCAAAGAGCTTGGAATCGACACAACGGTTGTTATGTACAGTACTGCCACTACGGAAGGGGCGGCGACTACGATTAAGGCGTTGGAACTCGGGGCAGTGGATTTTATCCACAAGCCGAGTACGATTATGGGCGCAAAGACAGAATCCTTTATGGAGCGTTTTCTTTCCATATTGGAGTGTGCAGTGGAGCAGAACGAGGCAAAACAGGAACGTTCCGGTTACGTGAAGGTATCCGAAAAAGTGAAAATGCCGGTTACAGAGGGTGATTCCCGGAAAATTGTTGCTATTGCCAGTTCGACCGGAGGACCGAAAGCTTTGCAGGAAGTGATTCCTTACCTGCCGGCGGATTTGGATGCACCGGTGTTGGTTGTACAGCACATGCCGGAAGGATTTACCGCTTCTCTTGCGCAGCGCTTGGATGAGCTCAGTCCCCTGACTGTTCAGGAGGCAGAGGACGGAATGGAGATTTGCAAGGGTAATGTTTATCTTGCCCGGGGCGGAAAACACATGGAAGTTGCCGTGAGAAAAGGAAAGCACTATCTGGTTCTTAAGGACGGGCCGACAAGGGAAGGCGTCAGACCGTGTGCCAACTTCATGTATGAAACGCTGGGGACATCGGAGTATGACAGTATCGTTTGTGTTGTCCTTACCGGTATGGGAGCGGACGGAACACAGGGCATTTTGAATTTGTCAAAGCAGAAAGATATACATGTTATCGCACAGAATCAAGAAACCTGTGCAGTGTTCGGGATGCCGAGAAGCATTGTTGCGACGGGAATGGCAGACCGGATAGAACCTTTAGACAACATAGCTTCGGCTATTATTTTAAACGCGGGGGTACAATAATATGGATGTAACGCAATACCTGGAGATTTTCTTGGACGAAACAAAAGAACATTTACAGAGCCTGAGTGATCAGTTCATGATTCTGGAACAGGAACCGGATAATATGGACACGATCAATGAGATTTTCCGTTCTGCACATACGCTGAAAGGTATGGCAGGTACTATGGGATATAAACGTCTGCAGGCCCTGACGCATGACATGGAGAACGTTTTCTCAGAGGTGCGCAACAATACAATCAAAGTTGACAGCGCCATGGTGGATTTGTTGTTCCAGGTTCTGGATGCATTGGAAGAATATACAGAAAACATTCAGAATACAACAGAAGAGGGAACAAACGACAATGAGCATTTAATCAAGGCTTTGAATGATTATCTTGCAAACGGCGGGTCAGGTGCACCGGCACCGGCGGCTCCTGTAGCGGAGGAGGCTCCTGCAGCAGCACCGGCGGCTGCACAGGCAGAGGATCCGGCCAAGGAGAAATGGCGTGATATTAAACTCGGCGACACAGAGAACGCGGTTCTCGGTGAAGCGGTAAAACAGGGCAAAAAATGTTTCGGTGTTTCTGTTTATGTACAGGAAAGCTGTATCTTGAAAGCTGCCCGTGCGTTCCTTGTTTTTAAGGCATTGGAGGATATCGGCGAGATTATCGTTTCGGTTCCTTCGGCGCAGGATATTGAAGATGAGCGTTTTGAATTTGATTTCAGCATGATTATAATTACAGAAGCGGATGCGGAGACAGTGAAGAAAGCGGTTCTTGATGTTTCTGAAATTGAGGCCGCTTATGTGGGCGAAGTGGAAGTGAAAGTTCCTGAAGCAAAAGAAGAAGTTCAGGTAGCACAGGTGGAAGAAACCGTCAAAGCGGACAACGGTGCACAGAACGCAGTGGCAAAACAGGAGAAGAAACCGGCAGGCAAACCGATTGTGAACCGTACGGTCCGTGTCGATATCGAAAAGCTGGATTCTCTCATGAATCTTGTCAGCGAGCTTATTATCGCAAAGAACTCTTTGGTATCCACATCTTCGCAGGAAGGTATGCTCACAGACACTACATTTAATGAGCAGATTGAATATCTTGAAAGTGTAACAACCAACCTTCACGAATCTGTTATGAAAGTACGAATGGTTCCGATTGAATCCGTTGTACAGAAATTCCCTAAGATGATTCGTGACCTTTCAAAGAAATTAGATAAGAAAATGACCCTCTACATGTCCGGTGAAGAGACAGAACTTGACCGTACCGTGGTAGATGAAATCGGAGATCCGCTGATGCATTTGCTTCGTAACTCTGCCGACCACGGACTTGAGTCTTCTCAGGTGCGTAAAGAGAGAGGAAAACCGGAGATGGGATCCATCTTCCTGGATGCATATCAGGAAGGAAATAACGTTATCATTGAAGTAAGAGATGACGGTAACGGTATCGATGTGGAGGCTGTAAAAGCAAAAGCGATTGCCCGTGGTGCGATTACGGCGGAGCAGGCAGAAAATATGTCAGACAAAGATATTATCGGACTTTTGTTCCTGCCGAGTTTCTCAACGGCGAAACAGGTTACGGACGTTTCCGGACGAGGTGTCGGTCTTGATGTTGTTAAGTCAAAGATTGAGTCACTCAGCGGTGAAGTAGATGTAAGAACAAAGCTTGGAGAAGGAAGTACATTCATTATCCGTCTTCCGCTTACACTTGCGATTATTCAGGCTCTCATGGTAGAAGTCGGCGGTGAGAAATATGCGATTTCCCTCGGCTCTATTCAGACTCTGGAAGATATCGATCCGAGCGAAATCGAGCATGTACAGGCTAAGGAAGTAATCAATCTCCGCGGAACAGTTATTCCTCTTATTCGCTTAAACGAAGTTCTGGATATTGAATCTACCAAGTCTCCGGACGAAAATCTCCTTGTTATCATTGTCAAGAAGGGAGATAAGCTTGCCGGCCTCGTTGTTGATGAACTGATGGGACAGCAGGAAATCGTTATCAAATCACTTGGTAAATACATCAATAAATCTAAGATTATCAGTGGTGCTACCATCCTCGGTGACGGCGAAATCGCTCTTATCCTGGATACCAATGCATTGTTATAAGAGAGGGAGGCAGACATGAACGAGATCAGAGAACAGTATGAAACTACACAGTTTATCGTTGTAAAATACGGTGACGAACAGTTCGGTGTTGATATCAAATATGTGGATAATATCGTGCGTATGCAGCGTATTACAAGAGTGCCTAAAGTACAGACATACATAAAAGGAGTTATCAATCTCCGCGGTGAAGTTATTCCGGTACTCAGCCTCAGACTTAAAATGGGACTGGAAGATGATACGATTACAAAGGCGACACGTATTATCATTATCAAATTGGAGTCGGGAGAATGCATCGGTGTTCTTGTTGACGAAGTAAAAGAAGTAGTAACTCTTGAAAACGGGGCAATTGAGAAGGTTGCTTACGATTCCAAAGATCCGAGAGCAAATTTTATTTTCGGTGTTGGAAAAGAGAAAGACGGTCTTATCTCGCTTCTGGATATATCCGGAACATTTGCAGAGAAAGAGGCATAAACCCTGATTAAAGGAGCGGTGCTGTATGAGTAAATTTGATTTAAATCATGTTTCACAGCAGTACTTTGACATACTGAAAGAGCTTGGAAATATCGGAGCCGGGAATGCAACGACTGCTTTGGCTCAGATGCTCGGATGCAAAGTGGATATGAAAGTTCCGCAAGTGAAACTGCTTGATTTTAAAGAGGTTGGCGCTGTCATGGGCGGGGAAGAACAGATTATGGCAGGTATTTATCTCCTGGTAGAAGGGGATATTACCGGAAGTATCATGTTTCTGCTCAATGAACAGTCGGCACATACCCTGGTTGCGAAACTGATGGGTATGGAGGCTGCAACAGATGAACCTTTGAACGAAATGGAATTGTCAGCGCTCAAAGAGATCGGCAATATTATTACAGGTGCCTATCTCAATTCGCTTTCCATGCTGACCAATATGAAGATTATTCCTTCGATACCTGATATCAGTATTGATATGGCAGGGGCAATTCTGAGTGTTCCGGCGATTGAGTTCGGTACCTTGGGAGATAAGATTTTGTTGATACAGACACAGTTTACAGATGATTTGACGTTGGATGGATTTTTCATCCTTGTGCCGGATCTGGAGTCCTATGACAAAATTCTCGGTTCGTTGGGAATGAATTAACCCGAAGGGATAGCGGATAATATATGAGTGAAATGATTAAAGTAGGGATGGCAGATTTGAAAGTCTGTGTCAGTCCCGATACCATCACGACACTGGGGCTTGGCTCTTGTGTCGGGATTGCGCTACGTGATCCGGTGACGGGAATCGGAGGTTTGGCACATATTATGCTTCCTGACAGTAAACAAATTAAAGACAGCTCCAATATTCCGAAATTTGCAGATACGGGAATAGAAGAACTGGTGCGCTGCGTTGTCGGGGCGGGGGCTTCCAGAAATCGTCTGGTAGCTAAAATAGCCGGCGGAGCGCAGATGTTTGCCTTTCAGAATAAGTCCAACCTTGTTCGGGTCGGTGAGCGCAACGTGGAGGCGACGAAACAGAAATTGAAAGAATTGGGAATTCCGATTTTGGCGGAGGATACCGGTGAAAATTATGGTAGAACGGTTGTTTTTTCGCCGGAGACCGGTGAGTTCCAGATTCGTGCAGTCGGAAAGGAACCGTATTCTATATAGGGGTTTGGATAGAAAAATGGTTTACATAAAGTGAGAAGCGTATGGAAACAAAGAATATACCTTCGATTGTGATGTTGTTGGCAGGTTTGGTGACCAGCATCGTTATGTATCGGAATGAATATGATCTCAATACCACGTTAAAGATGGTGTTGCTTGTTTTCTTCGTGTTTTATATTTTGGGATGTTTGGTCAAGCGGTTACTTGACAAATTCTGTCCGGTAAAGACCGAAGAAGAGGAAGAAAAAGAAGGCGAAGAGACCGAGAAGGAAGATGGGGAAGAAGGACAGAATCAAAACCAGGACGGTTCTGTGATTGAGAAAAAATAGTCTTTAGGGGTAAAGGCTGTTTGTGGGAGGTTATCGTATGGATGAGGCGGCAAGAAAGCGTTTGTGGATTGATTACGCGCGCACAAAAAGCCCGGATATCAGAGAAAAAATCATATTAGAATACGCACCTCTTGTAAAGGTTGTTGCAGGAAGACTGGGGATGTATCTGGGAAACAATGTAGAATTCGATGATCTTGTGGGATATGGTATTTTTGGTCTCATTGATGCGATCGACAAATATGATTCCTTGAAGGAAGTAAAATTTGAAACGTATGCAAGTCTTCGAATCCGCGGTTCCATTTTGGACCAGATCCGGAAGATGGACTGGATTCCGAGAACGATACGTCAGAAACAGAAACAGATAGAGGCTGTTATGCGCCAGGTGGAGCAGGAAACCGGAAGACCGGCAACTGACGAGGAAATTGCGTTGGGACTCGGTATTTCTGATGAAGAATATGTGGAATGGCAGTCTCAGATGAAAATAACAGGTGTTGTTTCTCTGAATGAATATTTGGAGCAGGGAAGCGATATTTCCAATGAACGCGGAAGAGTGTCGGGGCATTTTGCACAGCCGGAAAAAATTGTGGAGCAGCATGAGCTGAAAGAAATGCTTATGGAAGCGTTGGAACTGTTGACGGAAAAAGAAAAGAAAGTGATTCTTTTGTATTACTATGAAGATCTCACATTAAAAGAGATCAGCAATATTTTGGAAGTGTCTGAGTCGCGTGTTTCTCAGCTTCATACAAAGGCGCTTTCCAAAATGAAGACAAGACTTGGAAATTATATGGGAATTTTGCATGATGCATTGTAAAAGGGAAGAGAATTACGGAAAACCGTAACGGAAAGGAGGCTGTATGAACTCTTATTTTCGCTTGGTGTCGACGCAGATGGGAACAGGAATTGAACTGATTCCGGCAACAGACGGAGGGCAGAAGCTTGATGTCAATGAAGTGACGGCTTATCTGCAGTCGAAAAGAATCAGTCAATATGATGTGAAAGAAATATATCAGGCCATTCAGATGTTGAAGACGGAGCCTGTGGTTGTTATGCTTCCGGTACCTCACAGGTTACCGGAAAATGAAACGTTTTTCCTGAAAGTGTCCGAAGATAAAATGACTGCTGTTATTCGGTTTATACCGCCGAATGAGACAGGAGAATTGATGCGTAAACTGGATATTTTGGGAGAGCTTGCGCAAAAAAATATCAAATACGGAATTGATGAGAAAGCAATCGATGCGTTTCTTGAGAAGAGGGAATATTGTACCGATATTATTGTGGCATCCGGACTTGCACCGCGCAACGGAAGTGATGCAAGTATCGAATATTTCTTCAATACAGACCGCCATGCACGTCCGACGCGTCTGGAGGACGGTTCGGTTGACTTTTTTAATTTAAATACGATTAATCATTGTAAAGAAGGCGACGTTCTTGCAAAGTTGACGCCGGAAGACAAAGGTGATTACGGTGTTAACGTTTACGGTGAACGTATAAAGCCGATAGAAGTCAAGCATCTTGCCCTGAAATTCGGGGATAAGATTGAACTTTCCGAGGATAAAACGGAAATCAGGTCAAAGATTAACGGTCATGTTATGCTTGTAGGCGACAGCGTGTTTGTTTCCGATGTATATGAAGTGGAAAATGTCGGTACAGCGACCGGAAACATTACTTCGGAAGGAAATGTAATTGTGTCGGGTAACGTACAGGCGGGATTCAGTATCAATGCTACGGGAAGTGTAGAGGTTCGCGGCGTTGTAGAAGGCGCATCCATAACAGCCGGTGGGGATATCATCATCGCCCGCGGTATGAACGGAATGGGCAAAGGTGTCTTAAAAGCAGGCGGAAGTGTCGTTGCCAAGTTCGTGGAAAATGCCACAATTGAAGCCGGAACCCATGTGGAGGCCAATTCTATCATGCACAGCAAGGTCAGCGCCAGAACGCAGATTACCGTGGACGGTAAAAAGGGATTTATTGCAGGCGGGGCTGTGCGCGCTACCGAAAAAATATCCTGTAAAACACTGGGGTCTGCCATGGGAGCGGATACGTTGGTTGAGGTTGGTATCGACCCACAGCAGAAAATGCGCTATGTAGAACTGCAAAAAGAAATGGCAGAGATGAATAAAAAATACGGAACGATTCAGACTACTTTGACGGGGGCAGCGGCCAAAATCAAATCCGGTGTCAAATTGCCGCCGGAGCAGATGCAGTATGTCCGCTCACTGATGCAATTAAGTCAGCAGCTCAAGGCTCAGATTGAGGCGGGAAATGCAGAGTTTGAAGAACTGGATCAGATGTTGACCAACCGCTCGGATGCCTGTGTATGTGTGCGTGAGACTGCGTATGCGGGTACAAAGATTGTGATTGGTGAAGATTCGTTGACTTTGAAAAGCGATATTAAGTTCAGTCGTTTTATTGACGACCATGGTGAGGTAAAGATTACCTCATTGTAAAGGAGGAATCCGTATGGCGATCGGGCCGATGCAATTAAACGGAATTATGACAAGGACACAGGATTTTACTGTGATCAAGCAAAATGAAGATATGAAGCCGATGATGGATCAGTCGATTTTTCAGCATACCATGGAGAAAACCGTGGAGAAAAAATTAACCCAGGTGAGAGAGTCGGATGAAGCGGATAATTATCAGAGACGACACGATGCCAAAGAAAAGGGGAAAAATGAGTACCACGGGGATGGCGGAAAAGGAAGACGACAGGGACAACCGGATTTTTCGACGGACGGGAAGGTGATCCGCAAAGGCACATCACATTTTGAGTGTTCCGTATAAAAAGATTTGAGGAATAGAAAGAACGGCAAAAAAGAGGAAGAAAAATGACCACACTTGAGATAATATTGTTGATCCTCGGTGCGATTATTTTCATCGGAAGCTTTATTGTTCCCGAAAGTAAGAGCGAGATGGAAGAAGTGGATAAACAGCTGACGCAGGAACAGATACAGGAAATGTTAAAGGCGGAGCTGAAAAATGTTCGTTCCCAAGTGGAGGATACTGTGGAGGAAACAGTTTCCTATTCTATGGAGCGGACGGAACGTGCTTTGGAACGTATTTCCAATGAAAAGCTGACGGCGATTTCAGAATATACGGAGACGGTACTGACAGACATACACAAAAGTCACGAAGAAGTACTGTTTTTGTATGATATGCTCAATGACAAACACGAAAACATTAAGGAAACTGCCAGTGAAGTTACGAAGGCGGTAAAAGAAGTCAACGAAGCGGTGCAGGAAGCGGATGTAGTAAAGAAGGAAGTATCCGAAGCGACGCAGGCGCTGGATGAGGCTTTCAAACCGATGGATTTTACCGGTGTTGAAAAAATACAATCATCGTCGGAACCGAAGAATGAACAGAAGCCGACAAAGAAAACGGCTGCAAAAACCACCTCGAAGAAGAAGGAAAAGCTGCAGGAAGCAAAAAATATTTCGTTGCAGTTTGACGCGACGCAGGAATCGGCAGATAATAATAACGAGCGGATTCTGGAGCTTCACAAGAAAGGAAAAAGCAATGTGGCGATTGCCAAGGAGCTTGGTTTGGGAGTCGGTGAAGTGAAGCTGGTAATCGACTTGTTTAAGGGGTTATAAAAATGAAATTACGATATTATATGAGAGGTCTCGGTATTGGCGTTTTGGTGACTGCGATATTGATGAGTGTGACGCTGAACGGAAAGACTGAGAAGCTTTCGGACGAGGAAATTATTGCCCGCGCCGAGGAACTTGGGATGGTCATGGAATATGACGATGTAGTTCTTGCGGATACGGTATCGGATAATCAGACAGAAAAACCGGCAGAAGAGCCGGAAGAAAAGCCGGAAACGGTGACGTCAGAAGAACCGGCGGAGAAGCCGGGAGAAGAGCAGGAGACAGCGGTGTCGGAAGAAGACGAAGTGTCTGAGGAAGAAAGCAATATAACGTCAGAAGAGGCTCAGATAGAAGAAATTGAGACAGACCAAACGGTTGAAATTACCGTGCAGGGAGGTGACGGTTCGCAGACGGTGGCGCGCAAATTGGCGCAGGCCGGACTGATTGATGATGCGCAGGCGTATGACAAGTATTTGTGCAGCAATGGGTATGACAAGCGGATATGCACCGGCACCCACACAATACCGGTCGGAGCCGGCGAGGAAGAAATTGCAAAAATTATTACGAAAAGCCCTTGAAACAGGGGCTTTTTTGTGTTAAAATCTATGCGTTGTGGTCTGTGAGGATCAGACAGGTAACTATTAAACACGCAGACGGATTTCCGGCCGGTGCTTCTTTAACGCGGAGGTGGCACGGAAAGTTGATGTGTGCGGAAGCAAATTTTAACCAAACGGAGGTAAAGACATGAGCGTTATTTCAATGAAACAGTTATTAGAAGCAGGTGTTCATTTCGGACATCAGACAAGAAGATGGAACCCTAAGATGGCTCCATACATCTACACAGAGAGAAACGGTATCCACATCATCGACTTACAGACATCTGTAGGTAAAGTGGATGAAGCTTATCAGGCAATTTCAGAAGTTGCTTCAGCAGGCGGTACGATTCTTTTCGTTGGTACAAAGAAACAGGCTCAGGATGCTGTTAAGACAGAGGCAGAGCGTTGCGGAATGTACTACGTAAACGAGAGATGGTTAGGCGGTATGCTCACAAACTTCAAGACAATCCAGTCAAGAATTGCCCGCTTAAAAGCAATCGAGGCTATGTCAGAAGACGGTACATTTGATGTACTTCCGAAGAAAGAAGTTATCGCTCTTAAGAAAGAGTGGGAAAAATTAGAGAAAAACTTAGGCGGAATCAAAGAGATGGAACATATTCCGGATGCTATCTTTGTAGTAGATCCTAAGAAAGAAAGAATCTGTATCCAGGAAGCACATGCACTCGGAATCACATTAGTAGGTATCGCTGATACAAACTGTGATCCGGAAGAGCTTGACTTCGTAATCCCGGGTAACGATGATGCAATCCGTGCAGTAAAACTCATCGTATCCAAGATGGCAGATGCTGTTATCGAAGCAAACCAGGGAGCAGCTGAGGAAGTTGCAGAAGCAGCAGAAGAGGCAGATGCTGAATAATTCGGTTTTATAGATGGTAAATAAGTTTAGAAAATAACGGAGGAAAATAATATGGCAATTACAGCAGCTATGGTAAAAGAATTAAGAGAAATGACAGGCGCAGGTATGATGGACTGTAAAAAAGCTCTTACAGAAACAAACGGCGATATGGACGCAGCTGTTGATGTATTAAGAAAAAGCGGTGCGGCTAAAATGGAAAAGAAAGCCAGCAGAATTGCAGCTGAAGGTATTGCGCGTGTAGCTACAAACGGTACAGATGCGGTTGTGGCTGAAGTTAACTCTGAGACAGACTTCGTTGCTAAAAACGAAGTATTCCAGGAGTTTGTGCAGACAGTTGCTGATACTGCTCTTGCATCAGGGTTAAACGGTGGTGCAAACGGTGAAGATGTAGATGCAGTTCTCGCTACAAATGGTCTTCAGGAGCTCTTGGTTGAAAAGACAGCTACAATCGGAGAGAAGTTATCTTTCCGTAGATTTGCAAAAGTTTCCGGTGATTGCGTAGCTACTTATCTTCACGCAGGCGGAAAAATCGGTGTTTTGGTTGCTGCTACAGGCGCAAACGGTGACGCTGAGCAGGAAGCATTAGTAAATGTTGCTATGCAGGTTGCAGCTATGAATCCGCAGTATGTCGGAAGAGCTGATATTTCACAGGCTGAAATCGATAAGATGAGAGATATTACAGTAGACAGCTCATTAAATGATTCGGCTTCCCTTCCGAAACCGATTTTAAATGCTTTGTTTGACAAAGCGGTAAGCGACAAGTTATTCACAGAGGAAGATCTTGCTGCATATGAAGAGAAGAAAAATGACAAGTATTTATTCAACTTCCTTTCAGATGCTGCGAAAGCTACACTGGCTGACCTTGCAATGCAGGATAAAGCTAACATCGTTGAGAATAAGATTTTCGGCGGTATGATCGAAGGACGTATCTCAAAACAGCTGAAAGAAATCAGTCTCCTTGATCAGGTTTATGTAAAAGCAGAAGACGGAAAGCAGACAGTCGGAAAATATCTTGAGTCAGTAAACAAGGCTCTTACAATCACAAAATTCGTTCGTTTCGAAGTTGGTGAAGGTATGGAGAAGAAAAACGAAGACTTCGCTGCAGAAGTTGCTGCTCAGATGTCAGGAAACTAAGAAGACTCTGATTTGTGATTATGCAAATATGAAATTATGGAACCGCCACTCGTGTGAGTGGCGGTTTTTGGTGATAAGGAGCTATGAATGAGGCAGAATCGGTTTGATCAACAGAAAACAGATTATGATACTTTAAGAGGCTTTGCACTGCAAACGGTAGCAGGTCCGATTTTGATGCTTATTTTTCTTTGGATTACAAACGGTATGGAATCAGGAAAACTAAGCGCATGGTTGATTGCCGGAAGTATTTGTATGGCTGCTTGTGGCTTTCTCTTTTTCTATTCAATAAGGAAAAAGAAATATAATTACTTTGTGATTCCTTTGTTGTATATAGGGAGTTTGCTGGGGTTCTGTGGTGTGATATTGGATCGAGGAAGTGAAAGTTTAAGGCTTCAATTTGTTTTAATATGGATTTATCCGTTGATGTATGGAGGATTTATCGTTATTGCAATATCAATATTGATAGGATTGCTGATACGGGAACACAAATATTCAAAGTGTACGAAAATGGTACGCGCACGATGTGTCGAGTTAAAGAGATACGGAAATCAATCTGCGGCAGTTTCGCCTGTGTATCGCTTTTTTTATGACGGGGAATATCGGAAGCTGTGCAGTGAGGAATATACAAGTATGTATGAACCGGTAATCGGTAAGTGTTATGATATTTTTATAAATCCGTCAAATCCATATGAGTTTTTTGAAAAGCATCAGAAGAGATGGTGCGCGGTTCCGGGTATTGTCGGAATTGTGTTGTGCCTGTTGGTTGGCGGTTTTGGGATTTTTACATGTTTTGGCTAGAGGAATGTCCTTGGATATTCCTCTATTTCATTGCATATCTTTCAAAAATGTAGTAAAATAAACACAATATCTAGATGGGGATGAGGAAATGGATACAATAAAAGGGAAACTAAATAAAGTTATTGATTTTGTAAGGAAAGACACGGGGGCTGTGAATGAACCGAAGAAAATCACAGTGATTGTACGTGTTCTTTTGTTGTCGTATATTGTGTATTATGCCATCAATATATTGCTGTGCGGATTCATGTATATGTATTTTCACAGTATGGCGCTTTTTGTTTTGTATATTGTGGCTTGTCTTGCTATGTTTGCGATGACCTATCGGGGGAAGACGTCGTTTACCCTTTGGGGATTTGTGGCCGTCACGCTTGTGTGTGTAGTCAGCTATGTACATTTTCTTGGCTGGAATACCGGTGTACAGCATTTTTTAATGATTTTGCTCATTTTATACTTTTTCTCAAAATATAAAAATTATGGGAAAAAGATTGTTTTTGCAGTTTGTATCACCGTATTCCGACTTTGCCTGTTCCGGCTGTATTATATGCGGACGCCGGAAATTGTCCTGTTGTCCGGTGAGATAAATACGTTACAGATTATCAATACGGTTATGATTTTCTGGTGTATTTCCTTTATTTGCTTTGTTTGCAGTGAGAGCAGCCAGGAATTGGAAGGTAAGCTTCTGGAGTACAATGCCATATTGGAGAAACAGGCGACGGAAGATGCACTGACAGGTCTTTATAACCGCAGAAAAGGAAGAGATCTTTTGAATGCGGTTTCGGAAAATAAGGAAATGGCAGACAGTTGCTGTGTCAGCATTGGGGATATTGATTATTTTAAAAAGATAAATGACACTTACGGTCATGACGCAGGTGATGAAGTGCTGAAAACACTTGCGGGTTTGTTCCAAAGCGAAATGCGGCGAAGAGATTTTGCAATACGCTGGGGCGGCGAGGAGTTTTTGTTTGTGTTTTTTAATTGCAACGGGGATGAGGCTTATGCCATGCTCGAGAAGCTCCGCAGTAAGGTGCAGGAAACGGTGATTGCAACAAACGGACATGAAATTAAAGTGACGATGACCTTCGGCTTGACAGAGTTTTTAAAGCAGGAAGATGTGGAGGCTACGCTGAAGGCAGCGGATGAAAAACTGTATCGCGGCAAAGAAGAAGGAAGAAACAGAATTATATACTAAAACACTTTTTTTAAAGTATGATTTGTGGTACAATAAATCGAATGTGAAGAAGGAGATTTTTTGTATGTCACAAAATACGGAGGAGAGGACCGCAAGGGTCAGTGTTTTAAAAAAATGGATCATTGCATTCCTGATTGTCGGTATTCTGCTTCCGATAATACTGTGTATCCTTTTGTTTATTAAGGTGGAGCAGTTGCAACAGCAGGTTAATGCGCTCAGTGCTGCGAAGAAAGCAGTGTTATTGCAGGATGCCCCGATTGTGTTTGTGAATCCGGAGGATGTTGCGAATCAGACTGTGCTGGGGCAACAGGATGTTGCTTTGGATGACGGACCCGGGGATAATAAGCCGGCGGGAGAGATAAGCAATGCGGGAAATATAGAGACTTCGGATGTTTTGCAGCAAAATGATGAGGAGGTCACAAAAGTCTATTTGACATTTGATGACGGACCCAGTTCGTATACCGATGAAATACTTGATATATTAAAGCAGTATGATGTGAAAGCCACTTTTTTTGTGACGGGCAAGGCGCAGGAGGTATATAAGCCTCTTTACAGGCGCATTGTTGAGGAAGGACATACGCTGGGGATGCACTCATACAGCCACAGATATTATGAGATTTATGAGTCACGGGAGATGTTTGCGGCAGATTTGGAAAAACTGCAGGAATTCCTGTATGATACGACGGGGGTGTGGTCCAGGTTTTATCGTTTTCCGGGCGGAAGTTCCAACCGGGTCAGTGATGTGCCGATGGAAGAACTGACCGAGTATCTTTCGCAGGAGGATATTTACTATCTGGACTGGAATGTTTCGTGCGGAGATGCCACGGGGAGAAAATTGAGCCCGCAGCAGATTGCCGATAACGTGACCGAACATGTGACGAAATATCACACGGCAGTGGTGCTTTTGCATGATGCGTCGGATAAGACAGCGACGGTCGAGGCATTGCCTTTGATGATTGAAAAATTACAGAGTATGGAAAATACAGAGCTTGTACCGGTGGATGATGAAATGACGATGGTACAACATTTGCAACAAGAAAAAAACGTTGATTGAAAATGAAGAAACGGAGGAAAATACAGTGGGATTTTTTCAGGATTTAAAAGAAGATCTGTCACTTGCGGTGGATGAGTTGCTTCCGGAAGAAAAACAGACGGAGGAACAGTTGGATTTGGAAGAGGATACAGCTGTGGAAGAAGCCATGAAAGAAGTGGAAAAAGCGCTTGCAGAAGAGTTTGCGACAGAAGCAGAAGAGGAATCTGTTGCTGATGAAGCGGAAGAAACTGCGGAAGAAACTGCGGAAGATGCAGATGAACCGGAAGAAATTGTGGAAGAAATGCTGGAGGAAGTTGCAGAAGCCACAGGAGAGGAAGAACTTGCAGAGCCGGAAGAAGAATCGGAAGACGAGCCGGCAGTTGAAGAAGATCAGCCGGCAGCAACACCGGTGATTGATGCGGCTGCAGCTGAGATTGCAAGTATTGCAAATATTGTTGCGAAAGAAGAATTCGGAGAAGAAGATTTTGAAGAGAGAGAGATCCAGTCTCCGGAGGAATTGCTCAAAATGGAGCAGGAAGAAGAAAAAGAAGAAACAGAATTAGAAAAAGAGGTAGAAAAAGCAATGGCAGAACAGAAAATGAATTTGGCAGAAGAAGAAGTAGTGGATGAAACAGCGGTCATTACCGAAGGTATGATGATTACCGGTGATATGATTTCAAAGGGAAGCATTGAAATTCTCGGTAAGGTAAAAGGAAATGTGGAAGTTCTCGGAAAATTAAATGTATCCGGAACCATCGAGGGCGATTCCAAAGCAGCAGAAGTTTTTGCGGATTCCGCACATATTACAGGTAAAGTAGTGGCATCCGGAACAATCAAAATCGGACAGAATTCCGTGATTATCGGTGATATCTCAGCTACCAGCGCAGTGGTTGCGGGAGCTGTAAAGGGTGACATCGATGTACAGGGACCTGTTATTTTAGATGCATCAGCTATCGTTATGGGTAATATTAAATCCAAATCTGTGCAGATTAATAATGGTGCTGTTATTGAAGGTATGTGTTCACAGTGCTACGCAGAAGTGAATCCGACATCCTTCTTCGATGACTTAATTCAGAAATAAGACGGGAGACAGACTCATGAAGAGAATCATGTTAAAGCTGAGCGGAGAAGCTCTTGCGGGAGAAAAGAAAACCGGATTTGATGAGGAAACCGTCAGAGGTGTTGCACTGCAGGTAAAACAGCTTGCGGATGACGGTGTTCAGGTCGGTATTGTCATCGGCGGCGGCAATTTTTGGAGAGGACGCACCAGTGAAAATATCGATCGTACAAAAGCGGACCAGATCGGAATGCTTGCTACGATTATGAACTGTATCTATGTGTCTGAAATTTTCCGGAGTGTCGGGATGAAAACTAATATTTTGACACCTTTTACATGCGGAGCATTTACGGAATTGTTTTCCAAAGACCGCGCCAATCAGTGCTTTGAAGACGGTATGGTAGTCTTTTTTGCGGGAGGTACCGGTCATCCGTATTTTTCTACCGACACGGGTGTTATGCTCCGTGCCATTGAAGTGGAGGCGGATGTCATTCTTTTGGCAAAGGCGATTGACGGTGTCTATGATGATGACCCTAGAACGAATCCGGCGGCCAAGAAATATGATGAAGTCTCTATCGATGAGGTGGTGGCCAAAAATCTTCAGGTAGTGGATATGACAGCTTCCATTCTTGCAAAAGAAAATAAAATGCCGATGTGGGTATTTGGATTAAATGAAGAAAACAGTATCGTGAATACAATCAAGGGGCAGTTTAACGGTACGAAGGTAACGGTATAGGGAGGATTAAAAAATGGATGAGAGAATCAAAGTATACGAAGAAAAAATGCAGAAAACAGTAGATCATCTTATCTCTGAATTTGCAACAATCCGTGCGGGAAGAGCAAATCCGCATGTACTTGATAAAATTAAAGTAGATTATTACGGAACACCGACACCGCTTCAGCAGGTCGGAAATATCACGGTTCCGGAACCGAGAATGCTTCAGATTGCACCTTGGGAAAAAACATTGATTAAAGAGATCGAGAAAGCAATCATGATGTCGGATGTAGGTATCACACCGTCCAACGACGGTTCTGTGATTCGCCTTGTTTTCCCGGAGCTTACGGAAGAGCGTCGTAAAGACCTTGTGAAAGATGTAAAGAAAAAAGGCGAAGAAAATAAAGTGGCCGTGCGCAATATCCGAAGAGACGGTAACGATGCGCTCAAGAAGCTCGGAAAGACAGATGTTTCTGAAGACGAAATCAAACAGCTGGAAGAACAGCTTCAGAAAATGACAGACAAATTCATCAAGCAGATTGATGGAATGGTCGATGAGAAATCAAAAGAGATTATGACCGTTTAATATGCGGTGGAGGAAATGGGAGAGGTCGCGGGGCCTTTCCCCTTTCGTTTATATTCGTATTTGGAGGTTATTATGGTAGTGCCGAATCATATTGCCATCATTCTGGACGGAAACGGAAGATGGGCCAAAAGTAAAGGTATGCCCCGCAATTACGGGCATGTGCAGGGAAGTAAAAATGTGGAGGTCATCTGCGAGGAAGCTTACAAGATGGGGGTACAGTACCTGACGGTGTATGCTTTTTCCACAGAAAACTGGAATCGTCCGAAGGATGAGGTGGATGCGCTGATGAAGCTGCTCCACAAATATTTGAGTACTTCTTTGAAAACAGCAGAAAAAAATAATATGTGTGTCCGTGTCATAGGAGATAAGACAAAGCTTGCTCCGGACATTCAGGAGAGTATTGCGAAGCTGGAGGAGGCAACAAAAAATAATACGGGGCTTCATTTCCAGATTGCGCTCAACTACGGCGGACAGGACGAAGTGGTGCGCGCAGTGCGAAGTATTATGGAAGAGGCGGCGCAGGGAGACCTGAAACCGGAGGATATGACCATTGAACGCTTCGCTGACTATCTGGATACCAAAGGTATTCCGGAGCCGGATTTGATGATTCGTACCAGCGGAGAACAGAGAATTTCCAATTTCCTGATCTGGCAGCTTGCATATACTGAATTTTATTTTACGGATGTGCCGTGGCCGGCATTTGATAAAAAAGAACTGGAAAAAGCGATCGAGGCCTATAATGTACGCGACCGCCGTTTCGGACTTGTAAAGGAGGAGTAAGCCTATGCTTACACGGGTGATTAGCGGAATATTTCTCGTAATTATATTGGCGATAACCATGTTCAGCGGAGGATGGGTATTGTTCGGGGTTACATTTTTGATTTCACTTGTGGGATTTCGGGAATTGATTAAAGCGACCCACGTGAGACCGGAAGAAAATAAAGTGTGCGGTGTCGAGGCCATGGGCTATGCGGGCATCGCCGCATATTACATAGTGATCAGTCAGGCGACGGACAAAGTCTTCTTTTTGTTCCCGATTATCCTGACGATCATGGGAATGATGCTTGTGTATGTGCTGACCTTTCCGAAATATAAAGCAGACAAGGTGATGGCAGCAGCATTTTCCTTTCTCTATGCACCGGTTCTTCTTTCTTACATTTATCAGACAAGAATGATGGAGAACGGTATTTATATTGTATGGCTCGTATTTATTGCATCATGGGTATGTGATACGTGCGCATATTTTTCCGGCGTGTTGCTCGGAAAGCATAAGCTTGCACCGGTGCTCAGCCCGAAAAAATCCGTGGAAGGTTCTGTGGGCGGTGTTATCGGCGCAGCCGTTGTCGGTTTTTTGTATGCACTTGTATTGCAGAAGATTCAGACGATTGTCATTCCGGACAATGCACTTTGGGCGTTTCCGGTCATTGCAGCCGTAGGTTCCGTGCTCAGCCAAATCGGAGATCTGGCTGCATCCGGAATCAAGAGAGATCACGGTATCAAGGATTACGGAAATCTCATTCCGGGGCATGGCGGTATTATGGACCGGTTTGACAGCGTGATTGTGACAGCTCCGCTTATTTACTACGGAGCCATGTTGCTTATGCATTTGAGCTAAATTCAGACAAGAGGATTGTATTATGAAAAAAATTGTTTTGTTAGGATCCACCGGTTCCATCGGAACACAGACACTGGAGGTAGTGAGCAGTTATCCGGAAAAGCTTTCCGTAGTTGCACTTGCAGCAGGAAGTAATGTGGAAAAGATGGAACAGCAGATCAGACAATATAGACCGTCCTACGCAGTTATGTGGACGGAGGAAGCTGCAAGAGAGCTGCGCACACGCGTTGCCGATACGGATGTTAAAGTTCTCTCAGGTATGGATGGACTGATTGAGATTTCTTCGCTTCCGGAAGCAGAAGTGGTTGTGACGGCCATTGTGGGGATGATTGGTATCCGTCCGACGATTGCGGCGATAAAGGCAGGAAAGGATATTGCGCTTGCAAACAAGGAAACTCTTGTGACGGCGGGACATATTATTATGCCGCTTGCAAAAGAATACGGGGTTCAAATTCTCCCGGTTGACAGCGAGCACAGTGCGATTTTCCAGTCGTTAAACGGAGAGCCTAAGGATAAAATTAGTAAGATATTACTTACGGCATCCGGCGGACCGTTCCGTGGATGGACGAGAGAGCAGATGGAAAAGGTGCAGGTGGAAGATGCATTAAAGCATCCGAACTGGGCCATGGGAAGAAAGATTACGATTGATTCGGCAACGATGGTCAACAAAGGTCTTGAAGTGATGGAGGCCGGTTGGTTATTTGGCGTGACAGCGGATAAAATAAAAGTAGTAGTACAACCACAGAGTATCATACATTCTATGGTAGAGTATGTGGATGGCGCAGTGATGGCGCAGCTTGGTGTCCCGGATATGAAGCTGCCGATTCAGTATGCACTTTTCTATCCGGACAGATTGCCGATGAATGACAATAAAGTTGATTTTTTTGCACTTCGTGAGATTACGTTTGAAGAACCGGATCCGGAAGTGTTCGTAGGGCTGAAACTTGCCTATGAGGCATTTCGTATCGGAGGCAGTATGCCGACGGTATTCAATGCGGCCAATGAGAAAGCAGTTAGTCTGTTTTTGGATCGGAAAATCGGTTTCTTGGATATTCCGAGACTGATTGAAGAATCTATGAGACAGCATAACGTCATCTCACATCCGACAGTGGAGCAGATTTTGGAAACAGAAGCTTCCTGTTACGAATTTATTGAGAGCAGGTGTTAAAAATTGGGCATTCTTTTATTTATATTAATCTTTTGTGTGGTCGTCATTGCACATGAATTCGGTCATTTTATCATTGCAAAGATGAACGGAATCAATGTGGTGGAATTTTCCGTGGGAATGGGACCTTGTATTTTTTCTTTTACAAAAGGAGGGACCAAATATGCGATTCGTCTTTTGCCGCTCGGAGGAGCATGTATGTTTGAGGGCGAGGACGGATTGAATCTTCCGGAAGAGGAAGAAGCGGCGAAAACAGAGGATGGTGCAGATGAGTCCGTCGCCAATACGGAACTTGGAAAAAAATCCGGTGCTTTTCCGGATGCTCCGGTGTTTGCAAGAATTGCGACTGTGGTGGCAGGGCCGATTTTCAATTTTATTCTTGCATTTTTCTTTTCCATGATTATTGTGGGAAGCTACGGCGCGGATATGCCTGTTGTGCAGATGGTGCAGGAGGACGGTGCAGCTTATGCAGCAGGGCTTCGTGACGGCGATAAAATTGTCAGCATGGACGGGAAAAAGATTCATCTTTACAGGGAAATCAGTCTCCGTTCCATGTTAAATCGCGGAGAAGATATTAAAGTGTCATACGAAAGGGACGGGGAAGTATATCAGACCGTCATCACACCTCGTTATGATGAGAAAGCCGGACGCTATTACATGGGACTTTACGGCGCCGGACAGTATGAGAAGCCGGGCTTTGTCGGTACACTTCAATATAGTGCTTACGAAGTCGGTTATTGGATTGAGACGACGTTTAAGAGTTTGGAACTTTTGATTCAGGGGCAGGTGAGCAAGGATGATGTGTCAGGACCGGTGGGAATGGCGCAGACGGTCAATGATATTTATACACAGTCCAAACCGGACGGTGTTTTCTATATTTGGCTCAATATGCTTAATTTTGCGATTTTGCTTTCGGCCAACCTGGGAGTACTCAACTTACTTCCGTTTCCGGCACTGGACGGCGGAAGACTGGTGTTCTTGCTGGTAGAAGCTGTGCGCGGCAAACCGATTCCACCGGAGAAGGAAGGATTTGTCCATATGATCGGTATGGTTTGTCTCATGGTGCTCATGGCTTTTGTACTTTACAATGACATTGCAAAATTGTTCTGATGAGGAGGATGCGTATATGTATCGCAATCATACAAAGGTAATTCAGATCGGAGACAGAAAGATCGGCGGAGGAAATCCGGTGCTGATCCAGTCTATGACCAATACACATACAGAGGATGTCGAAGCTACGGTTGCACAGATTCTGCGTTTGGAAAAAGCAGGCTGTGAAATTATCCGTTGTACGGTTCCGACGCAGGAGGCAGCACAGGCGCTTTCCGAGATTAAAAAGCAGATTCATATTCCTCTTGTGGCAGATATTCATTTTGACTATAAGATGGCCATCGCAGCCATGGAGAACGGTGCGGACAAGATCCGCATCAACCCGGGAAATATCGGAAGCATCGACCGTGTGAAAGCGGTTGTAGATGTGGCAAAAGAACGCAATATTCCGATTCGTGTCGGCGTCAACAGTGGTTCGCTGGAAAAAGAGCTGGTGGAAAAATATCACGGGGTGACGGCCGAAGGAATTGTGGAAAGTGCGCTTGATAAGGTGCACATCATAGAAGATCTCGGGTATGACAATTTGGTAATCAGCATCAAGTCGTCGGATGTTCTCATGTGCGTGGCAGCACACGAAAAGCTGGTAGAAAAGACAAATTATCCGCTTCATGTAGGCATTACGGAATCCGGAACACTGACAAGCGGTAATATCAAATCGTCGGTAGGTCTTGGCATTATTCTTCATCAGGGAATCGGTGATACCATCCGTGTGTCTCTCACCGGTGATCCGGTGGAGGAAATTAAGTCGGCCAAGCTGATTTTGCGTACGCTGGGTCTTCGCAAAGGCGGTATCGAAGTGGTTTCCTGTCCGACCTGCGGAAGAACAAGAATTGATTTGATCGGTCTTGCCAACGAAGTGGAAAAAATGGTGGCGGATATTCCGCTGGATTTGAAAGTGGCCGTGATGGGCTGCGTGGTAAACGGACCGGGAGAGGCAAAGGAAGCGGACATCGGTATTGCAGGAGGTATCGGTGAAGGACTTCTGATTAAAAAGGGAGAAATTGTCCGGAAGGTACCGGAAGATCAGCTTCTTTCCACACTGAGAGATGAACTTTTAAATTGGGGTAATGAATAAATGAATCGAAGTTTTTTTGAAGTTTTTCCGACGCTGAAACTCAGCGGCGTTTGTAAAGCTTATATGGAGATGGCTACGGTGGAGCGCATTGCAACCACCCGTATGCGGGATTTGTATAAGGTTTACATAACGTGCGACAGACTCATTGAAAAACAGTATATTTATGAAATCGAAAAAGAGCTGCTCAGGCAGCTTTTTTCGGCTGCTGATGATGAGGCAGGTATGCTGCGTCCGGCTGTGGAAGTTAAGATATATGAGACATTCCGCCTGTCGGAGCAGTATGATGTGCAAAAGTTGTTTGATGTGTACATGGACAGCATTTTGCTGGAGCTTAAAAATTACAGTCCGCTACTGTACAGCATGTTGAAAAAGGGAGAGTTTTCCTATCCGGAGGAGGGACAGGTTCTGCTTTCGGTGGAAAATATTCCGCTGCATCACCAGAAGGAACGGGAGATTCTTGAGATTTTGTCGAAGATTGTCTGTGAGAGATGCGGAATTCGTGCGATTTTTGATATTGCGTATGTACAGCCAAAGGAGAGCCGTTACCGCAAGGAGGATGATGTCCGCATTGCAAGACAGGTGGCGGAAATCGCTGCCAGAGTGGCGGGGGATGAAAAGCCGAAGGGCAGTGACGATGAATATGTGGACATGACGGCGGCAGGACAGGATCCGTTCGGCGGAGACGAGCAGGCGTCGGAGAACAAGGTGCCGGATAAGAAACCGGAACAGCCGGCAACGAAAGAGAAAAAATCTTTCGACAGAGAAAAACAGGGACGCGGGGAAAACAAACCGTATCGCAGACCGCAGCGCAAATCGGACAACCCGGATGTGCTTTACGGTTTTGATATTGAAGGTGAGATTACGCCGATTGATGCCATTGTCGGTGAGATTGGCGAGATTGTCATCCGGGGACAGATTCTCGGTACGGATGAGCGGGAAATCCGCAATGAAAAGACGATTTATTCCTTTAATATTACGGACTTTACCGACACCATCAAATGTAAGATGTTCTGCCCGAATGAGGAACTTGCAAATATCAAGGCCGGTGCGGGTAAGGGCGCCTTTGTAATGGTGAAGGGTATTCCGACACAGGATGCTTTTGACCGGGATATTGTCATTATGATTAAAAGTATCCAAAAGTCAAAAGATTTCCGTGTGGCGAGAAATGACCATGCCATGGAGAAACGAGTGGAACTGCACTGTCACAGCAAAATGAGTGACATGGACGGTGTGGCGGACGTGGTAGATATCATCAAGCGTGCATATAAGTGGGGACACCCGGCGATTGCCATCACCGATCACGGAGTGGTGGCGGCCTTGGCTGATATGTTTCACACCTGGCAGGATTTGTACAAGGAAGCGAAAGCCGGGGCGGAAAAAGAAGGAAAGACGCTGGACCGTCAGGATTTCTTCAAGGTAATCATAGGATCCGAAATTTATCTGGTGGACGATCTGAAAAATATTGTGACCAATTCGAAAAATCAGACACTGGATGAAGATTATGTTGTCTTTGATATTGAAACGACCGGATTTTCCAATGAGAAGAACAATATCATAGAAATCGGTGCGGTTAAAATACAAAACGGAAAAATTGTCGAGCGGTTTTCGAGTTATGTAAACCCGAGGGAGCCGATTCCGTTCCGTATTGAACAGCTTACGGGCATCAATGATGCCATGGTGGCGGATGCGCCGGGAATTGAAAGTGTGTTGCCTGAGTTTCTTGCGTTTTGTAAAGGTTCCGTTCTGGTGGCACACAATGCGGATTTTGATATGGGATTTATCCGTGTGGCAGCGATGCGACAGGGAATGGATTTTGATTATACATATTTGGATACGGTGGCGCTGGCGAGAGTACTGTTGCCGAATCTGGCAAAGTACAAACTGGATCATGTGGCAAAGGCTCTCGGGGTTTCTTTGGAGAACCATCACAGGGCGGTGGATGATGCAGGAGCGACAGCAGAGATTTTTGAAAAATTTATAGAGATGCTGCGGCAGCAGGGAATTGCGGGATTGGATGAGGTCAATGCTCTCGGTGAGGACAGTCCGGAGGCAATCCGCAAATTGCCGTCTTATCATGCCATTGTCCTGGCGAAAAACGATGTGGGACGTGTCAATTTGTACAAGCTGATTTCGGAGTCACACCTGAACTATTTCAACCGGCGGCCGAAGGTTCCGAAGAGTCTGATTATGAAGTACAGGGAAGGCTTGATTTTGGGAAGTGCCTGCGAGGCCGGCGAGCTTTACCGCGCAATTCTGGACGGAAAATCGGAGTCGGAGATTGCAAAGATTGTGCGTTTTTACGATTATCTTGAGATACAGCCTCTCGGAAACAATGAATTCATGATTGACTCGGAAAAAGTGGAAAGTGTCAATTCCATGGATGATATCAAGGCGATCAATAAGCAGATCTGCGAGCTGGGAGACCAGTTCGGCAAACCGGTCTGTGCGACTTGTGACGTGCATTTTCTGGATCCGGAGGATGAAGTGTACCGTCGTATTATCATGGCGGGAAAAGGATTTAAGGATGCGGATTCCCAGGCACCGCTTTATCTGCGCACCACCGATGAGATGCTGGCGGAGTTTGAGTATCTGGGAAGTGATAAAGCAAGGGAAGTTGTAATTACCAATACCAACCGGATTGCTGATATGATCGATGTGGTGGACCCGGTACGTCCGGACAAGTGTCCGCCGGTCATTGAGAACAGTGACCAGACGCTGACGGACATCTGCTACCGCAAGGCCCATGAAATTTACGGGGAAACATTGCCTGATATTGTGCAGGAGCGTCTGGAGAGGGAATTGAACTCTATTATTTCCAACGGATTTGCCGTGATGTATATCATTGCCCAGAAGCTTGTGTGGAAGTCGGTGGAGGACGGGTATCTGGTTGGTTCCCGAGGTTCGGTAGGGTCCTCTTTTGTGGCTTATGCAGCCGGAATTACGGAGGTAAACTCTCTGAGTCCGCACTATTACTGTAAGGAATGCCATTTTTATGATTTTGATTCGCCGGAGGTGAAGGCTTATTCCGGAATGGCGGGATGCGACATGCCGGACCGGATTTGTCCGCAATGCGGGAAACCGCTTGTAAAGGACGGATTTGATATTCCGTTTGAGACCTTCCTTGGGTTCAAGGGAGATAAGGAGCCGGATATCGACCTGAACTTCTCCGGAGAGTATCAGAGTAAGGCGCACAAATATACCGAGGTTATCTTCGGCGCCGGACAGGCTTACCGCGCCGGCACCATCGGTACACTGGCGGAAAAGACCGCATACGGTTATGTGAAAAATTACTACGAGGAACGCGGTATTTCCAAGCGCAGCTGTGAGATTGAGCGAATTGCCAAAGGATGCGAAAATGTCCGCCGTACAACAGGACAGCATCCGGGCGGTATTATCGTTCTTCCGCTGGGAGAGGAGATTGATTCCTTTACGCCGGTACAGCATCCGGCCAACGATATGACGACGGATATCGTCACCACGCATTTTGATTACCATAAGATTGACCACAATCTTTTAAAACTTGATATTCTCGGACACGATGATCCGACCATGATTCGTATGCTTCAGGATTTGACGGGACTTGATCCGACGCAGATACCGCTGGATGACAAACAGGTAATGAGCCTGTTCCAGTCCACGGAGGCGCTGCATGTGACGCCGGAGGATTTGGGCGGTTGTAAACTGGGTGCTCTCGGTATTCCGGAGTTTGGTACGGACTTTGCCATGCAGATGCTTATCGACGCCGGTCCGACTTCGTTCTCCGATCTGATCCGTATTTCCGGGTTGTCCCACGGTACCGACGTGTGGCTCGGAAATGCCAAGACATTGATTGAAGAAGGGAAGGCAACGATTTCCACGGCGGTTTGTACCCGTGACGATATCATGGTCTACCTAATCAGCAAAGGAGTGGAAAGCTCCCTTGCATTTACCATTATGGAGAGTGTCCGTAAAGGAAAAGGCGTCAAGGATGAGTGGGAGAAGGTTATGCTGGAAGCGGATGTTCCGGATTGGTACATCTGGTCCTGCCGGAAGATTAAGTACATGTTCCCGAAAGCCCATGCGGCGGCTTATGTTATGATGGCATGGCGTATTGCCTACTGTAAGGTGTATTATCCTTTGGCCTACTATACGGCGTTTTTCAGTATCCGTGCCACCGCATTTTCCTATGAATTGATGTGTCAGGGAAAAGAGCATTTGGAGCGCAATATCGAAGACTACAAAAAGAGAAAGGACTCCCTTTCCAACAAAGAAAAGGATACACTTCGGGATATGCGTATCGTACAGGAGATGTATGCCCGCGGTTTTGATTTTATGAAGCTGGATTTGTATAGGGCGCATTCCCGCAATTTCCAGATTATCGACGGCAAGATTATGCCATCCTTCTCCAGTATTGAAGGAATGGGAGACAAGGCGGCGGAAGCGATTATGGAGGCGGCAAAGGACGGTCCGTTCCTCTCTAAAGATGATTTGAAGAGTCGCAGCAAGGTTCCGCAGAGCGTGCTGGATAAGATGGGAGAAATGGGACTTCTCGGAGACATTCCGGAGTCAAATCAGTACAGTTTATTTGATCTGATGTAAAATCAAATTATTTTTTAAAAAAAGTGCTTGCATTTCGCGGCATTTTATAATAAGATAGTCGAGGACGCAAAAGTCCTCATGGCTCGTTGGTCAAGCGGTTAAGACGCCGCCCTCTCACGGCGGAAACAGGGGTTCGATTCCCCTACGAGCTGTTAGCTGTAATGCATATGCATTTTAAAAGAGCAGCCCAACCCGAGAAAGTGTTGAAAATGTTGTGTTTTCAATGCTTTTTTTGTTTTTTTTACCTATTTTTTACATAAAAATAGTTTACGCAGAAGTGCGGACATGTTAAAATGATTCCAGTATTGGGCTTTGTGGGAGGTATTTCATTATGAAAAAAGAGGTATTCAATCAGATTGTTGTGGATAATATTGATGCTACGCTTGTGAGTGTTGTTTTAAGTAATGGTATGAAACTCAGCAGAGATCTTTTGATTGAAGGAAATAAAACGACGACCACTACGGTTACATTTATTAAGATTGAGGATACTTATGTTGCTGTTCGCAGAAAGATGGATGTCAGCTATGATTACAGCGGACAAATCAGAAAAGGTGATTCCGAGTATGCAGATTTCTACATGGGATATGACGACATCGCAGCACTTGAGTTCTATGAGGAAGCCGTGAAACAGGCGCTGGATGAAAAGGCGAAGGCGGAGGCTGCGCCTCTTATGAATGAAGTACAGGAAGAATACGTAGAGAAGGCCAAGAAGATAAATGAGGAAGAATCTTTGTTCCTCAAAACGGCCGGAGATATTTAAAAAACAAAAAAGAGGATATTATCAATGCGAAATGGACATATCGTTCATTTCGTATTGTTATGTTGGGCGAATATAAAAAAATAATAAAAAAAGTGTAAACAAAAAATAAACAGGAGAGAGAAACATGTCAAAGTTTAGTGTAAAAAGACCGTTTACCGTGCTGGTAGCGGTTGTCATGCTGATCGTGCTCGGTATTGTCAGCTTTATGAAGCTGACAACCGATCTTTTGCCGACCATCAGTATTCCATACGTTATGGTGATAACCACATATCCGGGAGCTTCGCCGGAGCGTGTGGAAAGTGACGTGACACAGGTGCTGGAGTCAGCTCTCGGTACCGTAAACGGCGTGGAGAATGTATCCAGTGTTTCCTACGAAAACTACAGCATGGTGACGCTTGAGTTTGCGGATGACACAAACATGGACAGTGCCATGGTCAAGTTGTCTACACAGGTGAATCAGATTGAACTACCGGAGAATGTCGGAACACCGTCACTTATGGAAATTTCTCCCGATTTGATGGCGACGATGTATCTGGCAGTGGATTACGACGGTGGAGATATTTACAGCCTGACAGATTTTGTGGATGAAACCATCATTCCTCATATGGAACGGCAGAACGGTGTTGCCAGTGTCACAGCGACCGGTATGGTGGAAGAGTCGGTGGAAATCCGTCTGGACAAAGCGAAAGTGGATAAATTAAATGCCAAAGTGCTTGGGATTGCTACGGATAAATTAGACGAGGCACAGGAAGAGCTTGATGATGCGAGAGCGGAATTGAATGATGCCGAGTCAGAACTGGAAAGCGGAAAAAATAAGCTGCAGGACGAGCAGGGGAAAACGACGGAAGAACTCGCGAAATACAGCAAACAGTTGGATGAGGCTATGGCTACGAAAGCAGCGTATGCAGCGATTCTTGTCGGACTTGAAACGGATAAAATTGCGCTGGAAGCAGAGCTTAAGGCTTATAAGGATAATAAGGTCACAAAAACGTATAAGCAGATGAATGAGGCATTTGCAACGGCCAGAGCAACTGTACAGGCGCCGGAGACATATAAAGCAATTTATGATGCGGCGTATGCGCAGGTTCGTATTGCGGCAGTTCAGCAGGCACTTGCCGCAGCGGGGATGACAAATGTTACGGTTGATGCCACAAACGTGGAATCCTATCTTGCTATGCTCGGACCGGATGCTGCTGCATCGATTCATGCGGCAGCGGATGAAAATGCAAAGAAGGTGGCGGATGAACAGATTCAAACCCAGCTTGCCGGTATTCCGACCGATGTGAAGGATGCCATTGACAATCCGGATAAATTGAAAGCATTTCGAGCCATGCTCGAGCAGCAAGGCCAGGAAGAAGCTGCGAAAAATATGACCAAGAAGAATCTGAAGCAGCTTTATAATATTGTGGAAACCCGTATTCCGCAAATTAAAACAGAGCTTGCCAATCTTGAAATTGAGATTGCTGCCACAAAAGAAATCAATAAAAAAATAGAGGAGTCCATTGCGGAGGCGGAGGCTGCCTACGAGGAAGTGGAGGCCGGTAAGATTACGGCAGCAGCTTCTTTCGGTGCGTATACTGCGCAGATGGAATCCGGACTGGCTTCCATCGAAGAGGGGAAAACCCAGATGGAACAGGCGCAGGAACAGCTGGATGAAAGCAGGGAAGCAGCGCTTGAGAGTGCCAACATGGATGCGCTTTTATCGCTGGAAACACTTTCCCAGCTCATTGCAGCACAGAACTTCTCTATGCCGGCCGGATACATTGACAATGAAGATGACACGCAGGTTCTTGTAAAAATCGGAGAAGAATTTGAAACGGTAGAGCAGATTGAAAACATGATTCTGTGCAAAGTTGACAAAATCGGTGATGTGCGGATCAGCGATGTGGCTACTGTTACAATAATCGATAATGCAGATGACAGTTATGCGAAGTTGAACGGTAACGACGCAGTTATTCTGAGTATTATGAAATCCAGTACGGCAGGTACTTCTGCGGTGTCCGAGACATTGAGAGATACCATTGAGGATTTGGAAAAAGAGTATGTGGGTCTTCATTTGACGCCGCTTATGGATCAGGGGGATTACATCGGATTGATTATTAATTCCGTGCTTTCCAACCTGATTTGGGGTGCGCTTTTGGCGATTATTGTCCTTGCAATTTTCCTGAAGGATTACAAGCCGACGCTGGTTGTTGCATTCAGTATTCCGATGAGTGTGCTGTTTGCCATTGTGCTGATGTTCTTTTCAGATGTTACGTTGAATATGATTTCGCTTTCCGGTCTGGCACTCGGTGTCGGAATGCTGGTAGACAACTCCATTGTTGTCATAGAGAATATTTATCGTCTCAGAAACAAAGGGGTATCGGCGGCAAGAGCAGCGGTTATGGGGGCGAAGCAGGTGGCGGGAGCCATCACGGCATCTACCTTGACAACAATTTGTGTTTTCCTTCCGATTGTATTTACGACAGGTCTTACCCGCCAGTTGTTTACGGATATGGCACTGACAATCGGTTACAGTTTGGTTGCCAGCCTGATTGTGGCGCTGACATTCGTGCCGTGTATGAGTGCGACGGTATTAAAGAATGCCAATGAAAAGAGCCATAAGTGGTTCGATAAGATGATTGAATTATATGACAAAGCAATTCGTTTCTGTCTCAAGGTGAAGATTGCGCCGATGGCAGTTGCAATCGTTCTTTTGGTACTTTGTATTGTGCGCGTGCTCAATACCGGTATGGTGCTTCTCCCGTCCATGGGCGGTAATCAGATGAGTATGACCATGACCGTCCCGGCTGAATGGGAAGTGGAAGAAGGCTATGCGGCTGCGGACGATTTATTGGAAAAGATTAAGGAAATTGACGGTATTGTAACGGTAGGTATTATGTCAGGCGGAGGCGGCGGAGACATTATGATGTCCTCCGGAACCAACAAAGACTTTTCGTTTTTCCTGATTTTGGATGATGCAACCGGAAAAGATAACGGAGTGGTAGCAGATAAGCTGGAAGCAATCATGCAGGAAGGATACGCGGATACCGAGTATACAATTGCGACATCAAATATGGATATTTCCGCGCTGATGAGCAGTGGACTCCAAATCAACGTATACGGCGAGGATACCGATGAGATACTTGAGGTGAGCAATGACATGGTTGCGCTCCTGGAAGAAGTCAAGGGATTTGAAAATGTATCGAACGGTCAGGAAGAAGCGGACAGACAGCTTGAAATAACCATAGACAAAGATAAAGCCATGCGCCACGGACTTACGGTAGCGCAGATATTTATGGAACTTTCCGGACAGCTGACAACAGATGCCGATGCCACTACACTGAATACAGAGGATGGGAAATATCAGGTATCTATCGTGGATGAAACAGAAAAGATTACCGAAGATAATCTGATGGATTATGAATTTACGGTAAAAACTACGGATGATGAAGGAAAAGAAGTCGAGGAGACACATAAGCTCCGGGAGTTTGCCGAAATTGCCGAGGGAGAGAGTATTGCACAGATTTCCCGTGTGAATCAGGAGAGATATATAACGGTTTCTGCGGAGACGATGGACGGATATAATACGACCCTTCTCTCCAGACAGGTGGAAGACAAGCTTGAAAAATATCAGGTGCCGGACGGTATCCGGGTAGAAATTGCCGGAGAGAGTACCGAGGTTATGAGCATGATGGAGGATATGCTTCTCATGATTCTTCTTGCCGTTATCTTTATTTACCTGATTATGGTGGCACAGTTCCAAAGTCTTTTGTCACCGTTTATCGTTCTTTTCACGATACCGCTTGCGTTTACGGGCGGTTTCTTGGGATTGATGTTTACGGGAGAAGATTTGTCTATGATTGCCATGATGGGATTCCTGGTACTTGCAGGTGTCGTTGTTAATAATGGTATTGTGTTCGTTGATTATACCAATCAGATGCGCTTGGCAGGCATGGAAAAAAGAGAGGCTTTGATTGAGACAGGAAAGACGCGTATGCGCCCGATTCTTATGACAGCGCTTACCACAATCCTCGCTATGATGACGATGGCTCTTTCGAAGGACGCATCTGCGGTTATGAGCCGCGGAATGGTGATTGTAACCATCGGCGGTCTTGCATATGCGACACTTATGACACTTTTTGTTGTTCCGGTTATGTATGATATCCTGTTCCGAAGAGAAATTAAGGAAGTAGATATCGGTGACGAGAACGATGACAGCGATCTCGGCGGACCGGTGTAAGCGGGATAGAAATATGAAAAAATCCGTTTAAAAGCTTGCATTTCATAAAACGGAGTGCTATACTGAACAAAGTAATAAATAAGAAATGATAGAAGAGTGGACTTGCAAGTCCACTCTTTTACATTGTCAAACAGGGAAGGACAGGTGAACGAATGTCAAAACGTGACAACTACGAAAGCCGTGCGGAGGAACTGCTGCAACCTATCATGGAAGCAAATGCCTTTGAACTGGTGGATGTGGAATATGTAAAGGAAGGAAGCAACTGGTATCTTCGGGCATACATTGACAAGCCGGGAGGAATCACCATCGACGACTGCGAGCTGGTGAGCAGAGCTTTTTCCGAATTGCTGGACAAAGAAGATTTCATCGAGGATTCTTATATTATGGAAGTGAGCAGTCCGGGACTGCTTCGCCCGCTGAAAAAAGATAAGGATTTTGAGCGGTATCTCGAAAAAGAGATAGAGATCAAGACCTACAAAATGATCGATAAGTCCAAGGACTTTGAAGGTATATTAAAAGCGTATGACAAAGGAAGTATCACCATCGAGACAGAAAACGGTGAGAAACAATTTGCAAGAGCGGATTTGGCGCTGGTACGTCCGCATATTGAGTTTTAATTAGGAGGAAAAAGGAAAATGAACAAGGAATTAATGACAGCACTTGACATGTTGGAAAAGGAGAAAGAGATCAGCAAAGAGACTTTGTTCGAAGCGATCGAAAATTCGTTGATGACAGCATGTAAAAATCATTTCGGCAAGGCGGACAACATCACCGTAACCATCGACCGCGAAACATGTGATTACAAGGTGATTGCAGAGAAGGAAGTAGTTGCCGGGGAAGAGGAAGTGGAAGATGCATGTCTTCAGATTGCACTTGCCGATGCGCTGAAATACAGCAAAAAAGCGAAAGTCGGCGAGATGGTACAGGTTAAGATTGAATCCAAAGAGTTCGGCCGTATCGCTGCACAGAATGCAAAGAACGTAATCCTGCAGAAAATCAGAGAAGAAGAGCGCAGCGTAATTTACAATCAGTATTTTGAAAAAGAAAAAGATATCATGACAGGTATCGTACAGAGATATATCGGAAAGAACATCAGCATCGACCTGGGAAAAGCGGAAGCGCTTCTCAATGAAAACGAGCAGGTGAAGACAGAACATTTCAAACCGACAGACAGAATTAAGGTATATATTCTCGAAGTAAAGAATACAACAAAAGGAGCGCGTATTTTAGTAAGCCGTACTCATCCGGAACTTGTAAAACGTTTGTTTGAGGCGGAAGTGGCAGAAATCGCGGACGGAACGGTTGAAATTAAGGCGATTGCACGAGAGGCCGGAAGCCGTACAAAGATGGCAGTTTGGAGTGACAACCCGAACGTGGATCCGGTAGGAGCATGTGTCGGTATGAACGGTTCCCGTGTCAATACGATCGTAGATGAGCTTCGCGGTGAGAAGATTGACATTATTAACTGGGATGAAAACCCGGGTAACCTGATTCAGAATGCGTTATCTCCGGCTAAGATCGTAGCAGTGTTTGCCGATCCGGATGAGAAGACAGCGAAAGTCGTGGTACCGGATTACCAGCTTTCCCTTGCCATCGGTAAAGAGGGTCAGAACGCAAGACTTGCAGCGAGACTGACAGGATATAAGATTGACATTAAGAGCGAGACACAGGCGAAAGATGCACCTGGATTCCGCTATGAAGATTATATGGATGAATATGAGGACGGCGAGTACGAAGAATATGAAGAATATTCAGAGGAAGGCTACGAAGAATAGAGGTTTATATGGGTAAAAAAATACCACTCAGACAATGCGTCGGCTGTGGAGAGATGAAGGCAAAAAAAGAAATGATGCGTGTCATCAAAACACCGGAAGACGAGATTGTTCTGGATTTAACCGGAAAGAAAAACGGAAGAGGTGCTTATCTTTGCAAACAGGAAGAATGTTTGCAGAAAGCTGTAAAAAGCAAGGGATTGGAGCGCTCTTTCAAAATGAGTATCGACAAGTCGATTTACGAAAAACTTCAAAAGGAGTATGAGGGAAACATTGAATAATACAGATCCAGTGAAAAAAAAGATATTTTCCATGATCGGTCTTGCGACAAGAGCGGGAAAAACAGTCAGCGGAGAATTTGCAACCGAGAAGTCAGTGAAGTCATTTCAGGCGGAACTGGTAATCGTTGCGGAGGATGCATCGGATAACACAAAGAAACTTTTTAAAGATAAAAGCAGTTTCTATGAGGTCCCGTGTTATGTGTTCGGCAGTAAGGATGAACTCGGCCATGCCATGGGAAAAGAAATGAGAGCATCTCTCGCAGTGACAGATTTCGGATTCGCGCAGTCGATCTGTAAATTGCTTGACGAGACACAAAATTAGACGGAGGTAGTAAGATGGCGAAAATTAAAGTACGTGAACTTGCAGAAGAGTTAAATATATCAAACGATGACGTAAAAGGATTTCTGGCAACGAAGGGAATCGAAGTAAAAAGAAGCGATTCCGGCGTAGATGAAGAAGCAGCGCAGGCGGTGAGAGCAAACTTCGGAAAGAAAGCAGAAGCACCAAAGGCGGAAGCTCCAAAGGCAGAAGCTCCAAAGGCAGAAGCTCCAAAGGCGGAAGCACCGAAGGCGGAGACTCCGAAGACAGAGGCGCCGAAAAAGAAGAAAAGCATTATTTTTGTCAGCAATCCGCAGAACAGCAGCATGGGACCAAAGCGTCCGCAGGGCGGCGGAAACAATCGTCCGCAGGGACAGGGCGGTGACAGAAACGGTTATGGACAGCGAAACAACAACGCTTCTCAGCCTTACAGACCATTGCCGAAGCCGGTAATCAAACCGGTAGCGATTACACCGACACCGAAGCCGCAGCCGATGAATCAGGGAAAACCGAAGGCAAAACCGGAGACTGCAGAGAATACGGCAGTTCAGACAGAGAGAACACCGGAAGTAGTCCAGGCTCAGGGCGGTGACAGAAGAGGCGACGGACAGAAACGCTTCAACGACAGAGACAGAAAACCGCAGTACGGAAAGGGTGGCAACAATGAAGGAAGAGAAAACAGAAGCTACTCTGACAGACAGAGTGGTGGCGGTTTTAACCGTGGTGGCCAGGGTAATGGTGATTCTCAGGGTCGTAGCGGCAATTCAAGACCTTACGGCGGTAACGAACGCGGCTCGTATGGCGATGGCAGATCGCAGGGTGGACCGCGCAAAAATCAGGGCGGTAAGAATGCGTTCATTCCGGAAAGTCCGATAAAGGAACAGGAAAAGCATCGCGACGATGAGAAGAGACGCAATAATCAGGACAGAGATAAGAGAAGTAAAAAAGATCACATCTACGAAGATGATAACGAGATGATGATGAAAAATAAAAATAAAGCAGGACGCTTTATTAAACCGGAGAAGAAAGAGACTCCTCCTGAGGAGCAGATCAAGGTAATTACCATTCCGGAGACTATCACAATCAAAGATCTGGCAGATAAGATGAAAATTCAGCCTTCCGCTATTGTGAAGAAGCTGTTTATGCAGGGCAAGATTGTGACAGTTAACCAGGAAGTGGAATTTGAGACTGCAGAAGAAATTGCGATTGAATATGAAATTATCTGTGAGAAGGAAGTTCAGGTGGATGTCATCGAAGAACTTCTGAAGGAAGAAGATGAAAATCCGGAAGATTTAGTTGCAAGACCACCGGTTATCTGTGTTATGGGTCACGTTGACCACGGTAAAACATCCCTTTTGGATGCTATCCGTGAGACAAATGTAACAGACCGTGAGGCCGGAGGTATCACACAGCACATCGGTGCTTATACAGTTACGATCAATGATCAGAAAATTACATTCCTTGATACACCCGGTCATGAAGCGTTTACGGCGATGCGTATGCGCGGAGCCAACTCTACGGATATTGCAATTCTTGTAGTTGCAGCGGATGACGGTGTAATGCCACAGACAGTAGAGGCGATTAACCATGCGAAAGCAGCAGGTATCGAAATTGTAGTTGCTGTCAACAAGATGGATAAACCAAGTGCCAACATCGACCGTGTAAAACAGGAGCTGACAGAGTATGAACTGATTCCTGCCGATTGGGGCGGAACGACCGAATTTGTTCCGGTTTCTGCGAAGACAGGAGAAGGTATCGATACACTCCTTGAGACGATTCTTCTTACAGCAGAAATTCTCGAACTCAAAGCAAATCCGAACAGACGTGCAAGAGGTCTTGTTGTGGAAGCTGAGCTTGACAAAGGACGTGGTCCGGTTGCGACAGTTCTTGTGCAGAAGGGAACTCTTCATGTGGGAGATTTCGTATCTGCCGGAGCAGCACACGGTAAAGTAAGAGCTATGGTGGATGACAAGGGTCGCCGTGTAAAAGAAGCAGGTCCTTGTACACCGGTTGAGATTTTAGGTCTCTCCGATGTGCCGAATGCAGGAGAAATCCTTATTGCTCATGAAAATGATAAGACAGCCAAGAATTTTGCAGAAACATTCGTGGCACAGAATAAAGTGAAGAAACTGGAAGAGACTAAGAGTAAGATGTCTCTGGACGATCTCTTTACACAGATTCAGGCAGGTAACCTGAAAGAACTCAACCTGATTATCAAGGCTGACGTTCAGGGTAGTGTGGAAGCGGTAAAACAGAGTCTTCTGAAACTTTCCAACGAGGAAGTAGTCGTGAAATGTATCCACGGCGGTGTAGGTGCCATCAACGAGTCTGACGTTATCCTGGCGAGTGCATCCCAGGCAATTATCATTGGTTTCAATGTAAGACCGGATGCAATGGCAAAGGCGACAGCAGAGCGCGAGGGCGTGGATGTCAGACTTTACAAAGTTATTTATCAGGCAATCGAGGATGTGGAAGCTGCCATGAAGGGTATGCTGGATCCGGTCTTCGAGGAAAAAGTAATCGGTCACGCGGAAGTAAGACAGATCTTCAAGGCGTCCGCAATCGGAAATATTGCAGGTTCTTATGTGCTTGACGGTATGTTCCAGAGAGGATGTAAGGTGCGTATTACAAGAGAAGGCGAGCAGATTTTCGAAGGTGAACTTGCATCACTGAAACGTTTCAAGGATGACGTGAAGGAAGTAAAAGCCGGATTTGAGTGCGGTCTTGTATTTGAAGGATTTGACCAGATGCAGGAGCTTGATATTGTAGAAGCTTATATTATGGTAGAAGTACCAAGATAGGAAATATTATGAGAAAAAACAGTGTAAAAAATACCCGTATCAACGGTGAAGTTATGCGTGCACTTGCTGATATTATCCGCGGAGAAATCAAAGATCCGCGGATCAGCGAGTTGACAAGTGTAGTTGCAGTGGAAGTGGCTCCGGATTTGAAAACATGCAAGGCATGGATTTCGGTGTTCGGAGATGAGCAGAAGATTGCCGATACCCTTGCAGGACTGACAAGTGCAGAAGGATTTATCCGTTCCAAGCTTGCAAAGAAAATCAATCTTCGAAACACTCCGCAGATCACATTTATTATGGACCAGTCCATTGCTTACGGTGTGAGCATGTCAAAGAAGATTGATGAGGTAAACAAAAATCTTGTGCGCGATGAGCAGGAGATTGTTGCAGACGGGGAAGAATAGGTAGAACTATGATAGATATTGTACAAGAGTGTATGGGGGCGTCCCGAATCGGAATCACCGGACACGTAAATCCGGACGGTGATTGTGTAGGTTCTGTCATGGCCTTGTGGCAGTTTTTGAAGAAAGTTTTTCCACAGGCGCAGATTGAGGTTATGTTAGAACAGCCGCCGGCGATTTTTGATTTTGTCTGTGGTGTTTCCGAAATCATAACGGATTATTCGGCGGAAAAGGTATACGATGTCATGATTGTGGCTGACACGGTACCGGACCGTTGCGGGGAAGCAATCCGATACATCGAGACGGCGAAAAAAGTAATTAACATTGACCACCATATCAGCAACCACGGCGGATGTGATGTAGACCACATTGTTCCGGATGCCAGCTCGGCAGCGGAGGTGGTATATGGGTTAATCGCGCAGAAAGAGGAATATAAAAAACTCATCGACAGGGAAATGGCGCAGACCCTTTATATCGGTATCATTCATGACAGCGGTGTGATGCAGTATTCCAATACATCTCCGAAGACCTTGCGGATTGTGGCGGATTTGATTTCTTATGGATTTGATTTTCCGAAGCTCATTGATGAAACCTTTTATGAAAAGACCCAGGTGCAGTCAAAACTTCTGGGCAAGGCACTGATGGATGCATATACACTCATGAACGGAAGAGTGATGGTGTCCATGACGGATCTTGCGACGCTTCGGGAATACGGAGCGGATAAAAAAGATTTGTCCGGAATTGTCAATCAGCTGCGCATCGTAAAAGGTGTCGATGTGGCGGTTTATATTTATGAGGTGGGAGAAAATTCCTACAAAGTCAGTATGCGTTCATGCACGGATGATATTGATGTGTCCAAAGTTTCCGCATATTTCGGCGGTGGCGGGCATGTGCGTGCAGCTGGATGCAATATCGACGGCAGTTATGAAGAAATCGTAAAAAATCTGACGGAGCAGCTGGCTCTTCAGATGGAGGATGGCAGATGAACGGTATCATAAACGTGTATAAGGAAAAAGGATATACCTCACACGATGTGGTAGCAAAGCTGCGCGGAATTCTCAGACAGAAAAAAATAGGGCACACCGGAACGCTTGATCCACAGGCAGAGGGTGTGCTTCCTGTATGTTTGGGCAATGCAACCAGACTTTGTGATCTTTTGACCGACAAGACAAAAGAATATGAAGCAGTCCTCCGGCTCGGAGTGACAACCGATACCCAGGATATGACCGGAACTGTGCTGTCCGAAGCACCGGTTACAGTCTCGGAAGATGACATAATAAATATTATGTCAACCTTTAAAGGGAAAATTATGCAGGTTCCGCCCATGTATTCGGCATTGAAAGTGGACGGACGTAAACTTGTGGATTTAGCCCGGGAAGGAATAGAAGTAGAGCGCAAAGCGAGGGAAATCGAAATTTATGAACTTGAAATTTTGGAAGTGAAGCTTCCGCTTGTGCGTTTTCGAGTGGATTGTTCCAAAGGCACCTATATTCGTACTTTGTGTCAGGATATCGGAGAGAAGGCCGGATGCGGAGGAGCCATGGAAAGTCTTCTTCGAACGCGCGTGGACCGTTTGGGGGTTGCGGATGCATTGACGCTGGATCAGATTGAGCAGATGCGTGATGAACAGAGACTGGAAGAGATTTTGTATCCGGTGGATGAGGTGTTTTTACATCTTCCGGCTGTAACGGTAAAAAACGAGTTCCGCAAGGTGATTGATAACGGAAACAGTTTGTATCCGAGGATGTATGAGCCGAGAGTGGAGTTCTATGGCGAGGATAAAAAAACGCCGTCGCAGATTCGGATTTACAATGAAGATGGCATTTTTTACGGGATATATGTGTTCGATCCGGAACGCAGACGTTTCAAACCGTATAAGATGTTTCTTGATAAAGAGGCTTTGAAAGAAAAGTACGGGAAAGAATATTTTTAGTATGGAATTAATTTGTCAGACAACCGATTTTAAAATTGAAGAAGGCTGTGCGGTAGCCATCGGAAAGTTCGATGGCATACACAGAGGACATAAGCGTTTACTGCGGGAAATCTTTGATGCAAAAAAGCTCGGACTTAAGACTGCGGTGTTTACTTTTGATCCGTCACCGGCCGTTTTTTTTCAGGGAGACGGAGTCAGGGAACTGATGACGCGGGAAGAAAAGCGCATTGCTTTTGAGCAGATGGGGATTGACTATCTCGTGGAATATCCGTTCTGCAAAGAAACAGCAGCAATTGCACCGGAAGATTATGTAAACCAATTTCTTTTGGATAAGATGAATGCCCGATTTATTGCGGCGGGGGAGGATGTGTCTTTTGGAAACCGCGGTGCGGGCAATGCGAAGCTTCTTCGTGAGATAGCTTCCGCCCGCGGTGTGCAGGTTCGCATCATATCAAAACTCTGCCACAATGGAAGAGATATAAGTTCTACTTATGTGCGAAGTGAAGTGGAGCAGGGCAATATGGAGCTTGTAACGGAGCTTATGGACGAGCCGTTTTTTATCAGCGGAAGAGTGGAGCGCGGAAATCGCATCGGACACAAGCTGGGAATGCCGACGGTTAATCTTCACCCGCAATCACAGAAGATTATGCCGCCGGGCGGTGTGTATTTTTCTACTGTGACTTACGGACAGCAGACATTTTACGGAGTGACAAACATCGGTTACAAACCGACCGTGGAGTCGCCGGACGGAGCTGCGAACCGATTGGGAGTCGAAACTTACATTTATGATTTTGATGAAGATATTTATGAGAAAGATATTGTTGTGCATCTTCACCATTATGAGCGGGGAGAGAAGAAGTTTGAAAATCTTGACGCGCTGAAAGCGGCCATAGCAGCCGATGTAAAAAAAGGAAAAGAATACTTTGGAATATAGAATATCCAGCGGAAATTCAAAAGGCCCGGAGGCATATGTGCACCGGGCCTTTTTTGTGCAATATTTACAAATTCTGAATCCAAAAACACCTAAAATACGGGGATTGCTTTTTGTATTTTTCACAGATACAATGAATATACCAAAAGCATATCTGAAATCTTTGGCGTTCGCCGTCTGTATCAATTCTGAACATTCAAGATCTCAATTGCTTTTATTTCAAATCTAATTTCATAAAGGCAGTTGAATGAAAGAGTATACAGATTGCGGATGAGTTGTTTCGGACTGTGTGATATTTCATTACTCTGCCGGATAGGAGGACAATGATTATCAAACAGAAGAAAAAGAAGTCTACGGCTGAGATAGTGAACAGAAAACTCAGAAAGTGGCGGAAGGACAAAAGAATTCGAAGGGATCATAAAGCTTCCGTCTTTGCAATGATTTTTCATGATAGAGAGAGGGCGCTGCAGCTCTACAATGCAATCAGCGGAAGAGATTATACGGATTCGAAGAAAATAGATATAGTGACTTTGGAAAATGCGGTATACCTTAATGTCAAAAATGATGTATCGATTTTGGTGGATGAACGCCTGTACATGGTGGAACACCAGTCGACAGTGAATCCCAATATGCCATTGCGAGATCTTTTCTATGTGGCGCGACAGTATGAAGGGATAGTAGGGAAGGCAGAAATCTATTCTTCCAAAGCAATCAGGGTTCCGCTCCCATTTTTTGTAACACTATACAATGGTAAAGCGTCACAACCGGAACGGAAACTGCTTCGTCTTTCGGAATTGTATTATCCGAAAATGGAAGGTGCTGTGCCGGATTTGGAATTAAAGGTGTTACAGCTTAATATCAATCCGGGTTATAACGAGGAATTAAAAGAAGCATGTAAACCGCTCAGGGATTATATGATTTATGTGGAGAAAATACGCTGTTACGAAAAAATAATGTCATTGGAAGAGGCTGCGCGCAAGGCAATCGATGAGTGTATTGAAGAAGATGTGCTGGCAGATTTTTTCGTAAAACAGAAAAAGGAGGCGTTGGAGATGATTTTGTATGATGTGGATATTGATGAATATGATAAAGTAAAATACCGTGATGGATTTGAGGATGGAAAAGCAGAAGCACAGAGTGTAATTTTTTATAACATGCTTGAAGATGGGATGGAGCCAAAGCGGGCACAACAACTTGCCGGATTGGACGATGCGACAGCAGAGCGGTTAGTGCGGGAGAAGAATCAATATATGGATAAATAGTGAATCATGTAAAAAAGTCCTGTCGGATGCTGAGGCATCGGCAGGACTTTCTGTTTTTAATGAAATAACCGGGTAATCTCTCTTTTTTCGCCCCCGACACTTCCCTGGATCATGAGTGCATTTCCGCCGCATTTGGCACCGAGGCCGGTGCGGAGTTTTTGGGCGATTTCATTGCAATCCAAGTGCTTGCTTCCGACAATGAACCGGTAATTGTTTTCGGAGCCGGAGAAGATGGCACAGTAGCCTTCATAGCGTCCGGTCAGGTCATTGACAGCATTTCGGATGGCGATATTGTCTGTAATGTCCGTAAAAAGAACAGCGTGTGCAGACTCGGATGGTGCAGGAAGCGCATCCAGTGCCATGGATAGACATTTTGACTGTAATGTATTTGCAGTTTCTTTGAGAGACAGATTTTCGGTTTTCAGTTTCTCAAAAGCTTCCACGGCCTGTTCCTGTTTGACCGACATGGATTGGGCGATGGAAGTAATGCTTTGGTGTTTTTCGTAATAATCATTGAGTGCGCGTTCGCCGCAGAGAATGGTAAGGCGAACGCCGCCCTTATAGCTCCCGGCACTGACAATTTTTATCAGACCGATTTGGCCTGTAGTTTCCGTATGGGGTGCACAGCATGCACAGACATCGACACCGGGAATTGTGACGATACGCACCTGACCGTCGATTTCGATTTTGCTGCGGTAATCCAGTGCGGACAACTCATCGCCGGTCGGATAACTGATTTCAATCGGAAGATTGAGCCAGATAACCCGGTTGGCTTCATGTTCAATGTCGCGAAGCTGCTTACCTGTGAGAATTCCGTCAAAGTCCATTGTGACTTCGCGTGTGCTCAGATGAAAACCAACATTGTTGTAGCCAAAGCGTGTATGTATGATTCCGGAGAGAATATGTTCGCCGGAATGCTGTTGCATAAAGTCAAAACGCTGCTGCCAGTCTACATGTCCTTCAACGGTTTCACCGACAGGAAAAGGCTCCTTTACCATGTGATAAATCAAGTCATTTTCAATCTGCACATCGAGCACGTCCTGCCCGTTTATCGTTCCGATATCGGCAGACTGCCCACCTTCCTCCGGGAAGAAGGCAGTGGCGTCAAGAAGTAACCGGTAGAGAGGTTCTTTTTTGTCGCCGGCAGATTTTGAACCGGTCTGCAAAGTGACGGCTTCGCAGGAAACAACGGTTGCTTTGAAATGTGTCATATGGATATCTTCATAAAATAATTTTCTTGTCATAAAGTAGTCTCCGTGAGTTGGTTTGTTTCTGTTTGGAACGTATCTTTTACTATCTTAATATAAGTTGCGGGGAAGGGGCAAGAAAAATTATACGGGATTTGCGCAGGAAAATATAAGATAAAATCACCTCGTTATATAATGTCGGATATGCGGACATATATTTTTTGAAAAACATAAAAGTGTTAAAAAATATTGGGTATATATAATTTTATATACCGCACATTTAACAAGATATACCCAATTTATGCGGAAAGTGATATAATACTGGTATATATATAAAAATATATAACGATATTACTTAGAAGGGTTGGAAGTATGAATACATTATATTTGAATTATGTAATTGAAGTAGAACGAACAGGTTCAATCTCGCAGGCGTCGCAAAATTTATTTATGGCACAACCGAATTTAAGTAAAGCAATCAAAGATTTGGAACATGATTTAGGATATAATATATTTAAACGAACAAACAGTGGTGTGGTCGTCACGGAGAAGGGAACAGAATTTCTTTACCATGCCCGAAAAATAACTGAGCAGCTCAATGAGATGGAGAAAATTTCAGAAAGAAAGGGCGGACAGAGTACGTGTTTTAAAATCTCAATTCCTAGAGGAAGCTATATAGCGAATGGATTTACTGCGTTTGTGGCAGGGTTGGAAATTCCGCATGGAATGGATATTACAATCAATGAAACAAATGCATTGCAGACAATTTCCAATGTGGCCGATCGGGGATATAATATGGGAATTATCCGCTACCAGTTATCTGATGAAGAAAATTTCAAGAGCCAACTGAAAAATAACAAGTTGGAGCAACAGACAATATGGGAATTTGAATATGTGCTTGTTATGTCCAAGAATCATCCGTTGGCATCTAAGGAAAAAATTCATGTGGAAGATTTGCAGGAGTATATGCAGATATCCCATGGCGATATAGAGATTCCGCATGCAAAGCACAATGAGGATGAAAGTGGAAAGCGCTCGAAAAAGACGATTTATGTCTATGAACGAGGTAGTCAGTTTGATCTTTTGGCCAACGTACCAACTACGTACATGTGGGTTTCGCCGATTCCTGATTCTTATCTGGAAAAAAACAATCTGGTACAAAGGGCATGCAAGACCAAAAACAATCGCTACAAGGATGTACTCATCTACAGGCAGGACTACAAGCTGGGAGAGTATGACAAGCTGTTTCAGAATAAAATCTATGAATCTAAAGTTGAGGTCGCATCTGCGCAATATAATTGATGTTCGGAAAAGATCCGTATATGCAATTGCATATATTGGGTCTTTTATTTTATATTTTTGAAGTTGAAAATTATTTGATAAAATTGCAAAACAAAAGAGCATAAGAGTAAGAAGGAGAAGAATTTTGGAAGGCTATTTATCTGTGAAAGAAACTGTAGAAAAATATATAGAAAATTCGCAGGCTAAGTCGCTGATGTCATCGACACGCCTGTTTTGGAAAGCTGTTTTGGCGGGAACCATGATCGGTTTCGGGGCGGCGGCGAGCAGTGTGGCAGCACATACAATTTCCGATGTAGGACTTGCAAGACTGGTTGCGGCCATTGTATTTCCGGTCGGTCTGATGATGGTCATACTTCTCGGGGCAGAGCTCTTTACGGGTGATTGTCTGATTACGATGAGCGTTATGGATGGAAGACAAAAATTGCAGGATGCGATTCGGGTGATGGCGATTGTCTATATTGGAAATTTTGTCGGTGCAACGTTGCTGACACTTTTGGTTTCTATGAGCGGGCAATTAGACTATTCGAAAGGAATGCTCGGTGCATATACAATAAAGGTTGCTGTCGGGAAAGCAAATTTGTCGTTTGCAGAGGGGATGATATCAGGGGCTTTGTGCAATATATTAGTTTGCGCAGCGGTATTAATGGCGATGTGTGCGAAAGACATTGCAGGAAAGCTGCTTGCCATCTTTTTTACCATTATGTTGTTTGTGACCGCAGGTTTTGAGCACTGTGTTGCGAATATGTACTATATTGCGGCAGGACTGATTGCAAAAGGAAATCCGGAATATGTGAAGATGGCGATAAATACGTATGGTTTTACACCGGAGCAATTGGAGAGTCTGAATCTGAGCAATTATGTGTTTGCGAACCTGCTTCCGGTTACCATAGGCAACGTTATCGGCGGAGTTTTACTGTTCGGTGTTCCGATGTTTTTATTGAATACAAAAAAAGAAATGAAAATAAACAAGATGGTTTCAAAGGAGGAAGAGGAAAATGATGTTTTATGTACAACAGGTTTTGCAGACGTTGCTCGCTGAGTTATTCGGTGTCGCATGCGTGGCAGGAGTGCTTTATGTTTATTGGAAAGCGATGACCCGCAAAGCGTAAGGATAAAAGTTTGCAGAGTCATATCGAAACCGGAAGGCTTAGGGTCTTCCGGTTTCTTCTATATTCAATATATCATCAAAAGAAATTTTTGTATTCACAATTTGCAATAGCCGACAGGTCGGGTCGATACGGGCTACCAGGCCGGTCAGCTTGAGATATTCATCCTGATGAAAGTAAACGACGGTGGCCATTTTTCCCTTTGTGAGGAGATGCATTTTTCGGTCCAGTTCCTCTGACATCTCCGGGGAAAGTTCCACTTTCGGAACGGTAATTTTTTCCTTGGCGGCAAGCGCTTCCGGCAAGCCTTTCAGCGCGGCAAAAGGCATAAACTGCTTGGCCCTGTCAGCGATAAGCATTTTTGTTTTAGGTTTCGATGCCACTTCGATGACCTCCTATCTGCGCATTGCGTTCCCGCGTTGTCGCGTGTTCTTCCAAATTCATTCCCTTCAGGATTGCATTTTTTCCGTACTTGTGTTTGATGGAAAGAACGGCTTCCTGAATCTTACGGTTCTTTTCAAGGCTCTCTGCGTCGGTAAAAAAATTGTATTGGTGAAACTCCTCCGGGATGACATGGTTGAAGGTCATCGTCACCCGTTTGATAGAAAGTGAGCGGTTGACAATTCTTTCATAGAGTTTTTCCACAGCCGGAACGATTAAAATATCTGCACTTGTCTCATCATCGAGAGATATGGTTCCGTGAGCGGGAGCAGCATCCAGCCGGTTGTCGTATCCGATGTGTAATGTGACAGATTTTGTCACCAGTCCCTTTTCCACCAAATCCAGACAGAGGAGATCCGCCATTTCTTTTACAATCAATTTGCCGTCGTCAAAGCCATAGGGGCAGGAGAGTACCTGACCGCTGGAGAGGCAGTTGCTCTGTGCACGGTACGACTTGATATCGGCGATCGTAACCGGTTCCCGTCCCCAGGCATGATCGATGAGAAGCTCTGCGTCAATGCCGAACATATGATAGAGAAAATCCTCGTCTGCATTTGCGATATCTTTCATTGTAAATATCCCGGCATTTTCCAGCTTTCGGGCAATGCCTTTTCCGATGCGCCAGAAGTCCGTGAGCGGACGGTGATTCCAAAGCGTCTCGCAGTAGATCTCTTCGGTGAGCTCGCCGATAAAGTCATCAGCATGTTTGGCGGTGATATCGAGTGCAACTTTGGTCAGATATAAATTCGGACCGATACCGCAGGTGGCCCGGATGCCGAGGTTTACATAAATCTCTTCCAAAATAGCTTTGCCAAGCTGACGCGCAGACATATCATAGAGGGTCAGATAGTCCGTCACATCCATGAATGCTTCGTCTATGGAGTAGACGTGGATGTCTTCCTTGGCAATGTATTTCAGGTATATGCTGTAAATCTCAGCTGCGTAATCAATGTAAAGCTGCATCCGGGGAACGGCTGCAATATATTTAACATGCTTCGGAATCTCGAAGATACGGCAACGGTTGGAGATGCCGAGAGCCTTCATGGCCGGTGTGATGGCGAGACAGATCGTCTTTTCCGTGCGGGAAAGATCGGCGACAACGAGATTGGTCGTCATCGGGTCAAGTCCCCGCTCCACACATTCGACCGATGCATAGAAGGACTTTAAATCAATACATAAATAAGTTCGTTTTCGCACAATCACACCGCCTTTCTGTTTTGATGTGAAAATAAGGGTTGCGCATATAGTTTTCGCAACGTAGTAAAAATTATAACACACGAACATATGTTTGTTAATATTTTTGTTATTACATAACACAAAAAATTAAAATGGTGTATAATGAATGCAGGATATATTTTCAATCAAATGAGGTAAAAAACATGAGCAATTTGCAGATGGACAAAAAAGGGTACCGCATCCGTAAGCGGTTGTATGAAATTACGGAAGTGGGTTACCATTTGGACAATATAAGCAGAGGATATGATGTCATAAATGTGTTGACCATCCTTTTGAACTTGGCGGCGAGTATTTTATATACGTATGAGGATGTGCGCAGCCAATACGGAGAAATTCTTTTGGCAGTTGAGACCGTGACAGCTGTATTTTTTGCGGTGGATTATATGCTTCGGGTGATTTCGGTGCGTTTCAAATATGAAGATAAAAATATGACGGAAGGGATGGCCCTTCGCAGGTATGTATTTTCCTTTATGGGAATTGTGGACCTGCTTTCGTGGCTGCCGTATTTTTTGCCGATATTTTTTCCGGCGGGAACGGTGGCATTCCGTATGATTCGGGTGGTGCGAATTCTGCGTCTGTTCCGTGTGAATGCGTACCACGATTCGCTCAGTATCATCACGGAGGTTTTATATGAGAAAAGACAGCAACTTGTCTCGTCGGTATTTATTATTCTGATGCTGATGATCGGATCGAGTCTTTGTATGTACAGCTTGGAGCATGAGGCGCAGCCGGAAGTGTTTTCCAATGCGTTTTCCGGTATCTGGTGGGCGACGTCTACGCTGCTTACGGTCGGATACGGTGATATTTATCCGATTACAACGCTCGGCAAGGTGTTCGGTATTTTCATATCCTTTCTCGGCGTCGGTATGGTGGCGATTCCTACCGGTATTATTTCTGCCGGATTTGTCAGCCAGTATACGACGATTAAAAACAGAACGGACTACGGCTACAAGATGAACATGGATTTTATACGGATTCATATTGAGGAGGGAGAAGACTGGTGTAATAAAAGACTGGCAGATCTTTCGCTTCCGTCCGGTATGATTATGGCGGTAATCAAACGAGGGGATGACATACTCATCCCGCGAGGGGATGTCGTGTTGATTGACGATGATATTGTTGTACTCGGTGCGATTCCGTATGAAAGTGATGAGCATGATCACATTGAACTTCAGGAAATCGTACTTAAGAAGCAGCACCCGTGGGCGGGGCTTCCGATTCAAAAACTGGACATTTCCCGTCAGTCGGTGATTGTTCTTGTAAAGCGTAGAAACAAAGCTCTTATTCCGAATGGAAATATGGTGCTTGAGGCAGGAGACAGAGTGTTCCTCTATACCAAATTGCATCTGTCCGATGCGCATGTGATTGAGGTGTAGGCATAATTGAAAGTGTAATTGCAAAAAAGAAAAGCGACAGCAGAGAAAAATCTGTTGTCGCTTTATTTGTTGTCCGGAAACTCTTTTTTTGTATCGCTCACACCGGAAATGTAATTCATATCAACGTTATAAAATCTGGCAAGTTCAATCAAACATTCCAAAGGAATGCGGACCTTTCCCTTTTCGTAGTCGGAGTAAGTGGTCTGTGCCACATGGATTGCATTGGCTACGATAGTCTGATTATAATCATGATCTTCGCGCAAAGAGCGGATTCTTTCTGTGTAATGCATATGTTCACCTCTAAACATGATTTTACAAAAATATAGAAATGGCATTGTTTCCTAACGGATATTCCGTTAGAATATTGATGAAAATGTAAAATCGGGAGGGATTTATAGATGTACTTGAGAGGATTTGTAAGGAAAAACTGTAGAGATTTGATAAAAAGAATATTTATATTCGCATTAGCTATGGTTTTTACTTGCTCTTCGTTTGATGTTGTAGTGCTGGCGGAAGTGATAGGAGAAGTTTCCGGCAAGATAATGAAAGACAGTGTTATTACAGAAGTAGATATTGATAAAACTACTTTATCTGGTGGAAGCGGAACCAAAGAAGATCCGTATAAAATTTCAACGATTGATGATTTGACAGGAAATTTCTATGATGAAGATTTGTATTATGTATTGACAAATGATATTTATATTAATGTAGGGAATGACTATATAAATGATTGGAGTGAAATGTGGGATTCTAATGGATCAGCAGGGCATATTGATGGAAAAGGATACACGATCTATGGATTATATAATGCACCTTTGTTTGGTGCAGGAGGCAATAGCAACAGACTTTATATTAGTAATTTGAATTTAAAAAATGTATATTATGATACTATTGATAATGGAGTCGGTTTTTCTAAAACGGCGACATTAATTGAAAATTGTAGTATCCAAGGAACAATTTCAACAGATGAGGAAGGCACAATTGGTTGCATTGGCGGATATATTGGAGAAGTCGTGAATTGTAAAAGTGATGTAAATGTCCATGCTCCTAATTCGGGAGTTTCGGGCATTGCAATCAATGCCGACAAAGTTTTACATTGCTATAATTATGGTTCATTATGCGGAAAAGATGTAAATGGAATTATGAGTTATGCAGGTAGTGGTTATGATGAGGAATCAGGGGAGTGGAGGTATTGTTATAATTATGGAGATTTAAGTGGGGATTATGTTAATGGAATAGTAAGTGAGATTAGACATTATAGAGGAGCATATCAGGGAGATGCGGATGAAAGTAAGAAGATATATGTGGAGAATTGTTTCAATTATGGGATGATTAAAGCAGAAAAAGAAGGGAATGGTATTTGTGCTAGCATAGATATATGTTCGGAAAATGAAGAATATGTGGATGAACTGTATATAAATAATTGCAATAATTATGGAGATGTTATTTCGAAAGGGAACGCATCGGGAATAATTCAAAATTTATATACGAGCGATTATATTATTGTAATGCAAGAAAATTGTAATAATTATGGAGCTATTTTAGGGAATGTTTATACTGCCGGATTAATAGGTTGTATACATAGTTATGACAACACAAATGTTCAATTATATAACTGTAACAATTATGGTATTATTGAAAATATTGAGATCATTGAAAATGATTATAATAACAGCAGTACAGGGGGTATAGTAGGTCAGATCGATAGTTCCGATGCTTCAAACATTAAACTTTATAATTGTGTAAATGAAGGAGAGGTGTTGGCAGAACAGTATCCAAAATACACGTATAATATCGGTGGTATTATAGGAGAGATAGATCAAGAGAAAGCAGCTAGTATTTCTGTTTTACAATGTACAAATAAAGGAAATGTAACTTCAGAATCGGAGAAGTATGTTAGATTGGGAGGGATTGTTGGATTTTCAAAAGGCGGCGCTGAAGTATCCGGCATTCAGATGGTAATAGAAGGATGTTCTAATACAGGAGATTTTTATGGAACTGGATATGTAAGCGGAATATGTGGATATATTTTGGCTGATTATACAGATACACCGGTTGAATATAATATTCGAAATTGTTATAACGGTGGTAATATAAATAGTACTTCAAGTGCATGTGGATTTACAGGGGGAACCGGTATGATAACGGTTGAAAACTGTTATAATGCAGGTTCTATTTCAGGAGGGTCAGTTTATGCACTTACACATCATATAGATATGCCGGAGGATTCAAGTTATAATCCGCTTGAAGATGGAGGCGTGATTAGAAATTGTTATAATGTCGGAAAAATATATGGGGAATATGGAGGTATTGTTTCAAATCACCAGAATGTCGATATTGGTAACATATATACGCTAAAAGATGCATGCGACTCTATCAGTAGTTATGTTACAGCGTTAGATGAAGACCAAATGAAAAACCATACTAATTTCATTGGTTTCGATTTCGAAAACGTCTGGGAAATGGACAATGGCTTTTATGGTTATCCTGTTCTGCAAAATAATACACACCTAAGTCCTTTGCCGGACATGACAGATACAGAATTGTCGGAAGATGAAGTGCGTGTTCAGGTGGTGAATGAGAAAGGTCATGCAATTCAAGATGCAACTGTCAGCATCGCATCAACAGAATTAACTACAGATGAAAAAGGTGTGGTTACCTTCTCTGACATAACATCCGAAACTGTATCTATTATAGTGGAAGCGACCGGTTATCCGACCAAAACAGAAACTTTTACTCTTGAGGAGTGTAACAATCTTTGTAAAATTGTTATGTCGAAACGAGGACTTAGCAGTGTTACACTGTCTTACAATGGTAAAAGGTACAATCTGCTTTTGGAAGAAAAGAAAATCAGCAGCGAGTATAAAGATACAAAATTTACAATTACATGCGAAGCAACGGAGAACATAAAAGATGATGTAAATGTGTACAAGTTGATACAGGAGGATGCGAAAGCGGGAACATGTAGTATTGTGATGTCTTCAACAGATGGTGTGTTTAGTCTGAAAACAAGTGATTTATCACAAGGAAATGCATTTTATATTTGCGGTTATGATAGTATAGATTCAAGTAAACAGTTGTTTAAAACGCAGATTCATTTGAATGTAATCAAACCGGCAAAAAAAATACAGAAATCTCAGATGGATTTAGGAAAGGATCTTGCATTTACCGTTGACGATGACGTGCCGATTTTTGGAGGACAGAAATTTTCATTAAAAGGGATTACTGCATTACCTGTTTATACTGAGATTAATGATGAAAAGATAAAAGTTGGTTTTAATATTGACCTCAATAAGTTTGGAGAAGATGAGAAAACCAAAGAAAAGAAATGGCAAGGCTTAAAGGAGACTTTTTCAAAAAGTGTTAAAGGGAATGGAAAGACTTTCTTTGATAAAGTAAAAAAAGCTTCAGAGATGTTATATGTAACGCCAAAAGCTATGCAAAATCCAAGTGTTTCTATTGCAGTTGCCGGATATGCGGAAGCTCCAGTTAATGGAGAGAAACTGACCGGAAAAATGTACATATGTCTGAGTGCTTCAGGATCGTATGAATCACAAATACCGGATACGCCTCTTGTTTTTTCTTTAGATATCACTGGAAAAGTCGGCGGAGGAGGAGAAACTACTTTCTATTTTACAACATCTGAGTTTGAAGGGAATTGTTACGCAGACGGTTCCTTTTCGATAACAATCGGATTAGGAGTTGGATGGTATAATGTAGCTTCCGTAGGCGTATATGGCAAAGGAGAACTGTCAACAAAATATATTATAGCGCCGAGCAGAATAAGTGGTTTCGAATATTGGAAAACATATGGAGAGATTGGTGTTCAATTAAGACTGCTTGGCAAGGAAAGTGCAAAGTGGCGGATAATTGACGGAACCTATTATTTATATAGGCGGGATACATCGACAATTGATAAAGAAAGTGTGATAGCAAGTCGGGATATGATGACAGTTCTGACAAATTCTGATTTGTACACAACCATAGTCCATGAGCAAAAGAAGCAGGAAATGGCGGAGGCAGAAACTACAGATATAAGTCTTGAATCTGTCAGCCAAAATAATATTGATGTAGAAGAACGTATTTTAGCAGAAGCGGAAAACGGAGTTTCATCAAGCTGGGTCGGAACTGTGGCAATTTCCATGGCGGACATTGATACGACATTTGTAGAACCAGACTCCTACATTGATGCGAAACCGCAGATTATAAAAGTCGGCGATGATATTCTTATGCTTTCTTTGGCGGCAAATCCTGCAAGAAATGCACAAAATGCATCTTCCCTTGTTTATTCAGTCTATGATAAGACAAACAATCAGTGGTCGGAGCCTCAGGCAGTAGCAGATGATGGAACTGCAGACTATAATCCGGTGGTATATGAAGGTGAATCCGGCGCATATATTCTTTGGAACAACAGCAATACAGTGGTTGCGGATAGTGCGGATTTATCTCTGACAGATACTGCGGCGGATACCGATTTGTTTGTCATGTATTATGATTCTGAATCGGACAGCTTTATAAACGGACAGTCAGTTAAGGATATCGGACTGGCAAGCGAAGATATTGTAAGCAATGATATCTATGAAAGTCACGGAGCTGTTTATGCAAAGGATAACTGCATCTACTATACATGGGCTCAAAACAGTGAAAATGATGTCTTTGGTTTAAGCGGAACTAATACAATTTGTCTCGCTGTGGAAGAGTCCGGAAACATGGTTCAAAAAGAACTTGCGACGCTGGATAAAGCTCTGATTGATTTGCGGATCGGAATCGTAAATGACGAAATATATGTGGCATATTCCTATGACACAGACGGAGATCTGTCAGATCTTTCGGACATGAAAACATATGTGCAAAAAGTTACAGATGAATCCACGGAAGCAGTTCTTGTATACGAAGGTGCGGTATCTGACCTGCAGTTTAGTACATATCAGACCGCAAAGGGATTAGTGTGGTATTCTGACGGAAATTATCATATGTGGGACGGAACCGAAACACAGGAGCTGTTGGAAGAAGCAAATCTCTGGGGAGGTAATTTCTCATATTTTACGGATGAGACGGATAATTCCTATATTACCTTCAGCGGAAATGCGGAAACAGGAACAAACCGATATTTGTGTACCTATAATATGGAGTCTGCTTCATGGAATGCACCGGTTCTGATGGCGGAAAGTCAAAATTACATAGAGCAGATGGACAGTATTGCAACAAACGGAAATATATTGTCTGTTTATAATCTCGTGAATGCAAATATGGCAGAGGAGGAATGGGTGGAAGGCTCAAATTTAGGTTCTCTTATGACCGGTGAGTTCTGCGACCTGTTGATTACAGGAGTAGATTATTTGGCTGCGGACTTCCAAAAGGGAGCAGCTTTCCCGGCAACTGTTTTTGTGGCCAATAACGGAACAGCCATAATAAACGCAGTAACAGCCGGATTAAAGGATGCAGAAGGATTAGTTGTTGCATCTGTGGATATAGCAGAAGCAATCCAACCGGGAGAAACAAAGGAACTGGCTTTGGAATTGACCTTGCCGTCTGATGTAACAAGCGATACCTATTGTTTCTATGTTGAAAATGCAGATGGAACAGTTTCTGAAAGAAGTACTTTGGATAATACATTAGAAGTCAAGTTGGGGGTAACAGATTTACAGACAACCGCAGAGCTTTACTGCTTAAACGGACATTACAGTGTGCATACAACAGTGCTCAATAAAGGTCTGGATGCTTCAAATGTGACTTTAAATATAAAAGATTACAGCACCGATGAAGTATATTATACAACATCTGTAGAAGGCTTAGAATCCGGAGCATCTTATCATTTGGAAATGCCACTTCTGAATATCGGTATTTCAGAAACAAAAGAAAATGCGCTTTATGTAGAAGCGATTTCAGAGGATGAAAATGAAGTGGAAGGCAATAATATTGCATATATCAGTATCATGCCTTCGAGTGCAGATACTGATGATAATGGCGATGATTTGGGTGGTGGAAGTTCGAGTGGAGGTTCCGGAGAATCATCCGGCAATATTTCCGGTGGAAATGCGAATGTATCAAACCCGGAAGCTTCCGTCGTTAAAGTGAGTGAAATTAAATTAACCGGTATATCAAAAAAGATTGCGGCCGGTAAAAAAATTAAACTTTCCGCAAATGTGACACCATCCAATGCATCCAATAAAGCAATCAAATGGATGAGTTCAAACAAAAAATATGCAACGGTGAGCAGCACAGGTGTTGTTACAGTCAAAAAAGCCGGAGCAGGTAAAACGGTTAAAATTACAGCGACCGCACAGGATGGAAGCGGAGTCAAAGCAACCTATCAGATTAAGATTATGAAGCATAAAGTTACAAAGGTAAAACTAAAAGCTTCAAAGTCTTCTGTAAAAGCAGGAAAGTCTGTCAAAATAAAGGCAACTGTAAAAACAAATGGTAAAAAGGTCAACAAGACCTTGACATGGAAATCGTCCAATACGAAGTATGCAACCGTCACAAGCAAAGGTGTCGTAAAGACCAAAAAAGCCGGAAAAGGAAAGACAGTTACGATTACGGCGACCTCCACGGACGGTACAAACAAAAAAGCAAAAGTAAAGATAAAAATTAAGTAAAGCAAGATTTTGTATGGCACAGCGAGATTGCGGATGCGGTTTCGCTGTGCTATAATATTAAAAAAAGGGGATGATTCAGATGCCGGAAATAAGTAGGTTTTACGGAATTATAATTAAGATGTTTTTTAAACCGAAAAAACATGAACCTAGTCATATTCATGCATTGTATGGGGAATATGTGGGGATATTTGATTTGAATACTCTTTCGATGACAGAAGGTGATTTGCCTAAGAAAGCACAAGAGCTTGTGAAAGAATGGCTTTTAACTCATCAAACCGAACTTTTAAAAATGTGGGAAGAGCAGGATATTCGGAAGTTGCCGCCGCTTTAGATTTTAGTGGCAAGGAAAGGTGGGATTGATATGATTGTTCGAATTGCAAGCGTGGAAGCGTTGGAAGATTTTGTGCTACTTGTTAAATTTGATGATAATACAGTTGTGCAGTATGATATGAAGGATGATATAAACGCGCTTCCGGGATATGTTGATTTGCGAGTGATAGAAGGATTGTGGATGCAGGTGCGACTAGATGAGAGTAGAACTTGTGTATATTGGAATGACTATATTGATTTGCCAAGTGATATTTTATATGAATATGGAATCAAGATATAATCGGGCACCGAATGTCGGTGCCTTTTCCATATCCTTCTAATTTCTGTCCGCTTGACATAATATGCTTTGGTTGTTATAATGTCTGTAACATTTGTAACAAATATGTAACAATTTGAAACAGACAATGTAACAAAAAGAGAAAGGTATGTTATGTATAATAAGAGAAATACAGGGATGAGAATAGCAGCACTTACATTTGCGCTGACAATTGCATTCCCGACCAATATTTTCGGAGCGCCGGTACTTACCATCGGAGGTTTTTCGGCGGGAGCGGATTCCGTAATTACAAAAGCACCTTCCCTGGAAGTACAGGTGGAGGAGACAGAGACAGCACAGCTTATCATTCCGGGACAGCCGGAGGAAGCGCAGCAGATGCAGCAGGAGCCGACGGAGCCGGTTGCTTTTACGGCGGGAGCAGGTGTTGTTACTTCATCGGTGGATGATATGACAGATGAGTTGGACGAGCAGTCTTATGATGAGGAAGAGGAAGCCGGCGGATTGTTCGGTTACACCAACCTCGGTATTGCCCGCGTGGAGGACCATTTAAATGTCCGTGCAGGCGCAGAGAAAGACAGCAAGATTGTCGGAAAGATGGAAAATGATTCAGGATGTGAAGTCCTTGAAGTAGTAGACGGAATGGCACATATCATTTCCGGTAGTGTGGAAGGATATGTAAGCATGGATTATCTTTTGACGGGAACTGCAGCAGAGGTGTATGCTTCCGCTATCGTAAAAGAGTTAGCGACAGTTACTGCAGACGGATTAAAGATGAGAGTAGCACCTTCCCTGGAGGCAGAAGTTTACGATATGGTTGCTTACGGTGAAGAGCTTGAAGTATTGGAAAAACTGGACGGCTGGGTAGCAGTTGATTACGACGGCCAGAAGGTATATGTTTCTGCAGATTATGTATCCGTAGACAGAAAGCTGAAAACAGCACTTAACATGACAGAGTTCCTTTACGGGGAAGGCGTGTCAGATGTGCGCGTAGAGATTTGTGAGTATGCAAAACAGTTCCTCGGAAATCCGTATGTATGGGGCGGAGTTTCCCTTACAAAAGGAGCTGACTGTTCCGGTTTCGTGCTCAGTATTTACAAGAAGTTCGGCGTAAGCCTTCCGCATTCTTCCAGAGCACAGGCGAACTGCGGTACAAGAATCAAAGTTTCCGAGATGAAACCGGGTGACCTTGTATTCTACTCTAACGGAAGCCGTATCAACCACGTAGCTATGTACATCGGTGGTGGACAGGTTATCCACGCAAGCTCACCTAAGACAGGTATCCGTATTTCAAGTACCTACTACAGATCTCCGGTAGCAGCAGTAAGACTTTTATATGATTGATTTTGCTTGGCGACAGGCGATAAGTTCGGGCATCACGATAGTGATGCCCGATTTTTTGTGATATAATGAATGAGAATAGATATGGAAGAATAAAAGAAGGTGAAAATGTATGAAAACATATGAGCGTTTCGAAGAGTGGAGTGCGCAACTGGGCAGACGTGAGTCGGCATTTGTGGGGATAGCACCGTTTGCCTGTATTATGTTTTTTGTGGAAGGCTTTTATCTTGTCGGTTTTTTGCTTTTGATTGCATTAGTACCATATGCGATTAGCTGTCACCGCTATATGACAAGAGAAGTATTTGAGCCTTTTCCGCTTAATGAGGATTTGAAAGATAGCGAAACTGAGAGAGATACGCATGAAGCAACAACATGTGAAGCAACAACATGTGAAGCAACAACATGTGAGGCAGATGCATATGAACTTATATATAGTGTATGGCAAAATGAAGAAGTGTTTACACTGTCATGGGTGGCATTTTTTCTTATGGCGATCATGTTTGGATTTTTTTCTTTTTGGAGCAAAGGAATTTTGGGTGAGCTTTTTTACATAATAGTTGTTGTAACTGTGTTTATAGGATTGCTGTTTCAGATTAAAGCAGCTAATTTGAAAAGAACGGTCTATAATTTTATAGTGGCAAATCCCAAACGGATTGTAATAAAGGCGGAGAGTTGTCAGATAGAAAAGAAAAAGGTTGGAACATATATACGGCAATATAAAGTGTCTGTCAATCCACTAATTCGCGATAAAGAGTTTTGCTTCGAAGAAACATTTACAATTGATATTCAGAATGTAAAAATAAAAGAATTTGAATCCTATTTAAAGCGGGAAAAAGAATTTATATTTGTTTACAATGAAGAAAATCCGAGTTATCACATGATGGAGAAGAGTAAACACATGGGCAGATATATATCGGAATCTTCGGGAATGAAATGGAGAGAAGATCGGCATGCACTTACATGGTTTGCTTTGGATGTGCTTTTGGCAGTTGTAAGCATACTTGTGGCTGTGAACAGATAATTGTTAATGGGGTGTTTCATGAGAGATATAGGTGAAAAAGTCAAAGACAGGGAACGATGGGAAGTTCTGAAATTTGTTTTGTGCGTATTTGCGTGTATTCCCTTACTTGGGACATTGGTCTTTTTTCAGTATGGATTTTATTTGTTTCATATTGGGCCAACATCGTATGAGATAAGAGAAGTTCCGATTGTGCGCGAGGAAACGGAAGTTGTGACTGTTCCGGGACCTCGAGGCAGTCATAGAGATAGGGAAATTCCCATATATAGAGCATTTGTAGAGTATGAAGTGCAGGGGACAAAGTTTTCCGGGACTGTATTTTGCGCGAAGGATGAAAAACAAGGAGATAAAATCAGGATAGCAATAAAAAAGAAGGAGCCGGAAAAAATAATGCGTCCTGATTTTCTGCAACTAAGTTCATCTGAAATTGATTTGAATGTGTTCTGTGCACTGATTCTTTTTATTGTAGAATTGTTTGATTTGATTGCAGTGTATAAAGAACGTAAAAAAGGTCATGTAATCAGCATTACAACGAATGACTGGAAGAAATGAAAGATGTGTTGATTTTGGGGTGATATCATGGAACTTGAATTTTTTATGATTGGGTTAGGCGTTATAGGACTCACGATTTATCTGGCACCGTTTCTTTGGGCACAGCTTTTGCCGGGAAAAACAGAAGCGGAAATAGTTTCTTTCTTTGAAGTTACCAACTACAATTACAGATCAAACTCCTATATGCCGTATTTTCACTATACGGTTCTGCGATTTGAAGCGAATGGGAAAGAGCACCGGGTATCCGTGCGTCGTGATAAACGTGACAGCCTTGGAAAAAAGATACCGGTTTCTTACAGTTCTAAGTATGGCGTTCTATATCGGCGGCATTGGGGAAAATGTTATTTTGGTATAAAGAAAATTTGGGATTTTAATTATATAGTCGGACTTGTCATACAAGGCACATTAGTCGGAGCTTTGCTGTTGCTGCTTGGAGCGGTTTCTGTTCTCTCCATTCTGACAAAACCGGATTTTTGGTTGGAGACGGTTTTGTTTATTGTGATGACAGCAGTGGTAACAGCGGTATTTAAAGGAACTTACGATTCTATGATACAAAAAAATGCGCAGATAGAAAGAATATTTGAGGCGCAGGAAGAATCCGGACAGGTGTACATTTTTAAAAGAACGATATGGGATGATAAGTGGTGTCTGTATATGACGATTGCAGTTTTGCCATGTTTGTTTTTGATTTTAATCATGGGAGTCGGTTACCCGGAATTGAGAATGGTTGCTGCCAATGAATATTGGTGGTCTGTTGTGGGTTTTGGCAGTATTATTTTATTTTTTGTCTTGCGTGCATGGTGGAAAACCGCAAGAAAAAACCGGTTGCTTAAAAACGGTCAGGTCGTATGGGCAACGATTGATAAAGAAGAGACATATGTAAAAAGAGATGTACTGCATATAACTTGTTTCTGGTTTTCGAAAGAAGACGGAACAGAGTATAAGTTTAAAACAACGTATAGAAAGACAACGGATAATGTGAAGATTGATTATGTGACCAAAGTTATGCAGGAAAAACAGTTGGCTGTTGTAATAAAGAACGGACATCCGGAAAAGTATGAGATTCTTTTGCGGGAACATATTTTTTCCTACATAAGTGATGGCTGGGTGCGACCGTTTACCTGTACAAAATTGCTTAGAACAATTCAAAAGGAATCGTAGCTCAGTTAAGTTGCTCTTTCTCTTGGTGTTCTCAGTAAAACAACCGAAAAAATCCCAATTTCACCCCTTTACATAACTTCTTTCGTATGGTATACTCAATTCTGTGTGAAAACTAGCCATGCTCAGGCGAGGGAAACCTTGGCCCCGTTCTTAGTATGAGCCATATGAAAAAGAAGGAGGAAATCAAAATGATTTCAAAGGACAAAAAAACAGCAATCATGGAAAAATTTGCAAGAACACCTGGCGACACAGGTTCACCTGAGGTTCAGGTAGCAGTTCTTACAGAGAGAATCAAAGAGCTTACAGCTCACTTAAAAGAGAACCCGAAGGATCATCATTCAAGACGCGGTATGTACAAGATGATCGGTAAGAGAAGAGGTCTTCTTGACTACTTAAAGAGAGTAGATATCAACAGATATCGTGCTTTAATTGAAGAACTTGGTATCAGAAAATAGGCAATGAAATGAGAGAGGCGGATTGCATATCCGCCTCTTTTGTAGGTAGAAGAAGTATTCCGAGACCACTGAAGCATATGCGAAGGTTTCGCATGGGGTTCAGTAGTTTCGGCGTCTTCTACCTGATAGTAAGTAGAAACACCAAATTGGGCATAGCCCGGAAAGAGAAGGAGAAAAGCAATGTATAAGAGTTACTCAATGGAACTCGCCGGCAGAACACTTACCGTTGATATCGGCAGAGTTGGTAAACAGGCAAACGGTTGTGCATTCATGCACTACGGTGAGACAACAGTGTTGTCCACAGCAACAGCTTCAGAAAAACCGAGGGACGGAATCGATTTCTTCCCATGTAGTGTTGAGTATGAAGAGAAACTTTACGCAGTAGGAAAAATCCCGGGAGGATTTAACAAGAGAGAAGGAAAGGCAAGCGAAAATGCCATCCTTACAAGCCGTGTTATTGACAGACCGATGCGTCCTCTGTTCCCGAAGGATTACAGAAATGACGTAACACTTCACAACATGGTAATGAGCGTGGATCCGGAATGTCGTCCGGAGCTCGTAGCGATGCTCGGTACATCTATTGCAACATGTATTTCAGATATCCCGTTTGACGGTCCTTGTGCTATGACACAGGTAGGTCTTGTGGACGGAGAATTTGTAATCAACCCGAATCAGGAGCAGTGGGACAACGGAGATCTTCAGATGACAGTTGCTTCTACATCCGAGAAGGTTATCATGATTGAAGCCGGAGCAAACGAAGTTCCGGAAGATAAGATTTTGGAAGCTATCTACATGGCAGACGGAATCAACAAAGAAATCATCGAGTTCATCAACAAGATTGTAGCAGAAGTAGGAAAACCGAAACACGAATATGTAAGCTGTGCAATTCCGGAAGAAATGTTCGCTGCCATCAAGGAAATCGTTCCTCCGGCAGAAATGGAAGAAGCAGTATTCACAGATGAAAAACAGGTTCGTGAAGAAAATATCCGCAAGGTGACAGAAAAATTAGAAGAAGCTTTCGCAGACAACGAAGAGTGGCTTGCAGTTCTCGGTGAAGCAGTATACCAGTATCAGAAAAAGACAGTTCGTAAGATGATCTTAAAAGATCACAAGCGTCCGGACGGTCGCGCGATCGATCAGATCCGTAAGCTTGACGCAGAGGTTGATATCATCCCTCGCGTACACGGAAGCGCAATGTTCACACGCGGACAGACACAGATTTGTAACGTGACAACACTTGCACCGCTTTCAGAGATGCAGAGAGTGGACGGACTTGATGCAAACATCACAAACAAGAGATACATGCATCACTACAACTTCCCGTCATACTCCGTAGGTGAGACAAAAGTAAGTCGCGGACCGGGACGTCGTGAAATCGGTCACGGAGCACTCGCTGAGAAAGCGCTTATGGCAGTTCTTCCTTCCACAGAAGAATTCCCATATGCAATCCGTACCGTATCTGAAACATTTGAGTCAAACGGTTCTACATCCATGGCTTCCACATGTGCATCTTGTATGTCACTTATGGCAGCAGGTGTACCGATTAAAAAGATGGTTGCAGGTATTTCCTGCGGTCTTGTTACAGGCGATACAGATGATGATTACATCGTTCTTACCGATATCCAGGGTCTGGAAGACTTCTTCGGCGACATGGACTTCAAGGTAACAGGTACCACAGACGGTATCACAGCAATCCAGATGGATATCAAGATTCACGGTTTGACAAGACCGATCGTGGAAGAAGCAATCCGCAGAACAAGAGAAGCAAGACTCTTCATCATGGATACATGTATGAAACCTGCTATCGCTGAGCCGCGTAAAGAGGTTGGCCAGTACGCTCCGAAGATTGTTCAGATCCAGATTGATCCGGAGAAGATCGGTGATGTTGTCGGACAGCGCGGTAAAACAATCAACGAGATTATCGCACGTACCGGTGTTAAGATTGATATTACAGATGACGGTGCTGTTTCTGTATGCGGAAATGATGCAGAAGGAATGGACAAAGCCATCGAAATGATTAAGATGATTGTTTCTGACTTCGTAGAAGGACAGAAATACACAGGTTCTGTAGTCAGCATCAAAGAGTTCGGCGCATTCATCGAGTTTGCACCGGGCAAAGAGGGAATGGTTCACATTTCCAAAGTTGCAAAAGAGAGAATCAACCATGTGGAAGATGTTCTCACACTCGGCGACGTTGTGACTGTTGTATGTCTCGGAAAAGACAAGATGGGAAGACTCAGCTTCTCTATCAAGGATGCACAGTAAGAATAAAGCATGAATTCAAAGAGGGCTTTGCGATTGCAAGGCCCTCTTTTTTGTGGTTTTACGGATTTGGTAGGGTGATTTTTCGCCTATGTTTCCTACTTATTAACAATTTTTGTGTTTTGGTAGGGGAGAAATTTTTTTAGGGATCCCACTAATTTGGGGTTTTTATATTTTGCTAGGACAAAAAGTCATCTTTAGATGATTGTTGAGCCCTATCAAATTTGGGATTTAACAAAATAGTAGGACATGACAAAAAAATTTGTCCCGACTGAATACAGCTTCCTGCAAATCAGTAGGGCAACACAAATTTTTTTACCCCGACAAAATTGCTCAAAGACAGAAAAAGACGGAAACAACATTCTTTATTTTACAACAATGCAAATAAGTGCTAAAATAACAAAAAAACGGAGCGTGATACAAATGAGTTTTTTATTAAATTTACTTGGCGGAATCAGCAAAAAAGAGCATCAGGCAGAGCTTGACAAGATGAAGAAGCTCTATCATGAGCAGATTGATGAAATTCAGACCGCCTTTCAGAAAAAAACAGCCAGCATTAAGCAGGATTTTGAGCAGTATAAGGCGACGCACAATTCAGAGGAGATGGCAGCTGCCCATGAGGCGGAGCTCGATAAGATGAAGAAGCTCTACCACGAGCAGATTGATGAGTTGCAGACGGCGTTCCGTGACAGAAATGATTCCCTCAAAAAAGAGATGGAGCAGTATCGTACAAAGAGTGAGCAGTTCGAGGAGGAGAATAAGAAGCAGGAAGCCCAGCTGGAAAAGATGAAAACGCTTTACCATGAGCAGATTGAAGAGATTCAGGCTGCCTTCCGTCAGAAGAAGGAGGCTATGGCCCTTGAGCTTTTTGACAGCAGCGCAGACAGCATGTCAAAGCTTCAAAATGACCATGAGTCCGAAATGAACCGGATGAAAAATATTTATGAGAGCATGATTACAGAGCTTCAGGAAGTGTTCCAGAGCAAACTGGCGCAGCAGCAGAAAGAAATCGACGCTGCCAATCAGCAGCTTCTTTTGTACAAAAATAATGAGCTGGCTCATGAGGCGGAGCTTGAAAAAATGAAAAAACTGTACGATGAACAGCTTGCGGAAGTACAGACCGCATTCCGGGAGAAAAATGCTCAGTTACAGGGACAGATTGATACACTTAAGACACAGATCGGAAGCCTTCTGGGGTAAGATAAAGCGGGAAATACAAGATGACTATGCGAGGTAAAAAGAAATGGACAACAAAGTGATGGCATTTAAAGAAGAAACTACGGAAGCATCCAGAGAGGCCGTTGAGGCGGTTGAGGCGATGAAAGCGGCGATTTCCCAGCAGGAGGATGGCGACACGGTTTACATAACTCCGAGCGTGGAGTGGCGCAAGGCGTTGAAAAATTTGGAAGAGGAAGTGGAAAAGGAACTGGAGCATTACAATAGTGCCATCGGTGATATCATTTCCAAGGAGAAAGCCAAATGCAGAGAAGCGCTTTCAAAAGAATATGCCGAGAAGGAAAAAGCGCTCATCAAGAAGCAGGAGGAAGAGATTGCAAAGCTGAAAGAAGAGCAGGAAGCAGAGCTTGAAAAGATGAAAAAGCTTTATGCCGAGCAATTGGATGAGGCAGGACAGGCATTCCGCGATAAGGCGGCTGCGCTGCGCAAAGAGATTGATCAGCACAAAGAGCAGATAGAAGTGCTGATGCTTCATATCGATGATCCGTTTGTTCTGCAGGAGATGCAGATGAAACAGGTGCAACAGACAGAAAATGAATAGGAAAAGTTGAAAGACTCACAGTTAAATGTGAGTCTTTTTTCTTTGTCATAAGTTTGTCTCCTTTTCATATACTTTCGTAAAGGGGTGATTGAGTTGAAAAAATCAAACAGTATTCAGCAGCTTTTTCCGGGAGCTTTGCGAGGCTATTTTTCATATACCTGTTCCCGGTGTGAAGATTTGGCGGAAATACGGATCAGGGCAGGGAAACCGGTATTGATCCGGCGGGGAGGAAGGGAGTTTTACCTCAGAAATGACGGAACGGAAAAGTTAGCCATGGGTAATAAATTTGAGGACAGCCTGCGGTTTGATGTGGGACAGGTTGACAATATTTTTGTACATCTTTGCAGATACTCGCCCTACGCCTACGGGGAGGAACTGAGGCATGGATTTTTGACGGTGGCGGGAGGGCACCGGATCGGTGTTGCCGGGCAGACGGTCATGACGCAGGACGGCGTCAGCGTCATACGAAACATCCGTTTTCTGAATATTCGGATTGCACACGAAATCCGACAGGTGGCATCCCCTTACATGCCTTATTTGTATGAGGAAAGAGAGGACAAGATACATAGCTGTCTTATCATTGCACCGCCGGGAATGGGAAAGACGACCGTGCTTCGGGATATGGTTCGGCAGGTCTCTGACGGAGGAGAGCGTCGCAGAGGATGTTCTGTCTCCGTGGTGGATGAGAGAAGTGAAATTGCAGGATGTTTCATGGGAGAGCCCCAGAATGATGTGGGGATGCGGACGGACGTGATGGATGCCTGCCCGAAAGGCTACGGAATGGAAATGATGCTCCGTTCCATGGCGCCGGACGTGATTGCGGTGGACGAGATTGCGCTGGCTGATGATGTGAAGACATTGCTTATGCTTTTGCACTGCGGAGTGAGGGTGATAGCAACCGTTCACGGAGAAAGTATGCAGGAGGTTATGCAAAAGCCGTATCTTAGGCCGTTGTTTGAGGCAACTTATTTTCGGAGATTTCTGGTGCTGAAAGAGAAAGGGAAAGGGGTTATGTACAACGAGAAAGGAGAGCGGCTGATATGAAATGGATTGGTTTTTTACTTGTGGTTGCCGGGACGGGAGGCATCGGATTGTCTCTGGTGGGAGAGTATCATCAGCGGATGAGAATGCTGGAGCAGATAAGAAATATGATGCATTATATAAACGACTTGATTTTGTATGAAAGTGTCTGTCTTCCGGAGGCGTTTCGCAAAACCTCTGACCGGCTGGAGGAACCGTTTCGCGGATTTTTGCAGAGGGTGGCGCAGCAGATGGAGGAATTTAACGGGGAAGACATTTCTTTTTTGTGGAAAAACAGCGGGGAACTGGTAAAAAGTCATATGAACAAAAAAGATTACGAGGAGTTTCTCGGCTGCATGCAACAGACGGGATTTATGGATGCGAAGGGACAGAGCCAGGCGATCAAAGCCTATGAGCAGCGTCTGGAGCTGCAGCTTCACAAATTATCGGAACAAAAGGAAGAGAAATGCAAATTATATCAGACCATAGGAATCATGTCCGGTTTGTTTGTGTGTATTCTTCTGCTGTAGAAGGGAGAAAACCAATGAGTGTAGCGTTGTTGTTCAAAATGGCAGCAGTGGGAATCTTAGTTATGATTCTGGGCCAGGTGCTGAAAAACAGCGGGAAAGAGGAATATTCGTTTTTTGTGGGACTTGCCGGGTTGATTCTTGTATTGACATGGCTCGTTCCGTATATCGGGGATCTGTTTGAGACCGTGGAACGGTTGTTTGATCTGGGAGGCTGACTATGGACGTTATAAAAATAACGCTTTACGGGATTACGGCGGTTGTGTTCATTTTGCTTCTGAAATCCTGTAACAGCCAGTGGGGAACCGTACTTTCCATCGGTGCGGGCGTGGTTTTGGCACTTTACATTCTGAATTATCTTTTGGATATGTCCGCTGCGCTGAAGGAGTGGGAAGCCTATCTGAGCGGAGTGTCGCAGTATATGGGCGTTCTTTGGAAGGCGCTTGGAATCACCTACCTGTGCGAATTCGCATCCGGTGTGTGCAGGGACAGCGGAAATTCCTTGATCGCAGGGCAGATTGAACTGTGCGGGAAAGTGGCGGTGATGCTCTTGGGGATGCCTATACTGTGGGCGCTTGTCGAGACGATTACGGGGTATTATCAGGGATGAATGAAAAAATATGGGAACAACTGGATTTGAGTGATATTAACCGCATGGTGGAGGATGCGCTCGGACACCGCCATATGGATTTTTCCGATGTTGCCTCGCTTGTTATGCGGGGGGAGTTTAAGGAAGCATACGGAGTAGTAAAAGAAACAGCCATGCGCATTTGCGCGCCGGGGATTTTGGAGAGTAAAAATCTCTTTGCAGCCATTGTGCTGCTGGGGTTGTTTGCCATGCTGCTCCAGTATGTGTTCGGTGTGGTGAAAAGCCGTCAGGTGGCGGATTTGGCTTACTATTTTGTCTATCTTCTTTTGGTACTTCTCCTTTTGGAAAGCTTTGGAAGTCTCATGGAAACGGCGGATGAGGTGCTGGCGATCTGCAAGCAGTTTGTCACGGTGCTTGTCCCCGCCTATTGTCTGTCTATCTCTTTGGCGGTCGGCGCGGTCAGTGCAGCGGTCAACTATGAGCTTATTATTTTGCTTCTTCTGGGAGTTGATTACATTTTGGCGGGGCTTCTTTTGCCGCTTGTGTGGTCCTACGTGTTTTTGGCGGTTATGGACGGGGTGGATGACAGGCACCGGATGAAGGATTTTATCCGCATTTTGGAGCGGGCGGTTTCCTGGGGAATCAAGCTGTGTCTGTCTGTCACAGTGATGGTCAGCGGAATGCAGAACATGGTTACCGTTCATCTGGACGGGATGCAAAAAACGGTATTTCAAAAGGCGGTCGGTGCCATTCCGGGAATCGGAGACATGTCGGAATCCGTGACGGAGGTACTGACGGGATCGGCCGGTCTCATAAAGAACAGCATCGGAACCACAGCTATGGTGTTTTTGTTTTTGCTTGTGCTTCGGCCGGTGTGGCAGGTGTTTTGCATTTCCATGACGATGAAGCTTGCCGGTGCCTGTATCCGCTTCATGGGGCAGACGAGATTGTCTGACATCGTTTCACGCATAGGGGAAGGGGGACTTTTGGTAATGCGGGCGGTCATGTGCAGTGTTATTTCTTTTTGCGTGGTGATAGCCATGACGATGTTTGTGCTGAGAGGAGGAAGGTAATGCCGTATTTAGAAAAAATATGTTGCTTTTTTATTTTTGCAAAAGTGTTTCTTCATATGTGTCCGAACGAAAAATATGAAAAATATGTCAGTGCACTGACCGGATGGGTGGCAATTTGCCTGTTTCTCTCCCCCTTCCTGGCGGGGGACATGTTTGAACAAAGCTATGAACTTTGGCAGACGCAGTGGCAAAGCCGCATTGAACGTGCATGGGAAGGCGAGAATGAGCAAATCACAAAGGAGAGCGAAGCGATTGCGGAACATTTGTCGGAGGATATCCGGCAGATGGCCGGGGAAGATGCCGGGGAGGCGGAAAAGGAGACCGAGTAGTTTATGAAGACGGAAATGCTGGCTGAAAAATTAAAAACCTTGGGAAAGGACCGGTTTGTGCTTCTTTTTCTGGCGGGAATTATGCTTGTGATTATCGCCGTTCCCATAGATAAAGAAACAAAGGCGGAAGCGGGGCAGGAGGATGTGCAGCAACTGCAGGCAGAAAACAGAGATGCGGCGGGAATGCAGAGCGGGAGCGATAACAGTGCAACCGAGGAATACAGAGAAAAGCTTTGCCTGAAACTGAAAGAATTTTTGCAAAACGTAGACGGGGCAGGGAAAGTAGAGGTTTACATAACTATGCATTCCTCGGCGGAAATTATTGTGGAAAGAAACAGTCCGTACAGCAAACGGACGGAGGAGGAAGCGGGAGACGGAACAACGAGAAAAGTCGGTGAAATGGAAAATCAGTCGGAGGTGGTGTTGGCACAGCAGGAAGACGGAAGTCAGGCGCCGATTGTTGTCAAGGAAATCACACCGATGGTGGAAGGGGTTGTTGTCGCTGCACAGGGTGGCGGAAATGAGAAGGTAAAAAACGAGATTGCGGAAGTGGTGATGGCATTATTTGGAATTGAGGAACATAAAATTAAAGTAGTAAAACTAAGTACATAATCAGGAAGGAGATTACCGGTGAAAAAATTGTGGAAAAGAAATCAGATTATGATTACGGCTCTGGCGCTCATGATTGCTATTGCGGGTTACCTGAATTTTATGGGGAAAAAGGTGGACGAAGAGGCACTTTTTACCACGTCTGCCCAGTTTGAGGAGGTGCAGGTTTCGGAGGTGACTGACGTGACAGGGCAGGAGGAACTGGCAGATATTACGGATGTGACAGGGCAGGAAGAACTGGCGGCTGTCACGGACGTAACCGAGACGGATGAGCTTGCGCTGATTACGGGTGATGCCGATGAACTGGATGCATCTGCATCGCTGACAGACATTGACAGTATGGATTCCGAGGAGGAAATGATTTACAGCGATTATTTGGATGAAGAGGCAGAGGAAAATCTCACGGCAGCAGTGACGGAGGATTACGACGGGGAGACACCGGGCGAGGCGGTGTTTACAAGTACAACGGCGGTTACTTCGATTGCAGGCGCAAACCTGCTCAAAGAGCAGACAAGGGCACAGAATAAGGAAATGCTCATGGAAATCATTAATTCCGACCAGCTTCCGGACAGTGCAAAACAGGAGGCGGTTGACAGCATGATTGCGCTGACGGACATTGCCCAGAAGGAGTGTTCGGCTGAGATTCTGCTGGAGGCAAAAGGGTTTGCGGATGTGGTTGTGAGCATTACGGGAGAATCGGCGGATGTGATTGTGGGTGCTGTATCCCTGAGCGATGCACAGAGGGCACAGATTGAAGATATCGTGCAGCGGAAAACGGGAATTTCTGCTGAGAATATCATTATTTCGCCGGTGGCAGAAAAATAGTGTCAAAAAGTGTCGGTTGTGATATACTTTAATTTGGAAAAAAGCGGGAAGAATACAGACAGAGAAGGAGGAAAGATTATGAAGAGAGTTTTTTTGATTGTACTTGACAGCTTCGGAATCGGAGCGATGCCGGACGCAGATGCGTACAAGGATGCGGGAACCAACACTATCGGCTCCTGCGCGACTTCAGAATATTTTCATATGCCGAATATGCAGCGGCTTGGTCTGTTCCATATAGATGGTGTTGACGTGGCGGGGAAGGTGCCGGCGACCGGAACACCGGCTGCAAAAGTTGCACGCATGACGGAGACATCCAATGGTAAGGATACCACCATCGGACACTGGGAGATTGCAGGTGTAGTTTCCGAAAAGCCTTTGCCGACTTATCCGGAAGGGTTTCCGGAAGATGTCCTTCGCATGTTCAGCGAGAAGACAGGGCGGGGCGTACTTTGCAACAAGCCGTATTCCGGTACGGAGGTTATCAAAGTGTATGGCGATGAGCATGTGAAAACGGGAGATTTGATTGTGTACACATCTGCGGACAGCGTATTCCAGATTGCTGCGCACGAGGATGTGGTTCCGGTAACGCAGCTTTATGAATATTGCAAAACAGCCCGTGAAATGCTTGTGGGTGAGCACGGAGTCGGCAGAGTCATTGCCCGTCCGTTTGTCGGAGAGAGCGGCAATTATACAAGAACATCGAGAAGACACGATTATTCGCTTCAGCCGCCGAAGAAGACGATGCTTTCCTATTTGGCGGAGGCGGGTAAGGATGTGATTGCGGTCGGAAAGATTTTTGATATTTTTGCCGGCGCCGGAATCACGGAGCATGTCTACACGACAGGAAATGCCGACGGTATTGAGAAGACGCTCGGTTATCTGGAAAAAGAGTTTGAGGGACTTTGCTTTGTCAATCTGGTAGATTTCGATATGCTGTACGGCCACCGAAATGATATTGACGGCTATGCAAAGGCGCTTGCTTATTTTGATGAAAAACTGCCTCAGATCATGGATGGTATGAGGGAGGATGACATACTGATTATCACGGCGGATCACGGATGCGATCCGGGTTACGTGCAGTCTACGGATCATTCCAGGGAGTACACTCCTTGTTTGATTTACGGAAAGAAGATTGCGGGAGAAAATCTCGGGACCCGGTCCACGTTTGCGGACATCGGCGCCACGGTGCTTTCTTATCTCGGCGTGAGCGGTGATATATCGGGCAGCAGTATGCTGTAAGTAAGGAACATAAGAGTTGGAGGAAACAAAAAGTGAGCAATTATAGTGCAGAGATTAATAAGAGAAGAACGTTTGCCATCATATCCCATCCGGATGCGGGTAAAACGACGTTGACGGAAAAATTCCTGTTGTACGGAGGTGCTATCAATCTGGCGGGAAGCGTAAAAGGAAAGGCGACAGCCAGACATGCGGTTTCCGACTGGATGGAGATTGAGAAGGAGAGAGGTATTTCCGTTACATCTTCCGTACTGCAGTTTGAATATGACGGATTTTGCATCAATATTCTGGATACCCCGGGACATCAGGACTTCTCGGAGGATACGTACCGTACGCTGATGGCAGCGGATTCTGCCGTGATGGTGATCGATGCCAGCAAGGGTGTCGAGGCACAGACGAGAAAGCTGTTTAAAGTATGTGTCATGCGTAAAATTCCGATTTTTACCTTTATCAACAAGATGGACCGCGATGCCAATGATACATTTGAACTTTTGGATGAAATTGAAAAAGAACTCGGCATTGCAACATGTCCGGTGAACTGGCCGATCGGTTCCGGAAAAGAATTTAAGGGCGTGTATGAGAGAAAGTCCCGCAATGTGTTCACGTTTTCCGATACGGAAAAGGGAACAAAGGAAGGCGAGACAGAAATTATTTCCGTGGACGATGCGGACAAGCTTACCGCACAGATCGGAGAGGATGCATTTTCTCTTTTGCAGGATGAAATCGAGCTTTTGGACGGGGCAAGTGCAGAGTTTGATTTGGAAGAGGTTCAGAAAGGAAATCTGACACCGGTATTTTTCGGCTCGGCGCTGACCAACTTCGGTGTGGAAGTATTTTTGAAGCATTTCCTTGAAATGACACAGACACCGCTTCCGCGTATTTCGGATAAGGGACCGATTGATCCGGTGGAAAATGATTTTTCGGCGTTCGTGTTTAAAATCCAGGCCAATATGAACAAGGCGCACCGTGACAGGGTAGCCTTCATGCGTATCTGTTCCGGACGGTTTGATGCGGGCATGGAAGTAAAGCATGTGCAGGGAAACAAAGTGATGCGTCTTTCTCAGCCACAGCAGATTATGGCGGATTCCCGCAAGATTTTGGACGAGGCTTACGCCGGCGATATCATCGGTGTGTTTGATCCGGGTATTTTCTCCATCGGTGATACGATTTGTATGCCAAAGGAAAACTTTGCATATGCAGGCATTCCGACCTTTGCACCGGAACATTTTGCCAGAGTGCGTCAGATGGATACGATGAAGAGAAAGCAGTTTGTAAAAGGTATCACGCAGATTGCACAGGAAGGTGCTATCCAGATTTTTAAAGAGTTTAACACCGGTATGGAAGAGATTATCGTGGGAGTTGTCGGTGTGCTGCAGTTTGACGTGCTCAAATACCGTCTGGAAAATGAGTACAACGTAGAAATCCGACTGGAACCGTTGCCGTATGAATATATCCGTTGGGTGGAAAATGATGACATTGATTTGAACCGTATCGTAGGCACTTCGGATATGAAAAAGGTAACCGACCTGAAAGAGAGACCGCTTCTTCTTTTCATCAACGAATGGAGCGTGCAGATGGTATTAAATCGAAACGAAGGATTAGAACTGTCAGAATTTGGTAAAAATTAAAGTATGAGTGAAAAGTTTAGAAATATAATTGCATTATTGGGGCTGATCTGCATTGCGGGAATTATGCTGGAGGCGTTTTTGCCGGATTCTGTCTTGCCTGATAGGAGTATCACGGATGCGGCAAGTGCGGATGCGGGATATTCCGAATCTGAATCTTCCAATGTGAGCTATGCGGAGGAGACATCGTCTTCTGCCGAGGCGGAGGAGTCAGGGCAGGAATCGGATTCTGTTACGCCTTACTATTATTACAATGCGTTGGCAGAGCAGGAACAGATTATCTATGGACAGATATACGAGTCCGTCACTTCGAGAGAAGATGTGGTGCTGGAGACACTGGACGATGCGGTAGTGGATAAAATATACCAGTGTGTCATGAACGACCATCCGGAAATTTTTTATTCTGCCTCTTACACGCTGGAAAAACAGCTGCGCGGAATTGACGTTGTGAAGCTCACTTTTACTCCGGGTTATCACATGACGGAGGAAGAACAGGAGAGCTGTCAGCAGGGGATTGATGCTTATGTGGAGCGGTGTATATCGCAGGCTCCGGCCGGCGGGGACGAATATGCAACCGTCAAATATGTGTACGAGTATATCATCGAACATACGAAATATGTGCTCAACTGTGAAAACAATCAAAATATCTGTTCTGTATTCTTAAACGGACAAAGTGTGTGTCAGGGCTATGCCAAGGCGGCGCAGTATATTTTGATGCGCATGGGCGTTGAGATTACCATGGCGTACGGAAGAGTAGAAAATGATTTCCATTCGTGGAATCTGGTTCGCGTGGACGGAGATTATTATTATATGGATCCGACCTGGGGAGATGCCGGATATGTTCGGCCTGGAAGTGCGACTGCGACGAAGGATCCCCGTTCCGTCAATTATGAGTATTTTCTCATTACCACCAAACAGATATCCAGATCTCATACGATTGACAACGTGGTACCTCTTCCGGCTTGTATTTCCACGAGAAATAATTATTATGTGCGGGAAGGTCTGTATTTGAATGTTTATGACGAAGAGGCTCTGTCCGATCTGTTTGAACGGGCAAAAAGCAGCGGGGCAGGCTATGTTACGTTCATGTGCAGCGACAGCGGACTGTACGGTCAGGTGAAAAACAGCCTGATTACGGAGGAATTGGTTTTTCAATATCTGGACAGCTTCCGGAGTGTTTCTTACAGCTGTAACGATGATTTGTATACACTTATTTTCTGGATTGAATAATAGAAGAAGATTTGATATAATTTCTGTATATTGTTAAATATTGAAAGGAGGACCACAACATGGAAAAAGATATGACAGAGCGTGGTACTTACAATTTGAAAGAAGACGATAAATTAGGCGTTGTGCAGATTGCAGACGATGTAGTTGCGATGATTGCATCCCTCGCTGCAACAGAGGTGGACGGTGTCTCTGCATTAGTTGGTAATATTACCAATGAGCTTATGAGCAAAGTTGGTATGAAGAAACTTACCAAGGGTGTAAAAGTGGAAGTGATTGAAGGTGTGGTTTCCATGGAGCTTGCCATCATGATCCAGTACGGACACAACATTCCGCAGACATGCCAGAATGTTCAGAATAAAGTAAAAACTGCAGTTGAAAATATGACAGGACTTACGGTATCCGATGTCAACATCCGCATTGCCGGAGTCAACATGCAGGAAGAGAAATAAACATTAGAGTTAGGACTAGCAGATGAGCAGAAGTAAACTGAGAGAAAAAGTATTTCAACTGGTATTTCGTGTTGCGTTTAACGGTGAGGAAGAGCTTGCCCAGCAGGCAGAGTTTTTCTTTGAGGAAGAGCAGCAGGAAGGCTTGACAGAAAAAGAACAGAAGCAGATTCAGGACAAATTTGACCGCATTTTGGAAAAATTGGATGAGATTGATAAATTGATCAATGAGAAGTCCGTTGGATGGAATGTGAGCCGTTTGGGCAAAATAGAGCTTGCCATCATGCGACTTGCCGTGTATGAGATTGTGTTTGATGAGACCATTCCGGATTCCGTAGCGATCAATGAGGCGGTAGAGCTTGCTAAAAAGTTTGCAGCGGATGAGTCGCCGGCGTTTATCAACGGTGTCCTTGCCAAGTTTGTGCCAAAGGAAGAAAAATAGGCAATGAAGCAGAATGTATATTCCGTAAGCCAAATTAACAGTTACATTAAAAATATGTTTACCCAGGATTTTTTATGCAGTTCCATTTTTATTAAGGGCGAACTGAGCAATGTGAAATACCATGGCTCCGGTCACATTTATTTTACCTTAAAAGACAGTGGAGCTGCTATTTCGTGTGTCATGTTTGCCGGGAACCGCAGCGGGCTTTCGTTCCGTCTTGTGGACGGACTTGAGGTGATTGCAGGCGGATCGGTGGATGTGTACGAGAGGGACGGGAAATACCAGCTATACGCCAAGGTGATTGAACAGTCGGGTGGCGGAGCACTGTATGAGCAGTATGAAAAGCTGAAACGCGAGCTTTTGGAAATGGGGATGTTTGATGATTGTTACAAACAGCCGATTCCGCGTTTTGTGCGGAAACTCGGTGTTGTCACGGCATCTACCGGAGCTGCGGTACGGGATATCATACAGGTTGCGACCCGGAGAAATCCTTATATTGAAATCGTGTTATATCCGGCCATTGTGCAGGGGGATTATGCGGTAGAGAGTATTGTGAAAGGTATCCGGGCGCTGGAAAAGGAAGGCGTGGACGTGATGATTGTCGGCCGCGGCGGCGGAAGCATTGAGGATTTGTGGGCCTTTAACAGCCGCGAGGTGGCGCAGGCGGTATTTGACTGCAGTATTCCGGTTATTTCGGCGGTAGGTCATGAAACCGATACGACGATTATTGATTATGTGGCGGATTTGCGTGCGCCGACACCGTCGGCAGGAGCAGAACTTGCTGTGTGTGATATGGAGGCGGTGCTTTCGCAGATTTCCCAGTATGCAAGGCAGCTGACCGATACGATGCTGACGAGATGCAGCAGGGAGAGAATGCATGCGGAAAATCTTGCGCTTCGGCTGAAAAACGTATCTCCGCAAGCCATAATGAAAGAACAGCGCATGCGTATTATTTCCATGGAGGAACAGTTAAATCACCGCATGGAGGCTGTTTTGCTTGCAAAGAGAAATGAACTGAAAGTGTGTGCGGCCAAATTAGAAAGTTTGTCACCGCTAACAAAATTGAGTCAGGGATATGCTTACGTGACCGGCGGGGACGAAAAGCCGATTACCGATATCGGGCAAGTCAAAGAAGGCGACAGGATGCATATTTATCTGCAGAACGGAACCGTAGAAGCAGTGGCACAGAGTGTCAGCAGGAGAGAAGAATGAGTGAAGAAAAGAAGCTTTCTTTGGAGGAAGCGTTTGAAAATTTAGAGACAGTAATAGAAAAATTGGAGAATCCGGAGACTTCCCTTGAGGATTCTTTTACTGCATACAAGGAAGGGATTTCCCTTGTGAATCTCTGTAACGGTATGATTGACAAAGTGGAGAAGGAAGTGAAAGTGCTTTCGCAGGGAGGAAATACCGATGAGTTTTGATGAGTTGCTTGTGCAGAAAACAAAAGAGACAGAGGATATTATTTTATCTTATCTGCCGAAGGAAGAGGGAAATCAAAAGACGGTTCTTGAGGCTATGAATTACAGCGTGAAGGTCGGGGGAAAGAGACTTCGTCCGCTGCTTATGGCGGAAACCTATCGCATGTTCGGCGGCTCGGAGGAGATTATCCGTCCGTTTATGGCGGCGCTTGAGATGATTCACACATACTCCCTTGTACATGATGACATGGAAGTGATGGACAATGATGAATACCGTCGCGGCAGGAAAACCACCCATGTGGTATATGGCGAGGCCATGGCGGTTTTGGCGGGAGATGCGCTTTTAAATTATGCATTTGAAACAGCGGCCTTAGCTTTTGAGATGAAACCGGGATATATTCCGGCGGAAAAGGCCATGATGATATTAGGGCGCAAGGCCGGAATTTTCGGAATGGTCGGCGGTCAGGTTTGTGATGTGGAGGCGGAGAAAAGACAGATTCCGCTCACAAAAGAACAGCTTTTGTTCATTCATGAAAATAAGACGGCTGCGCTGATACAGTCTGCACTGATGATCGGTGCTGTGCTGGCGGGCGCCGGGCAGAGTGATGTCGATGCCATGGAAAAAATCGGTTACAATATCGGTGTGGCTTTTCAGATTCAGGATGACATTCTCGATGTGATCGGTGACGGGCAGGAACTCGGAAAGCCGATCGGAAGCGATGAGAAAAACAATAAGGCCACCTATGTGACGCACGCAGGTGTCGAGGAGGCTGCAAAACAGGTGGAACTGCTGTCAAAAGAAGCGGTTGCGCTTTTGGAACAGGTGCCGGGAGAACATGAATTTTTGGATCAGCTCATTATGAGTCTGATTGACAGAAAAAAATAACCGGCTATGAAGAGGTAGATTATGCTGCTTGATAAGATTACAAAAGCAAATGATATAAAACAGATAAATCCGGAAGACCTGGATATACTTGCTCAGGAAATCCGTGATTTTCTCATAGAAAAAATCAGTGTGTCAGGAGGACATCTGGGATCGAATCTCGGTGCGGTGGAACTTACCATGGCGCTTCATCTGGCGCTGGAACTTCCTCTGGACAAGATTGTGTGGGATGTGGGACATCAGGCTTATACTCACAAGATACTTACAGGAAGAAGAGATGGCTTTGAATCTCTGCGTAAGTTCGGCGGTATCAGCGGATTTCCGAAGCGAAAAGAAAGTGACTGCGACAGCTTTGATACGGGACACAGTTCCACTTCTGTTTCAGCGGGACTTGGTCTTGTGCAGGCGCGGGATCTTTTGGGAGAGGATCATACGGTCGTGGCAGTGATCGGTGACGGTTCCCTGACCGGCGGTATGGCCTATGAAGCACTGAACAATGCAGCACGTCTGGAAAAGAATTACATCATTGTTTTGAATGATAACAATATGTCCATTTCCGAAAATGTGGGAGGTGTGTCCTCCTACCTGAACAGCATCCGTACCGATGCGAAATATTTGGATTTAAAGGACAGCATTTATTATCGTCTTTTGGAGATGCCGAAATACGGTGCATCCATCGTCAAAAAGATTCAGAATGCCAAAAACGGTTTGAAACATTTAGTGATTCCGGGTATGTTTTTTGAAGACATGGGCATTAAATATCTGGGACCGGTAGACGGTCATGACATTCAGGGGCTTGTCAAGGTAATCAAAGAGGCAAAACGTATCAACGGACCGGTGCTGATTCATGCCATTACCCAGAAGGGAAAAGGGTACAAGCCGGCAGAGAGACATCCGGCAAGATTCCATGGGGCAGAGCCGTTTGAGATTGAGACCGGACTTCCGAAGAAACCCCGTACGAAGGCCAATTATACCGATGTGTTTGCCACGGTAATGAACAAGCTCGGGGAGAGAGACGAAAAGGTAGTAGCCATCACGGCTGCGATGCCAGACGGGACGGGATTAAAAAGATTC